>JBJXDZ010000133.1:0-4380 GCA_046154645.1 Hyphomicrobiaceae bacterium
AGACACGTATGATCAGTTGGCGTATGCTTTTCAGGTCCATCGACCGACAGCTTCACCGGAAGACTTTTGCTGCGCTGCAATCAAATTTGGGAACCTCATGGCAACGAACGGTCGGTCTTGGGGGACCATCGAGCATCGCCGTGCCTGCGCACCAAGTCCCGAAATCAGGCGCGACTGACGAGTCGCCCGGAGGACTTTCACCCCCGGGCGCTCCCAGAACCGTACGTGACCCTCTCGAGTCATACGGCTCCCGATGTTCGGCCGTTGCCATGGCATAGAGGCCCGTGAGCAAAGAGCGTCGGTGTCGCCCGGCGCAGCCGGTCGAACCAATCTCTGGCTCCCTTGGTCCGATGCACCATTCGCTTGTACTTGCGACGGGCCCATCGAATGACATAGGCGTCGATCCTGCGCAGAGTGGGACGCAACTGCGTCCGATAGAAGTGGCTGTAGTAGGTGATCCAGCCGCGGATCTTCGGATTGTATATCGCGGCCAGTTCGGCCAGGGATTTGTCGCTGCGATGGTGCAGCGCCCAGGTCCGGATTTCCCGGCTGATGCGCGTCAACGCCGTAGGACTAGCCGCCGGCATGAAGCTGTGTGCGAAGATGCGCCTGTCCTTCTTCACCCACATCGTTTTCCGGGCGCGGAACTGATAACCCAGAAAGTCGAAGCGGATGACGGGATAGGCGCCCCGCCGGTTCACATCCTTGCAGTAGACGATCTTCGTCTTCTGTGGATGCAGGACCAGCTTGCAATGTGCAAACCGGTTGGCGATCGCACGCCAGAGTGCCTGTGCCTCATCCTCGGTTCTGCAGTGACAGATCATGTCGTCCGCGTAACGCTCGAAGGGGATTTGCGGGAACTCCCGCGTCATCCACATGTCGAAGGCGTAGTGCAGGAACAGGTTCGCCAGCAGCGGTGAGATAACCCCGCCTTGTGGCGTGCCTGCCGTGCGCGCGACGACACTGCCGTCCTCCATCTGCACGGGCGCCTTCAACCAGCGCTCGATGTAGAGCAGCACCCACGGGCAATCCGTATGACTGCGGACCGCCTTGAGCATCAACTCCCAATCAATGCCGTCGAAGTAGCCTTTGACGTCGAGATCGAGAACCCAGTCGTGACGCCAACAGCGCTGACGGGCCTGTCCCACGGCATCAATCGCAGATTTGCCGGGCCTGTAGCCGTAGGAGTCGGTGTGGAACACCGGCTCCAGGATCGGCTCGAGAAAGCGACGGACGACCTCCTGGGCGATGCGGTCGGCCACCGTCGGCACGGTCACATCGAACTGCACTGATCCGCAATGAGCCCTTGGGATCGGCTGCGATCACGCACCCGTTTCATCCGCTGTGGGGCCAACGTGCGGAATCCGACGCAAAGCGGACAGTGAATCCGAGGGAAGCCGGACAGCAACTCGACGAATGCGGACAGCTGGCTGAGGCCAGCCGATAGGTCCACCCATCGACGATCGAATCACCCGATCGCTGCCTCTCAACAGAGAGGTCAAGCGATGCCTGCGGAGAGATTGTCGATGCGGAAGGTGCGCGAGGTGCTTCGCCTGAAGCACGTCCTGGGATTGAGCTACCGGAAGATCAGCGAGGCGACCGGCGTCGGCAAGACGCAGGTGGCGGAGTATGCGCGGCGGGCCGAGGCCGTGGGCATCGGTTGGCCGGTGCCGGAGGGGATCGACGACGTCGAGCTTGAACGACGCCTGTTCCCTGTCGTCGGCGAGGGCGATCGTGTGCGCCCTGCCATCGACTGGCCAGCGATCCAGAACGAGCTGAAGCGGCGCGGCGTGACCCTGCTGCTGTTGTGGCAGGAGTATCTGGCGGATCAGCCGACCGGGTACAGCTACACGCGGTTCTGCGAGCTGCACAAGATCTGGCGGCAGACGGTCTCGGCGACCATGCGCCAGACCCATCTGGCGGGCGAGCGGCTGTTCGTGGACTGGGCCGGCGACACGATCGGCGTGGTTGATCCGGCGACGGGCGAGGAGCACCGCGCTCGGATTTTCGTCGCGGCGCTCGGGGCGTCGAACTTCACCTACGCCGAGGCGCGCTGGACCGAGACGCTGCCTGACTGGATCGGCGCCCACGTCAATGCTCTCGCGGCGATCGGCGGCGTGCCGCAGGCCCTGGTACCCGACAATCTGAAGGCGGGGATCACCAAGCCGTCGCGCTATGAGCCGGGCATCAACCGGACCTATCAGGATCTCGCCGACCACTACGGCTGCGTCGTGCTGCCGACACGGATCGTCAAGCCGCGCGACAAGGCCAAGGTCGAGGTCGCGGTCCAGATCGTCGAGCGGTTCGTGCTGGCGAAGCTGCGCAACCGGACGTTCTTCTCCCTGGCAGAGTTGAACACCGCGATCCGGGAATGCGTGGCGGCCATCAACGCCAAGGTGATGCGGCGCGTGGGTAAAAGCCGCGCCGAGTTGCTGGAGGCTCTGGAGCGGCCGGCGCTGAAGGGGCTGCCCGGCGAGCCCTACGCCTATGCCGAATGGAAGCGCGCCCGCGTCGCGCCGGACTATCACATCGAGATCGCCGATCACTTCTACTCGGTGCCGTCGAAGCTGATCCGCGAGATCGTGGATGCCCGCATCACCAGCGCCACGGTCGAGATCTTCCACAAAGGCCAGCGGATCGCGAGCCATGCATTCTCGGCCGTCCGGGGCCGACACACGACAACAACCGAGCACATGCCGAGTGCGCATCGCCGTTACGCCGAATGGACGCCGGCGCGGATGATGAGCGCGGCCGCCGAGGTCGGTCCGGCCACGGTCGCCATGTTCGAGGCGATCATGAAAAGCAAGCCGCATCCCGAGCAGGGCTTCCGCTCGTGCCTCGGCATCATCAGCCTCGTCAAGAGCCACGGAGCCGCCCGTGTCGAGGCGGCCTGCCGGCGCGGCAATCATGTCGGCTCCACCACCTACGGCTCGATCGCCTCGATCCTGGGACACGGGCTCGACAGGGCGTTCGCGCCCGAGGCAACGCCAGAGGCCCCGCCACTCCGGCACGACAACATCCGTGGCCCCGACACCTACCACTGACGCCCTGCCAAACGAGATGCGCGGCCACCGGCCCGCCCGCACGGCGGCAGGCGCAATCGGCAGATGGGCGACCAAAGAAAGAGACAATCAATGCTCACACATCCAACCGATCAGCGTCTGGTCGCCCTCGGCTTACTCGGCATGGCGAAGGCGCTCGAAGAGCAGCGGCGTCAACCCGATATCGCCGCGCTCTCCTTCGAGGAACGGCTCGGACTGCTCGTCGACCGCGAGGCCATCGAGCGCGAGAACAAGCGCCTTGTCAGCCGCTTGAAGTTCGCCGGGCTCAGGCAGAATGCGGTCGTCGAGGATATCGACATGAAGGCGGCGCGTGGCCTCGACAAGCCGCTCCTCGCCAAGCTGATCGCTGGCGACTGGATCACCCAGCACCAGAACCTGATCATCGTCGGCAAAACCGGGCTCGGCAAAAGTTGGCTGGCCTGTGCGTTGGCCCATAAGGCCTGTCGGGATGATCGCTCGGTGCTCTACTACCGCGTGCCACGGCTGTTCGATGCCTTGGCACTCGCACGCGGTGACGGCCGTCACGCACGCCTGCTGAAAAGCATCGCCCGCGCGCAACTGCTGATCCTCGACGATTGGGGGCTTGCCAATGTGACGGCGGATCAAGGTCGCGATCTCCTGGAGATCTTCGACGACCGGCAGGGACGTGGCTCGACGATCGTGACCAGCCAGGTCGACGTAAAGCACTGGCACGAGATGATCGCCAATCCAACGGTGGCCGACGCCATCCTCGATCGACTCGTCCACAGCGCCCACCGCCTCAACCTTGCCGGCGAGAGCATGCGCGACCCCAAGAATAAGACCGCCAAGCGTGGCAAACTTGACACGGACGACGCTGCGTGACCCGTTGAGCCTGTCGATGGGTGGCGCTGTCCGGCTTCGTCGGATCGCTGTCCGCAATCGTTCGGATCACTGTCCGGCTTCGTTCGGATTCAGTGTCCGGCTTCGTCGGAATACGCACGTATCGAAGGCTGGGCAACGCAGCTCCTGCCTACGTGGCTTCAGGAGCTTTCCGTTTCCCTGTGAGCGTTTCCCTCAGCAACTACGAAAAAAGGAGTATCGACTTGCGCAAGACTGTATCGGGCATGATGGCCCTGCTATTGACGATCTTCGTGGTGCACGCGCCGGCAAACGCCGGCAGCGACACGGTCGCCTACAAGGCCGGCGTGATCGAAGCCGCAGTCACCAAAGGGGAATCGGTGCTACTGCACTACAAGTCAACGTGGTGACCGACCTGCGCACAGCAAGATCGCGTGCTGCAGCGGCTCCGTGAGAGCCTACCGGACTACAACAAGTCGATCACCTTCGTTCTCGTCGA
>JBJXDZ010000134.1:0-70287 GCA_046154645.1 Hyphomicrobiaceae bacterium
CCTGATAATGGGAATATCGTCCCATGATATTCGCGCGCGCAGCGTTAATTTCCGCCAACAACGGCGCTCTCTTCGTAGATCGGGCCAAGCCGAAGCGAAGCGCAGGCGCGACCCGACGCGAAAACCACCAACGTCAAAGCGGCGGGGCGGACTCCCGTCTCAGCGCCCTGGCGACCCGACTCGAAAATCTGTTCAGCCCGGCTCCTGATTGCTAGGGTGCACGTGAGTCGAGGCCCACGGCAGCAAGGCCGTCCGGGCCGGAAGCCTTGGCCCAGACAACAGACGGAGCCTGCTCATGCCGACACGCGTGCTGGTACCTTCGGGTGTGCTGGGGCTGGGCTTCGACCGGGCCGCACTGGCGCGTGGTGTGGCGGCCAAGCCCGACATCATCTGCATCGATGGCGGCTCCACGGACAGCGGTCCGTTCTCGCTCGGCTCGGGCACGTCGAAATATTCGCGCGCCGCCACCAAATCCGAATGGCGGCAACTGATGCTGGCGCGCGCCGAAGCGGGTGTGCCGCTGGTCATCGGCACATCCGGCACTTGCGGCACGGATGCGACTGTCGACTGGATGTATGACATCACGCGGGAGATTGCCGCCGAACTCGGCCAGCGCGTCAAGGTCACGCGGCTCTATTCGAGCCAGCCATCCAAGCGCGTCGCCGATGCGCTGACAGCCAAGCGCATTGTGCCACTGACGCCCGCGCCGCCGATCTCGCCCGAAGCCATCGGCGCCATGACCAACATCGTGGCGCTTGCGGGTGCCGAGCAGGTGCAGGCAGCGCTCGCCACCGGCGCCGACATCGTGCTCGCCGGCCGCACGACGGATACCGCCATCATCTCGGCGCTGCCATTGTCGCGCGGCGAACATGCGGGGGGCGCTTGGCACGGCGCCAAGATCGCGGAATGCGGCGCGCTGTGCTCCACCAACCCGACCAGCGGGGTGATCATGGTGCAGTTCGATGCCGAAGGTTTCACGGTGGAGCCGCTGGCGGACGGCGCCAAATGCACGCCGCACTCGGTGTCCGCGCATATGCTGTACGAGAATGCCGACCCGTTCATCCTCCATGAGCCAGGTGGCCATCTGGATGTGAGCGCAGCCCGCTATGGCGCGCTCGATGAGCGCTGCGTGCGCGTCACTGGTTCGCAGTGGGTGCCTGGCCGCTACACCGTCAAGCTCGAGGGCGCGCGCATCGCTGGCTATCAGACCTCGATCCTGGCAGTGCTGCGTGATCCCCATTACGTCGCCAATGCACAGGCCTGGATCGACAAGCTGCACGCCTACCTCACCGGTCAGATCGCGCAACGCATGGGGCTCGAGCCTCCGGCCTATTCCCTCGAGTTCCGGCTGATCGGCGCCAACTCGGCGCTGGGCCCCATGGAAAACCGGCAAGGCGAGCCGGTCGAGATCGGCGTCCTCGGCCTCGTTACCGCCGAGACGGCCGCCTTGTCAGAAGAGATCGGCAAATTGATCAACCCGTTTGTGTTGCACTACCCGCTCACCACCGACGAGGAACTGCCGACTTTCGCATTCCCCTATTCGCCGGCGCAATCAGAGCGCGGTGCCTTCTACGAGTTCGCGCTCAACCACGTCATGGAGCTGGATGATCCCATGCAGGCCTTCCGGCTCGTCGTGTCTGAGGTCGGGCATGCTTAAGCTTGGGGATCGCGTCGAGAAGGTCCGCTCGAAGAATGCCGGGCCGTTCTGGGTCACCGTCGATGTGTTCTGCGGCAGCGCCGAAGCTTTCGCCGCGATCTCGCCAGCGCTCAAGACGGAAGCCGTGGCCGCTCTCTATCACCAGCCGACGCAGATGGTGAAGCGCTTCGATATCCCCGATCTCAATGTCATCAAGTTTTCGTTTCCGCGCCCCGTCATTCAAGGCAGCCGCGCCGACCGCGACATGCACGGCGCCCAATGGGCCATTCTGCTCGCCGAGCTCGAGTTGCCGATGTAGCCGGCTTCAACCCTTCGCCCCCGCGATCGGCGGCGCATCCATCTCGCCGGCGAGCACCTCGGCGATATGGCGGACGGCGACGCTACGCCCATCACGGCGCAGCTTACCCGCCATGTTCATGAGGCAGCCGAGATCGCCCGCCAGCATCAGATCAGTGCCGGCCTCGACGATGTTGGCGCACTTCTTCTCGACAATGGCATTCGAGATGTCGCTGTACTTGACCGCAAACGTGCCGCCGAAGCCGCAGCAGATTTCGCAATCCGCCATCTCGACCAGCTCGAGGCCTTTGACGCTGGCCAGTAACTTTCGCGGCTGCTCCTTGATGCCGAGTTCGCGCAATCCCGAGCAGCTGTCGTGATAGGTGGCGCGCGCCTTCAATGTGGCGCCGACGTCGGTCAGCCCACGCACATCGACCAGAAAAGCGATCAGCTCGTGCACCTTGGCGGCGAAGGCCTTGGCGCGTGGCGCCCAAGCCTTGTCGTCGGCCAGTAGCGCGGGATAGTGCGATTTCAGCATGCCCGCGCAGGAGCCGGACGGCGCCACGACGTAATCGTAGTGCTCGCAGGCGGCGATCGTCTGGCGCGCGAGGGCGGCGGCATTGACTTTATCCCCCGAATTGTAGGCCGGCTGCCCGCAGCACGTCTGTGCCGTTGGCACCTCGACTGTGCACCCGGCTTTCTCGATCAGCTTCACGGCGGCAAAGCCGACCGAGGGGCGCATCAGATCGACCAGGCACGTCACGAACAGGGCGACGCGAGGAGGAGGGGCGGTTGGCGGGGCCATACGGCAGTGTTCCGGACGGGAGGGGCGAGACGCGAAGGTGGAGACTGCGGCCCTTCTAGCGGCGACGCCCGAGCCCGTCCATAAGCGGAATGCTCGGGCGTTGCCCCGGTCGGCCCGTCTGGCGGCCGTCCGAGGACGGCGGGCCGTTACTTTTTCGGCGCAGGTGCGGGGGCTGCCGGAGCCGGCACCGGCTTGATCTGGCTCTCTTTCTCGACCTCGGCCTTGAGCACCGGATCGACGAACTCGAGCTTCGCCTTGTCGCGCAGCGTCTGGCCCAACTCCTGTGCCCGGCGATGGATCAGCGACGCCATGATGCGCTCCTTGATGCTGTCGAAGGGCGGCGCACCGCGTTGGCGCCGATCCTCGAGCTTGATGATGTGCCAGCCGAATTGGCTCTGCACCGGTTGCGACATGTCGCCCTTCTTGAGTTTGAACGCTGTTTCCTCGAACACGGGCACCATCTGGCCCCGCGAGAAATAGCCGAGGTCGCCACCCTCGTCCTTGCTGCCGGGATCCTTGGAGTGCTCCTTGGCCATCCGGGCGAAATCCTCGCCGTGGGCGATTTTCTCGAAGATTTCCTTGGCCTTGACTTCGCTCTCGACGAGAATGTGGCGCGCGCGCACTTCTTCCTGCTGCTTGGCGCCGGCCACCTGCTGATCATACAACTTACGCGCCTCGGCCTCGGTGACAGACCGGCGCACGACCTCGTCGAAGTAGGCGTCGCGCAGGGCCCGGCGCTGCCAGTACTTAGAGCGCTCTTCGTACGCCTGGCCAGTGCCGAGCTTGGCTGTTTCGCCGGCTTCCGCAAAGAGATGCGTCTCGATCAGGTATTCGACCAGCACCCGCCGGCGTTGCTCCACCGGGATCGAGCCCAGGTCGTTGCCGATTTCAGCCTCGGCATAGCGCAGATCGGTGTCGGTGATGACGCGGCCATTGACCTTGGCAATGACCTTATCCTGGGCCGCGACCGGGCCGGTGACCAAGGTTGCAGCGAGACACATGACCATGAAAGCGAGCAGGGAGCGGGCTGACACGTGAGCAATCCTTCCGTGAGGCTAGGGGCTTGGGCGCGGCGATAGGCGGCGCGAGCGTGGCCGTAGTCGCGCGAGTGATGAGAGGCGGGACGGGCGAGCGTTGTGGCCGGGACGCCATTCGGGCCGCCATGGCCGCGATTCCGACTGGCGTCTCATGGGAGTGGGGCTCCACCCCGGATTGCGCCATGACGAACGATTGCAGCCTCCTTAGAGATCCGGCGCCCTGTTGCCAAGAGAGGACGCGCCCAGGTGGCGAAAGTGAGACAAAAGGCGCCGCAACCCCGCGAACTTTGGGTTGAGGCGACGGTCCCATCCATCGGCGTGACTGACACGGATCCTGTGGCCAGCCAGGCCCGAAAAGCTGAAAACGTTATCTGCACATTCGAAAACTTGACTGCACCCCGCGTTGACAACAGGCCGGCTCAATCCTTATCTCTCGCATTCCGGCGGTTGCCGGTGCTTCCTGGTTGTTCGCTGTTTGGTCCAGGCCTTCGCGCCCTGCAGGTCCCGATGGGCGTGCAGCGCGAGGGCGGGGTCTTGCGCGCCGGAGAAGCGTGCAGCTTTCTGTCGAGCGCCTGCAAGGCGCTTCCCCCGCTCTGGGCTATCCCGGAGCGGGACAACACGTTTGAGGCTCCGCCAATGCTGTCTCTCGGCACCATCGCCAGCAAGATCTTCGGCTCGTCGAACGAGCGCCGGCTCAGAACGTATCGGCCCAAGGTCGAGGCGATCAACGCGCTGGAGCCCGAGCTGGCCCGCCTGTCCGACAGCGAGTTGCGGGCGCGCACGGCCAAGTTCCGCGAGCAGTTGAAGGCCGGCGCCGATCTCGACGACCTCCTGGTGCCCGCCTTCGCCACGGTGCGCGAGGCGGCCAAGCGCACACTCGGCCAGCGCCACTTCGACGTGCAGCTGATCGGCGGCATGGTGCAGCACGACGGCAAGATCTCGGAGATGAAGACGGGCGAGGGCAAGACACTGGTGGCCACGCTCGCCGCCTACCTCAACGCCCTCACCGGTCGCGGCGTGCATGTCATCACGGTCAATGACTACCTGGCCAAGCGCGACTCGGAATGGATGGGCGCCGTCTACAAGTTCCTCGGCCTCACCGTCGGTTGCATCGTGCACGGCCTCGAGGACGACGAGCGCCGCCAGCAGTACGCCGCCGACGTGACCTACGGCACCAACAACGAGTTCGGCTTCGACTATCTGCGCGACAACATGAAGATGAGCGCGCGCGAGATGGTTCAGTTCGGCGGTCGGCCGCTGGATATGGCCGGTCACTATTTTGCGATCGTCGACGAAGTCGACTCGATCCTCATCGACGAGGCGCGCACACCGCTGATCATCTCGGGTCCCGTCGAGGACAAGGCCGATCTCTATATGGCGGTCGATGCAGTCATGCCGCGGCTCGATGCCGGTGATTTCGAGCTCGACGAGAAGCAGAAGCAGGTGTCGCTGACCGAGGCCGGCAACGAGCGCGTCGAACAGTGGCTGCGCGAGGCGGAGATCCTGAAGGAGGGCAATCTCTACGATTTCGAGAACGTCACCATCGTGCATCACGTCAATCAGGCGCTCCGGGCGCACAAGATGTACGTGCGCGACCGCGATTACATCGTCAAGAGCGGCCAGGTCGTGCTGATCGACGAGTTCACCGGCCGCATGATGCAAGGCCGCCGCTATTCGGAAGGTCTGCATCAGGCGATCGAGGCCAAGGAAAAGGTCGATATTCAGCCCGAGAACCAGACGCTGGCCTCGATTACCTTCCAGAACTACTTCCGCCTCTACGACAAGCTCGCCGGCATGACCGGCACGGCCTCCACCGAGGCTAACGAGTTCATGGACATCTACAAGCTCGACGTGATGGAGGTGCCGACCAACGTGCCCGTCGCCCGCCGCGATCTCGACGACGAGGTCTATCGGACGACCAAGGAGAAGTGGGAAGCCATCATCCGCGAGGTGGAAAGCGCCCAGAAGCGCAAGCAGCCCGTGCTCGTCGGCACTGTCTCAATCGAGAAAAGCGAGCAGCTGTCGGAATTGCTCAAGCAGCGTGGCATCACGCATCAGGTGCTGAACGCCCGCTTCCACGAGCAGGAAGCCGAGATCATTGCCCAGGCCGGCATCCCGGGCACCGTCACCATCGCCACCAACATGGCCGGCCGCGGCACCGACATCCAGCTCGGCGGCAATGCCAAGTACATGATCGCTGACTGGCTGGAGCTTGAATACAAGGCCGATCGCGGCTCGGGCAATCCCGGCATCGATTTTCACATCACCGAGATGCTGGACAAGCTGATCAAGTCGGTGTCGAAGCGCGGCGATGAACAGGCGGGCGTCGAGCAGCGCCTCTCGCGCTTCAAGGACATGGTACCGGGCTGGGTCGAGGAGGTGGTGCAGCCCTGGCGCGAGGCGACTGGTTCGGATTCGAGCGCGACGGCGGAGATGAAAACCAAGGTGGGCGCGCTGTTCACGCGTCTCGGCGAGAAGCTGGCGCCGATCGTGGTGCAGGTCGAGGAGAACCAGGCGATCGTGCGCGCCGCCTCCGAGGAAGTGGAGATCGAGCCCGCAAAGAAGGGGCGCCCGGCCAAGACGGTGACGCTGCCCGGTGGCCTCTATGTCATGGGCACCGAGCGCCACGAAAGCCGGCGCATCGACAATCAGCTGCGTGGCCGCTCCGGCCGCCAGGGCGATCCCGGCCGCACCAAGTTCTATCTGTCGCTGGAAGATGACCTGATGCGCATCTTCGCCGCCGACCGCATGGAAGGCATGCTGCGCCGCCTCGGCATGCAGGAGGGCGAAGCCATCATCCATCCCTGGATCAACAAGGCACTTGAGAACGCGCAGAAAAAGGTCGAGGCGCGCAACTTCGACATGCGCAAGCAGGTGCTCAAGTACGACGACGTCATGAACGACCAGCGCAAGGTGGTGTTCGAAGAGCGCGTCGAGATCATGGGTCTCGACGACGTCTCGGAGCGCGTCGACCAGATGCGGCACCAGATCATCGACGAGTTGGTGGCGCAGCACATTCCCGAGAATGCCTACGCCGAGCAATGGAATGTGGCTGGCCTCAAGGAGGAGGTTTCCCGGATCTTCAGTCTGGATCTTCCCATCGACAGGTGGGCCGAGGAGGAAGGCGTCGACGACAAGGTGATCCGCGAGCGGCTGGGCAAGGAGATTGACGACAAGGCCACAGCGACGGCTGCAGAACTCGGTAGTCACGTGCTCAAGGGCTACGAGAACGCCAAGGGCCTCGTTGGCTTCGTAGAAAGTGAGCCGTCGCTGAAGGCGATGCTGGAACGCGAGCCGACGCAGGAAGGCCTCGCCGCCATCGGCAACGCCATTCTGGCGTCGAACCAGGGTCAGATCCGCATCGACGGTGCCTCTGCCGAGGAGCAGGCCGCCAATGCCGACCGCATCGGCTACGCCTTCCTGCGCGAGTATCTCGATGCCCGCGGTCTCGTGCATGCCATCGACAGTGCGCCGAGCCGGGAGCCGGCCGAGGTCGGTCGCCTGCGCCTGAAGGACATCGAGAAGACGGTCTTGCTGCAGATGCTGGACAACCTCTGGCGCGAGCACTTGGTTACGCTCGAGCACCTGCGACAGGTGATCGGCTTGCGCGCTTACGGTCAGAAGGACCCGCTCAACGAGTACAAGACGGAGGCCTTCGAGCTGTTCGAGGCGATGCTGGCCAAGCTGCGCGAGAACGTTACCGGCCAGCTCATGGGGCTGCGCGTCGCCGCCGAGGACGCCCCACCGCTCGAGCCGCCGCCACAGGTGCGCCCGCAGGTGCAGGCCCATCACATCAATCCGGTCACGGGCGAGGATGAGTTCGCCTTGGCCGAGGCCGTGCTGGCGGCTGAATCCCGTCCGCCGCCGGCTCCGACGCCGCCCAAGGCCGAGCCGGTCAAGCTGCGCAAACCGAATGGCAGCGACGACGGTATCGACCCGAAGGATCCGTCGACCTGGGGCCGCGTCTCCCGCAACGACAAATGCCCGTGCGGCTCCGGCAAGAAGTACAAGCATTGCCACGGCCGCCATTGATCTCGGGCCATCGGCGTCGCGGCATTGAAGGCGACGTCGGCGGTTGCCTTTGCAGTCAAGACGCGGATGGGCGCGCTGAATCGGCTCTGGATCAGTGCTCGCAGGAACGCCTGTTTACGCGCGCCGTGACGCCGGTTGGCCCGCAGCGACCGACGGCAGTCGCGCAGCGTGGCGCGCCGCGTCGGCCATGATGCCATCGATCAGATCACGCACGGGCATGACGTCGTGGATCAGGCCCGCGATCTGCCCGGCTGCTGACTGGCGGCGCTCCGCTTTGTCGTCATGGTGCCGTGACAGGCGCACCCGCCGCTTCAGGTCGTTGAGCTCGGGCGATTGCGGATCGCGCGCCAGCGTCTCCTCGTAGGCCACGATCTCCGGTGTCCTGATGCAGCGGACGGTGGCGCCAGTCATGCTGCGCGTGACGATGGTGTCCGTCTCGGCCATGGCGAGAAGCTGGCCTTGCCCCCAGGCGTTCATGTCGGATTCGGTCGTCGCCATGAAGCGCGTCCCCATCTGCACACCCACCGCGCCCAGGGCGAACGCTGCGAGGAAGCCGCGCCCATCGCCAATGCCGCCGGCTGCGATGACGGGTATTTTCACGGCATCGACCACCATCGGCACCAGCGGCAGGGTTGCCACCGTGCCGACATGGCCGCCGGCCTCGGTGCCGGATGCTACGACGGCGTCGACGCCTTCCGCCTCCATGCGCAGGGCGTGCGCGACGGTCGGGATCACGGAGACCACCTTGATGCCGGCATCCTTGAGGCGACGCACGATATCCTCGCCCGGATCGGCACGGCCCGTTGTCACGACGGGCACCGCCAGCTCGATGCATGTTGCCGCGCAACGCTCGGTGATTCCGCGGCCCATCGGCATGATGTTGACGCCGAACGGGCGCGACGTCCTGGCGCGGACGGCAGCGATATCGGCTCGAAGCTTGGCGTCGGTGCCGCTGAAGGTCGGCAACACGCCGAGGCCCCCCGCCTCGCTGACCGCTGCCACCAGATCCACGCCGCCGCCGCCTTGCATGGCACCTTGCAGGATGGGATAGCGGATCCCGAGCAGGTCGCACACGACGGTATGGAACATAGGTCGGCCTCGCTTCGCGGCTCGCGGGCGGTCGGGCAGCGAGCCGCCATCGGGCATGCTAAGGCCTCACCCGAATTCGGCAAGGGCGCGTGAGCCACAGCCGCGGGAACGGCCACGCTCGGCTGTGCAGCGCCAAGCGCACGGCCCAAACGTTCGGGGCGCCGTTTACTGGGCGAGAATTTCCGGGTTGATCAGGCTCTGCGTGTCGCGCTCGCCCGTCATCTGAGCCAGGAATTCGGAGGCCGCCGCGTAGGTCGTGCGCGACTGGGTCAGCTCGCGCAATTCGCGCATCAGCTTGATCAGCTTCGCCACGTCCTCGGTCGAAAGATGCATGCCGCGTGGCTCATAGGACGCCGGCTCGCTGTAGTAATCGATGTACTGCACTGCCACCTCCATCTCCGCCCCGGCCGGGTGGCCGTGGACTAGCTCAGGCTCTCCTTCGCTATCTTCGTTGCAGCTTGATGTGATGATGCTTGAACAACGTTTCAATGCCGTTACGAAAACGTTACAGCGAATTAACCGTGCGTGATCGCCCGGGACCAGTGGCCGGGCCATAACGGCGACGGCGAGCGCTCCCTCTGGAACGCTCGCCGCTGTTGCACGGCGTGCCTTTGAAGGCCCGCGCGCTATTCAGCCGCCACCGGCTTCTTTTTCAGGTCCTTGGAGTACTTGAGATGCACCGGCGCATCGGCTTCGAACGGGCTGTTGAGGCCCAGTTCCTTGGCCCAGATGCGAATTTGCGGGAACACCTCTTTGCCAAGCAGCTCGATGCAGCGCAGGCTGTCCTTCTGGGAGACTTTGCCGTCCTGCGCCCACACCGCCATGATGCCGGGCCGCGTCTCCTCGAGCAGATGCCTGATGCGCGGCAGCACCTGCTTCGGCGTGCCGGCCATGATCATGCCGGACTCGAGCTGCTCTTCGAAGGTCATGGCGCCGCGCGGGTTCTTCGAGCGGCCAACCGCGAACTCGACGAACTGGCGCCGGCCGCTGGGTGAGAAGTAGCCGGCGGGATTGGCCCACACGGGATGCGCCAGACCGGTGAACTCACCCTGCATCCAGGTGAACTCGCGCGCGTTCTTGATCGCGGTCTTTTCGTCGTCATGTACGTGGATGCGCGCCAGATAGCCGCGGTTCTCTGGGCCCGTTTGGTAGCCACAGTCCGCCGCCGTCTTGTCGTACAGCTCCCAGATCTTCTTGGTCTGCTCGATCGACGTGTTGAGCGCAATATAGGGATAGCGCTGCTGCGCGGCCCACACGATCGTTTCCGTGGAGATGACACCCGGGATCCACACGCGTGGGTAGGGCTTCTGCAAGGGCACGGCCCAGGGGTTGACGACGCGGTGCTGATAGTGCGTGCCCTCCCAGCGGAACGGCCCCGGCTCGGTCCATGCCTTGACGATCAGGTCATGGGCCTCGATGAAGCGCTCACGATTGTAGGCGGGGTTTACACCAGCCGAGAGCTGCTCCTGGCCGCCGCCGCGCACGAAGCCGGAGACGAGTCGGCCTTTCGAGATCATGTCGATCATGGCCAGCTCTTCGGCCAGCCGGATCGGGTTCTCGGCCAGCGGCAGCGGGTTCCCCAGCAGCACGATCTTCACCTTCTCGGTGACGGCGGCGAGGATGGCAGCGCAGATATTGGTCTTGGCCTGCATGCAGAACGGCGCGTTGTGGTGCTCGTTCAGCATGATGCCGTCGATGCCGACCTCCTCGCACTTCTTGTATTGCTCGATGAACTCATTGTAGAGGCGGCTGCCGGCCACCGGATCGAAGTGCTTGTTGGAGAAGGTCAGTGCCGTGGCACCGTACTTCAGGCCTTCCTTCTCGTCATAGGCCGACATCGGCTGCTCAGTGAAATACATCAGATGCATGGGGTGATCCTCCCGATGAGCTTCGCAGTTCAGGTGCGCTGTGACTTTGAGAGCACGAATTGTCGTGCGTCTTCGATTCGAATGCCGTTGCAGGGTGTGAGGGCGAGCAGGTCGGCATCGCGACTGATGATGGCTTCAGCACCGGCGCATACCGCCAAATCGATGAATTTATCGTCGGTTGCGTCGCGGCAGACCCGGTAGTGGCACCAGGGTTCCATGAACGTCATATCGCTGCGCAGGGCGGCGAGGGCAGCATATCGAATGTGCGCTGGGACGAAACGGTCGAATTTGGGCCGTTGAAGCACGGCCGTCACCTCATGCAGTGTGGCTTCAGACATCATGATGTCCACCGTTCTGAGCGCCAAGACATAGGCTTGTCGACCGAAAGACGAAGGAAAGCAGATTGCATCAAGCAGCACGTTCGTATCGAAGACGAGACGTGGCTTACTTCTCATTCAGGATCTCATCGAGCTTCTCGGGCGAAAGACCGCGTTTTTCGGCTTGCCGCGCGAAGACATCGAACACATCGATCGATGTCCGCGCTTTGGCCAGTTCCTCGTCGAACTCGGCGATCCTGACTTCGACCTTGATGTCGGGATCCGCGAACTCCTTCGCCCACTCCGGCGGTAGGTCGCCGGCACGTACAATTTTCTGGATGATGGTCATGGCACGTGCGCTCCTTTGCACAGCCTACTTCAAGAACCCAGCCATGAGCTTGGCCAGCACCGCGGGTTGTTCCATATCCACGGCGTGGCCACAGCCCTTGATGATTTCGAGCTTGGCGCCGGGCAGCGCCGTTTGCCACTGCGCCGCCGTCGACACCGGCACCACCTTGTCCTGGTCGCCCCACACGATCATCACCGGCGATTTGATCGAGGACAGCAGATGCGGCAACGTCTGGCTGTACATGTAGGGCTTCCAGGCGATGCGGAAGCACATCTCACGCGCGATGTCCCAGGCCTCGAGCTGATCGGTGGTAATGTTGCCGTACAGCGCCTCGAAATTCTTGTGATCATGGAAGAAGGCGCGGGGATAGTCGATGTACGAGATGATGGCCTGATCGAGGATGTAGGCATCCTTGGCGGCCGGCTTGATGCCCATGGGGCCGACCAGCACCAGGCTGGCGATATCGCGCGCCGACATGGTGGCCATCTCGGCTGCGACCCAGCCACCGAAACCGAGCCCCAGCAATGACGCCTTGTCGACCGCGAGCTTGTCGAGCAGCGCCCGCTGCATGACCGCGACATCGCGTACGCTGCGCATCCACTCCGGCCGTTGCGAGCGCCCCCAACCGGCGTAGTGCGGCACGATCACGTCATAGGATTTGGCCAGGGTATCGAACAGCGGCACCCGGTCGAGTGTCCCGATGTCGTGATGCAGCACGACCAGCGGGTGGCCCTTGCCGGCCCGAGTGACGTGGATCTTGACGCCGGCAATCTCGATGGAGGTGTCGGTCCACTTTGCAGCTTCAGCCATGCCTGGGTTCCCTCGCAATGGTTGCCTTCGTTATCATCGCTGGGGTTACGGTCGCAGCGCTGATGCCGCCTGTCAATGTGTCCGTACATGTGCGCATGGACGGGCAGGCTTGCGCGTTTGATCGGGCGCAAGGACGGGCGGTTACAGGTGGGGTGTCATGCAGGCTACCGGATACACGTAGGAGCCTGCCTGATGAAAGCCTATCACGCCGTCGTCTGGCTCGATCATGGCGAGGCGCGGGTGTTCTTTTTCAACCGGCATCAGGTTGAGGAGATCGATCTTGCCGCGACCAACCCGCATGCCCACCTGCATCACCGTGCCGGCACCATTTCCGGGCACCGATCGCCGCAGGACCAGAAATTCCTGCAGCATGTCGTCGAGGCCCTGAAGCCGGCGCAGGAATGGCTGATCATGGGGCCGGGCACGGCTAAGCTGGAGCTGGTCAAACACGTGCACAGCCACGATCCCACGCTCGGCGACCGCATCATCGGCGTCGAGACGGCGGACCATCCGACCGACCGCCAGATCGTGGCGCACGCGCGCGAATACTTCAAGGCCGCCGACAGGATGCGCCCGCAGGTGTGAGATCGGATAGGCACAAGATTTTGCTGCACATTCTCGCCCACCTCACCCTCACTCTGTCTTCCCGGACGAAGTGAGCGCACATCGTGCGCCTCACGCAGATCCGGGATCGCGTGGGTCGGGTTAGGGCACTCAGCTTACGGTGGGATCCCGGATAGCCACGCGCACGCGCCGGCTGGCACTGGGCAACCAAAGGCGCCGCAAAAAGCGCGCGCGCGGCTTCCGGGAAGACAGTGGAGGGGCGGGTCTGTGCAGAAGTGCGCCCCGCATCGAGGTCAGACGCATGACCCCTTCCCGCGTCTTGTTCCCGGCGGGACGACATAGAAGGGAGAGGCAAAGCCCCTCCCTGGAGCCATCAAGAAACAGTGCGGGCCATGCGCGTCTTCTCCGGTGTCGATCGGTCAAGGCGGTCGTCAGTTCACAGTGGGATACGAAGCGCCCGTGGCAACGGACCCGTTAACGCATCAACTCCTTCATGGCGTCGTCGAGGCCGCCGAGGGTGAGCGGATACATGCGGTCTTCCATGATGTCCTGCACCAGCTTGATCGAGGGCGTCCAGTTCCAGTGGTCTTTCGGCACCGGATTGAGCCACACGCAGTTCTCGTAGATGCCGGTGACGCGTTTGACCCAGGCGGAGCCCGGCTCCTCGTTCATGTGCTCGACCGAGCCGCCGGGCACTGTGATCTCGTAGGGGCTCATGGAGGCATCGCCGACGAAGATGACTTTATAATCGGCGGGGAACTTGTGCAGCACCTCCCACGTCGGCGTCTTCTCGGTCCAGCGCCGCTTGTTGTCCTTCCACACGAACTCATAGAGGCAGTTGTGGAAGTAGTAGTGCTGCATGTGCTTGAACTCGGTGCGCGAGGCAGAGAACAGCTCCTCGGCAAGCTTGATGTGCCAGTCCATCGAGCCGCCGATGTCGAAGAACATCAAGACCTTGACGGTGTTGCGCCGCTCGGCTCGCATCTGGATGTCGAGATAGCCTTTGTGCGCCGTGCCGCGGATGGTGCCGTCGAGATCCAGCTCATCCTGCGCGCCTTCGCGGGCGAAGCGCCGCAGCCGCCGCAGCGCCACCTTGATGTTGCGCGTGCCCAGCTCGACGGAGTCATCGAGGTCCTTGAACTCGCGCTTGTCCCACACCTTCACGGCGCGGAAATTCTTGTTTTCCTTTTGCCCAATGCGCACGCCAGCCGGATTGTAGCCCTCGGCGCCATAGGGCGAGGTGCCGCCGGTGCCGATCCATTTGCTTCCGCCCTGATGCCGGCCCTTCTGTTCCTCGAGGCGCTTTTTCAGCTCCTCCATGATCTTGTCCCAGCCGCCGAGAGCCTCGATCTTTTTCTTCTCCTCCTCGGAGAGATAGAGCGAGGACACCGCTCGCAACCATTCCTCGGGGATCTCGGCGTTGGCCGTCTCGCTCATCAGTTCCAGGCCTTTGAAGACGTGGCCGAAGACCTGATCGAACTTGTCGAGATGCCGCTCGTCCTTCACCAGGGCGGCCCGCGACAGATAGTAGAAATACTCCACCCGCTGGTCCGCGAGATCGGCTTTGAGCGCCTCCATCAGCATGAGGTACTCCTTCAAGGTGACCGGCACCTTGGCCGCCTTGAGCTCGTGGAAAAAGGTCGTGAACATGGGCAGCGCGCCTCGTCGCATGGCGGTTGTGTAGCCTTGAGATTAGCACCCCCGCCACCGCCTGTCGCGGCCTTCAGGAGGCGGCGGTGGAGGGCGATTTCTCTTTGTCCTGCAACCTGATGGGCGCTGTTCTACCCAGATGCAGGGTCCAGTGGACGGGTTGCCGCTATCTCCTCGCTGAATCCTGGTGTGGGCAGCTATCCATGGGCAACCTTCTTCAAGATCGCGTCAGAAAGCGTCTGTCGAAGCTGAGGCATCTCGATCTTTTGCGCGATACGGCAGGCGGATCACGGCGCCACGGCGATACGGGGGGCACCGGGTCGTCTCGGGCGCGTAACGAGTTCGGGTATGATTGCGGCAGGGAATAGCAGTCAGAAGTGCTCGTAGTCGCCGGAACCCAGACGGGCGGTTGCGCTGGTGTCGTGATGTTGATCCAGCCGCGCAGCCAGAGCCGCCAGCGGTAGCGCCAAAGCCGCCGCACGCGGGTCGATTGCCCAGTGTGCCGGAACGCTCGCTGCGACGGTCTCCATAAATGTCGCCATGGCATGCAGCGTTTGGCTCATCTGGTCGAGAGCTTGCACCGCGGGAACAAGATCGTTGGATTGCGGCTTGTCGCTCGAAAGAGCCGGTGAAATCACGGCCTGCAAGTCGTCCGACATCGACGCCAGATCTCGCAGCTCCCGTTCGATTCGGGACAGAAGAACAGACATCGCGGTGAACGGCCGATGGTCGCAATTCGAGACAGTGTTGTTCATGGGGCCGCCAATGGCTGATGCCGCTCAGAAGAGCTCGATGTCACCAGAGCCAGTATGGCTTGGTGGTACGCTGCGGGCTGTCGAGGGGTCGATGGCATCGGACTTGACGAATATCTGCCGCGCGCGTCCCGACACTGGCCAGTATTGTATGCGCCGGCCGCAGTCCCCCCTGAGGCTGCCCCCGATCAGGGCGATCCCTTCGGTTGCCAGAAAGCGCTCGGCAAAAGTGGCGTTGTGAGCCCCGATATCCGAGAGCCCTTGCATGATGCGCGCGCCGCCGAACAGCTTCGCCTGGAGGCGTTCCCGACGGGCACCTCTCTGCATCAGACCGTTCACCAGCAGCTCCATCAGATGCACGCCGTAGCGCTCGGTATCCGCGCGATCGCTCCGGTCAGAATAGTCTGGCAGGAGAAAATGGTTCATACCGCCGACCTGCGCTTCTGGATCACGCAGACACGCGGCCACGCAGGACCCGAGCACGGTCGTGAGCATGACGCCTGGGTCATCCGCGACGAAGTACTCGCCCTGGATGATGTGGATACGGCGCTCCTTTAGGAAATTGGCCGTCATACCAGTTTTCCAACGACCGCCTCGATGCAGGCTTTGAGACTCGGGGTCGTAAAGGGTTTGGCGAGGTAATTGTTCAGGCCGAACTTCCGCCCCTGCTCGATGAGAGATCTGTCTCCGCTTCCCGTTACCAGGATGAAGCCGGTGGCTCGCGTGGGTGTATACTCGCGCAATGCACGAAGCAGCCGCAGGCCATCGAGCTTGGGCATTTCGAAGTCGGAGATCACCAGGTGAGCCGGCGTGGTCATCATGGCCTTGAGAGCCTCCTCGCCGTCTCTGGCGATTCGATAGCCGACGATCCCGATCTCATCGAGGCCGTTGCACATCAGCGCTCGACTGACGCTGGTGTCATCGACGACGAGCACGCCGAGATGCTTAGCGAATGGCATTGTAGACTTTCCTCTGTTGATGTTCGAGCGGCCGATTGATCAGGATCTGCGTGGCCATTTCATCGAGCGGGACCTGCTTTTCGGCGGCGCCGTTCTCGAACGCGGCTTTCGGCATGCCATAAACGACGCAGCTCTCTTCATTTTGTCCGAGAGTTCGCGCGCCCGCTTTGCGCATGGCCAGCAGGCCATTGGCTCCGTCCCGACCCATGCCAGTCAGGATGACGCCAACGGCCATGCTGCCCGCCGATTTCGCGACTGAGGCAAACAGCACGTCAACCGACGGTCGATGTCCGCTAACCGGGTCGCCATCGTGCAGCCGGCAGCGAAGCACCTTCGTCCCCGTGACCTCGAGATGCGTGACCCCTCCAGGCGCCAGATAAACGTGGCCTGCCGCGAGTGGCGTGCCGTCGGTCGCCTCCGCAACGGTCGGTGCGCACAGTCGATTGAGGCGTTGGGCAAAGCTTGGCGTGAAGAGCGCCGGCATGTGCTGTACGACAAGCGTTGGTGGACAATTGGCCGGGAACTTGGAGAGCACTTCGATGAGTGCTTCGACACCGCCTGTCGATGCCCCGATCGCGACGACGCGCCCGTCCGGCTCGAAGTTGGGCAGCCCCGTCGGGTTCGCTGCTGGGCGCTGCTCGACATGGCTCGGCCGCGTCAGGGAATGCACCCGCGCCCGGGCCGCCATCATCACCTTGGCGGGCAGGTCGTCGAATGACCCGGGGTCGGCCTCCGAAGGCTTCGGTACGCAGTCGACAGCGCCGATTGCCAGCGCCCTGACGCTGGCCTCAGCACCGCGCGCAGTCAGGCTCGAGACCATGATCACCGGCATGGGTCGCAGGCGCATGATCTTTTCGAGAAACTCGAGCCCGCACATGTTTGGCATCTCGACGTCGAGCGTGACGACATCTGGATTGAGCGCCTTGATGGCTTGCCGAGCAGCGATTGGATCGGCAGCTTCCCCGACAACGTCGATCGCCGGATCACGGCTCAGTGAGGCCACAATGAGACCTCGCATGGCAGCGGAATCGTCGACCACCAGCACCCGGATGCGTGTCATGCTCGGACTCCATTGCGGCGGCGATAGGTGGTGATGGCCTCGCTGCGCAAGGCGTCTGCAGCCGGGCCTGACACACGTTCGGAGTGGCCGATGTAGAGGCAGCCGTCGGACGCCAGCAACGGGATTATGCGCCCCCAGACGCGCGACTGGGTTTCGTCATCGAAGTAGATGACGACGTTGCGGCAGAAGATGGCCTGGAAGGCCCCTCGCATCGGCCAGTTGCCGATCAGATTGAGTTCGCGAAACGTCACCAGCGCGCGAAGTTCATCCGCGGCACGCCACGAGCCTGCACAGTCGTCTGTCGCCGCAGTGAACCACCGGGCCTTCAGCTCGGCGGGCACGTCTCGAAGCTCGGTATCCTCGTACACGCCTCGTCGTCCATGGGTCACCATGCCGGGATTGATGTCGGTCGCCAGCACCTTGACGTCGAACGATGCTGCATCCGGCATCAAGGCCAGAATTGTCAGCGCGATCGAATAGGGTTCCTCACCGCTCGAACATGCCGCCGACCACAAGCGCACACGTCCGCCCCGCCGCGCGGCCTCGAGGAGCGGCGGCAGGACCTGCGTCCTCAGATGATCGAAGTGATGTGGCTCGCGAAAGAACCGGGTCACATTGGTCGTCAATGCCGCCATCATGTGCCGGCGTTCCTCGGCCCCGTCATCAGCGCCGACGAGCGTGCAATAGGCCTGAAAACTATCAAGCCCCAGGCTGCGCAGGCGTTTGGCAAGCCGCGAGTAGACCAGCGTTGCCTTCGACGGCCCCAGATGAATGCCGGCGTCCTCCTGGAGCATGGCCGCAATCCGGCCGAAGTCGGCAGCCGTCATGACGAAGTCGCTGGGGCCGCCGCCGTGAACCCGCAGGTCACGATCCCGGACGTGTAAAGCGTGGCTCATGCAGCCTCGCGGATGGCTGTCGGCAGCACGTTGTCGAGGGTTATCAGGCTGATCATGCGCCCCTCGATCGCCAGGACACCGCGGACGAACGCCTTGGCGACCTCGCAAGCGACATCCGGAGTCGGCTGCACGCGGTCGTCGGTCGTTGTGAGGATGTCGGAGACCGCATCGACCAGGAGACCGACGAGTTGCCGGCCAACCTGGGCGACAATGATGACGTGCCGCGCTGTTGGCTCTACGGAGGGCAAGCCAAGGCGGGTCGGCAGATCGATGATCGGAAGAACGGCACCACGCAGATTGATGACGCCGCGCACGTATGGCGGTGCGTGCGGTAGCATGGTCGCCGGTGTCCAGCCACGGATTTCCCGGACCGACATGATGTCGATGCAGAATTCCTGGGCACCAATGCGGAAGGCCACGAACTCGCGGGCCGTCGAAGTGTTGTTGACGTGTCTTTCGGTCATGGCTCTCAACCTGCTGCAACAAGACGGGTTTCAACGGGCACCGCGTCGAGACGACAGCGCGCAACGAGGGCATCGACATCGACAATCAGGGCGACCCGCCCGTTGCCAAGGATGGTCGCGGCGGCAATACCATCCACGTGACCGTAGTTGGCCTCGAGGCTCTTGATGACGACCTGTCGCTGGTCCTCGATCCGGTCAACCAGCAGGGCATGCCGGGCGCCACCTTGCGTTTCGACGAGGACGGCGACGCTGTGCAATGGATCCGTCGGTTCGTCATTGACCCCGAGTTCCCGGCCAACGTCGATCAAGGGAACAAAGGCGTCGCGGATGGCCATCACGCTGGCGCCAGCACCGAGGGCGTGGACATTTGTCGCCTTCGGCTTCAGCGTTTCGACGATGGCTGTGAGGGGCACGACGAGGGTTTGTCCATTGACCGATACGACCATGCCGTCGAGCACGGCCAGCGTCAGTGGCAGGCTCATGCTGAAGGTCGAGCCCAATCCGGGGCGCGACGTAATGGAGATGCGCCCACCGAGGGCCTGGATGGAGCGCTTCACCACATCCATGCCGACGCCGCGTCCCGAAATGTTCGACACCGTCGATGCTGTGGAGAATCCCGGCAGGAACAGCAGGTTGTCGATCTCGTTGTCGGTCAGCTGCGCATCGGCGGGGATCAGGCCCTTTTGGACGGCCGTCTCTCGCACCCGAGGCCGATTGATCCCGGCGCCATCATCTGTCACCTCGATGAGGATGCGCCCCGAACGATGCGCCGCCGACAATCGAACGACGCCCTCTGCTGGTTTTCCGGCGGCACGGCGTTGCTCGGCGCTTTCGAGCCCATGATCAACGGCATTGCGGATCATGTGGGTGAGCGGATCGGCAAGGCGCTCGATCACCGTCTTGTCGACCTCGGTGCTTTCGCCATCCGTCTTGAGACGGACCGACTTCCCCGTCGCGTCCGCGACCTCGCGAACAATCCGCGACATTCGCTGAAACAATGGCCGCACCGGTTGCGCGCGAATGGCCATGACGCTTTCCTGGATTTCGCGCGTCAGCTGTTCCAACTCGTCGAGGGCGATGACGACCGCCGATGATCCCGTCAAATCCGCCTCGATCACGCGCTGTGACAGCATGGCCCGATTGATGACCAGTTCGCCGACGAGATTGATGAGGCGGTCGACCCGATCGAGATCCACGCGGATGGTCGCTTGGACAGGCTCGGCCTCTGCCTTGGCAGGCTCGGCGCTCGCCAAAGCAGGCAGCGCCGCTCGGGCCATATGCGGATCGCTGTCGCGTTTCGGCGGTTCGCAGGCAACAGCGGGTAGACCTTGAGCTCCGGTCAACCCGGTCGAGGCTGCTGGCTCGGCGGCCATGTCCGCCTGCACTTTGCGGATGAGGTCTGCAATCGCGGCATCCGACGCTGCAACTGGCGTTTCGCAGCGAATGTCGAGATCGCAGTCGCCATCGACAAAGTCGAAGACCTCGCGCACAGCCGCTTCGCCATGACTGGTGTCAAGCTCAATCGTCCAACGGAGATAAGCGCCTGTCGCGTCGAGTGTGTCCAGCAGTGGCACAGCGCTGCAGTCGCAACGGACGGTCGCGTCGCCCAGTCGGCTGAGCTCACGCAGAACCAGCAGGCTCTCGTTGGCATTGCTGTAGAGCGCGGGCCTGGGTTCGAAGGAGATCAGGTACTTCTGTTGCACCGCTGTGGAACCACCGTGCGGCGCATCAAGCGCTGGAACATCGACGAGCACGGGCTGGAACTCGAAATCGGCCATACCATGCTCATGGGTGGAAGCTGGCGGCAGGGCGCTAAGTGGTGCTTCGCGCAAGGCTTCCAATTCGTCGCCGATCAATCACCACGTCGCCTCTTCCACCACTCGACCGTCCCGCGCCGCCTGCACCAGATCGGCCAGTACGTCTGAAGCTCGCAGCATGAGCTTCAGGACCTCGGCCGACGGGTGCAGCCGACCGGCGCGAACCAGATCGAGTGCAGTCTCGAAGACGTGAGCGAATTGGACGAGGTGAGTGAGCTTGAACGCGCCCGCGCCACCCTTGATCGAGTGCACGGCTCGGAAGACGGCGTTGACCGTCTCTTTGACGGCGTTGCCCTCTTCCATCGCGAGTAGGCCCACTTCCAGCTCGGCGAGTTGTTCCTCGCACTCCTGGAAGAAGGTCTGTTTGATGGCCGCCATCGGATCCACGGACGTCATTTCCTCTCGCAGGATTAAGCGCTGACGCGACGGACGGCAGCGACGAGCTTCGATGGGTCGAACGGCTTGACGATCCATCCTGTCGCCCCGGCCTGGCGCGCACGGTTCTTCTTCTCCGCGTCGCTTTCGGTGGTCAGCACGAGAATGGGTACGGCGCGGAATCGCCAGTTTCTGCGCACGTCCTCGATGAAACCGAAGCCATCCAGCCGCGGCATGTTGATGTCGGTGATGATGACATCGGGCGCTGCTTCACTCAGTACTTCGAGCCCATGCATTCCGTCGGAGGCCTGCACGACGCGATAGCCGGCATCGACGAGCGCGAGCTTCAGCATGTCACGCATGGTGCGCGAATCATCCACCGTGAGAACTGTCTTGCTCATTGGGGCATGTCCTTCATCGTCAGCTCTGACGGGGCAATGCCCAGGAGCTGCAGGGATTCGATCATTGCGGGCGATGGAGCCGTGATTTCAAACGCAACATTGTCTGCTTTCCACGTGCCAACTGCTGACAGGAGGACTTGGATGCACTGCGCACCGACGCTGCGAACATGACGCGCCTCGACGACAAGTGGCGAGCCACGCAGCGCACGAAGGGACTGTGCCAGCGGCGCCGCCGCGTTGAGATTGAGGCTTTCGGGCAGCTTCAGCCGTTTCGGTTTCGGTTTTTTGGGCTTCATCTCAGAACTCCTCCCAACCTTCATTGGAAGTGCCGGCGGCCGCCGCGTGACGGACGCTGCCAGGGCCGCCGGCTGCCACAGCTTTGCCCATCGAGCGGGGGGCCAGCTTGGCCACCTTGCGCGGATCACGGCTGGCCGCGGGTTCGGTTCTGCCGGCTGACGCCGAGGCGAAGACGTGCGGGACGACCTTTTTCAGCTCGTTGCGAATGGGGTCGGCAGCATGGGCTGCGCCAGTCTGAAAGCGACCGACGAGGCGCACCAACTCGTCACTCTGCTCGGCAAGCGTGCGTGTGGCGGCCGTCGCCTCCTCCACCATCGCCGCATTCTGCTGGGTCACCTGATCCATCTGGTTGACCGCGACGTTGACCTGCTGCAGTCCGGTCGCCTGCTCCTGGGCGCTCGCGGCGATCTCCGACACGACGGTGTTGATCTCGGCCACACCCACCACGATGCGTTCCAATGCGGTGCCAGTTTGGGCCACGAGCTGAACACCCTGGTCCACCTGCGCTGTCGATGTGGATATCAGGCCCTTGATCTGCTTGGCGGCGTCAGCGGAGCGTTGCGCCAGGGCGCGCACTTCAGAGGCCACGACAGCGAAGCCGCGCCCCGCGTCCCCCGCGCGGGCGGCCTCGACGCCCGCATTCAATGCGAGCAGGTTGGTCTGGAAGGCGATTTCGTCGATGACGCCGATGATCTGACTGATCTCTTTCGACGACTTTTCGATGCCACTCATGGCCTCGATCGCCTTGCGTACGACATCGCCACTCTTTTCGGCCTCGAGCTTGGCTGTCGAGACGACCTGGCGGGCGTGGTTTGCGCCTTCGGCAGTCTTCTTGACAGTTGCGGTGATCTCTTCGACGGCTGCTGCCGTCTCCTCGAGGCTTGCGGCTTGATTCTCCGTTCTGCGCGCCAGATCGTCGGACGCCTGGGCGATTTCTCTGGTCCCCGACTTGATCGCGTCCGTACCAGACGTTACGGCGGACATGGTCGCCAGCAACCGCTCCACGGTGTTGTTGAAATCATCCTTGAGTGTCTGATACTCGGCGGCGATCTCGGTCTCGATCCGCCGGGTGAGGTCACCTTCAGACAGGCTGCCAAGTGCCTCGCCGACGACCCGGACAGCCTGCGCCTGTTGATCGGCGATGATCCGGCGCTCTTCCTCGACCTGGCGACGTTGCATCACCGCATCCGTTTCGAGCTTTTGCCGATCGACGGCGGCGTTACGAAAGACAACCAGCGCATCGGCGATTTGGCCGACCTCGTTCTGCTGGCCCTCGAAGGGAATTGGGGGCGCAAGATCGCCGCTGGCGAGGCTCCGTGTGCGAAGAGAGATGCTGCGCAGCGGACTGGAGACCAGTGACCGCATTGCCCACACGATCAATGCCGAGAGTGCAAAGACGACCGCCGTGACGATTAGCTCCGCCATGCGCCACCAACGATCGCTGACGGCCGTCGCTGTCTCGATCTGCTTGAGATGTTCGCTGGCGCGAGAGATCAGTTTGATCACGATCTCGCGATGTTTGACAAAAATGTCACCGACCTGCGTCAGGGATTGCCCGGCAACGGCGCGGTCGCCACGTTCGATGGCCGGAAGAAAGGTCTTGTTGATCTCATCCCAGAACTTCTGCGTCTCGATGTTGGAGACTTCCACCAGGTCGGATTTGATGGATGTTGGCAACGTGGAGCGTGCCCACTTCTTTATCTGCTCGTCGTAGTCGCTCTTCATTTTGGTGAGCCGCTGCCGGCTTCGGACCAATTCGCTTGGGTTATCCGCGAGAACGTGCGTTTCGAGGTAGGCTTCGACGAGGTAGAGCGGCGGCGGCAGCAGATCAGCAACGAGATCCTTGCCATCAATGATCTGATTATAGAAAACGCCCTGGATCTCCAGCTCTCGCGATTTATATTCAGCGATCCCGGTTTTTGCGATCAGACTGATGAACAGTGTCACGGCGAGTGTGATCACGACCCTGGTAATCGACAGATTGCGAATGAATTTGAAGGAAGCCGGCATCGAGTGCGTCTCCGAACGTTGCCCAAGGTTCAACCCCTGACGTCACGGCGCACAGGTTCCGGCAGGAAACGAGCACACGTTCCCTCGGACGCGGAGCGGCCATGGTCGGGAGTGAATCGATTTGTTTTGCGGGAGGTCGGGGTGCAACCGACGCGGTAGCGCGGCTTCATGCCTTCGGATCTGCGCGATCCAAGCTATCGTCCAGCGCAACCTAGCGACCAAAGCTATTGTTTTGGTTAACAGAAAGTCGCGAAATTGCAGGCAATGCTCGAACTTGAGACGCGATATGCGCGCGTGGGGATGCGGGGCTACCAGCTGCTGCAACGAGAGTGGCGATGCTCTCGGTGAGGCCGTTGGTGATGCGCATGATAGCGATGGCAGCGCCAGCTCAGAAGCGATCTGTCCGATAGGGCGCGGGATCGACCAGGGGTACTTCGCCGGTCATCATCTCGGCGAGCAGGCGGCCGGAAACAGGACCGAGCGTAAAGCCCAGATGGTGGTGGCCAAAGTCAAGCCACAGTCCTTTTTTTCCGGGCACTGGGCCGATGGCGGGAAGCATGTCGGGGAGACAGGGGCGGCGGCCAAGCCAGGGTTGCGCGTCGATGCGGGCGCCGAGCGGGAAGATGTCCCGGACTTTCGGCTCCACACGGTCGAGCTGCACAGGCGTCGGCGGTGCGTCCCGGTTGGCGAACTCGGCGCCGGTGGTCAGCCGGATGCCCTGCATCATCGGTGTGATGCAATAGCCGTAATCGCTGTCGATAACAGGGCGGCCGAGGGTGGCATTGCCCTCGGTGCGGTAGTGCATATGATAGCCACGCTTCCAGCCGAGCGGGATGCGCAGCCCCAATGGTCGCGTAATGTCGTCCGACCAGGGGCCGAGGGCGACGACGGCTTGCGGCGCCTCCGCCCAACCGGTGCGGGTGGCGACGCGCCAGTGGCCCTCGGACGTCTGTTGGAGCGTGCGCGCCTCGCCCTCGATCAGGCGCCCGCCAAGCTTGGTGAAGAGTTCCGCGTAAGCGCGGCCGACGGCACCGGGATCAGCGACGGAGACCGGGTCTGTCATATGGACGCCACCGGCGAAGCCGTTCTTGAGATGCGGTTCCAGTTCGGCGATGGCCTTCGCGTCCAGGCTTACGGCAGTGATGCCATACTCGCGGCGGATGGCTTCGTCCTCGGCGCGGCCGGCGTCGAGCTTGGCCTGCGAACGGGAGGCTCGGATGTAGCCGGTGCGCCGGATCATGCCCGTGATGCCGGCCGCCTGCATCAGCGCTTCGTGCTCACTCAAGCAATGCTCGACCAGCTTGGCCAGCGCCTTGGTGCTTTGTGCTTTGCCGGCAGGCGTGGAGGCGGCCCAATACTTGAACAGGTAGGGGGCAATGCGGGGCAGCGCCGAGAGGTGATAGTGAGAATCGGTGCCACGGTTCAGCGCATGCTGGAGGATCATCTTCCATTCGCGCGGAAACATGTACGGCACCACGCCCTCGCGCTGGATCAGCCCGGCGTTGCCATAAGACGTTTCCTCGGCCGGCCCTCGCCGGTCGACAAGGGCGACCGAGCGGCCGCGCTTCTGCAGATGAATGGCGGCAGAGATGCCGACCATGCCGGCGCCGAGAACAAGACAGTCGGTTTTCATGATGGCGATCTGAGATGGCGAGCGTGAGTGTGAGACGTGTGGTGGGATGGCTGGGTCGGCATTTATGTTCGTGGCCTACATATGGTCGTTTGCGGGCAGCCGCACCAGCCCCAAGATTGCCCAAAGCGTGGTTAAGGCCTGGAGCGGCCGGGTCCGGGGCAGGTCATCGCCCTCACTATTCGGCGGCCGCGCGGCGTACCGCGTATTGTGAGAGCAGCGCACGCAGCATGGCGGCCTTGAGAGGCTTGCGCAACTGAGCGAGGCCGGCATCGCGGATCGCGCGCTGCACTTCGGCAGTATGGTCGGCAGTGATGATGACGGCCGGAATGGCGGCGCCGTATGCTTGGCGAAGGGTGGTGACGGCGGCAAGGCCTGTGGTGCCGTCGAGGTGATAGTCGGCCAGAATGACATCCGGGATCTGGTGCCCGAGGTTGGGCGCGCGCAGCGCCTCGCCGGCCGAGGCGGCAAGGCTGGTGCTGACGCCCCAGCCCGCCAGCAGCGTCGCCATGCCGGCCAGCACCTGCGGTTCATTGTCGATACACAGGACCTGCAAGCCACCGAGGTCGGCCGCGAGGGGCAACGGCGGCTCCTGACGCTTGCGCAGCACGCCGGGCACCGATGCAGGGAGCCGGATGCCGAAGGTGGTGCCGCGACCCGGTGTCGAGCGCAGCAGGATGGGCGCATCGAGCACTCGGCAGATGCGCTCGACGATCGACAGGCCAAGGCCCAGTCCCTGCACCTCGGCGGCCGTTTCCTCGAGGCGCTGGAACTCCTTGAAGATGATCGCCTGCTTGCGATTCGGGATGCCGGGCCCGGTGTCGAGAACGAGGATGTCGAGATGGCCGGCGGCGCGACGGCAGCCGACCAGGACACGGCCCTGGCGGGTGTATTTCAAGGCATTCGAAATCAGGTTCTGCAGCACGCGGCGCAGCAGGCGGCGGTCGGCCAGCACCCATGTCTCCGTTGGCACGAAACGCAGCTCCAGACCTTTCTCGCGTGCCATCGGCGTGAATTCGATGCGCATTTCCTCCAGTGTCTCGGCCAGGGAGACAGGGCCGATCTCGGGCTTCAGCTGGCCGGCATCCAGGCGCGAGATGTCAAGCAGGGCACCGATGATTTCCTCGACCGCCTCCAGGGACGCATCGACATTGCGCGCAAGCTGGCCTTCGGTCCCATGGGGTTGGCGCTCGGCCAGACTCGACGCGTAGAGCCGCGCAGCATTGAGCGGTTGGAGGATGTCGTGGCTGGCGGCGGCCAGAAACCGCGTTTTGTCCTGGCTTGCCTCATCGGCCTTGGCCTTGGCGGCTTTCAGCGCCTGGTTGACATCGAGGAGTTCGGCGGTGCGCTCCGCGACTCGCCGTTCAAGGGTTTCATTGGCGCGCTCCAAGGCCCGCGCCGCCGCCATGCGCTCGGTGATGTCGGAGTAGGTTGTCACGATGCCGCCTTGCGGCATGGGCGCAGTCCGAATCTCGACGATGCGTCCGCTGGCATCGTGATGCACTCGGAACGTTTCGCGGGTCACGGCGAGCTTGGTCAGGTAGTCGGCGACCGACGCGTCGACCGGGCCGGGACCGAAATCGCCGCGTTCGGCGCACACACGCAGAATGCGTTCCAGCGGCATGCCGACCCGGCCGAGATCCGGGGGCAAATCGAGCAGCTCGCGGAAGCGCCGGTTCCAGCAGATCAGCTGCATGTCCTTGTCGAACACGGTCAAGCCATGGCGCACCTGGTCGAGGGCGGACTGGAGGAGGTCGCGGCTGTGTTGGATCGCCTCGGTCGCATCGTCCAGCAGCTTCATGGCCGACTGGTTGGAGACGTTGCCACGGGTGAGCAGCAGCGTCATGACGAGGCGGGCCGAGGCGGCACCGATGGCGCTGGTGAGCAGATGCTCCGTAAAGCGCAGGGTCGAGAGATCGGCTTCCTGATCCTGCGACAGCTTGATGGCGCGGCTGCGCGCATATTCGATAAACGAGCGTTCGGCACGTTCGTGGCCGAGATAGCGGCCGGCGGCCTGCTGCAGATCGCCGACGGTGGTCTGCGTGCGCCACAGGCGGAACGCCGGCGTCGGCGAGGGGCGCGGATTGTCGTCGAGCACGAAGATGTGCGCCTGCAAGCGCTCGATCGGCTCCGGCTGGCGCAGCAGAGACACCAAGGCATAGGTCACGGTGTTGGCCAGCAGGCTCCAGAGCACACCGTGGGTCAGCGGCTCGAAATGGAGATAGAGCAGCGCCTGCGGCTTGAGCAGGCCGATGCCGAACGGGCCGTCGTCGATGATGCTCATGGGCAGCCAGCCGGCCTTGCCGATCCACGGCACCAGCAGCGTGTAGGACCAGAAGGCGAAGCCGACGATGATGCCGGCAATGGCGCCACGAGCAGTGGCGCGACGCCAGAACAAGCCGCCGAAGAAGGCTGGTGCCAACTGCGCGATGGCGGCAAAGGCAACGAGGCCGATGGCGGCGAGCCCGTGCACCTGACCGAGGGCGCGATAGACCAGATAGCCGAGCAGCAGGATGGCGAAAATGGCCACGCGGCGCACACCCAGCAGCAGTTGCGCCATGTCCTCGTCCGGCGCTTTGGTCACGATCTGGCGGCGCACCAGCCAGGGCACGGCGAAGCTGTTGCAGATCATGATGGCGAGCGCCACCGACTCGACGATGACCATAGCGGTTGCCGCCGACAGGCCGCCGAGGAAGGCGATCACCGCGATGGTGCTCGATCCCGCCTGCAGCGGCAGGCCGAGCACGAACATGTCGGCACCACCCACCGTTGGCGGCAGCAGCAGCAGGCCCGCCAAGGCAATCGGCACGACAAAGATGTTGATCAGCAGCAGATAGAGCGGGAAGGCCCACGCCGCCCGCCGGAGCTCGTGCTCGGACTTGTTCTCGACCACCGTGACGTGGAACTGACGCGGCAGCAGCAGGATGCAGACGGCACTGAGGAGCGTCGTGGTGAGCCAGACGCCACCATTGAGGCCGCGGCCGAAGACCTCCTGCAGTTGCGGGCTGTTCATGGTCGTTGCGATGAAGCTGTCGAGGCCGCCGAAGAGACCGAACACGACATAGGCGCCGACGGTCAGGAAGGCTGCGAGCTTGACCACCGATTCCGCGGCAATGGCGAGCATCAGGCCGTCCTGATGCTCGGTGGCGTCGATGTGGCGGGTGCCGAACAGCACCGCGAAGACGGCGAGGCTGATGGCGACGACGAAGGCCGTGTCGATGCCAAGTCCGGACGATTCGGCGAGTCCCTGCAGGGGACTGTTGCCGATCAGCGTCTCGACGGAGCTGGCGACGGCCTTCAATTGCAGAGCGATGTAGGGCATGACGCCAATGACGGCGACGCCGGTCACGAGCGCAGCCACCGCGGGGCTCTTGCCGTAGCGGGCGGCCATGAAGTCGGCGACGGAGGTGATGTTCTGGCTTTTGGCCAGGCGCACGATGCGCACAATCAATGGGCCACCAAAGACGAACACCAGGATGGGTCCCAGGTAGATCGGCAGAAAATCGTAGCCGGTGGTCGCCGCCAGGCCGACACTGCCGAAGAACGTCCACGATGTGCAGTAGACGGCCAGCGACAGCGCATAGGTCACCGGGCGGCCCTGGCCACCCTTCAGGGGACGAATGAAACGATCCCCCAGCCACGCCAGGGCAAACAGGCCGCCGATATAGGCGAAGGCCAACGACGCAACCTGCCAGCCACCGATCATGAGACATCATTCCCGGTCAACGTAGAGTGTACCAAGCGGATCGTACACAATGTGCGGCCATTGCAGAAGGACTGTGACCGCGGAACCGCAAGTCGTTTCGGGCGCCGCAGTTACCAAGATCAGGAAGTCCTCGGCTTTGAAGGTCGCGCCCTAGTTGCAGAATCGCCGCGTAAAGATCTATTCTGCGGACGGCTTCGCTGAAGCAGCGGATGCCGTTGACGGCGTTCAAGGCCGACTGGTCCCAATCTGACGGCAGATCGATGCCAGAACCTGCATGCGAGACGTGGCTTGCGAACGCGACCGTCGCAATCAAAGGGAAAAGGGGCTGCTAATGTCGTTTCTCAGCGAATTCAAGGAGTTTGCACTCAAAGGCAACGTGATGGATCTAGCCGTCGGCGTCATTATTGGCGGTGCGTTCGGCAAGATCATCGACTCGGTCGTCAAACACATCATCATGCCGATCGTCGGAGCGGCTGGCGGGTCGCCAGATTTCTCCAAGATCACGGCCGGCCCTGTGCAGATCGGCTCGTTCATCCAATCCTGTGTCGACTTCCTGATTCTGGCTTTCTGTATCTTCATGATGGTTAAGGCCATGAATGCGGCCCGCAAGCGGTTTGAAAAGCCGGCTGCTGCTGCAACACCACCGCCGCCACCGGCTAGCGAGGTCTACCTGAAGGAGATCCGCGACGCTCTGGTGAAGAAGTAACCGCAGTTCGGCGACGCCACACGTGCGAAGGCCCCGGAGGCAAACTCCGGGGCCTTTTGCGTCCGTGCGCGCTCAGGCCTCGAGGTCACTGGCAATCTGGCGCGCCACCGTGTGGACGATCGCGGGCGGCGGCGCACGTTGTGGCAGGTCGCGGAAAATGTCCTCGCCGGCAAGCCAGCTGCGCTCGCCATCGGGTGTCGCGAGCGCGACATCGAGCGCGGACGCGAGTTCATAGGCCGTTGCCGGCAGACCGGCCGAGTACAGCGCGGCCAGCAACGCCACGTGAGCGTTGCTGGCATGGGCGAGATGGGCCGTACTGACGGCCATCGCCGCCTTGTCGCTACCCAGGCCTTCGAACTCGTCCTTGCAGGCCGGGAGCGAGATTGACGTCGTCTGGCGGCACACGAGCGGCCGCTCGCTGTAGGCGGCACAGGCATTGTCCACCAGCAGCGGGCAGGCGATCTTGGCGCCGGTGCGGGCGTCTGGGGGCAGCGAACGCGTCTCAACGGCGCGTTCACGCACCAGATCGGGCGTGACACCGGCAACCTTGCCGTGGCGGATGGCATCGGCAAGGCGGAAAATCTCGGGCGGTGTGGCGCCGACAAAGGTGTAACAGCAGTAGCTGCAACCTTTGCTGCAGGCGATCTCGGCGCGACCGGGTTGGCGGGCGAGCGAGGTTTCCATCAGTGCATGAGCCAAGGCGGCGGCATCTCCGGCGCGCTGGGCGTTGCGCTTGTCGGCGAGCGTGCTGCGCAACAGGGACGCCACGTCGCGCATGGCCTCGCGCGGAGGCTTGGCGATCAGGCCCGATGAGGCCAGGGCGCGCCCGGCTTTGATCCGCTCGCGCTCGATCTGGCGCCGCTGTTGGCGTGAGGCTTGTTCCGGCATGGTGGCAGGATGGCAGAGCAGCAGCCCGGGCTCAAGCGCAGCTGCCGCCGCCGAGCACGCAGAACTTGGCGCAGTTGGGATGGCATAGCTTGACGCGGCCGTCGCTGAACATGCCGCCATCGGCTGCGGCCGCCTTGGCGAGGCTGGTTCCCATGTCAAAGGCGACATCGTAGGGGAGCAGCGTGCAGGGCACGACGCTCGCCCGCTCGGCGCCGCGCCGCTTGACGATCATACGGCTGGTGGCACACATCTGATCCTCGGGTCGCTTGCCGAGCAGGCTCCAGCAACCGACCGAGATTTCTGGCACCTCGTGGCTGCCGTCCATTTCCGGCAGGAGCATCAGCGCTTTGGTATCCGTCGGGTCGATGCGCCAGCCACGGGCGGCAATGAGGTCGGCATAGCCAGTCCGCGCTTCGCTCTCGACCTCATGCCAGCAACTGCGGCCGGCGATAGCGATCTGGAAGCCGTTAGCGGACAGCCAGTCGAGGCCGGCCACGGTCTTGGCGAAGCTCTTGGGGCCTCGCTCGGCCTCGTGCAGGCGCTGCGTGAAATGGTCGAGGCTGACGCGCAAGCGCAGGCGAGCCCCGTACCGCACATTGAGGTCGAGGAGGCGTTGGCGCACCTTTGGCCGTTGCATGGGCTGCATGGCGTTGGTGAGCACCAGAACCTCGAAGCCGCGGTCCAACGTCAATTCGAGGATGTCGAGGAAGGCTGGGTTAAGAAACGGCTCGCCGCCCGTGAAACCAATTTGATCGGTACCCACCGCATCCTTCTGGATCTCGTCCAGGAATGGCAGCACGTCGGCCAGCGAGAGGTAGGCGAGGCGATCGTTGGTCGGGCTCGATTCGATGTAGCAGTTCAGGCAGGTAATGTTGCACAGCGTGCCGGTGTTAAACCATAGCGTTTCCAGCCGCTTGAGGCTTACGCTGGCCCGCGGCTCGCCCTTCACGGTGATGTCGGGGTTCTGGAACGTCGTGCGGATGGTGGCGCGGTCGGCGAGCGGCATTTCTACGGTCACGTGGTATCCCCTGATCGCGGCGACGGCTGAAGGGCCGTTTCTTATAACAACCGACGTTTGCTACCACGTGGCGACGTTCACGCGGTACTCACGATCATATCATCACAGCGCTATGTATGGGCGCTATCACCGCGATAGCGGCGTGGAATGGCGCCGGGCGCTTACTGGCTGCCGGCTGCGGCCTTGGTCGGGGGGGCCGGCTGGCGCATGCTGACGCGGTCGGAGGTCGCCAGACGTCGCACCAGCGCAAGGATCTCCTGGTTGTCCTTGTGGGCGAAGGTGACGAACATCTCGCGCAGCAGGCGATCGTCTGAAGGTTCTTCCTTGCGGCCCATGTAGAAGCGGAACAGCTGGCGCACGAAGCATTGCTTGAACTGGTGCGAGCCGGTCAGGGCCTTGAGCGCCTCTTCGGTGGTCGTGGTCTTCAAGGTCCCGCTGCCGGGCAGCCGGATCGCCATGCTGGCGTCGATGGGGCGACCTTCCTCGTCTTTGTCGCGCCAGCGGCCGAGCGCATCGTAGCTGTCCTGGAAGAAGCCCAGCGGATCGATGATCTTGTGGCAGCCGATGCATGCTGTCTGGCCGGTGACGGCCTCGATGCGCTCGCGCTCGGTGGCGCCGGGCTTCTCGTAGATGGTGAGGTCGAGGCCCTGGGGTGGCGCCTCTAGATCGAGGCACATGACTTTACGGGCGAAGAACACGCCGCGCTTGATCGGGGCCGAGCTGGTCGGACCGGAATGGGACGCCAGCACCGCCGGATGCGTGAAGATGCCGAGGCGCGGGCCAGCTTCGGCCACCGTAGCCTTCTCAGCCGCTTTGGCCCCCTTCTTCGGCTCGGCCACCTGCGCCAGAAAGGCGCGTGTCGACAGCGTGATGTCGGCGAGCCGCGGCGCCGGCTTGGCCAGTTCTTCACGCAGGAAGCGTTCACTGTCGCCGACCATGGTGGTGGCCGCCTTGTCGGTGAACTGCTTGAACAGCTGCTGCGAGATGGTGAAGTCGCCCGGCTCTCGGATCTCCAGCCAGGCCTTAAAGAAGCGCACCAGCTTCGCCTGCGCGGCCTTGCTGGCCAGGATGGTGTCGATCGTGTCCTGGCGCTCGCGCGCGGTCTGGAAGTAGTTCGGCGCTTGCTCGACATCCAGGTTGAGCGCATCCGGCGGGCCGTCGGCCAGCGTGTAGGTCAGCTCCTGCAGCAATTGCTTGGGCGAGAGCAGTCCGCGGCGGTTGGTGGCCAGTTGTTTGCGGAACAGAAAATCCGGTGAGGTCAGCACCACCTCGACAAGGTCGGCCGCCGCCTGGTTGACGCCAACAGCAGTGGCGTTCTTGACGAATCCGTCGGCCAACTCGACCACCTTGGCGTGGCTGGTGGCCGGATTGCTCTCGTCGCCGGGCGCGGCCTTGTAGATGGTATCGTCGCGGAAGGCTTTGCGAATGAAGCGGCTGGCGGCGACCTTCAGGCAATCGGGCGCATTCTTCTGCGCCGCACAGTCGACAACGTGGGTCGGGTCCGCTTTCACGGCGGCGGCTATCTCGGCGATCCAGCCTTTGAGGCCGCGTACGTTGGCGGCATTGAAGCCGAGCAGATCGGCAAACTCGTAATTGGTCTGCAGGGGGTCGCGGGGCACAGCCGTCTTGACGGAGCGTTTCGCCACCTTAGGCAGCAGCGCCTCGACGGTGACGTCGATCTGATCGCGCGTGAGGCGAAAGATCCGCCGTGGCGGCAGGCCGCTCTCGTCGCTGGGAAAGAACGTGCGCGCGGCCTCATAGAGCGCGGGATCGAGGGCTTGCAAATGCTGTTCGGCGGGTGGCGTCTGGGTCGGCGCCTGGGCCTGGGCCTTGGGGAGCGTGACGGCGAGCAGGCCAGCCAGGGCCAGCAGGCCAAAGGTCCCCGAAGCGGGCAAAGGCCAAGACGATTTTGGCGCAACGGTCATGGGCTGCCCCCGCAAGCACGTCAGATAATGGCGCCCTTGCACAGGCTCGGCAGGCCGAAGACGTCCGCCTCGATGCCGGCCGCCTTCATGCACGAGATGTGCAGGTCATTGTTGTTGCGACCGGCAGCGTTGATGATCTGTCCGGTCTTGAAGCGCCCGCCGCCCTGGCCGGCGAACACGAACGGTATGTTGGTCAGGTAATGGCCGCTCGAGCTGTTGCTCCAGCACTCCATCCCGAGCAGCACCGAGCTGTTGTACAGCGCGGTGCGGCCGCCGCCATCGTCGACCGACTTCAAGGCCGTGAGCAGCTTGGCGAACTTCTCGGAATAATAGGTGTCGATCTTGACCAGGCTGTTGACGTCGCCGCTGTGCTCCAGCGAGTGATGGGCCTTATGAATGCCGCGGCTCGGCCACGTCTGGCCGCTCGAGGCCCCGGACAGCGTAAAGGCTGCGACGCGCGTCAGGTCGGCCTGGAAGGCGAACTTGATCATGGCGATCATGGCATCGTGGACGGGCGAGAGCACGTCGAGGTTCTGCTTGTTCGAGCCGTTGGCGGCGACCTTGGTCGCTGCAGGACACGCAGCCCCGCCGGCCTTCGGACCAGCAATATCGGCCTTGGCTTGCTGGCGGGCGGCCGTCTCCGCCTCGCTCCAATTCTCGAGCAGTCCATCCAGCTTGCGGGCGTGCTCGCTGTCGAGCCCGAACTCGCGCTTGGCCTCCTTGACATAGGGGAGCGCCACATCGACCACGCTGGTGCGGTTGGCGAGCGTCGCAGTCAATTGAGCCGTGTCGGTTCGGGGCCGATTGGACTGGGCCGTGCACATGCGACCCGCCGTCTGCATCAGCATGTCATAGACCTGCCCCGCATCCTGCATCGGCTCGATGGCATTGCCGTAGCGGGTGTCGCCCTTCTGCCGGTTGCGGAACGAGATGAAGCGGTTGCCGACGCCCACGTTGTCGGCGTCCGAGTGGGCGCCACCGCCGACATGCAGGCTGGCGATCGGCACGTCCTTCAGGTCGGCGCGCGCCTTGTAGTGATTGGCAATGCGGATATCGATCGATTCGTGGTCGGTATAGGCGAAATAAGCATCGTTGGAGGAGTAGTGGTAAATGTTGCCGGTGGAGCAGCCCATGACGCCGGCGGCGTGCTCCTCTTTGTAGCCGGTGGTTTTCGGGCTGCCGCCGTGCACGTTCATGTTCTTGAACAGGATGATGTCGCTGGCGTGCGCCTGCAGCGGCTCGATCGGCGTGCCGGCCAATTGGGTCAGGGACGAAGGATTGGTGCGGCTCGGATAGAACGCGCCACCCTTGAAGAAATGGATGTAGCGCGGCGCCTTGTCGAAGGGGGTGGTGGCCGCATAGGCCATATCGCGCAGGATCGGGTGCAGCAGCAACGCCGACAGGCCGAACGACTTGACGATATCCCGGCGCGAAAGCTGCTCAAGGGGACGACGCATGGCTACTCCTCGACACAAACGGAACGCGACTTTGATCCGCGCACTAATGACCCGATAACCTTACCAAGTGGTGAAGGCGGCAGGTCTTGCACCCTACCCACCTCAGGTGCACGGCGTTCGCGGCGGCATGAGGGTCACAGTGCGGTGATTGGGTGGCAAGGCTGGGGGAGGAGCGCCCGAGACAGCGAAATGGCCCGGCGGCCAAACGCCCTGACAGACAGGGAGCGCCCACCCGGCACGGCCCGCCTGGGCGGCCCCTCATCGCCCTGGATCGCGCCGCAAACGGCCAAGGCAATAATTCAACTGGAGCGGGTGAAGGGAATCGAACCCTCGTCATCAGCTTGGAAGGCTGTTGCTCTACCATTGAGCTACACCCGCGTCGGCTCCGGTGGGCGGAGCGAGGCGCGCTTCTGCGTCGCGGCGGCTCTTCTAGCGGGAAATGTCGGCAGCCGCAATGTCGGATGCGCATGGCAGGAGCCGGGCACCTCCATAAGCGGTGTCAAATCAATGGCTTGACTGCCAATTTCGGAGCCATATCGGATTGACCGACTGTGCTGGGCTTGGGCGACGGGTTGTGCCAGCCGAATAGTCGTCCTCGCCCCGGGCGCGGGTGTCCGTCGGTCGATCGACGGTGACGGCGTCGGTGCGCCGCCGCCCAGGCTCGCGTGGCCGGCGTTGGACTTCAAGGGCTGCGGCATCGTCGCGCCGTCCTCGCCACAGCGCCGTTGGCCGTCCGTGGATCTCGACAGTGACCGCATCGTCGCGCTGTCGTCGCCCCCGTAACCGCGGGTGGCCGGCCGCAGCGCTTGGCGCGTACCGGCGGTTCTGGCCGCGGCGTTTCCGTCAGGACTTTTTGCACACGTCGATCTGGCTGATGCACTTCCACTGGCCGCCTTCCGGCGCGCACTTGTACTTCTCGTTGCGGAAGGTATCGGTCATGAACGGCCAGTTGCCGGTGGTCTGTGCCACGATCTCCCAGGCCTGGAAGCGCGCCATGCCCTCGGTCGGGGCCCAGCCACGGCCACCCTTGCGGCTGCACACTTCGCCCTTCACGGCGGCCTTTTTGGCGGCGGCCTTTTTCGGGGCGTCCTGGGCCTCGGCGCCGGTCAACGGCAGCGCGGTGAGGCCCGCCAGGCCAAGGGCAACAACGGCAGCTTTGGCGAATGTCGACATGTTCGAGATCTCCGTGTCGTTCAATTCGGGAGGCTCAATCGATAGGGGCCTCGATGGGGGCGCACAAGGCTTTAGCCGTGGCCGACATCCCTTTTCCCCAAGGGGCGTTGCTCTCTTGCCTGGCCCTGCCATGGCCGACCGGGCATCGGGGGCGCCACACCCTGGCGGCTCACCGGCATTGCTGTAAACTTGGCGCCGCAACGATCGCTCGCAGAGGAACGCGCATGGCCACCGTCGACGTCAAGATTGAAGGTCCGGTCCGCACCGTCACGCTGAACCGGCCCGAGAAGCGCAACGCGCTGGACGGGCAGATGATGGAGGAGCTCAAGGCCATCTTCGTCATGCCGCCGAAGCCGGAGGAGCGGGTCGCCGTCATCCGCGCCAACGGCCCCGTGTTCTGCGCCGGGCTCGACCTGAAATGGCGGGGCAAGAACCCGCAAGGCGAATCCGGCATCGAGCATATGCTGCATGCCATCGAGGCCTATCCGCTGCCCGTGGTGGCCATCGTCAATGGCGATGCCATCGCCGGCGGCAACGAGCTGGCGCTGCATTGCGACATCGTCGTCGCCTCGACTGCGGCCCGTTTCGGCATGTCGCTCGCCCAGGTGGGGTTGGCACCAAGCTGGTTCCTGGCCAAGAAGCTGCTGGAGGTCGCCGGTCCCGTGATCACGAAGAAGATCCTCCTGCTCGGCGATCCCCTCTCAGCGCGCGAGTTCCATGCGCTTGGCCTCATCTCGCATATCGCCGAGCCCGCTGAGCTGGAGGCGACCGCCGCGACGGTCATCAAGCGGCTCGCCGACAATGCGCCGCTGTCGCTCAAGGCCATGAAGGCGCTGATCACCCGCGAGATGGCCTACCGCGACGCCATCCCGCACGACGACATCGATCTCGTCGTCGACAAAGCGCGCACCTCGCAGGATGCGCAGGAGGGCATGCGCGCGCGCCTGGAGAAGCGTAAGGCCAAGTTCAGCGGTATCTGAGAGGAACCTGACATGGCCGGCGTGACGTTGACCGTCCTCTTGCGCGTGCCCCTTGCTGGCGTGGCCGAGTTTCAGGCCTACGAGGCGCTGGTGTTGCCGCTGGTTGGTGCCCATGGCGGTGCAGTGCAGCGGCGCCTGCGCAATGCCGACGGCACGGTCGAATGCCACGTGGTGTGGTTTCCTTCCCACGCTGCGTTCGAGAGCTTTCGCAATGATCCCAGGCGCGCCGCCGCGGCGCCACGACTTGCGGCATCCGGCGCAAAGGCCGAACTGTTCGACATGACCGACGTAGAGCCAATTTCATGAATATCACCATCCTCGACGACTACTTCGATACGCTGCGCACCTTGCCCTGCTTCGCTAAGCTGGCCGGTGCCAACGTCACCATCTGGAACGATCAGGTGCAGGATACCGACGTGCTCGCCGAGCGACTGCGGGACACCGAGGTGCTGGTGTTGATCCGCGAGCGCACCAAGATCCGCACACCGCTGCTGGAGCGCTTGCCCAAGCTGAAGCTGATCAGCCAGCGCAGCGTCTATCCGCACATCGATGTCGAGACGTGCACGCGGCTCGGCATCATCGTGTCGTCCGGGCAGCATCCCGATACGCCTTCGTTCGCCACCGCGGAGCTGACCTGGGGCTTGATCCTGGCCGCCATGCGCCACATCCCGCAGCAGGTCGCAGCCCTCAAGGCCGGTGTGTGGCAAACGGGGGTTTTTCACAGCCTGCGTGGGAAAACGCTTGGCATCTATGGCTATGGCCGCATCGGCCGCGAGATCGCCAACTATGGCCGCGCCTTCGGCATGCCGGTTCAGTTCTGGGCGCGTGAAGCGTCGCGGGCTAAAGCCGTGGCCGAGGGTTATGCCGTTGCGGCCTCGAAGGAGGCATTCTTCGCCACCTCCGACGTCCTCTCGCTGCAGATGCGCCTCGTCGATGCCACCCGTGGCATCGTCACCGCCGCCGACCTGGCGCGCATGAAGCCGACGGCACTGCTGGTCAATACCAGCCGGGCGCCCTTGATCGCGCCGGGCGCGCTGGTTGCAGCGCTGAAGGCCGGACGCCCGGGCATGGCCGCCGTCGACGTCTACGAGGAAGAGCCGCTGCGCGATCCGAGCCACCCGCTGCTGACGTTGCCGCAGGTCGTCGCCACGCCGCATGTCGGCTATGTCACGCGGGAAGAGTACGAGACGCAATTCACCGATATCTTCGACCAGATCGTCGCCTATGCTGGCGGCACGCCGACCAATGTCGTCAATCCTGACGCGCTCGCCCGTCGCCGCTGAGAGGACCGAATGGCCATCCGCATGACCAAACCTTGGGTCGACCTCAATGCCGCCAATGTCAAGGCGTTGAGCGGCCAACTCGGCGTCTATCAGCTGGCCGATGCGCGCGATCACGTCGTGCACATCGGTATGGCCGGTGGTCGCTCGCTGTTCGGCCTGCGCGGTGAGGTGGAAAAAGCGCTCAAGTCGCCGCCCGCGGGGGCTGTCAAATTCCGCGTCGAGGTCAACCAGCAATACACCACCCGCTGGCAGGAACTGCTGATGGTGCACGTGCACGACCACGGCGGCCTGCCGGTGGTCAACCAGGAGAACCCACCGGTCAAGCTCGGAAGGTTGAGCCCGCTTTGACGCCCGAGCGGTCTTGCTTGCGAGAGGATCGCCGCCGCCGCGGCGCGCATCCCCGCTACATCGAGCGCGCTGCGGCAGCTGTCATTGCCGCAGCGCCACGCTGGAACTCACGCAGCCTTCTTCACCTCGATGCGTCGCGACTGCTTCTGAACCTCCGGCGGCTTCGGCAGCACGATCGTGAGGACACCGTCTTTGAACTTGGCGTCCACCTTGCCGGGATCGGTTTCGAACGGCAGCGCCATGATGCGTTGGAACGCGCCATAGGACCGCTCGATGCGGTGATACGTCCGGCCCTTGTCGTCGCTTTTTTTCTCCGCCTCGGACTTGCGCTCTCCCTTGATGGTGAGTTGATTGCCAACCAGGGCGACCTCGATGTCCTTCTGCTCCATGCCGGGCAGGTCAGCCTTGAGGGTGATGTCCGTCTCCGTCTCGCTGACGTCGATGCGGACTTGGAACGCCTCACCGCCGAACGGGGCGGCGCCGCGGGGCAGGCCGACGACCCAGTCATTGAATGCCTCGTCCATCTGTTTGCGAAGTGCCTGGAACGGATCACGTCGATCTGACTTGTCGTTCCACAATGCGGGCAGCCAGCTGTCGAATGTCATGCTCAGTCTCCTTCTTGTATCAACACCGATGCCGAGTTGTTTGCCGCATGTGTTGCCGTTTGCCTTTGATAGCCATCAAAAGTGTGGCCCGGCCAGCATTGCCAAGCCATGCAAAGGTGGTTGACCAGCCGCTCGATGGCGCAGTTGTGGCCAAGCGGCTGGAGGCGTGTAGAATGCCGCGCGAAGCATGGCACACCTCTGACCGAGACCCTCATGAACCTCGAACCCTCCGAAGAACAACGCGCCATCATTGCGCAGGTGCGCCGCTTCGTGCGTGAGGAGATCGTACCGCTGGAGGACAAGCTCGATCCCGATGCGAGCGAGCTGCCGCAGGAGGAGCAGACGCGCCTCGTCGCCAAGGTGAAAGCGATGGGTCTCTACGGCCTCGACATTCCCGCCGAGTTCGGTGGCCCCGGCATCGACATGACGACACGCGTCCTCTTGGCGATCGAGATGGGGCAGCATCGCGCCGGCATCTACGCGCCGTGCTACGGCGTGTTCGGCACGGCCGGCCTGGCGCAGCTCTATGAAGCCACGGAGGAGCAGAAGGAGAAGTATCTGCGGCCGATGCTGCGCGGCGAGAAGAAGGGCTTCTTCGGTTTGACCGAGCCCTCTGGAGGCTCCGACCCTGCCCGTGCCATCAGGACGCGGGCAACCAAGACCAACGAGGGTTGGGTCATCAACGGCTCAAAGATTTTCATTTCTGCGGCCGACAAGGCGGACTTCGGCCTCGTCTTCGCCCGCACCGATCCCGAGCGTGGCCGCGGTGGCGTCACCTGCTTCATCGTTGAGACCTCGAACCCGGGCTTTCATGTCCGGCGCATCGTGCACACGCTGCGCTCGTCGCACTACGCCACCGAGCTTCAATTCGAGGACATGAAGGTGCCCGACAGCGCCATCCTGGGGGAGCTCAACAAGGGCTTTGCCATCGCCAACGAGCGACTCTCGCGGCAACGCATTCCCTACGCCGCCCAGTGTCTGGCGCCTGCCTACAAGGCGCACGAGATGGCGGTCGATTACGCCAAGCAGCGCGAAACCTTCGGCGCGAAGCTGTCATCGCGGCAGGCCATCCAGTGGATGCTGGTCGACAACGAAATCGATCTGCGGCAATCGACGCTCATGTGTCTGGCCGCTGCCGCCAAATGCGACAACCAGGAGCCGTTCCGCATGGAAGCGGGCCTCGCCAAGCTCGTTGCCAGTGAAGCGGCGGGCCGCGTCGTCGATCGCTCGATGCAGATTTTCGGCGGCTACGGCATGACCAAGGACTTCCCCTTCGAGCGCTGGTATCGCGAGTTGCGCATCCGCCGCGTCGGTGAGGGCCCGAACGAGGTGCAGCGTCACGTCATCGCGCGGGATCTGCTCGGCGAAAGCTTGCGGTAGCTGCGACAGAGAGTAAGCCCCATGCGCCTCGCGCGGTTCGCCACCAATCCGATCATCCGCCCGCACATGGACGCGCGCATGGGTGACAACATCAATGGTCCCTCGCTCATTCGCGTGCCGGACTGGGTGAAGGCTCCACTTGGGCGCTACTACCTCTATTTCGCGCATCACGACGGCCGCTACATTCGTCTCGCTTTTGCTGATGATCTCGCGGGGCCATGGACCATGCATGAGCCGGGCGTCCTGCCGCTCGCACAGTCCACGTTCGCTGGCCACATTGCCTCCCCCGATGTGCACATCGATGACGCCGAACGGCGCATCCGCATGTACTTTCACGGCGCCGACGCGCCGAGCGGCGCCAAAGACAGCCCGCAGTTCACGCGGGTGGCGCTATCGAGCGATGGCCTGAATTTCTCAGCTATGCCGGAGAACCTGGGCAAGTCCTATTTCCGCGTCTTCGCGTGGCGCGACGATGTCTACGCGCTCGGCATGCCCGGGGACATCTATCGCTCCAAGGATGGCCTGACGAACTTCGAGATGGGCCCCACACTGTTTACGCCGCAGATGCGCCACGCCGCGCTCAAGCTCGATGGCCACACGCTCTCGGTTTTCTACACCAACGTCGGCGATGCCCCTGAAAGCATTCTCCTGTCGCGCATCGATCTCACGCCCGATTGGCGCGCCTGGCAGGCCACGCCGCCGGTGACGGTGCTGCAACCGGAATTAGCCTACGAAGGCGCCGATCAACCGCGCAAGCCGTCCGTGCGCGGTCTCGTGCACGGCCCGGTCTGCCAGCTCCGCGATCCCGCCATTTACCGCGAGGACGGCCGCACTTATCTGCTCTATTCAGTTGCCGGCGAGCACGGCATCGCCATCGGCGAAATCACCTGATCGCGATCGTTTCGGATCACGATTTACAAGGTTGCCTCGCTGCCGAGGATCACGGTCGCCTGCGACGAGAACACGCCGCCGTTGCCGTGCGCCAGCGCCGTGTCCGCGCGTTTGACTTGCCGGTCGCCGCATTCGCCGCGCAATTGCCGTGTCGCCTCGATGAGCAGGAACAGGCCATACATGCCGGGATGGCAATAGGAGAGACCGCCGCCGTTGGTGTTGACGGGCAGGGAACCCTTGGGCCCGATCCGGCCACCCTCGACGAAGCGGCCGCCCTCGCCCTTCGGGCAGAAGCCGAGATCCTCCAGGAACATGATCGTGTTAATGGTGAAGGCATCGTAGAGCTCGAGCACGTCGATGTCCGTGGCGCCGAGCTTGGCCATGCGATAGGCCGTCTCGCCCGCCAGCTTCGCCCCCGTCCCCGTCAGATCTGGCATCGACGAGATCGAGGCGTGTGTGATCGATTGCCCGCAGCCGAGCACATAAGCTGGCTTCTTTTTCAGGGATCGCGCGCGCGCAGCCGACGTGATGATAATGGCGCCGCCACCATCCGTCGACAGGCAGCAATCGCGCACGGTCAACGGCGCGCTGATCATGCGTGACGACAGCACGCCCTCAATGGTCAACGGCTTCTTGTCCCAGGCAAGCGGGTTCATGCGCGCCCAATCGCGCGCGGCCACTGCGACGGCCGCCAATTGCTCGCGCGTGGTGCCGTACTGGTGCATGTGGCGCGCCGCCGCCATGGCATAGGCCGACGCCGGCAGGAACGGTTTGAAGGGCGTTTCATAAGGATTGATCTCGCGCACCGAGGCCTGCTTGCGCCCGACACTGCGCTGCGTGCTGCCATAGGCGATCGCGGCCACAGAGCATTGCCCGAGTTGGATCGCGGCCATGGCCTGCTCGACGTGATACTCGAACGAGGAGCCGCCAATGATGGTGCTGCCGATGACCGGCGGATCGATGCCGAGAGTTTCGCACAGCGACAGCGCCGACGTGCGCGCCTGCGTGGTGGCGCAGAACAACCCATCGATGTCCTGAAGCTTGAGGCCGCAATCGTCGAGGGCCCGCGTGATGCCTTGGGCCATCAAGTCGATCGGCGTCAATCCGTCGGCCACCTGGCCCAGATCGGATTCAGCCACACCGACGATTGCCGCGCCGCCACGCTTGAGTTGTGACACCGGCCGTACGGCTGGTGGCCTCGCACGCGGTACGCTGGTGACCACAGCCGGTTTGGTTGTCGCCGCTGCGTCAGGCACGAACACCGGCATGGGCGGCTCCTCGCCGCCGGGACGATGCACCCGGAACGCCACGCGCATGCCGATTGTCACCGCCTCCGCTGCGATGCCCTCGACGCGGCTCATCAGGCGGAAGCCTTCGTCGCAGTCGATCAGCGCCACGTTGTAGGATTTGCCCTCTACCGGTTGCACGGCCGTCGTTGAATACACCGTGCCCTTGCCCGAGGCGATGCGCCACTCGAGGTTCGTCGACCCTGAGAATGGACACACGAGGCGCGGATAGAACACGGCGCGCTTGGCGTCCGGGCTCCACTGATAGGCCAACTCATCCCTCTCGAGATGAGCCAGGTAGATGGCATGCGGAGATTTGCGAGCGTCGGCCATGGAGATATCCATCGGGAACTGAGGAACGAGACCTGAAGTGTGCAACTTATAGCAACTGCACCCGCCGATGCATCTCCGGCTTCACCATCTGGTTGGCGCTATTTCCGAGCCCGACCCACGCGATCCCGGATCTGCGTGGGGACACGTGCCGGGTGCTGCTGGGCACCTTAAGGCGCACGAAAAGGCGTGTCCCCACTTCGTCCGGGAAGACAGAGGGTGGGTGAAGAATCGGAGAACACCAAACCCACTCACTTGTCTTCCCGGAAGCCGCGCGCAGGTTGTGGCGACGTCGTTGGGATTGAGCATCCAAGCGCGTGGCTATCCGGGATCGCGCCGTCAGCCGTGTGTCCGCGCCTCACCGAAGCGGGATCTGCGTAGGGCGCACGCTCTCGCGTTGCGCCTTCCATTGCCCCGTGCCAACCGGCGCGCGCTCTCCCTTCGTCCGGAAAGACGTGTGGGAGCTGCGGTTGGGACATCAAGGATGGAGAGGTGGGCCGGGACGCAGAGCCAGTGAGGTGTACCCGGGGCCACGAACTCACCCCATATAGGCCATGGCTTCGATCTCGACCTTCATGCGTGGGTCCACCAACGACGTCACTTCCACCAGCGTGGACGCCGGCCTGTGCTCGCCGAAGAACTTGATGCGGCGCGGATTGATCAGCGGCCGTTCCTTGATGTCGGTCATGAACACCAGCACCTTGACGACGTGCTCCGGTCCGGCACCCGCGGCCTGCAGGCATTTCGCCATCATGTCCATGGCGATGTCGAACTGGGCCGCCGTGCTGTCGGGGATATGGCCCTTGTCGTCCTGGCCGACGAGCCCGGATACCCACACGATGGGGCCGGCCTTGGTGACGTGGCAGTAGTGGCTGACGGGCGCGGGCCCGCCGGGGATCATGATGCGCTCGATCTTGGCCATGAGGTTTGCTCCGTTGCGTGCAGGGGATGGATCGAAGGCTAGCGATGGCACGGCAGCGGGGCAACCGCGCTCTCAGAGGCAACGGGTGATTCAAGGCATCGCACGACGTCACTGGCGACGTTATCGGCGCTCATACTCGCGACGGATGGCTTCGAGGAAGGCCGCCACTTCGCCCGGCGACCGCAAGTGGTGGATGCGTTTCGTCGCCGCCTGCTCGGCCACAAGTTGCCGATAGCGCGGCGTCAGCTGCCGGTGGCATAGTCCAATGACGCGGTAGCTGCTGTAGGTGCTGCTCCAGATCGGGCTCCCCGCGGGCCACCCTTGCGGCGTCGTGAAATGGCCTTGGAAAAAGCGTTTCGTCACCCGCCAGTAATGCGTCGCCAGCGGCAGATCGATGTAGATGAGTGTGTCGGCCGCCGCAAACCGTTCCCAGGCCGAAGCAACGCTGCCGTAGCCGTCGATGATCCACGTGTCCTGCTGCAGGATCTCGGTATGCGCCTGCAGATACTCGGCTTGGGAGACCGCGTGGCCGCCGTCTTTGAATTGAATTCTGTCGAGCGGGTACCATGGCAGCTGCGTGAGCTCAGCCAACTGACGTGCCAGCGTCGATTTCCCGCCGCCCGCATTGCCGAACACGGCGACGCGCTTCATGTGGCACGTGTTGGCATGGGATGGTCAGGCTCCGTTGTGCTTCGAGATCAGCTGGTCGCGCGGAGTCCCGGGCCACGCTTGGTCGCGGCAACTCGAAGACGCCGGAGTGAGGGCGCGTCAGCTTTTGCCTGCGGCCGCCGTGCGCTCGCTTAGCAAGTGCATCGCATTGCCCAGTAGCGTAAAGGTCGCCAGCAGTGCAAGCCCGATCAGGACGATCAGCAAGATGATATCGGCCAACGTTGGCGCACCGCGCAGCGACGAGGTCAAAAGCCCCACCACCATCATCGGCAGGCCACCAGCGGCAAGCATCGCAACATTGTAGAGCGAGCCCATTTTCTCGCGCAGCGCTGCCAGAGCGCCAGCATTGGTGTCCGCATGCTGCGAATTGAAACCTGCGAGAACGAGGGCGCCGACGATCAAGCCAAATGCCAACGCGTAGATCAGATCGATGAGGGTAAAAGACATCGAGGCATCCCTTCAACGGAGGCATACCAGTCCGCGAATTCGAACAAAGTAGCGCCCCCTGCCAGTTGCCGCAAGGTGGCCCTGACGACAGATGGCCATGGCGCATCTTAGCTGCCGCCGTTGACCAGCGCCGCGTTCCCGCGCACGTTCAGGGCAACAACAACGCGCCCAACCGGAGGCCCCCCATGTCCATGCTCGATCTTCCCCGCATCTCAGCCGACCTCGAGCGGATCCTGAAGCTGCGCAATCCCCCATTTGGCATGAAGCTGTTCGAGAGCGCGGCCGAGATGGAGGCGATCCCGCGCATTCGTCGACCGAAGAACGTGCACACGCTGGATCAGTTGGTGGCGCAGGCAGCCCGCCTCGGCTGGACAGTCGGCGTCACCGGCGACAACCTGGTTGGTGCCCAGTGCCGGGCCGTGGTCGGTCTCGGCAACTCCAAGACGCCGGAGTGGGCCAGTGGCAAGGCGACGTTCGGCGTCTGGCACGGGACGCTGGAAGATGCGGCGGCGCGACAAGCGGCCCTCGATTGCGTGCCCGATGGCAAGTATCAGGGCCTCGCCATTTCCCCGCTCGCCGCCGGCCGCCTTGATCCCCCCGACATCGCGCTCTTCTACGCTACGCCCGGCGCCATGATGTATTTCATCAATGGCCTGCAATACGTCGGCTACAAGAAGTTCGACTGGGGCGTGGTCGGTGAGACCGCCTGCGCCGACAGCTGGGGGCGTGCGCTATCCAAGCGCGAGGCCTCGCTGTCGATCCCGTGCTTTGCCGAGCGGCGCTACGGTGGCGTGCTCGACGACGAGATGCTGATGGCGCTGCCGCCGGAGCAACTCGACAAGGCCATCAAGGGCATGGAGCAGCTGGCCAAGAACGGCCTGCGCTATCCGTTCCCGCAATACGGCATCCAGATGGACGTCCGCGAAGGCATGGCGCGCAGTTATCCGGATCGGAAGTGAAGGGATCAGGCACCAGGGGATCGCAGGGGCGACGCCACGCAAGGCCGTGTGCCTCGCCATCCTCCCGTTCAGCCTTTCTTGCCGAAGCTGGCAAAGGTCGGGCAACCGGACTTGAGCTCTTTGGTCAACTGGTCGAGGCTGCCGCTATCGGGGCCTCCTTGCTTGCTCAGCGATTTGCTCAGCCGATCGACGGTGTCGGCCACCTGCGCCTTGGTCAGGATGCCGGACTGCTCCGCCGTACTGGTCAGCGCGCAGGCGATGCGAATGCCTTCGAGCGCCGTCGAGGCACCGCGCCAGGCAAGGCCGCCACACGAGCCCAGCACCAGTGCGATCAAGGACAGAACGACGACCCAAACGGTCTTCATGATTGCCTCCTGAAGGAACTTGCATGACGCGCGCAGCGCCTCAGATTTTCGGGCATTCCGTCTTAAGCTTGACGGCATCGGCCTTGTCGTTGGCGCTGAGCTCTTTGCTCTGCACCAGGCGATCGATCAGGTCGGCGCGTTTGGCAGCATTGAGGTGACCGGCTTTTTCGGCCTCCGAGAGAACCTGGCAGGCGACGGCGAGCGTCAGCACCGGCCCCGTCGATCGCACCAGGACGTTACCCAGCACCGCGCCGACAACAAGGGAGCCGAGAATGGTGAGCCAAGCATAAAGTGCACGCATGATTGCATCATCTCCCTATGGGGCGCGATCGCGCAGCCGTTCGGTCAGCGCCGATACTGCACGAAAACCGACTTGGTTGCCATCTGATCATAAAGGCCGCGGGCGCGATAGTTGAACTCCTGCGTCATCCAGTAGGTGCGCGTGCATTGGCGACGGTCGGCTTCCGCGTAGACCGCCTCGATCAGGGCCCGCCCGATACCTTTGGCGCGCAATTGTGGCTCGACGAAGAGATCCTCGAGATAGCAGTAGTGGGTCGGCGACCAGGTGGAGCGGTGGAACAGCACATGCGCGAGGCCGACCGGCACGTCGTCAGGGCCGACCGCCACAAGTGCCAAATGGAAATCCGGCGCTCGCACCAGCAATCGCTGCCACGTCAACTCGATGACATCGTCGGCGACCGTCGCCTTATAGAAGGTGATGTAGCCCTTGAAGAGCTCGAGCCAGCGGGCCTTGTCCTTGGCCTCGAGGGAGCGCACACGAATGTCGTTGGGCATGGCACGAACGGATCCTTCCTGGGGCAACGGCTGCGGGTGGGCCGATTACAGCAGAAACAGCGTTGCCAGGCCAAGGAATGAAAAGAACCCCACGACATCGGTCACCGTCGTCACGAACACGCCTGACGACACCGCCGGGTCATAGTCGAAGTGGTTGAGCAACAGCGGTACCAGAATGCCGGCCAGCGCCGCCGCCACCAGGTTAAAGATCATGGCTGCGCCGATGACGAGGCCAAGCTTGCCGGCGCCAAACCAGACCACGACCACGGCGGCCAAAACGGTGGCGAACAACAGGCCGTTGATCAAGCCCACGGAGGCCTCGCGCAGGATCACCCGGCTGGCGTTGACGGGACCAAGCTCGTTGGTGGCCAGGGCACGGACGGCGACGGCCATAGTTTGCGTTCCGGCATTGCCGCCCATCGAGGCGACGATCGGCATCAGCACGGCCAGCGCCACCATCTGCTCGATGGAGGCGTCGAACAGCTTGATCACGGATGAGGCGAGGACCGCCGTGCCGAGGTTGATCAGCAGCCACAGGAAGCGGCTGCGCACGGTCTCGACCACGCTGTCGGCCAGGCTTTCGTCGCCGACACCGGCGAGGAAGCGCAGATCCTCTTCCGTTTCCTCCTCGATGACCTCGACCACGTCATCGACGGTGACGACGCCGACGAGGCGATTGTTGGCATCGACGACCGGCGCGGACTTCAGGTCATAGCGCTCGAACTGGCGCGCCATCTCTTCCTGGTCGGCCGTGGCAAGCACCACCTGCCGCTCGCGGTCCATCAGTCCTTCGATGCCAACGTCCCGCTTCGAGCGCAGCACGCGGCTAAGATCGACGCTGCCGACGACGCGGTAAGTCGGGTCGACAACGAAGATGTCCGAGAACGTCTCGGGCAGATCCTCAGTCTCGCGCATGTGATCGATCACCTGGCCCACGGTCCAGAACGGGGGCACGGCGACGAAGTCCGTCTGCATCAGACGGCCGGCAGTCTCCTCCGGGTACTCGAGGTTCTTTTCGAGCGCAGCGCGGTCGCTCGAGGAAATCTGCGACAGCACCTCCTGCTTGTCGGCTTCCTCGAGGCTTTCGATGACATAGGCAGCATCGTCCGTGTCAAGTTGTGACACGGCATCGGCCAGCACCTCGTTGGGCAGGTCCTCGGACAGCTGATCGCGGACGCCCTCATCGACCTCGGACAGCACCTCCGGATCGAAGCCAGCGCCCAGCATCTCGATGACGGCGACGCGCTCATCGGGTGTCAGTAGTGTCAGCAGGGCTGCGAGATCGGGCGCCTTGAGATCGCCGGCAATGCTGCGCACGGCGGCGCGGTCGCCAGCGGCGACGGCATCCGAAAGGGCCGCCACCTGTTCGGCATTCTGCTCGGTGCCCTGGACCACTTGGTCGATGGCGGGAGCGCCGTCGTGCATGGGTGTCGTGCTCCCTCGGGAAGGGTCTGGCGCCGCCGCCTCGTGTTGCCTCAGTTCCCCGGCCTCAGGGGCGATGAGTCGTGCCCATATCACAAGCTCCGCCCCAGGGCACGCGACAACGCGCCCGACGGATGACAAAGCGTCGCCCCGATCTCGTGTTGCTTCTTGCCATAATCAGTTTCTAAGGTTCGCCGAAACAATGCGTGCCGGGTCGACAACGACGGGCACGGCAACGGGCGAACGCCGGGTGGGGCAAACGCCGCCAAAGGAGCTGCATTGGGCCGGTTCTCACTTTCGACGGCACGCCGACGAACAACGGCAGCGCTGGCTTTGGCGGCAGCGGGGGCCGTAGCCGTGCTGTGGGCCGATGCCAACGCACAAAGCGGCGGGCAATGCGACCCCAACGCCATCGGTCTCGCACGGACCCACGAAATCGACACCAAGGGCGGGCCGAAGTTTGGTGCCAACCAGTATCCCGGCCGCGAGTTCCTGAAAGCCGGCGAAGTCGTGCTGACCTTCGACGACGGCCCGCACAAGACGCTCACCCCGCCCATTCTGGAGGTCCTGGCCGCTCACTGCACCAAGGCGACATTCTTCATGGTCGGGCGCCGGGCCTTGCATCACCCCGAGGTGGTGCGGGACGTGGCGCGGCGCGGACATACCATCGGCACGCATACCTGGACGCACCAGGACCAGGCCAAGATCACGCCGGAGGAAGCCAAGGCTGAGCTTGAGCTTGGCATCAGCGGCGTGCAGCGGGCGCTGGGCCAACCGGCGGCGCCGTTCTTCCGATTTCCCTATCTGAGCGATCCCGGCGCCTCGCAGGCGCATCTGCGCGCGCGCAATACCGGGATGTTCTCGATCGATGTCGATTCCTACGATTTCAAGACGCGCAGTCCGACGGTGGTCATTCGCAACGTCATGCAGCAACTGACGGCGAAGGGCCGCGGCATCATTCTATTCCATGACATACAACCGTCGACGGCGGGTGCCCTCAATCAGTTGTTGGTCGAGATGAAGGCCAAGGGCTTCCGGGTGGTCCACATCGTGCCGCGACAAACGCAGGTGACGCTGGCCGAGTACGATCGCCGGGTGGCGACGGCCGGGGGACCGCAGTTCGCCTCGCTGGCGCCGCCAGTGGCGCAGCGTGGCGTCGTGTCGCCCTATTGGGAGGTGCGCATCTTCGAGAAGGCCGGCCAGCCGCCGCGTGTGCTCCAGCAGGCCCGGCCCGAGGCAGGCATGGGGAGCGGACCGCCGCCAACCGCCGTTTCAGGCCCGCGCCCGGAACAGGGGCCACCCACCGCCAATGCGCCCCGCGCACCCCGCGCCCCCCAGCGAGACTGGCAGACGCAGACGTTTGGCGGTCACTAGCATCGCGGCCGGTCGGCCACAGCGCACGATAAAGATCGCTGGCTGAGCAAGCCCCCCTTGAAGACCAGTATCGCGGCCGTGCTATGAGCCGGCGCAGCTGTGCCGTGGCGTTCCGATTCCCCGTGCTCACTCCCCGTGGAGACTGGAATGCCCATCTCGCTTGCGGCCCGCGCGGCTGCTGCCGTTGCACTGCTATATGCGACCGGTGTCGTGCCCGCTGCGGCGTGCACCCACTCCGGCCGCGGTCTCGGCGTCGCGCGCATCGTCGAGGTCGATGCCACGGGCGGACCCGTCTTCGGTCTCATCACCAAGCAGCGCAAAGAGAACCGCTTCCTCGGCCCCAAAGAAGCTGTGCTCACCTTCGATGACGGTCCGCTGCCCGGCGTCACCCGCTCGATTCTCGATACGCTCGATCAGTTCTGCACCAAGGCGACGTTCTTCTCCGTCGGCCGCATGGCGGTGGCCTATCCGGAAAGCATCCGCGATATCCTCAAGCGCGGGCACACGCTCGGGACGCACACATGGTCGCATCCCATGAGCCTGCCGCGGCTCTCCCAGAAGCAGGCGCGCGACCAGATCGAGAGCGGCTTTGCCGCGGTGTCGCTGGCGGCGGGGCAGCCGATCGCGCCGTTCTTCCGCTTTCCCGGATTGAATGATTCGAGCGCGCTGGTGCAGCATCTCAGCCAACGCAACATTGCCACCTTCACCGTCGATGTGGTCTCCAACGATAGCTACATTGCCGATACCCAACGTCTGATCGACCGCACGCTGGCACAGCTCGAGGAGCACCAGGGCGGCATCATGCTCTTCCACGACATCAAGCATCAGACGGCGCGGGCGCTGCCGGCGATCCTCTCGGAGATGAAGCGGCGCGGCTATACGATCGTGCACATGAGGTCGAAGCATCCGTTCGTGGCCGAGCCGCAGTATGTGGCGGCGGTCAGCGAGCATGTCGCGGCCAAGAAGCTCGGTCCGCAGAAGCCGGCGCTGGTGGCGATTGTCGAGCAGCCTGCTGCGCCGGCACCCAAGGAGGTGGCGGCCGTCGAACCGGTGGCGCCGCGCCAGCCAGGGCCGGCAACCACCAGCGAGACACCGGCGGTGCATGTGTCGCCAACCAAGCCGGACGTGACAGCACGTGATGCAACCAAGCCGGATATCCCATCGGAGGCCTTGGCCAAAGCCGCGCCGGTGGCCGCCGCTTCCGCGCCCGAGGTGCCGCCCGTCGCACGGCCTGTGGCGCGTGCCGCTGCGCCGCGGCCGACGCCAGCTGCGGCGCCTGCCGTGCCGTTGCCCGCAACGCCGCCCCCACAGATAGCGGCGAACCCGCAGCCGTCCGTCAATCAGATCGAGGTTGTCGCCGGCGCTTATCCGAACAAGCCCGCAGCCAAGCCGCCGGTTCCTGCCGTGCCGCCGCCAGTCGCAGTGCAGCGCACCTCGTCGCCGGAGCGGTCCTGGCAGGAGGTCTATCGCCAGCGCGCGCAGGAAGCCGGCAACTGAACCGGACCGCTTCCCCGCGCCTCTGGCGCCGCGCTAAGGTCGGCGGCGACAGACACGGGTGAGGAGGCTGCCATGCTGTTTACAGCCGAGCACGAGGAACTGCGGCGCACGGTTCGCCGGTTCATCGATGCCGAGATCAACCCGCATGTCGATCAGTGGGAGGCGGCGGAAATATTCCCGGCCCATGCACTGTTCGGCAAGCTTGGCGCGCTGGGCCTGCTCGGGCTGACGAAACCTGAACGGGACGGCGGCCAGGGCCTTGATTATTCCTATGCCCTTGTGTTCGCCGAGGCGCTCGGGCATATCGACTGCGGCGGCATCCCGATGGCCATCGGCGTGCAGACCGACATGGCGACACCGGCACTCGCCAAGCACGGCAACGACGCGGTGCGGGCTGAATTCCTGAAGCCCTCGATCACGGGCGAGCGCGTCGCCTGCCTCGGCGTCTCGGAAACCGGCTCAGGCTCCGACGTGGCCTCGATCAAGACCTTCGCCAAGTCCGACGGCGACGACTACGTCATTTCGGGCGGCAAAATGTGGACCACCAACGGCACGCAGGCCGACTGGATGTGCCTGCTGGCGAACACGTCCCATGAGGGCGGCCCGCATCGCAACAAGACGCTGCTCTGCATGCCGATGCAGGCCAAGGGCGTGCAGGTAACGAAGCAGCTAAGAAAGCTCGGCATGTGGGCGTCCGACACGGCGCAGGTGTTCCTCGATGAGGTGCGGGTGCCCAAGCGCTTCCGCATCGGCGAGGAGGGCCAGGGCTTCCGCTACCAGATGCAGCAGTTCCAGGAGGAAAGACTCTGGGCTGGCGCCAACAAGTGTGGCGTGCTCGATCGCGTCATCGAGCATACGGTGCGCTATACGGGGGAGCGCCGCGCCTTTGGCCGCGCCATCTCCGACAATCAGGCCGTGCACTTTCGCTTGGCCGAATTGAAAACCGAGGTCGAGGCGCTGCGTGCCCTCACCTATCGCGCCGGCGAAGCCATGCTGGCGGGCGAGGACGTGACCATGCTGGCCTCGATGGCCAAGCTGAAGGCCGGCCGCGTCATGCGCGAGGTGACGGACGCTTGCCTGCAATACTGGGGTGGCGCCGGCTATCTCTGGGAAAGCCCGGTGGCGCGCGCCTATCGCGACGGTCGCCTCACCTCGATCGGCGGCGGCGCCGACGAGATCATGCTCACCATCATCGCCAAGGCCATGGGGACCTTGCCGAAGGGGTGAGGGTGGCGGAGTGCGGGGGCGCAAGTTCTGGGTCAAGCCTTCGGCAGCGACGCAACGTTCACCTGTATCGCCGCAAGGATTTGGGCTGCGGGCGGAACGCTGTCCCGATCCTCACGAACCGCCTGGGCCGCCCTTGGCGCAACCGCGATCCAGCCAGGGCGCGTTTCACTCCGGGATCTCGCCGTTAGAGGTGTGCCTGAGCCCGACCCAAGCGATCCCGGCTCTGCGTGAGGCGCACGTTCTTTTTGCGCCTTCAGTTGCCCAGTGCCAAGCGGCGCGTGCGCTCACTTCGGCCGGGAAGACAGAGAGGTGGGTTGGAGCCGAGAGCACCCATTGCCGTTTTCCCGAAAGCCGCGCGGCGCACGCAACATTTTTTCTCAGCCCAATCACACCCCAATATGTCTTCCCGGAGGCCGCGCGCTGGTTCCGACTCTGCCGGTGACTGCATGCGCTCAAGCGCGTGGCTATCCGGGATCCCGCCGGTTGCGGTATGCCTGAGCAGAACCCACAACGGCAAAGGGCCGGATCGCGAGATCCGGCCCTTTGGCGATTGCCTTGTGGCGCTGGCTCAGAGCAGGTGGGCCATGCGCTCCTTCTTGGTCGCCAGATAGCGCTTGTTGTGCGGCGAGGCCTTCACGATCAGCGAGCGCTGCTCGACGACGGTGATGCCCTCGGCGCGCAAGGCGTCGACCTTGGCGGGGTTGTTGGTCAACAGGCGGATCTTGCCGAACCCCAGATCGAACAGGATGTGGGCGGCGAGATCATAGTCGCGCGCTTCGGCCGGTTCGCCGATCGCCAGATTGGCGTCGACTGTGTCGTAGCCTTTGTCCTGCAGCGCGTAGGTGCGGATCTTGTTCACCAGGCCGATGCCGCGGCCTTCATGATAGGGCAGGTATACCATCACGCCGAGCGGGCTGTTGGTGATCACCTCCATCGAGGCCTGCAACTGCGGATAGCAGTCGCACCGCAACGAATGGAAGATGTCGCCCGTCACGCAACCGCTGTGCACACGCACCACCGGGATCTCGCCCGGCGCCGGGTTGTCGCGATTGATCAGCACCATCGCCTGGCAATGGGGATCGATACCCTGGTAGGCCCGTGCCTCGAGCTGCAACTCACGGCCCTTGAACTCGATCGGCAGCACGGTTTGCACCGCCCAATCAATCTCGAGTTCGACGGACTTGACTGCACTTGACTTCATACGAGCCTCCAAACGCAAACGCGAGCGCATATGCCATCACAAACCTGGTCGCGTAAAGCCATGATCGTCTCTGACCCTCGTCCTAAACAGCCGGTCTTCGGATGGACCGGCATACCCCAACGCGGTTGCCCCGCGCCCAGACAGGAAATCGGGACGGCTCTGACGTGCCAAACCCCCGACCCTCCCCTTTTGCTTGATCTGGAAGAAAGCCCACCAAGGCTGAACCGTGGATGAATGCCAAATTCAGGTTTCCCTGTTACGTCGCAGCCCCGCATGCCGGACCACACCACGCCGCCGCTCAGCCTACCACCTTACCAGATGCTTTGAAGACAGCATAACGCATTGCAACGTAAGCGAAAACCATAGCGATTCCTGAGGCGACAACAAGGCAGGCCAAGCGGGGTAAATGCGGAACGGCCAGCAGCAGCCCGGCAAACACCAGATAATTGACCGCCGCCGCGCTCCACCCTGCCGCCACATAACGCGCCAACTCGGGAATCGATGCCGGCACCTCGACGGCGAAGGTTAACCGCCGATGCGCCAGCCAGCCGACCACCATGGCGAGTGAAATGGCGATGAGCCGCGCCAGCAGCGGGTTCAGCCCCATGAGCCGCACCCCGGCCTCGAGCACGATGGCATCGACACTGAACGCCAGCAGGCCTGAGATCAGGAACCCGCCCCAGTGCCGCGCCGCGCTTTGCCCTTGGGCCTGAACCGTTGGCTTAAGCTGTTCATCGGACATGCGGAAAGGCCTTGTCCCAATCGATCGCCGGTCCATCCTGGTCACGCACGATGGTCCACAACTGGTTCACGAAGCTCGGGTGGGTCAGCAGCGTGTCGAGTTCCTGCCCCCGCCGTAGAGTGTTCGCGCTCAACGCCGCCAGCTCGCCGTCGGGATGGCCGGGATGGCAGATGACCATGTGCCGCTTGCCGGTGAACCGCATCGCCATGGCCAGCTCGGTCGCGAACATTCGCGAGGTGTCGAACGCCGAATAGCCGGAGAATCCCTGGTTGGTCGGCAAGCCCTGCCGCCGCGCCTGCTGGCCGAAGCCGATCGCGCGGATGGTGGTGCCCAGGGCCTCCGCCATCTCGCCGCTGCGCACCGCAATCACCATCGGCTTTTCAAAGGGGTCACGCAGCAGCGGTGCCGTTGGAAAGCGTCGTTCGGCCAAGGCCGCGAACAGCGCCGTCCGGATGCCCGGGAGCACATGCACATGCTGGTGGCTATCAATATGGTCTGGCTGGAACCCGACGTGATCCTCGAAGGCCTTGATCTGACGCGAAATTTCGGCACGGATCTCGCCAAGGTCCAATGTCCGCCGCAGGGCTGCCAGCAGCAATCGGCCGGAGCTCGGCAAGGTCCCCCCGGGCGCCAGGCCCGGCATGGCCCCAAGCGGCCGCCCGAGCGTCAGATTGAGGTGCAGCCCGATCGACAGCGTGCCGCGGGCCTGGCCTAGCTTCGGACCATCCTCGGCCCAGCGCGGCAACGTCACGAGGGCGCTGGTCGCCGAGATGCGCTTGTCGGCGCCAAGCTCCAGGATGCCACGGGTGACCCCGCCGCTCAGGCCATAACCGTCGGCGCACAAGATGACCGGGCGCGATCGCATCCGCAGCATGGGGAGTCTCGCTGGTCAGGATTTCGGGATGTCAGGGCTGGCGCTGCCAACTTCGCTCGCCCCGATCCGTTCGGCGACCACATAGAGCGGCCGCCCTTTCACTTCCTCATAGATGCGCGCCAGATACTCGCCGATGACACCGAGCGAGATCAGCTGCACGCCGCCGAGGATCATGATGGCGATGATCTGCGTTGGAAAGCCCGGCACATCGACGCCGTAGATCAGGGTCTTGGCGAGGAAGCCGATGACATAGAGGAATGCCATCCCCGAGATCAGCAGGCCGACGTAGGACCACACCCGGAGCGGAATGGTGGTGAATGAGGCGAAGGCATCGACCGCAAACGACAGGAGCCGGCGGAGCTTCCACCGCGAGGCCCCATCGCGCCGTGCCTCGACATCGAACGGCACGCCGACGCTCTTGAACCCGATCCAGGCATAGAGCCCTTTGTTGAAGCGCGCCCGCTCACCCATGGCGTTGAGGGCGGCCACGGCCTTGCGGTCCAGCAGGCGGAAGTCGCCGGCGCCGCGCGGCAGTTCCGTGCCGGAAAAGAACTTGAACAGGCCATAGAAGGCTCCCGACAGGAACCTGCGCACTGGTCCGTCGGTGTCGCGGTCGCGCCGGGTGCCATAGACCACCTCGTAACCTTGATCCCAGGCCCGCACGAATTCGATGATGGTCTCAGGGGGATGCTGCAGGTCGCCATCCATGATCACGACGCCCTCGCCCTTGGCATGGCGCAGGCCGGCCGCGACGGCGATCTCCTTGCCGAAGTTGCGGCTGAACGAGATGGCCGTGAAGCGAGGATCGCGGGCGTTCAACGCCTTCAGCTCGGCGAGCGTCGCGTCTGTCGAGCCGTCATCGACGAACACCACATCCCAGGGGCACGTGAGCCGGTCGAGCACCAAGGTCAGGCGCCGCTCCAGGGCGGTGATGCCGCGGCCTTCGTTGAGGATCGGAATGACGATGGTCAACGAGCGGCCACGGCTGACCACGGCGCCTCCGGCCGGCGCCGCCGCTGACGCGGGTCCGCCGCCGATAATGAAATCCTCAGGCCGCATGGTTTTCACGATCCTCATGTGGAAGTCATCAAACCTTGGATCGCTTACACGTCCCCCTCCCATCAGGGGAGGGGGCTAGGGGTGGGGTAGAGAAGCCAAGCGCAGTCGGTGCGGGCTACGCCTGGACGTTCTGCCCACCCCTACCCCTCCCCGCTGGGGAGGGGAAGCAAGTTGCGATGTTGACCCGCCGGAAAAGGCATTCGTCGGCGCCAAAGTTAGCTGCCACTGGCATCTACCGGTAGCCCTGCCGCACCAACAGGCTCAATGCCGGAAATGCCGCATGCCCGTGAACACCATGGCAATTTCGGCCTCGTCGGCGGCTTTGATCACCTCGGCGTCGCGCATCGAGGCACCGGGCTGGATGACGGCCGTTGCCCCCGCGCCCGCCGCCGAAACAAGTCCGTCCGCGAACGGGAAGAAGGCATCCGAGGCGACGACCGAGCCCTGGACGGCGAGCCCTGCCATCTCGGCCTTGATGACGGCGATGCGCGAGGAATTGATCCGGCTCATCTGGCCGGCGCCGACGCCGATCGTGGCCCCATCCCGGGCGTAGACGATGGCATTGGATTTGACGAACTTGGCGACCTTCCAGGCGAACAGCAGGTCGGCCATTTCAGAGGCGGTCGGCTGCCGCTTGGTGACCACCTTCAAGGCCTCGTAAAGCTGCAGGTCGGCATCCTGCACCAGCAGCCCGCCGGTCACCTTCTTCCAGTCGAGCCGTTGCGCATCTGCCTTTGGCCAGTCTCCGCAGGCCAGCAGGCGCACATTCTTCTTGGCCGCCACGATGGCTTCGACCTCGGGGCCTACGCTCGGCGCCACGATCACTTCGACGAACTGCCGGTCGACGATGGACTTCGCCGTTGCCGCATCGAGCGTCCGGTTGAACGCGATGATGCCGCCGAAAGCTGATTCCGGATCGGTCTTGAAAGCGCGGTCGTAGGCTGCAAGCAGCGTCTCGGCTTCAGCGACGCCGCAGGGATTGGCGTGTTTGACGATGACGCAGGCGGGCTTGTCGGCGAAGGCCTTGACGCATTCGAGGGCGGCGTCCGTGTCGGCGATATTATTGTAGGAGAGTTCCTTACCTTGCAGTTGGCGGGCCGCTGCGATGGAACCGACCGGGGCGCGGGATGCTCGATAGAAAGCCCCGGTCTGGTGGGGGTTCTCGCCGTAACGGAGATCCTGCGCCTTGGTGAGTTGCACGGTGAAGGTGCGCGGGAAACCTTCTCCCTTTCCCTCGGGGTGCTCAACGACGGCGCCGAGCCAATTTGAGATCGCCCCATCATAGGCCGCCGTGCGCGCGTAGGCCTTTTGTGCTAGCTCACGCCGCAGCGCCGCCGTGGTCGCGCCACCGTTGCCCCGCATGGCCTCGAGCACCCGCGCATAGTCCTCTGGCTCCACCACGACCGTAACGCTGGCATGGTTCTTGGCCGCACCACGGATCATGGCGGGGCCGCCGATGTCGATGTTTTCCACGCAGGTGTCGTAGTCGGCGCCCTTGGCGACCGTTGCCTCGAAGGGATAGAGGTTCACGATCAGCAGATCGATCGGCCCGATGCCGTGCGTCGCCGCTGCCCGGTCATGCTCGGCATTGCCGCGCACCGCCAGCAGGCCGCCGTGCACTTTCGGGTGCAGCGTCTTCAGGCGGCCGTCCATCATCTCGGGAAAGCCCGTGTGCTCGGCCACGTCCTTGACCGCGATGCTGGCAGCTTTCAGGGCCGCCGCCGTACCGCCCGTGGACAAGATCTCGACGCCTTGCGCCGCCAGTGCCCGGGCAAGCTCGATCAGGCCCGCCTTGTCGGAGACGGAGATCAGCGCGCGGCGGATTTTCTGGTCGGAAGCGGCCATGGTCGGCTCCTTGGCGTGTCGTCAGCGTGGTTCGCCGCGCTGGTAGCACACCCTGCCGGCACGACAAACCCGCCGAACGTCCCACGCTGCCGCACCGGGCGCCGTCCCTCGACATCGGTAGAGAGACGGCCCTGTCGGCTCAGGCCTTCTTGGCGGCGCGCTCGGCCAGCACCTTGCGGGCGATGCGGAAGCATTCGACGCCGGCCGGAAAGCCCGCGTAGATGCCGATCTGATGCAGGATGGCCTTCAATTCATCCTTGGTGACGCCGTTGTTGAGCGCACCATTGAGATGCAACTCCCACTCATGCATGCGGCCGAGCGCCGCCAGCATGGTGAGATTGAGCATCGAGCGCGTCTTGGCCGGCAGCGTGTCGTCGCCCCACACCTTGCCCCAGCAAAACTCATTCAGCATGTCCTGCCATTCGGCATTGAAGTCGTCGACTGTCGACAGGCTTTTCTCGACGTAGTCGGCGCCCAGTGTCTTCTTGCGCGCGGCAAGGCCCTTTTCCCAAAGCTGGCGATCCATGCTGTGTCTCCTGTGCGGTGGCAGCCGTTGTGGCAGCCTCGAGGTGCGGCGGCCGGTCGCTGGACCGTGCCGGTACGATGATTGGCAGCCCGGAACCGACGGCTCAAGTCGAAATTGACCCTCCGCCCGCCCGTGCCGTGGCCTCGGCGGCTTGTCGCGCGGCCTTGCGATTGGCTGCGACCTGGCGAATGTGGGCGCCGATCTGGGGGCTTGCCACCTCGATGCGGTAGAAGTCGTCACGGTAGAGTTTGAGCAGCCGGCAGCGCGACAGGGTGACGAAGCGGCCGGGTTGCACGTCGCCGTCGAGCAAGGCGACGATGCCGAAGAAGTCGCCGGTCGTGTACTCGGTCGTGGCGTTGCCGGCTTGCAGGCGGACATTGCCGGAGGCGACGAAATACATGGCATGGCCGGGACTGCCGGCCGCCATGATCTGGGTGTTGGGCGGCAGATGCTGGGCGTGCAGCAGCGGCATCAATTCGGCGACCTGGCTGGTGTCGAGTTCCGCCAGCAACGGAATGCGCGACATCAGCGACCACGTCACGACGAAGTCGCGCCGGCCGGCCTCCTGCGCAAAGCCTGACGAGATGATCGCCACCGGTAGCGCCAGGATGCAGAGGCCGAACAGCATGGTCAGCATGGCCCAGAGTTTGCCAAGCGGCGTGATGGGCACCACGTCGCCATAACCGACGGTGGTCAGGGTCGTCATGGCCCAGTAGGCCGCCAGCGGCACGCTGCCGAATTTGTCGGGTTGCTCGCGGCCCTCGATGAAATACATGCCGGTCGAGCTGAACAGCAGCGCGAGCAGCAGCAGCAGGCCTGCTCCCGTTAGCGTCCGCGACTCGTTGGCCAGCACGCGCACCAGCGTGTGCATGGCCGGTGAATAGCGCGACAGCTTGAACAGCCGTAGCAGCCGGAAGGCGCGCAGGATGCGCAGGTCGAGGCCCATCATGCTGCCGAGATAGAACGGCAGGACGGCGAGCAGGTCGAAGATCAGCAATGGGCGACGGGCAAAGTGCAGGCGGGCCTGCAGCGGCGACAGGCGCGACAGGAACGGCACCTCCACCGCTGTCCACAGGCGCAAGATGTATTCGATCGTGAACACGGCCACGGAGGCTATTTCGAAGGCGTGCAGCCAGCCGCCATAAGCCGCGTGGATATGGGGCACGGTTTCGGCGCAGAAGGCCGCGATGTTGGCCAGAATCAACAGGACGATGAAGCTATCGAACAGCTTGCTGGTCCGATCCTCACCGCGACCGATCTCGATAATCTCGAAAACGCGACGGCGTAGTCGTGCCGAATCCCAGCGGTCGTCGTGTCCTCGCATGTCCCTTGCGGCTCCTCGCAGCGCTCGACGGCCGGCCATCCTGTACGGCCGGCGCCCGCCCGTATTTTGTCGCGCTTTTGCGACCGAGATCGCGGCAATCACCAGCCTTGGTCAATGGCGCAGATCAATGTTTCCGGTTGGTGCTCAAGGCAACTCAGTTCTCGAGCGTCCTCGTGGAACGTGCGGTCGCTTGGCCAGACGTGGTCCGGGCACCCGAACTGGCATTGTGCGCCGCACGCGTTACTGGGACGATCCGGAAAACGGATGCGCGACAGGGTTACGCCTGGGACTTGGTGTCTCACCTGGCAGCATTCCGCTTGGGATTGGCCGTCGCGGGGCGTCTAAGGGGGCGCAGAATGGGATTTCGGGTGGTCCGGTCGGGGGCCGCAGGATACAGGTTCAACACCATGACGGACCAGAACGGCAGCGGCGCGGCGGCAAGCGGCGGCTACATGCGCAACGTGGCTGTCCTGGCCGTGGCGCAAGGCCTGTTCATGACCACCCAATCGATGGGTATCGCGACCACGCCGCTGGCCGGCTATGCCCTGCTCGGCGACGACAAATCGCTGGCGACCTTGCCGATTTTCCTCAATCACGCCGGCATCATGCTGACGACGATTCCGGCCTCCCTGCTGATGGGTCGAATTGGCCGGCGGGCGGGGTTCACCATCGGCGCTCTGCTGGCGATCGTGTTCGGGCTGATGGCGGCCTGGGCGATCTGGATCCAGAGCTTCGAATTGCTGTGCGTGTCGGCGCTGCTGCAGGGGTGTGCGGCAGCCTTCGCCTGGTATTATCGGTTCGCCGCCGCCGATGCCTCACCCGCGGCGTTCAAGCCAAAGGCCATTTCCTACGTCATGGCTGGCGGCATTGCGGCCGGCATCATCGGGCCGGAAATCGCCAAGCGCACGGTCGATTGGTTCGCGCCCGTCACCTTCATGGGCGTTTACCTGGCCATTGCCATTGTCGGCGTGCTGAGCACGGTGCTGGTGCAGGCGCTGCGCATCCCTAAGCTCACCGCCGCCGAGCAAGCCAAGGGCGGGCGGCCCCTGTCGCAGATCGCGCGACAACCGCGCTTCATCGCGGCGCTGATTGCCTCCATGCTCGGCTATGGCGTCATGACGCTCGTCATGTCGTCGACGCCACTCGCCATGCTGGCCTGTGGCTTCAAGTTCGCCGACAGCGCGACCGTGATCCAGGTGCACATCATCGCCATGTTCCTGCCGTCGTTCTTCACGGGCCACCTGATCGCTCGGTTCGGCGTTCTGACCATTGTCACTGCGGGCGCCGTCATTCAGCTTGGCTGTGCGCTGGTCAATCTCGCCGGCATCGAGCTGTGGAATTTCATGCTGGCCAACGCGCTGGTGGGCCTGGGGTGGAATTTCACCTTCGTTGGCGGATCAACGCTGCTCACCTCCACCTATCAACCGGCGGAGCGGGCCAAGGCACAGGCCGCCCATGATTTCCTGGTCTATGCCACCACGGCGACGGCGGCTGCGGCGGCCGGGTTCCTGCAGCAGAAGGCTGGCTGGGCAGTGATCAACATGGCCGCCATTCCGCTGATGGTGATCGTGGTCGCGACCATGGCGTGGCTGGCGCTGCGGCAGCGGCGTGAGGCGGGTCTGGCCCTGCGCACGTGAAGGACACGACCAAACATGACTGCAGACCGGTTGGTGGAAAATCACCAAGTTCGGGCAATCACAAGGTATTCTTATAGATCACGCCGTTCTTCATGATCATCTTGAAGTTCTTGTCCGGATCTGCAACGAGTTCCAGATTGTCGAGAGGGTTTCCACTGACGACAATCAAATCCGCCAAGGCGCCCTTCTCGACGACGCCGAGTTTGCCCGGATAGGCATTCCGCGGGCCTGAGAGTGCCAGCAGTTGGGCATTGTCGTGCGTCATCAGCTTCAGCGCCTCGGCCGAAGTGAACCATTGCTTCAACTTCAGAATGTCGGTGTTCTGCTTCGTCATTTGCTTGGGGTCGAACATCAGGTCGGTTCCGAACGCCAGTTTGACCTTGTGCTTCTTGGCAGAAACGAATGCCGCTGACGTTCCTTCCACGACCATGCGCTTCTTGATGCGAATGGCCTCCGGTGCGCTTGGCGGTGCTTCGTCGAGAGATTGGAGGCTGAGCCACACGCCCTTGTCGGCCAGATACTTGATTGTGTCGTCGTCGGCGAGTTGACCATGCTCGATGCACTTGATGCCGGCCTCGACAGCGCGGCGTATGGCCTTGGGGGTATAGGCATGCGCCGTCACATACGTGTTCCAGTCGTCCGCTGCTTCCACGGCGGCCTTCAACTCGTCGAGCGTGTACTGGGTCACATCGAGCGGATCGTAGGTCGATGCCGCGCCGCCGCCCGCCAGGATCTTGATCTGAGTCGTCCCCCCACGCAGGTTCTCTCGCGTTGCTGTGAGCACTTCGTCGCGACCATCCGCGATGAAGCCCGCACCAAGCAGCTCCCCGCGTGTGAAACCGCCACCGAAGCGGTGAGCGCGGTCGGTCGGTTTGCGAAAGTCGCCATGCCCGGATGTCTGGGAGATCAATGCGCCACTCGGATAGATGCGCGGGCCGATGTTTTTGCCTTCGTCGATCAGCTTCTTGACGCCGAATACAGGGCCTCCCACGTCTCGCGCCGAGGTAATGCCACGGAGCAGCATTTTCTTGGCTTCGTCGGATGCCGTGACTTCAAGATCCTTGAATGGAACAGCCGGATTGAGCAGTCGCACTTGGCTGGTTCCAGCCATGAAAATGTGGGTGTGATTGTCGATCAAGCCCGGCATCAAGGTGCCGTTATTGCCCTGAACGACGAGGGCGCCCGGTGGCCCCGAGACCGCACCTGTTTCGATGGAAACGATCTTTTCGCCCTCGACCAGTACGGTCATGCCGGTACGCAAGGTGGCACTGACGCCATCAAAGACACTGACGTTGGCGATCACGATCGGTCGCTTGGTGGCGATCCCAGGCGCTTGCTGCGCAGCAGCTGAACTGACAAGCCCGTTCACGGCAACGACGGCAGCACCGCGCGCCACGAAGCTGCGTCGCGACATCTTCGGGGCCGCATGCGAAGGGTCGGGCTGGGGATTGCTCTGGCGCATGGCTTCCGTCTCCGAGGGCCCTGGGTCGCCGCGCGCCAAGAACGATAGGAATGCCTTGATCTGGCTGCGGGCGTTCCGCCAAGCTAGCTGGGCACGGTTGCTCTGTGCAAGCGATTGCATCGGTAAAGTCAGAGTTGCACGCTTCGCACATCCTCGGGTCCCCCCGTCAAACGACGCGCAGCGCTGCCAACCAAGGGCGGTGCAACGCGTCATCAGAACATTGGCGGCCTTGATCGTCTGTGGTGCGCGGACGTGTTGACCATGCGGCGTCACGCGTGCATCGTTGTTGGATGAAGCGACCCGATCCGCCCGCTGCACCCACGACCCAAGCCTTCCTCGAGGACGCTGCCCCACGGCTGGCCGCGTTGTGCACCGCGTGCGGCGCCTGTTTCGATGCCTGCCCGATGGTCGATGTGATCGGGCTTAGGGGCGCCGACAAGGTTACCGTCACCAGCGGATTGCGCGATCTGGCGCGCGGCTTGGCGGGACCGGACGATACCGTGCGCTGGGCCGGCGCGTGCGCCAAAAGCGGGCTGTGCGTTGCGGCCTGTCCCGAGCAGGACAAGGGCCTCGATGCCATGCTGCTGGTGCGCATCGCACGCCAGCACGCGATCAATGTTACGGCCCAACTGAAGCCGAAGGGCGATCCGGCAGCTTTTCCGCGTGTGAAAGTGTTCGCGCGCCTGCAGCTGACCGATGAGGAGCAGAAGAAATGGCTCTGACCACTGACGCCCGCAGGGTGACGTTCTGGTTCGGTTGCAACATGCTGCGCCATGCCGAGATGATCCGCCTGTCGATGCTGCTGCTCGAGAAAGCGGGCTTCGATGTCGAGGCAGCCGGCGGACCCGGCTATTGCTGCGGCACAGCGCACGATCATCAGCCGAAGGCCGCCAGCACCATGGCGTCGCGCACCGTCAGCCGCTTCAACGAGAAGGCTGAGGCCGAAGGCCGCGGCACCGTCGTCACTTGGTGTCCGTCCTGCCACATGCACATGCACGACATCATGGCACCGGGCAATCCGGTGCAGTTCGACGTGGCGCACGTGAGTGAGATGCTGGCGGACGCTGGCGAGCGTCTGCAGGGGTTGTTCACGACACCGGTCAGGCGGCGCGTGCTGCTGCATCGGCATCATGGATTGCAAACGCATGTGGCGGTGAACGATCGCGTCCTGAGCCTGCTGCGCCGCATCCCGGGTGTCGAGTTGATTGACGGTCCAACCGAGGCCGGACACATGTGCAGCTCGCTGGCCGCGGTGCCTGGTGCCTTGTCGCCGGCCCTCACGCGCCTGTGGGCAGCGGCACGCGACGCCCATTGCGACACGGTGGCGACCATCTTCCATTCGTGCCATCGCGAGATCGTGGCCCTCGACGGTCGCGACGGCATCGGCGTGCGCAACTGGGTGCATCTCGTGGCCGAGGCGATGGGACTGGCGGCCGGTGATGCTTACCTCGCCTGGAAAAAGGGCGGCGCCCCCGACATCGCGACAATCGAGCGCGCGGGCGAGGAGCATTACAAGAAGCTGATCGAACCGGAGCTGAGAAAGCCCGCGGCGGCTACCGCGGCGGAGTAAAGGTCAATTCCCGGCCGGCGCCGGTTTGCGCGTGCGGCATTCCTGCTCGATGTGGATGATCAGCGCCTCGGCAAGCGCAGTGCCGGCCAGCCGTTCCACCTGCGCGAACGACAGGTTGGCGGTGATGTCCACCAGCATCGGCCCCTGCCGCGTCTCGGTGATATCAACGGCCGCCAGACCGAGCCCTAAGGCGCGGGTGGCACGTTCGGCAACGGTGCGTGCAGCCTCGCGCGCCGGGCTGGCAAGGCTGGCCGCGCGCCAATCCGGCTCACCGTCGAATGGCGACATGGGATCGCGCTCGATGGCCGCCAGGGCGCGCCCGCCAATCACGGCAAAGCGCACCAGCGCCCCGGCGCTGAGTTGCCCCGAGCTGTCCGCCAGCACGTGTTTGTCGCTGAGCTTGCCGCCAGCCACATCGGCGTGACTGACGGCCGCATCCGGGATCGGCACCTTCTGCATGGCCAGCATTTGCCGGCGCGCCAGTGGGTCGCCGAGCACGGCCAGGGTTTCGGCGGAATTCACGGCATAGGCGCCGAGCATCTGCAACTGGCGCACGATGGCCAGCGAGAACGCATTGAGCGTGCCGCCGGAGCGGACCAGCACCGCATCCTGGCGCGACAAGGGGCGGCCATCGACGAAGATGCCGGGATCGTGCGCATCGATGTAGAGCGAGACGCGGGTGCGATCGATCAGCGTCACGGCATGACCGCGGCGTTCGGCGGCCCGCATGAGGCGCCGGTTCGAGGCATTGTCCGGCCGTCGGGTCAGCATCGCCAGATTGAGCGGCCGTTGATCGGCGGCTGCAGCCGGCGCGCGGGCAGCGGCGCCATAGACCTTGTAGGACAGCTTCGGCTGGTGGAACGAGGCGGCGGGATCGACGAACATGTCGTCGAGAATGGCCTGACGGCCGATCAGCATGCGATAGGCCATGGTCTCGCGGTTGGCGAGCGTGATCTCCACCGGCCACTGGCGGCCGCCCATGTTGACATTGGTCGTGATGACGTAGCGCATCTCGCGCTCGCCATTGGAGCTTGTCACCTCGCGCTGGTCGACGACGTCGGCCGTGCACATGACCGTGATATCGTCGCGGCCGGGCACCGGATGGACGCCGAAGCGCACCTTGAGATGATCGTCCGGTCCGAACAGCTCGATGCTGAAGGCGTGCAGCGACGAGGTCTTGGCGCCGGTATCCACCTTGGCCTTGATGGCACCGAGCCCCAAATCCGGCAGCGCCAGCCATTCTTCCCAGCCGAGCATGAACCGTTCTGCCACGAAGTGCCGTGCCTCCCGAGTTGTGGTCCCGCCTGATTCGGACCTCTGATCTGCTTGACCCGTTAGCGCAGTTGCATGACAGGAGCAATGCCGCGGCGCACGACGGTGCTCACGAGGAGTTCATCTGCTGGCGACCTGACCATCGCCTAGGATAAAGACGAACCGGCAGCGAGCGGATGGGGAGCAGGCAGGAGCGATGGTGGCAGGCATTCAAGGCTGGAGGTGGTCGACAGCGGGCCAAATTGCTGCCGGGTTGCTGCTGGCTTTTGGCGTTGGTTATGGCGTCGGTCGGCAGTCGTGGGAGTCAGGCCAGGCCCAGGCCCAGGACCGCCCGTCAGCACCAATGTCGCGACCGGCGCAGCCACTGCAACGTGAGCCGACCTTCGACGAAGAATTCGCACGCCTGCATGGCGCGGGTCAACGTGCGAGCCTGTGCCGGATGGGTAACGTCGGCGCGGGTTGCGGTTGCTGCGGTGGCCAGACGGCAGGCTCAGGGTCCGGCAGCGGCTCAGGCTCTGGCGCCCGCAATGGTAGCGGCAGCTTGCAATGCGGCGGCGGTTGTGGTGGTCGAGGCCGGCAATGAGCAGCGGCAGTCGGCTTGCCCGGCTCGATGGCCGACGCCTGCCTGCGGCATGGACGCTGGTGGCAGCAACACTGACCGCTTTGGCGCTGCTGCTGGTCGGGCAGCAGGCCCGGTTCGACTGGTCTTTGCCACTGATTGAGATCCCGGCTCCGGAGCTGACGCTGGGGCTGGTCGCCGCTGGCATCGTCTTCCTGGCGCTGCTGCCCTTGGTGCACGCGACGGCTGCGGCCGATCGTGATCTGCAGCGACGCCTGCTGCTGCTCGTGGTTTCTGTCGGCTTGCTGCTGCGCCTGCTGATGCTGCAAACCGAGCCGGCGCTCGAAGACGACCAGCAGCGCTATCTGTGGGAGGGCGGTCTGGCGGCGCATGGGTTCAGCCCCTATGCCGTGTCGCCCGACGATGCCAAGCGTGCCGATCGCAGCACGGCGCTGGGGCAGCTGGCCGAGGCCGCCGGCCCCGTGCTCGAGCGCGTCAACCATCCGCATTTGAAAACGATCTACCCGCCCGTAGCCATTGCAACCTTTGCCTTGGCGCATGGACTGGCGCCGTTCAGCCTCACGGCATGGCGGCTCGTCCTGCTGGCGGCGGACGGCGCGACGCTACTGTTGATCCTGGCGCTGCTGCGCGAAACCGGCCGTGCGCCCATCTGGTCGGCGCTCTACTGGTGGAATCCGCTGGCAATCAAGGAAATTGCCAATTCCGCCCACATGGAGGGCGTTCTCATGCCGTTGGTCTTGGCGGCCGTCCTGCTGGCCATGCGCCGCCGGCCGGTGGGAGCCATGGTCGCGCTCGCCCTCGCGGTGGGCGTGAAGGTGTGGCCGGTGTTGCTGGCGCCGCTGCTGCTGCGGCCGTGTTGGGGGCGGTGGCGGACACTGCTTGCGAGTGCAGCCGTGCTGTGTGGCTTGATGGCGCTCTGGCTGTTGCCGATCTGGCACGGAGGCCTCGACTCCCACTCGGGTTTCGTGGCCTATGCCGGCGAATGGCAGGCCAATGGCGCCCTGCTGCCGCTGCTGCGCGATAGCCTCAAGCCAGTGCTGGCCTCCCTGTCGCAGCCGCCGGAACTGGCCGGATCGCTGGCGCGGGCGCTGCTGGCTGGCGTCGCGGCGGTGACAGCGCTCGCTTGCGCCGTTCGCACCATCACAACGCCCTACGACCTTGTCCAACGGACAGCTCTCATCACCCTCGTCCTGGTGCTGGTGAGTCCCGCCCAGTTCCCCTGGTACATGCTGTGGACGCTGCCGTTCCTGCCCCTGGTGCCCCGCCTCGGCGTGGCCGCCATGGCCGTGATGTTGCCACTCTACTATCTGTCGTTCTATTTCTCCGCGCACGGTGCCTACGACGTGTTCCGTGACCGGGTGGTGTGGTTGATCTGGATCCCGATCTGGCTCGTTCTTGCCATCGAATCCTGGTCGCGACGCCAACACGCCAGTGCTTCAAATGCTCAATCGGATTGATCTGCCATGCGCCATGGCCATCGCGTCGCCGTCGTTATTCCTGCCCTCAATGAGGAGCGGGCGATCGGTCGCGTCATTGCCGATGTGCCGGCCTGGGTCGATCGCATCGTGGTCGCCGACAACGGCTCGACCGACCGCACCGCAGAGGTGGCGCGAGCCGGCGGGGCCATCGTCATCGCCGAGCCGGAGCCGGGCTACGGCGCCGCCTGCCTGCGCGGCCTGAGCGAGATCGGTGATGCCGACATCGTCGTGTTCCTCGATGGCGACTATAGCGATCATCCCGATGAGATGGTGTCGCTGGTCGACCCCATCATCACCGGCGGCAACGACATGGTGATCGGCTCCCGCGTGCTGGGCGAACGGGAAGCCGGCGCACTGACACCGCAGCAGCGCTTCGGCAACTGGCTGGCGACGCGGCTCATTCGCCTGTTCTGGGGGGTGCGCTACACGGATCTGGGTCCGTTCCGGGCCATCCGGGCCGCCTCGCTGGCCGCTCTCGAGATGCGCGACCGCACCTATGGCTGGACGGTCGAGATGCAGATCAAGGCCGCCATCCTGGGCCTCAGCGCCACGGAAGTGCCGGTGCGCTATCGCCGCCGCATCGGCGTCTCAAAAGTGTCCGGTACGGTCAAGGGTTCGGTCATGGCGGGGTGGAAAATTCTTGCCATGATCGGCGTGCACGCAGTGCGGTCGCGGGGTGCCGCCTCGGTTCGCGGGTAAATGGCCACATCGAAGCCGCGCCACATTTCTCCGCTATGCAGGTCTCCATGCTCCGCCACCTCTGGTACATCCTGCTGCTGGCCTTCCTGCTGCCCCTGGCGACGCACGCCGTGTGGTGGCAGTTGCAGGACCATCCGCGCTCCTGGTCGGAGGCCAACTGGTCGTCGGCGGGCATCCTGCCGCCGGCCAGTGCGCGCAGCGAAGCCCTGGTGCATATCCTGGCCGGCCGTACCGGGCGGTGGAAAGGCATCTTCGCGCACCACACCTGGATCGTGATCAAGCCCGCCGGTGCCAACCGCTACAGCCGCTTCGAGGTGGTGGGCTGGGGCCGTCCCGTGCGCACCGATGCCTACGCGCCGGATGGCCGCTGGTATGGCGACACGCCGCGTATTCTCATGACGCTTGCGGGCGCCGAGGCCGAGCAGGCCATCCCGCGCATTCGTCGCGCCATCGCCGCCTATCCGCATGCGGCCAGCGGCAGCTATGTCGTGTGGCCAGGCCCCAACTCGAATACATTCATCGGCGCCATCGTGCGCGAGGTGCCAGAACTCGCATCAGGTCTGCTGCCCACCGCCATCGGCAAGGACTTTCAAGGCTGGCCCGGCCATTTCGGCGCCGCGCCCAGCGGCACTGGCGCCCAGTTTTCGCTCGGCGGTCTCTTCGGGTTCACGATCGGGTGGATCGAAGGCGTCGAGATCAACGTCCTCGGCCTCGTTGCCGGCATCGACATCCGCCGCCCGGCCTTGAAACTCCCCGGCTGGGGCCGCATCGGCCTGGCCGTCGGCGATAGATGGGGATAGGCAATAGGGAATAGGGAATAGGGAATAGGGAATAGGGAATAGGGGAATGGCGCGTTCGTTGGTCGGGTCAAGCCGGAGCGCAGCACTGGCGATTGATTGTCGCGATGCTCCGCATCGACCCGACACCAAGACCACCGACGCCGAGGCGATCACCGCAACGCTCGCGATCGTGTCCGTCGGGTCGCGCTGTCGATGCCGAGCCTCGCCAGAAAGCCCGTGCAGGGCCTGACCCGACCTACGCGTGGGACAGGGGGATGGGGCTGGGTCAGGGGTCAGACCCCTGACACGCGACGCTGCAGATGAATTGCTGACGCAATCGTCAGGGGTCTGACCCCACCGCCATTCCGAGCCGTTCCGCGCCATTGCGATTTTTAACCACGGCGCTGTTTTGTGTCGGGAAAAATTATCCCCGCCTGGGGGTGGCGGCGTTATTCTATCCGCGTTCGCATC
>JBJXDZ010000135.1:0-13402 GCA_046154645.1 Hyphomicrobiaceae bacterium
GCCGCCGCGCCCGCGACCTCGCCGCAGCCGACAGCGACAAGGGATCGCTCAGAGTGAAATTGAAACGCGCCGGATGGAATGAGGACTACCGCCTCAAGCTGCTCCGCCAAATGCGATAGCCCTAGCCTACGTAGGGGTGTTGCAATATTTCCACGCTAGGCCGTACTGTCTCAAAGCTCGATGATGGTCGTTAGCAGCCTGTCGGACTTGATTAGTCTCGCGTGTCAAAGCTGAAACAAATTTGCGTACGCAGGTCAAAGGCGGACCGTTCGCGGAATCAGATTGCAGCTTGACTGAACGCTGCAGAACAGAAATTTCGTCAGCCAGAGTCCTGCCATCCAAAGTCCGACAGGCTGTTAGCCCACTCTCCTTCAATATTCTTATCCGCATCAAGCAGCAGCGGACGTCCCTTTCCACGGCGTTGCGACGCGGGCCGATGGCCGAGAACTGCCGGTCTCAGGCCCACCTGAGCTTCGGCTAACCTACCAAAGATCGGACGACTCGCAATACCTCTCGTTGGCTTGGATGTATAGGTCGGTCTTGGCCCACACTCACTTCGCTCTCTTCGTCTGCATTCACGGCAGCGGACATAGACTGTCAAGGCTCCGCAGGACGGGTCGACGGCAGGGAGGGTCAGAAGCGATGGTTGCCGCCACCCGTGACCTTCAGCTATCCTACCAATGAGCTGCCGAAACTAAAGCTTTTCTTCGACTGAGCCTCGACGGTCGGTCCTGGCCCGGGGCAGCCACGTTTTCGATTCGTTTCCTTGGCGCTCGGAGCTGGAGGTACTGCGGACATGGCTCGCCCTGACCTCTCTACGTGTGGCCGCCCCTTCCTAACCTTCTCCCCATTGTCGTGCAGGAACGGGGAGCAGGGACGAGACCGCCTTGCCACTTCTCCTTCGCGTCAGTGCTGCCCATTTCCGTGACCGACTGCGCGCTGAAGTTGCGTCAGCCTGCCGTCCAACAGCCGCCAACGCCAATCTCGACGACGGAGCAATCGGCCGCCCTTCCCCTGGATCACGCGCCCGGCCTGTCGTTCTCCGCATTGTCGTAGAGGCAGCGGGGAGATGGGACGGGTCGGGGGCCGCCCCGCCGCCGAGGCACCAACGCGCCGCCATGAACCCCGCGTTAACGGTCTCCCGGCAGAGCCCGCCTGCCATTGCCTGCGTGCGGTCCAAAAACCTTGCCAGCCCACAAGAATTCGGCCACCGTTGCCCTGCAATTGTCGCAGTGGCTGCGCCCGGAGAGGCTGCTCGTGGAATTCCGTCAAGGCTTGGCCATAGGCTCGATCGTCGGCGGTGACTATCGCATCCTCGACGTGCTCGGGCAGGGTGGCTTCGGCCTCACCTACAAGGGCTTCGACAATCGCCTCGGCTCCATCGTGGCGATCAAGGAATACTTCCCCGCCGACATGGCCTTGCGCGAGGACGGCACCAGCGTGCGGGTGCGCTCGACGCGCGAAGAAGGCGTCTTCGCCTGGGGTCGCGAGAAATTCCTCGACGAAGCCAAGACGCTGGCCCGCTTCCGTCACAATAACATCGTTCGTGTCGCCCGGCTGTTCGAGGAGAACAACACCGCCTACATGGTGCTCGATTTCGAGGAGGGGCCAAGCCTGTCGCAATGGCGGGCCAATCTCGGCCGGCCTCCCCGCCAGGACGAGTTGGACCGCATCGCGACGCAACTGCTGGAAGCCGTCGAGGTGGTGCACAACGGCGGCATTCTGCATCGTGATATCAAGCCGCAGAATGTCATCATGCGCGGTGGCGTCGAGCCGGTGCTGATCGATTTCGGCGCCGCCCGCGCCTCCCTTGGACAGCGCTCGAAGACGGTGCACGCGATCGTCACCCCCGGCTATTCGCCGAAAGAGCAGTATGCCCTCGACGTCGACCGGCAAGGCGCCTGGAGCGACATTTATGCCCTTGGCGCCACATTCTATTTCCTGGTCACCGGGCATTCGCCCCCGGACGCGCTGACCCGCGATCTGGAAGCCGCGATGCCCATGGAGACCGACGGCAGCGAGCCCTATCGCGAGAGCTTCCTGCTGGCCATCGACGAGGCTATGCAGGTACGCGCCGAGGACCGGCCGCAGACGATCGAGGCCTGGCGGCCGCTGTTGTTCAGCGAGGCGCCGACGGTGTCGCCACAGCAGCGCGGACGGGCCTCGCATGCGGCAACCGTGGTGCTTGCGCCGCCCCAACGCCACCCGGCTGCCACGGGGCGTGCCGGCACGGTGCGGGCGCCGACGGCACGGCAAACGGCTCAGTCCCTCGTCGAGGCGGCGCCGCGCCCGCGCAGCGTGTCGTTCGACGAACTGCAGTCGCCGCCGTCAGCCTTGCCGGCGCCGCCCAACCGGACAGTTCCGATCATCGCTGGCGCGGGCGCCCTGCTGGCCGCAGCCGCGGGGCTGTGGTTCTACACTTTCGTCATCCAGCCCCAGCAGGACGACGCCGCCTGGCAATCGGCGCAGGCGGCCAACTCCGTCCAGGCCTACGAGGCTTATCTGACGCGGCGGCCCAATGGCCGCTATGCCGCAGACGCCCGCGCCCGCCGCCAGCAATTGGCCGCTGCCACGCCGGCGCCGCGCTCCGATCCTGCGCCCCCTGTGCCCGCGCCGCCGATCGTTCAACCCGCGCCGCAGCCGCCGGTCGCCCAGCCCGCGCCAACGCCCCCCATCGCGGCGCCGTCACCGCCCGCGACCCCCATCGTCGAGCCGCAGCCGCAGCCGCCGGTGCCCGCGCCCGATACGCCGTCGGCCAATCCGCCGGGCGATACCGTCCAGTCGCCGACATCGCCCCGGCGACCGGCGCGTCCCACTCTGGCGCCCCGGGTTTTGCCGGGTCCCCTGCCGCAGGCCGAGTTGGAGCAGATCCAGCGCTCGGTTGCCAACGCGCGTTGGCGGTTGGTAACGCTTTCGACCCAGCGTGTGATCGGCCTGTCCGTCCAGCACACCGATTTCGCCGCCGAGCTTGAGCGCTTGAGTACAGGCCGTGTCACCGTCAATGCCATCGATCCGCAAGAGATCGGCGGCGGCAACCGCATGCTGAACGAAGTTGTTACCCAGGCCGATCTGATCGGCTGGCATGCACCCATTTTCAGCCAGAGCCGCAGCCGCGCCTACCTGATTTTCCATGGCGCGATCCCCTTCGGCCTAGCCCCTCCCGACCATGTCCGTTGGATGCGCGCTGACGGCACGCGCCTGCTTGAGCAACTCTATGTCAAGGATCGGTTCCCAGTACGCGCTATCCCGTGCGGCATCGCCGGGGCATCCGGCAGCTGGTTCCGGCGCGAGATTCGCTCGCCCGCCGATTTCCGCGGCCTGAAGGTGCGCGGCATCGGTTTCGCCAGCGATGTGCTCCAGCGGCTGGGCGCCCAAGGCACCGGCAGCCAGTCGACGGACCTTGCCGCAGCATTTGCGGCCAACACCGTCGATGCCGCGCTGTTCAGCACGCCTCTGACCGGCATCTTTGCCAAAACGCCCTTGCCGGCACCAGTCTTCCACCATCCGAGTTGGCACGCCCCCGCCTACCTGTTCGATCTGTTGATCGGCACGCACCATTGGCAGGCCATGTCCGAAGGCCAGCAGAAGCTTATCGATGAGGCCTGCCGGCGCAACCTCGACAAATGGGTCATCCAGTTCGACAGTTCTCAGACTGAGGTCTTGACGCAGATCCGCAATGTGCGCGCCAAGATCGGTCCGTTTACTGGTCCCACGCTCGAGGCCCTGCGCAAGGCCACTGATGAGGTCTTGGCCGAAGAGTCTGCCAAGAATGCCGATTTCAAGGACATTCTGGAGAGCTACAACCGCTTCCGTCGCTGATGGCGCCTGCCTCGGGCGGTGCCGCTGCCAACCCGGCGCCAGCCAGGAAAACCACAAAAAATCATGCGTTTACCCTATTTTGAAAAAGCTCCCCTAGCATTCGAGACGACTCACCCCAGATAAGGGGTGCGACGTTTTGTCAATTCATGGGCAGGAGCCCCGACATGTCACACGTTCTGAACTGGCTGGGTGGCGCCGGCATTGCCGGCCTGCTGCTGATCTTCTTCGCCATCCTCACACTCTGGTCGACCGTCAAGGTCGTGCCGCAGGGCTACAACATCACGGTTGAGAAGTTCGGCGAGTACACGCGCACATTGGTGCCGGGTCTCGCAATCCTGATCCCGTTCGTGGAGCGGGTCGGTCACCGCATGAACATGAAGGAGCAGGTGATCGACATCCCGTCGCAGGATGTGATCACCCGCGACAACGCCATGGTGCGGGTCGACGGCGTCACGTTCTACCAGGTCATGAGCGCACCGAAGGCAGCCTATGCCGTCGAAAACCTGGAATCAGCCATCATCAACCTGACGCTGACCAACATCCGCACCGTCATGGGCTCCATGGACATGGACGAATTGCTCTCCAACCGTGACCAGATCAACGCCCGCCTGTTGCGGGTTGTCGATGCGGCCACCGAGTCCTGGGGTGTCAAGGTCACACGCATCGAGATCAAGGATATCGCGCCGCCGAAGGACATCGTCGACAGCATGGCCCGCCAGATGAAGGCGGAACGCGAGAAGCGGGCGCAGATCCTGGAAGCCGAGGGTAGCCGCCAGTCGTCCATTCTCGCCGCCGAGGGCCAGAAACAGGCGGCCATGCTGGCAGCCGAAGGCCGCAAGGAAGCCGCCTTCCGCGACGCCGAGGCCCGCGAGCGTGCGGCCGAAGCCGAAGCCCGCGCCACCCAGATGGTCTCGGACGCCATCTCCAAGGGCAACGTGCAGGCCATCAATTACTTCGTCGCCAACAATTACATGAAGGCCCTGGAGGCCATCGCCAAGTCGCCGAACCAGAAAATCCTCATGCTGCCTTTGGAGGCATCGGCCGTCATAGGCTCGTTGGCCGGTATCGCCGAGATTGCCGGTGAGGCCTTCGGCAAGGAACGCCCGCACACACCGCGCGTCAATGGTGGTGCCGTACCTAAGGTGTAAGCTGGACGGATGGTGCCGGGCCTGCGCCCGGCACCTGATCGAGTGGGGGATGCGATGGTCGATTTGTTTTTCGGACTGGGGCCTTGGAATTGGCTGATCCTGGCTGCCCTTTTGTTTGGGCTCGAGTTGATCGTGCCGGGCGTCCACTTCCTGTGGTTCGGGGTTGCCGCGGTTCTGGTGGGCATGCTGGCTTTGCTCACGGGGCTCACCTGGCAATGGCAACTGGTGGCCTTTGCCGTGCTCTCCGTCGCCAGCGTGTTCATGGCCCGGCGTTTTTCCGGCAGCGACATATCGAAGAGCGATGCCCCCGACCTGAACATCCGTGGCGCGGAATATGTCGGCCGCGTCGTGCCCGTCGAGGAAGCCATTCGCGGCGGTCGCGGCAAGGTCCGCGTCGGCGATACCATGTGGCTGGCGGAAGGCCCGGAGTCGCCGGCCGGCAGCCGCGTGCGCATCAAGGGCGTCAACGGCACCGTGCTCGTCGTCGAGCGTGACTGAGGAGCCGCCGCATGGCGACCGATGTGCCTGAGCTCAAGCATCAGGTCGGCTCGGGCGTGCTCGTCCGTCCAGCCGGCGCAGCCCGTGGACCGAGCTTCGGCATCTGGCTGCTGGCCGCGATCAGCCTGATTCTGCCCTGGATCGGCATTCCCCTGGCGCTGTGGGGCGTTCTCTCCATCGCCAACGGCTGGGACCATGGCTGGCTGCTGGTCGCCAGTGGCGTCGCCATGATCGTGCTCGACGTCTGCATCGACTTCATCTGGGCCGCACAGTTGGCCGGCCGCACCGACGAGCCCGCTTTGAACCGCGGCGGCGAAACGCTGGTCGGTCGCATGGCGGTTGTCGTCGCCGCCATCGAGAGCGGCCGTGGTCGCGTGCGCATCGGCGACAGCGAGTGGATCGCCGCTGGCAGCACAGGAGACCTTGGCGATCTGGTTGTCGTCGTCGCTGTCGACGGCACGGTGCTGCAAGTTCGGCCGGCGGCGCCGCAATCGCCGTCTTCGCCTTGACGCCACCACCATTTGCCGCGATCAGAACGGCTCAGTTCTTGAGCCGGAGGCCCCGATGTTCGCCGTCGAAGTCCGCGATCGCATCATGATCGCGCATTCCCTGCCCGATCCCTTTTTCGGGCCCGCCGCCAACAAGCACGGCGCCACGTTCGTGGTCGACGTCGCCTTCTTCCGCGAGAAGCTCACCCGCCAGAACGTCGTCGTCGACATCGGCGCCGCCCTCGAAGTCCTGAACAAGACCCTGAAGCCCTTGGCCTACAAGGACCTCGACACGCTGCCTGAGTTCAAGGGCAAGCTCACCACCACGGAATTCCTCTGCCAGCACGTCTTCGAGGCCATGGTGAAAGCCGCCAAGGGCGGTGCGCTGGGCGACGACGGCAAGGGCTTGGCCAGGATCCGCGTTACGCTGCACGAGACCGATCTGGCGCGCGCCTGGGTCGAGGGGCCGGTCGCCTGAGCAGATGCGTTGCCGACCGCAGACCACGACCACATGGCGCCGCTGATCCAAGGATCGGCGGCGTCACCGTTTTTTGAGGCGCTGCGTGTGGCTGCTTTCGCTCAGTGCGTCCAGGAGCCCATACGGCCGAACTTGAAGTTGTCGGCGTAGGACTTCTTCACCGGCTTGCGGCTTTTCGGCTCGACCACGACATAGGCCAAGCCGTTCTTCTCGGCGTAGGCGATGGCGTCTTCTTTGCTGTCGAACGCCAGCTTGACCTGGCCCCGTGTATCCGTCGATCCGGTCCAGCCCATCAGGGGATCGATCTGGCGGGCAGCCGACGGCTCGTGCTCCAGCAGCCAATCCTTGGTGCGCGCTTGGCCCGATTGCATGGCGGTCTTGGCCGGCCGGTAGATGCGAGCGGTCATCGGGCTGATCCAGTCGTCGTGTGCGCCAGGCGCACGATAATGGTCCGGATGGTCGGGGCGACAGTATTCGAAACTGCGACCCTCTGCTCCCAAAGCAGATGCTCTACCAGGCTGAGCTACGCCCCGATGTTCCAGACAGTGCACGCTAAGTGCCGCGTTCGGCCGCAACAGTCAAGCGGCGCGCGAAGATCCGTTGGTAAGCCATGTGCCCTAACGCTTCGCAAACAGCCGATGCTCGACCTTGTCGCCGGGCTTGATGCCGATGCGCGCGGCGGTCCCGGCAATCACCTCGAGCACGGCCACCGCATCACCCTCTGACGCGATCACCTTCTCGGAGAACGGCTCGGTTCCGGTCGCAACCCGCAGCACGCTTCCATCGGCCTTGATGAACACCATGTCGAGCGAGATGTAGGTATTCTTCATCCACATCGTGATTTCTTGCGGCGGCGAATACGGGAACAGCATCCCCGTGTTCGGTTCCAGCGTCCGGCGAAACATCAGGCCGCGCGCCTTCTGCTCGTCGGTCTCGGCGACTTCGATCTCGAAGGCATGCGCCCCGGTCGCCGTAATGAGCTTCAGCGTGTCTCGCTGCATGGATTTTTGCGCCACGGCCTGCGGCCCGGTGATGGGAAGTGCCATGTGCACAAAGACGGTGCCCAAAAGCAACAGGGCCGCGACGAGCGCAGCCCTGCCAAAAATCCTGTGTGCAACAACGCGCATCATACTCGTGTCATCTGTTGAGCCTAGACGACGTCCAGGGATTAGTGAGATACGGGCAGGCCGCTGACCAGACCGTCGGGGCGCAGCTCAGCTGCCATGCAGCCCTTGATACCATTGCCCCAGCGGACTTGAACGATCTGTCCGGGGCGCAGTTCGGTGAAGCCAAACCGGCGCAAGGTCTCCATATGCACGAAGATATCAGGCGTACCTTCGCCGCGAGTCAAGAAGCCAAATCCGCGGACACGGTTGAACCACTTCACCATGGCCCGCTCCCAGTCGCTTTCTGCCTCGACCACGACGTGCGTGCGCTGTGGCAGCTGCGACGGGTGGATGGCGGTGCTTTCATCCATATTGAGAATGCGGAAGGCCTGCATGCCCTTGGGGCGCTTCAGGACCTGAGCGTGCACCCGGGCGCCTTCGTAGGCGGTCTGGAAACCGCCGGCGCGGAGGCACGTCACGTGGAGGAGTACGTCGGGCAGGCCATTGTCCGGCACAATGAAGCCGTAGCCCTTCGAGGCATCGAACCACTTGATCGAACCGGCAATCTCGAACACTTCGAGGCCCCCGGTCTCGTCGATCTTGCGCGGTTCCCGATCCGGATCAGGCGATCCCGGGATATCCGGCGGAAGTTTCGTGAAGTCCCCCATGAGTACAGTCCCCGCTACATTACAATGTTCAATCACACCAAATCGCTGCGGCCGCAAAGGCTGCTCCTCGATCTGCATCTAAGGCGCGCTGCCTGACTTAGTTTGCCCTCTAGGCCAGGGATGCGCCGTCGATGTGTGAACCATAGACTCAGCCAGACTCCCCCGTCAACACGGCCTGCGAATCGCCGCAATCCCTGTCACGCTGGGACAGGTCCAAGTGGAGCCTGGTTAATGATCGATTAAAGCTATGAGTTAAATAGTTAAAGTAATTTTTATTTGCACTTGGATTCTGGCCTTGATTGACGCTTGTTTTACCTGGGGATGACAACTTGTCGAAACATCTTTGCCATGCTTTCGCCGGGTCCCTTTCGATGCCATTTCCGTCTGATGATTCGGTGTCTTAAGAAGTCGATTTGGCGGCAGTGTCGCAGCCTCGGAAAAGTGTCTTTCTTCTCATCTATCCCCAGCTTGCTCACGCTGCGTCAGGTCAATGCGCGAACCGGTAAAGAGTTACCGCAAAATGCCTCCCGCTCGATCCTTTGCACAGCGGCGCGATGATCGCTTGCATCATTCCTCGGGCGGTACATAATGGCAACTTGTCACTCATCAGTCACCCGATATCAGCCGGCGAGGAACAAGATGCGCTACTTGCACACCATGGTTCGCGTAACAAATCTGGAGCAAAGCCTCGACTTTTACTGCAGTAAATTCGGGATGAAAGAGGTCCGCCGGGTCAGTAATGAGGCTGGACGCTTCACGCTTGTCTTTCTGGCCGCCAACGAAGACCAGCAGCGCGGCACGGCCGAGCGCGCGCCCCTGCTCGAGTTGACCTACAACTGGGATCCCGAGGTCTACACTGGCGGCCGCAATTTTGGCCATCTGGCCTTCGAGGTCGATGACATCTACGCCACCTGCGACCAGCTCATGCAGGCCGGCGTCACCATCAACCGCCCGCCGCGCGACGGCCGCATGGCCTTTGTGCGCTCGCCCGACAACATCTCGATCGAAATCCTGCAGAAAGGCGAGGCGAAGCCGAAGGCCGAGCCGTGGGCGTCGATGGCCAATACGGGCGTCTGGTAATGTCCCTCGCCGCCAGCCGGGCCTCTGACGCCGGGTATCCATCATGACCGCGCCAGGGGCCCGCCACGTCGTTATCGTCGGCGGCGGGCCGGCCGGCCTGATGGCGGCCGATGTCGTCTCACGCGCGGGCCTTGCGGTGACCGTGCTGGAGCAGATGCCGACGCCCGGCCGCAAGCTGATGCTGGCCGGCCGCGGTGGCCTCAACCTGACCCACAGCGAGCCCCTGGCGGCGTTTCTCACCCGTTATGGCCCGGCCCAGGATCGCCTCGCGGCGGTGATCGAGGCCTTCCCGCCCGATGCCCTGCTGCGCTTTGCCCATGACCTCGGCCAGCCGACATTTATCGGCAGCAGCGGTCGCATCTTCCCCAAGGCCATGAAATCGTCGCCGCTGCTCCGGGCCTGGCTCCAGCGTCTTGGCACCCAGGGCGTCACCATCCGCACCCGGCACCGGTGGCTCGGCCTCGACGACGACGGCGCCGTCCAATTCCAGGACGCAGCGGGCACCAGTGGCCGCCTTGCAGCCGACGCCGTCGTTCTGGCACTTGGCGGCGCCAGCTGGCCGCGCCTTGGCTCCGATGGGCACTGGGTGGCGATCCTGCAATCCTGGGGCATCGCCGTGACGCCGCTTGCCGCAGCCAACTCCGGTCTGAGCTTGCCGTGGACGCCAGCCTTCCGCGACCGCTTTGCCGGCCAGCCGTTGAAGCGCATTGCGCTCACCTGCGGCGCGGTCCGCGTCCGCGGCGAGGCCCTGATCACATCCGGCGGCCTCGAGGGCGGCGCCGTCTATGCCCTGGGTGCCGCGGTGCGTGCTGCCCTGGCTGCGTCGGGCCGCGCCAGCCTCCATCTCGACCTGCGCCCGGATATGCCGTTGGCCGAGTTGAGCGAGCGCCTCTCCCGCCCGAAAGCCAAGCAGTCGATGGCCACCTGGTTGCGCAAGTCGCTGGGGCTCACCCCCGCCGACGTCGCCCTCCTGCACGAGGCCCGCATCCAGGCTGCAGGCGCGCCGCTGCCGTCCGCTCCAGAAGCCTTGGCAGCCCTCCTCAAGGCCCTGCCGCTCACCGCCACCGGCACCGCCGGGCTCGATCGCGCCATCTCGACCGCCGGCGGCATCCGGCTCGACGAGATCGACCACGCCATGATGCTGCTCCGGCGGCCGGGCGTGTTTGCGGCCGGCGAGATGCTCGACTGGAAGGCGCCGACCGGCGGCTACCTGCTGCAGGCCTGCTTCGCCACCGGTCATGCTGCCGGCCTGGGTGTCGTCCAGCGCCTGCAAGCGCAATGATCCACGGCTTTGCCGCAACGCCGCATTGACCGGGTGGTGGGTGTCGGATTTCATGCGCGCGCCGCCGACGTACACAGATATCCCGCCAATCCGAGGAACCACACCCCCATGCCGATCATCAATCGCGTTGCCGGGATGCAGGACGAGATCGCTGCTTGGCGCCAGGACATCCACGCGAATCCGGAGCTGCTCTATGACGTGCATCGCACGGCCGGCCTGGTGGCGGAGAAGCTCAAGGCCTTCGGCTGCGACGAGGTTGTGCCCGGCATCGGCCAGACCGGCGTCGTCGGCGTCATCAAGGGGCGCAAGTCAGCATCGGGCAAGGTGATCGGCATCCGCGCCGACATGGACGCCCTGCCCATCCACGAGGAAACCGGCCTTCCCTACGCATCGAAGACGCCGGGCAAAATGCACGCCTGCGGCCATGACGGCCACACCGCCATGCTGCTCGGCGCCGCCAAGTATCTCTGCGAGACGCGCAACTTCGACGGCACGGCCATCGTCATCTTCCAGCCCGCCGAGGAAGGCGGCGCCGGCGGCCGCGCCATGGTGCAGGACGGCATGATGGACCGCTGGGGCATCGGCGAAGTCTACGGCCTGCACAACATGCCGGGCCTGCCTGTCGGCCATTTCGCGCTGCGGCCGGGCCCGATGATGGCCGCCTCCGACATCTTCGACATCCAGATCAAGGGCCGCGGCGGCCATGCCGCCAAGCCCCATGACGGCACCGACCCCGTCGCCATCGGCTGCCAGCTGCACGGCATCCTGCAGACGATCGTCTCGCGCAACGTCGATCCCATCAAGTCGGCCGTCATCTCGGTGACCATGTTCCAGGCCGGCACGGCGGTGAATGTGATCCCCGAGACGGTGAAGCTCGCCGGTACCGTGCGCTCGCTGGAAGCCAAGGTGCGCGATCTGCTCGAGCGGCGCATGGGCGAAGTCTGCGCGGGCTTGGCCCTCGCCCACGGTGCCGAGGTGAAGCTCAACTACCGCCGCGGCTATCCCGTCACCGCCAACCACGAGACGCAAACCGCCTTCGCCGCCAAGGTCGCGCGCGAGGTCTCAGGCGCCACCGCCGTCAACGACACGATGCCACCAGTGATGGGTGGCGAGGACTTCTCCTACATGCTGGAAGCCCGCCCCGGCGCCTTCATCTTCATGGGCAACGGCAAGTCGGCGGGCTTGCACACCTCGGACTACAACTTCAACGACGACGCCATTCCAGCCGGCGTCTCCTTCTGGGCCCGCCTCGTGGAAACGGCCCTGCCCGCGGCGTGAGGGGGGGCAACAACAGTCGAAACGGTGTGGCCGCGCCGCTGCGGTGTGGGATTTGGTTGACTGCAACGAAGGTGATGTATCCGCCGTACAACCTCAGGCTGCTGGCTTGTTCGAGCCTCTTCCGCCAATACCAATGACAGACATCAGACCGCAAATGATCGGGCGGAGGACTGTGGCGTGGGGCGTGCTTATGGATTGCTGCGGATTTGCCTAGTCCTGGCGCTGGGATTTGATGTCCTTGCCGGATGTGCGAAGGCGGCAACGGGAAGCATTCAATCGCTGACGGGCGAGCGGCAAGGATTCGCCAATGGAAAGTGCATCATCCGCCTAAATGTGCTCGATAGTGTCCTCGGTACTGACAACGATCGCCCTGCATCGTTGTTGACTGATGATAGAACTGCCGTTCGTTTCAGTGGGCAGCAGCATACCGCGGTCGTGGTTAGGCCAGTGGGTATAGTTACCAGCTATGCTTGGCCAATGATGATTTTTGACATAGCTGCGAGTCAAATAAGCGATTCAACGAAGGTGGAACTTCTAGATATCGACGAGCAAGATCGCGTTCGCTCTGTGTTGGATACCAAATTTATTCGCCATGACCAAATATGTCCGCGAGCATCAGCCACGATTTCTGTGACACCCAGCAAATCTAGTTTCACCAGCGAAACGCAAGAGATAAACTACACTTATATATTGAGAAATACGAGCCCATATGAGTTGTACTTCGCTGCTGATGCAGATGATGTGAAGCAAAAAACTGGCCCTATCACATGCATCGGACGAAGCAACACGCCATTCATACCGCCGCTCGCACCCGGCGGTCAAACAACGTGTACATCTAGCTACACGGTTGGCGTCGGCGATCTCGGCAACAATTTAAACTATAGAGCCACAATTTACGTCACTCCTTCCTTCCGATTTCCTCCACTTCGCGCAAGCGATCCAAACGGCTGGTTCGTTGGTGCGACGGCAAGTGGGACAATTGCATTCGTGGCTCAGCCGTCTTGGACATTGGTAGCCGTGCCAAGCGCAACGACGTACTCTACGGTTGGTCAGAGTATCGGTTACAGCTTTTCGCTGAAGAACACGGGGAATGTTGCCATCAACACGATCGGCCTGACAGGAATCAAGACGGGGGCCATCCAGTGTTTGGCGTCATCGCTGGCACCTACTGCAATCACAACCTGTGCCTCCACGTATGTAACGGAGGCCGCTGACATCGGGACAGAAATTGCCTTCGCTGCAACGGCCACAGGCAGCCCCGCAACTGGTACGCTCGCGCCAATCTCGACCAGCGGCCGGCTGACATATCAGTCACGGCCAACGTTGGCACTCACAGTTGTAACATGCCTGTCCCCTTAGTTCAGGCGCAATCATGGGATAGGTGAGTGCGATCAAGGAGATGGACCATGACCGATACGATGCCGGACGAGCTGTGGCGTGACTTCCCCAAAACCGCACCGGCGTTCGAGGCGCGTTTCAAGACGGAAGAGGACTGCCGTGCGTACTGGATCAAGGCCCGCTGGGGCGGCAAGCCGGCCTGCGCGCGATGCCAGTCCA
>JBJXDZ010000136.1:0-3826 GCA_046154645.1 Hyphomicrobiaceae bacterium
TTTTATTTCAATGGTTTGGATTGACTTTTGTTTCCGGCAAGAAAGCGGTTCCTGCAAAATCAATAACTTAGATCTTAGGTTCAAATCACTTTGCGCTCGACCCGCAACCAATCCCAGACCCCAAATCACTTCGCAGCCACCTCATATCCAAGGCTGCGGTAGCCGGACTGGCGCTTCAGTGCCATGCGCGCCAGCATCGGAACGCCGCTATCGACGTAGTCGTAGACGACGACCTCGCGTTTTGCGTGGTGCTCGCGATGCAGCCGGCCAACGTATTGGGCCAGAGTACCCTTCCACGAGATCGGCATCGTCAGGAACAGAGTATCGAGAGAGGCGTCGTCGAAGCCTTCGCCGAGGTAGCGGCCAGTTGCCAGCACGAGGCGCTCCTCGGTGTCGGGCCGTTTCAAGCCGTCGTTGGCCGCTCGCCGCTCCGTCGCGTTCATGCCCCCGTAGAGGACGACGAGGTTTCGTGTGAATTTTTCCAAACGTGCGCGGAAGTATTCGAGGTGGTCGCGCCGCTCCGTCAGGATCACTGGCCGACGCCCGGCCTTCAGGCTGAGCAGTACGTCGTCGAAAATGAGATCATTCCGCTTTCCGTTTTGTGCCAGCGCCGCGTAGAGCGCCGTCATCTGTGACGGGGCATGTGCATCCTGATCGGGCCGATATTGAAATCCGGTCTCGCGCAGGCGGACCTTGTGGCTGAATGACCGCGTAGCAGCCTGCGATTTCGCGTCCACACGGTAACGGACTGGCCCACACTGCATAAAGATGATCGGGTGATGGCCATCCTTGCGGGCAACCGTGGCCGATAATCCAAGCACGTAGCGCGCCCTTGTGCGCCGCGCGACGAGTTCGAAGCTGACCGCCGAGAGATGGTGGCATTCGTCGACGATCAGATGGCCGTAATTGGCGACCAAGTAGCTTACTTCTCCATTGCGCACGAGGCTTTGGATCAACGCGATGTCGATCCGACCCGAGGGCTTGCGCTTTCCGCCGCCGATCGTGCCGATATCACCGTCCTTCACGGACAGAAACGACTGAAGCCGCTCGCGCCATTGATCGACAAGCTGGTGACGATGGACGAGAATGAGCGTGTTGACACCACGCGCTGCAATCATGCGCGCGCCAATGACGGTCTTACCGAACGCAGTCGTAGCGGCCAGCACCCCGTAGTCGTGAGGTTCGATCGCGGCAACGGCGGCGGCCTGTATGTCATGCAGGGTGCCAAGAAACTCCAGATCGAGCGGTTGGCCAACATTGCGTTCGTCTCTAAACAGCGCCGTGGTTCCGTTCAACTTTAGCAGCTCGACAACTTCATCAAGGCAGCCACGCGGCAGGCCGACGTGGCGCGGATGAAGCTCGGCACAGGAGATGATGCGCGGCTTGCCGAACGTCGGTAGCCGCATGGCTTGGGCGCGATAGAACTCGGAGTTCTGAAATGCCGCAATCCGAACCAGTTCGGCCACCATTGACGACGGTAAGCCGGAACGGTCGACATAGACTTGATTGGCAAGCACCACGCCGACCTGCTCGGGCATGGGTTCCTTAGAGGACTGCGCCTGGCGTCGCCGCGACGGCATCATCTTCCACGGCTCGTCCGCATTTTCGTCATCGACGGGCAGTCTGACGCCGGTGGCGCCGCCAGGCATTTCCATTTCGATCTTCGCGATCACGGAGGAAACTTCCGAAGGAGTCATTCGGTGTTGGCACGAGAGGAATGCCCACTGATCATCGTGGGGCCGCAGATCACCGTCGACGAAGATGCTGTTCCCATTTTCCCGAGCATGTCGTTGCAACGGCAGCGCGATCAGGTTTCCGAAGCCGCCACCCGGCATCGTGTCCTGGCTCGGAAACAGGCGATCATAGGACTGAAAGCCGATCTCTGGTCGCCGATTCATTGTTCGTGTCAAAAGCAGTGTCCCCAGACGGCGCGCATCCGATGCCGCGACGGGCTCAGCGAAGAACAGCCAGACATGACCGCCGTTTCCGGAGCGCGACCGTTCCAGCGCAACCGGCACGTTGCACTCGCCGCACGTTGCCATGAAGGCAAAGGCATCAGTCGACCAATTTTCATCGTCGAAGTCGACGGCCAGAAATCCGCACGTGTCGTCGAAGAGCAGCGGATAGACGCCGACCACGAAGTCCTTGCCTCGACCATTCGGCCGAACGCGATCTTCCCCGCGAAGATGGCATTCGATCACGTCATCGGTAACAAGGATGAAAGCCTTGCTCGGGCAGTCGCCGCACTTGACTTGCGGCTTGCCGCACACGCCGCGGACCCACTCGTTGGCGCATGCCGGAGAGTAGCCCGATCGACCCGTTTTCGGATTGTCCCATCGCGCCGGAAAGACATCTGTGCGACCGCCGAAAAGTCGGCGAAAGAGCGCGATCTTGTCGACGGCAGGCGAACTGTTGGTAACACTTGCTACGGTTGACGCAACGAAGACCGGCTTAATCTTCGATAACTCGAAATCCCGAAGGCGTTGCTCGAGTCTAAGCCGTTCTTGTTCCAATTCCCGCAATCGCGAGCGGATTTGGTCGGCTTCTTCCTGGTGATCGGGTTTCGCTGTCGGCATTTTATGGCTCGCTCAGCTCAAAACAGACAGGTCCCATTGACTAGCGAAACGGCAGCACCTTCAACAATCGGGTGTCTGCGAACCGGGCGGTCCGCTTCGATCAAATCGTTATAAGTTCAGTCGCCTTGGCCAACGCATCCGCCATATCCGCGTCGGTAACTTTCTGGACACGGCCTCCGGCATGAAGCGTCCAGTCCCAGGGATCGAAGACCGGCACACCGGCGACAACAAACTCACTGGTGTCCCGGCTGACGACGATGAGGTCTGCAAGTGCTGCCAGTGCTGCGATGAGCAGGTCGGGCTCGGAAAACGTATGGCCTGATTTTCGGCCAACTTCCAACATCAAGCGCCAGCGCAATAAAACGTCCTCTGTCACGGGCAGCACACGGTCCACAAACAAGGGACGCAGCGTTCGATCGAGCCACTGCCCAAGGTCGGACCGGCGAGCCGGATCGGTTATCTGCTCGATGCCAAAACGCACCTCAGCGAAGGTGACATCGCTCGTAAACAACACGTCGCCCGGCTGGCCAGCAACGAACGCGCGCACTTTTTGGGCAGGTCGCGCTCGCCGCAGTTCCGACACGACGTTGGTGTCGATCAGCCAGCCTCTCAAAGTTTCACGTCCCGAATTGGCGATTTCACCGACAGCCTTTCGATCGGCACATCCCGCAGCGGCGAGTTGGCCAGAGCGTCAACAAGATCGCGCCCAGATACCGGCTTCTTGAGGCGATCCCATTCTTCCGCGTTGACGACAACGACGGCGTCCTTGCCATGGACGGTGACGCGCTGCGGCCCTTTCTCGCGGGCGCGCCGAACCAACTCGCTGAACTGAGCCTTGGCGTCCTGCAACCGCCAACGGCCGGGACCAGACGGGCGCCGGGAGGTCTTAACGGTGGGTGTTGCGGCCATGGGGCAATCCTTTCTAGTCAGATCAACCAGTTTATAGCCGATCTGACCGCTTAGTGGAAGAGGCGAACGATCACACGGGCTGCTTGTCTATCTCTGTACGAACATCAGACGTTGGATGGCCGAACGGCGTCCAAAAGCAGTGCCTATTGACACGCGGCCCTTCAATCCATCACCACTCTACGTACAAAATAACTTCCGCCGTTCGCTCTTGGCCCTCGGCTGGCGGATTGTCCAAAATGCTAACGTCGGCGGTCGCCAGATGTAAGGGCTCAAGTAGCGGCCGGATCTGTTCACCACGCCTCCCGTTCAATATTCCATTACGGCCCAGGAGCGGTTTTAAC
>JBJXDZ010000137.1:0-11529 GCA_046154645.1 Hyphomicrobiaceae bacterium
CGTAGCGCGCCGACCACACCCGGTCTACCATCGATAGCGGCAAGTCACGAAACGCAACGGGAACGAGTCGGCAGGGCCCCAGATTCCGGACCAACGCGGCGGAGGACCGACTTCCCGGGTCGGGCCAAGTGCTGCCGAACTCGGACATGGCGCCAACTACGTCAGCATTTTCCAGCTCCGGACATTGGCCTCGACGCTGACAAGAATAGCTGAACGTGGAAGTTCACACTCGACGGCCAGTTGTGGGAACCCTTGCCTCGGCGACCACGGCACGTTCGGCACGTCGCCAGCTCATGCGCCTGACCCGGCAGGGCTAGCTGCTCGGCTCGGTAGCCACCTTTTGGCGCCACTTGGCGATCGCCGGCAGCGACATCAAAACGAGCAGCGCCAGCGCCGCGGCGAGCAGGCCGGCGCTGATCGGCCGCTCGACGAAGACCATGAAGTCGCCGCGCGAGATGATCAGCGCGCGGCGGAAGAACTCCTCCATCATCGGACCCAGGATGAAGCCCAGCATCATGGGTGCGGGCTCGCAGCCGATCTTGGTGAAGAGATAGCCCAGCGCGCCGAAAAGGACGACGAGCCCCACGTCGAAGGTGTTGTTGGTGAGTGAGTAGACGCCGATGCAGCAGAACAGGATGATCGCGGGGTAGAGGAAGCGGTAGGGGATCGACAGCAGCTTCACCCAAATGCCGACCAGCGGCAGGTTCAGCACCACCAGCATGACGTTGCCGATCCACATGCTGGCGATCAGGCCCCAGAACAGCTCCGGGTTCTTCGTCATCACCTGCGGACCGGGCTGGATGTTGTGCATCATCATGGCGCCGATCATCAGCGCCATGACCACGTTGGGCGGGATGCCCAACGTCAGCATCGGGATGAAGCAGGTCTGCGCGCCGGCGTTGTTGGCGGCTTCCGGCCCGGCGACGCCCTCGATGGCGCCCTTGCCGAAGCGCGTTGGGTCCTTGGCGAGCCGCTTTTCGACGGCATAGGCGGCGAACGAGGCGAGCAGGGGGCCGCCGACCGGCAGGGCGCCGAGCGCCGATCCGATCAGCGAGCCACGCGCGATCGGCATCGCGGCTTGCTTGAGGTCGGCGCGGCTTGGCATCAGGTTCTCGACCTTGCCGGTGAAGACCTCGCGCTTCTCGCGGCTCTCCAGGTTGCCGACGATCTCGGCGATGGCGAACATGCCGACGGCGAGGCCGATGAAGCCGATGCCGTCATAAAGCTCCACCACGCCGAAGGCGAAGCGCTGCTCGCCCGAGTTCACGTCGGTGCCGACGAGCCCCAGGATCAGGCCGACGATCGTCATGGCCACGGCCTTGAGGATGGAGCGGTGCGCGATCACCACGGCGCCGATGAGCCCCAGAGCCATAAAGGAGAAATACTCGGCCGGGCCGAACCGCGCGGCGATCGCTGCGAGCGGTGCGGCCAGCAGGACGCAGACGATCGTCGCCACCGTGCCGGCGGCGAACGAGGCGATGGCTGCGATCGCCAGCGCCGGGCCGGCGCGTCCCTGCCGCGCCATCTGGTAGCCGTCGATGCAGGTCACCACCGAGGACGCCTCGCCGGGGAGATTGACCAGGATCGCCGTCGTCGAGCCGCCGTACTGGGCGCCGTAATAGATGCCGGCCAGCATGATCAGCGCGGAGGTCGGCTCCAGCGCGTAGGTGATCGGCAGCAGCATGGCGATGGTGGAGACCGGGCCGATGCCCGGCAGCACGCCGATCAGCGTGCCGAGCAGGACGCCGAGGAAGCAGTAGGCGAGGTTCCACGGGCTCGCCGCGGTGGCGAGGCCCAGCGCGAGATTGCCGAACAGATCCCACATTACGGTCGAACTCCCCGTTCAGTCGAACTCGGCTCAGGCCGAAATGAACCACGGCCAGACCGGCATGGTCTGGCCCAAGGCGCGAACAAACAGGAGGTAGGACAGCAGCGCCAGCGCCGCCCCGTTGAGCAGCGCCTCGCCGAGCCGGAACTCGTGACCGGCCCACGACCCGACGACGACGACGATGACGGCTGTCAGCACGAGGCCGAGCGGATTGAGGAGCAGGGCGAACGCCGCGACTGACAGCAGCACCCGCGTCAGCAGCCAGACATCGATGCGCCCGATCCTGTCGCTGTCGGCGCGGGCAGTCACGACCGAACGCACCAGCATCACGACGCCGATGCCGGCGAGCAGGACGCCCAGAATGGTCGGGAAATAGCCGGGTCCCATACGTCCGGCGGTGCCGAGCGCGTGCGATCGGGTGAGCACGACGGTCGCCACGCCGAAGGCCGTGAAGGCGCAGCCGCTCCAGAAGTCCTGGCTCTTGAAGAGACGAGTGGGCATGGCGGCTCCTGCAGCAGGGGCGTAGGGCGGAGCCGAAGAGGGCTGATCCGCCCTACACCGTGCGTAGAAATTGAATTGTTCGGCAACCGCTCTACTGCGGCGTCAGCCCCAGGCTGGTGACGAGCTCGATCCAGACCGGCACTTCCCTCTCGTGCAGCGCCTTGGCTTCGACGTGACCGATCGCCGCCTCGTCGATCGCCTGCGTGTCGAGAATTTTTTGCACGCGCTCGGTCTTGCCGCCCTCGACCATCAAGGCCGAGAGACGCTCGACAATCGCCTGCGGCATGCCGCTAGGTCCGGCCAAGCCGACGTAGCCTTTCATGCCAAACAACCTGGACGTGACACCCTGCTCGGTAAAGGTCGGCACGTCCGGAAGCTTACTGCTGCGCTTCGGCCAGACGGCGATCACGCGTCCAGTCCCAGTCTGCGCGCTATTGATCGTGTTGTAGTAGACGCCCTGCGCCGCCTGGATGACACCGGCATCGAAGTCCGGCCACATCAATCGGCCGTAGTGCACGGCCTCGATCTGCAGACCGAACTGCTTGTTCAGCTCCGCAACGACCATGTGAGAGTTAGTGCCGGCGCCCCAGGTGCCTATATTCGTCTTGTTCTTCCGGGCATACTCGACGAATTCCCGCACATTGGTCGCGCCGGTCGACTTGTGCGCCGCCAACACGATCGATCCATTCGATATGGTGGAGATCAGCACGAAGTCCTTGTCCGGATCGTAGGCGAGGTTCTTGTAGATGACGCGGTTGGTCCCGAACGTGCCGGAAAGGGCGAACAACAGCGTGTAACCGTCGGCGGGCGATGCCTTCACGGCCAGGGCAGCCAGGGAGCCACCCGCCCCCGGCTTGTTTTCGACCACCACCGGCTGGCCCAGTTGCTTGGAAAGGTACTCGCCATAGGCACGCGCAAAGAGGTCCGTAATTCCACCAGCAGGAACGCTGCAGACGATCTTGATCGGCTTGGCGGGCCAGGCCTGCGCCCACGCGCTTGTCCCGATGAGCGGCAGAGCAGCGGCCGTGGCGAGGCCGGTGTGGACCAGTGTACGACGGGTGAGGATGGGTGTCATTACAAAATCTCCTTGGGATGATCGCTGCTTGGCGGCCCAACAACACCGCGGATGGTTGATCAACGGACCGCCGACCGCGTCGGTCTCTGGCAGCCGTCAGCGGCTGCACGCGCCCTACTCCGGCGTCAGCCCGAGGCTGCTGACGAGGTCGATCCAATCCGGCTTTTACGCCTCGTGCGGCGCCCGTTTGGCTTTCGCGATTCACATCGAACGGAAAGCGTACTAGTAGCCATCACTGAGATGCCTTCTGGTGGAATGCGTCATCATTCCGGTAGCGGGGTCGCAGATGACAACGCTCGCCGGACTCTCGCTGAAGTCGCTGAAGCGCATCCAGGTTGGGCGCACGCGGAAGTAGGTCAAGCCTGGGATGGCTTGACGCTTGCGGCAGTACTCCGGATAGAAGTCAAAGTAGGTTTTCTTGACGCATTCCAGCTCGTGGCCGCTCGGCTCATCGGCCATTCCTTCGATCTGAAGCGTCTTGCCATCGTCCCATCCGATGGCAATCGCGATCCGGCTGTCGCGCCGGAGATCACCGGCCTTGCGGTTCACTTCGACGGTGTCGAACACGATCTCGAATGAATCCGTCGCGGCGAAGCCGATGACCGAGCCGTGCGGCTCGCCTGACGCCGAGACGGTTGCCGCCAGTGCCCAGCGATGGGTGCGCGCGAATGCCAGAAGTTCCTCCTGGGTCATCGAATTTTCCTCCTGCCTTGGCCGGATGATGGCCGCGAGGAGGGCAGCAAGTCCTGACATTTCCCTCCAAGTTGGCTGTAACTTCGGCGATGCCACATGCTATTCTGTGAGCGAGAATTCACCGTCTCGCGAGCGTCGATCATGATGGGCAAGGCAATTCGTCTCGGAACATTCACGCTCGACATGGCGCAGCTGCGTCTGCTCGGACCATCGGGATCGATCGAGCTGAGGCCCAAGACCTTCGAGGTGCTGCGGCACCTTGCAGAGAACCCGGGACGGGTCATCAGCAAGGACGAGCTGCTGGAGGCCGTGTGGCCGGATGTGACAGTGACGGATGACGTCATCACCCATTGCATCAGCGAGGCGCGCCGCGCGATGGGGGCCGATGGCCTGACACTCATCGAGACGGTGCCGCGACGGGGCTACATGCTGGTTCCTCCGTCAGCCGAGCGCACTCATCGGTCGGACTGGGACCGCGGCATTACCAAGCGGTCCGACCTCTTGCCTTTTGCTCGCCACCATCAGCTGGCCGTGGTCGCGACTTGCTCCCCTTCCGGGATGCCACAATCCTCGGTCGTACGTTTTATCGTTACTGATGCGTTCGAGTTGATTTTTACGGCTCATCGGGAGCATCGCAAAATTGCCAATCTGCAAGCCAATCCGAAAGTCAGTGCCGTCATTGGATGGGATGAAATGCAGACGCTGCAATTGGAAGGGCGCGGAGAACTGCTGTCTGGCACCGCACGCGATGTAGCCATGACAATTATTGCCGATCAGGCTCCGGATCACTACGAATTGCGTCATCGCATCGAGGGGCTGCAGTATATCAAGATGACCCCAAGTTGGATGCGTTACAGCGATTTCCGGCTCAACCCTGCGAGCATCCTCACGCTCGACCTTGATGCTGACACGGCGACACGGTCGGCCAGGATTTATCGAGCCCAACCGGCATGATCTCGGGGCGAGTGACCCAAGGCCGCAGTAGCACAGCGCATCGAGCCTTGGTTCACAATCGGCCAATCGGGCTTACCAAAGATCTTCAAGCGCCCCGAGGATGCTGAGCACTACAAGGACGGCCTGCGCAAGGCGGGGTTTCCGGAGTGATGCTCAATCGGCGGCGAAATTCACAGCGCAGCTAAACTGAGCAGCATGTCGGTATGACTCGGGAGGAGCATGGGCGATGCGGGGATCCCTGGGAGAGAAGATCGGCGAAGGCGCTTTCTCGGACGTCCACGCCTGGGCACCCGGTCAGGTCGTGAAGTTGTTCAAGGCCGGCGTTCCTCAGAGGCTCAGCCGGCACGAGGCGCAAGTGACTCGCGCCGTCTTCGCCGCCGGTGCCCCGGCGCCGGAGGTGCACGATGAGGTGACCCTGGATGGGCGCTTCGGCATCGTGATGTCGCGCTTCGACGGACCGACCCTGCTGCAACTCTCGCGCAGCGGCGCCATGTCGCCCGCAGAAACCGGCGCAATCCTCGCGTCCCTCTACATGTCCGTCCACAAGACGCCGCCGCCGCCGGACGTCCTCGTCCTGCGCGACTGGTTGGCTGCGTTGCAAATCTCCGGCGGCAGTGTTCCGCACCACATCACCACGGGCATCCTTGCCCTGATCGAGCGCCTGCGGCCGGGGGACGGGCTGTGCCATGGCGACCTCCATCCCGGCAATGTGATCATGACGGCGAATGGTCCGAGGCTCGTCGACTGGACCGGAGCGGTCCGCGCGTCGGCCGCCTTCGACCTTGCATGCGGCCACGTCTGCCTCATCGAGCTCGCCCCGGAGTTCATCGACGATCCGCAGCGGCCGCGCGCCTACAATGCCGCCGCACAGTCCGAGTACGCGCGGCTGGTCGGCACGTCCCAAGCGGCGCTGACGGCTGCGATGGAGTCCTACCTGCCGATCGCTTGCGTCATCCATCTCCTGTGGGGCGCGCAGGGCGCCCTGCGGGAGCGGCTGATCCAGCGCATCGAAGCCGCTCTGCGCTCGGAGAGCTGAATTTTTCTCGCGTGCGCGTCGGAGTGGCCTGTAGCAGCTACTCGTCAGTGGGCCCGTAAAGCCCGATCGTGCGCGCTCCGATCATGAGGCACACTCGCACGCGCGACGTCCGCTAAAGACCTAATATACTGACGAAATATGGTCCGCTTGGCACTGTCGGCTGACGACCGGAATGGGTCAACCTCAAGCATCGCCACCGCCGCCGACGACGGACGGTCAACCCCCAGCAGCTGCCAGCCACTTGACGACCGTCAGCTTATCCCCCAGCTTCGAGCATGTGCAAGGGGTGTCGGCATCTCGGCCTCGGGCCAGATTCGGACACCTGTCGGACTTGGATTTCGGCCTCAACTCCGGCAGCTATCGGTCCTCATGCAGAAGCGGGGCCTCTCGCCAGACTCAGATATTTGTCGGCCGCTGAGCCAAGGTTGCCGGTCGTCAGGATGCGCGCCACAGATCAATCTTTCTTTTCGCTCCGATCCCTCACGCCGTTGATGCTGCGGGCGGCAGGACACAATGACTCTACCTGAGGCGCACGATCGACTGAGGTTGTGGATATTGACCGGGCATCGTTACAATGGACATCCATTTTGTCATAGGGTCAGGCACCCCGGATGGACCTCGAAATCTACACTCTCAAGGCTCGGCCAGACCTGCGCCCTCACGTGTTCTCCCCAGCGTTCCGCGCACCACTCTGGCCTGAGTTCATGCTGCACGATCCCACGGCCCTGCTCTATTTTTCAGGCCCGCACTTTGCGGAGTACCTCGACTACGCATTCGCCGTTCTGCAGGATGGGAAAATCGTCGGACGCGCATTCAGCGTGCCTTTCGCTTACGGAATAGAGGGGCGGACGGATCTGCCCGAAGGAGGTTGGGACCAGGTCATTCGCTGGGCCCACGCCGATCAACTTGCCGGTCGCTCGCCAAACGCGGTCAGCGCGTTGGAGATTAGCATTCTGCCGGCGGCGCGAAGCGCAGGCAACGCACGCCTGATCCTGCAGGCAATGAAGGCGAATGCGCGCCGCCTCGGTTTCTCCGATCTCTATGCGCCTGTGCGGCCAAACGAGAAGCACCTTGTCCCGTCGATGCCGATGCAAGAGTACATGGCTCTCACGCGCGCCGATGGTTTGCCGCGTGATGCGTGGCTCCGGACGCACGTTCGTGCTGGGGGAAAGATAATCAAGGTCGCCCCCTACGCCATGACGATCGTTGGCAGCATCACCGAATGGCGAAGGTGGACTGGACAGCCATTCCGAGCGTCCGGCTCCATTGCCGTGCCGGGCGCTCTGTCGCTCGTTACCTGCTCGCTCGAGCATGACGTCGCGGTCTACGTGGAACCCGGTGTCTGGGTCCACCACTCTGTTTGACTTCAAAATCGTGTCGTCCGGGAGCCGAGACGGCACGGGTGCCATGCGCAACTGCAACTGAATACCGGGCGGGGCCGGCACCCGCCCTCCCCTTCGCCGAGGCCAATCCATGCGATCGCAATTTCCCCCGGTCGAGCCGTTCAGCAACGGCATGCTCGCTGTTGGCGATGGACACAGCATCTACTGGGAGTGCTGCGGCAATCCCTCTGGCATCCCGGCATTGTTTCTCCATGGCGGCCCTGGCGCGGGTTGCTCGCCAGGACAGAGGCGGTTCTTCGATCCCGATCGATATTGCGCCGTGCTCTTCGATCAGCGTGGGTCGGGCCGCAGCCGGCCGCTCGCAAGTGAGTTTTCGGTCGACCTGACCACCAACACGACAGGACACTTGATCTCCGACATCGAGGCCGTACGCGCCATGCTCGGGATCGAGAGGTGGACCATCCTCGGCCTGTCCTGGGGCACCACGCTCGGCCTTGCCTATGCACAACGCCACGTCGCGAGGGTGCGGGCCATGGTGCTGGGGCTTGTGGCGACGACGTCCCGACGCGAGGTGCAATGGCTCACCGAGGATGTCGGGCGTATTTTTCCCCGTGAGTGGCAGGAGTTCATCGACGCGATTCCGGTCGAGCTGCGCACACTCAGGCCTGTCGATGCATACGCCACCATGCTTGCAAGTTCGGACCCCGCCCTTCGGGATCATGCCGCCCGGGCGTGGTGCACGTGGGAGGACGCCCACGTCTCGCTGACGCCGGGCCATGCTCCAAGCCCGCTGTTCGAGGATGCAGACTTCCGCTTGCGCTTCGCACGCCTGGTCACGCACTACTGGCGCAATGCCGCGTTCCTGGACGAGGAGCAGCTGATCCGCGACGCTCCACTGTTGAACGGTATACCTGGTGTGATGATCCACGGCCGCTACGATGTCAGCAGCCCCGCCGAGACCGCGTGGCGTTTGTCACGGCGTTGGTCGACCAGCAGACTGCACATCCTCGAGGATGCCGGCCATGGTGGTGGAACGCAATTGATGCCGTTGATTCTCGATGTGCTGGATGAATTCGCGATCCCCGAGCTGCGGCGCGTGAGCATCAAGCCCTTGTCGATCTGACCATATCACCATTGTTATTGAACATGGAGGCCAGAAAGGGCTTGAGATGACGAAGTTGGCATGGGCGCGCTTGGTTCCGGAGTTGATCGTCACCGATCTCGATCGTAGCTTGCGATTCTATATTGAGCTGCTTGGATTCAACTTACGTTTCACCAGACCCGAGGATCGCTTTGCATATATTGATCGCGAAGGTGCTGAATTGATGCTGGAACAGACCGAGGCGGGCTGGCGAACAGGAGCGCTCGATCTACCCTATGGTCGCGGGGTCAATTTTCAGATCGAGGTGTCCAACGGTCATGCGCTGGCAGCGCGTCTTATCAGGGCAGGACATCCATTCTTCCGCCCTCCTGCCGAAAGATGGTACCGAGCCGGCGCATCCGAGAATGGTCACTACGAGTTCCTGATCCAAGACCCAGACGGCTATCTGCTGCGCTTCGCTGAGTTCCTGGGCGAGCGCCCGCTATCATTAGACAATGAAACTCAGTCGCGGCGAACGGCCGAAGGCAATCCCTCGTCGACGTGACCGCGTCTCGGCGCGAGCGACAAACTCCATCCTCGAAGGGGTTCGTATGAGCGAGGAGCAGATCTTCACGTTGGTCGATACCGAGCAGGCGCGCGCCGCGGCGCTGGCCTTGTTCGACTCGCTGATGCCGCTCCTGACGTCACGCCTGCCGCCATCGGCTGACATCCGCCATATCGGGGCCACCGCCGTTCCGGGTTGCCTGACCAAAGGCGACCTCGATATCGTCGTCCGCGTTCCACCAGAAGATTTCTCGGCGGCTGAAGCTGCACTATCGAAGCTCTTTGCGCGAAACGTCGGGTCAGCCAGGACGCACGATTTCTCCGCCTTCGAGGATGCCTCACGCAATCCCCCGCTTGGCATTCAGCTCACCGCGATCGGCGGCGAATTCGACAGCTTCCATCACTTTGTGGAGGCACTGCTGGCATCGCCGCAGCTCGTCGCCGCATACAATGCCCTGAAGCGCGACTGGAATGGCGCCGGCATGGCGGACTATCGGAAGGCCAAGGATGAGTTCGTCGCGCGGGTCCTGGAACGAAAGGCGCCGTGAGGCAGCCCGGCATCTCCCCGCCATGACCCTCATCCGGACCGACTGCGTTGCCCCGGCTACGCATCCCGCCGCAGTTTCTGCAGCCTGTCTTTTGCCTCCCGCCATTGACGAGACAGGAACGGTGAAGGGCGGCCGACGATGCTCGTGGCGGTGAGAAGCGGAAAGGTGCTTGCAAGCGGGGCCGGACGCTGCTTGATCCATTCGCCGCCTGGCGCGCGATAAATGGTTCCAATGCCCTCATAGGAAAGCCGTTCGCAGTGGATGACATCGTCTGGAAATCGATAGCGGAGGTGATTGACGACGCCCTCGACGTCGCTCGATGGTACGACAGAGCCGGTCTTCTCCGACCAGATCAGCAGAGCCGAGAGGCCGCGCAGTACATCGTAATAGTAATAGCGGGGGAAGCACACGTGCAGCCACGTCTCGGCGCTGACGCGCTCCGCAGCATTGTGCTTCGTTGCCGAGCCCTGCATGAGGCGTCGGCCCATGAGGAAACGCGCGGCCGCGTCGAGAAATGCGGTCTCCTCCCTCGTCCACGGCCTTGGCGTATAGAGGAGGATCGACTCGAACGCGGCGATGGTGCCCACCATGGAGCTCGGGCACTCATCCGTTATCAGATAGGCGTCGTTGTCGCAGGTCAGGCCGCCATCGGCCATCTGGTAGCGCAGGAACCAGGGCCTGATCCATGGCAGCTCCCGGTCGACATCGATGCCGGCCGCCGCAAGAACCTGATAGACGTTGCCGAGTTGGCAATGGCACGGATAGCCCCGGTGCGGATCGACCCCGTCCGGCAAGTCGCCGGGATGGATCGGAAAGATCTTCACGGGATAGCGATCAAGCGCCGCCACAAACTCGCGAAGGATGCTGCCTGGAATGAGTCTCGTATGGCCCATCTCGTGCAGCAGCAGCATGTGCCACCAGGGAGCGTCCCACTTCGGCCAATAGGTATCCGCGGCGAGACAATCGACAGCCGCCGAAGAGGCGAGGTATGCTACCGAGGCGGCGATCTCTCTTTCGAATTCCATGAATAGACCTCGGCAATTGCGCCTCATCGACGCGTTGCAGCTCGCTCCTCGCCCCGGGGGACGCGGATTCTGCTCGTCCCGCTTTGGTCAAACAGTTAGATTGCAAGACCCATCCGCCAAGCGCCCTTACGATAAAATGATGTTCGGTCGCTGAGCAAGTCAGTTGGGGGGCAAGGCGCAGCTCGGGCATGTCATGGATCTGAACCAAGTCAGCGTTCCGACACATGATCTGGAGGCATCCATTGCCTTTTATCGACTGCTCGGCCTTCGGCTGATCGTACGGAACGATCACTACGCCCGCTTCGAACTTCCGAAAGGCGACGCCACACTGTCCATCGTGAAGATCGACGGCCCGATGGGCGCCGGCGCTGGCATTCATCTCTCCTTTGAGTGCAACGATGTCGACGGCGAGGTGGCCCGTCTCAAGAGCGCCGGCGTCGTCTTCGACTCGGGTCCGGTGGACCAGACCTGGCTTTGGCGGGAAGCGTGGCTAAAGGATCCTGCCGGCAATTCGTTGTGCCTCTACCATGCGGGGCGGAACCGGAAGCACCCGCCTTGGCGGATCGGGTAAGCGGCCGCGCAGATAACTTGGCAGGCTTTGCGGCACACCTCACCCGGCATCACGCAGGAAGCGCCACCCCGCGGCGCGGCGTGAAGTGGGGCCGCACGCCGAAGTGTCCGCTATCGGAGGGGCTTCGGCCACAGATAGAACGTAACGAGAAACGGTCGAGATGGGTCAGGTGCCCGCGTCAAACGCAGCATGGTGACACGGCAGCCCTACCCCTGGCAACGGACGATCAGAGAACAAACCGCGGTTGACTTCCGGTCCTCCTCCAGCATGATGAGTGGCGGTCGGAAGCCACCATCTCAGCCTCGGGCCA
>JBJXDZ010000138.1:0-9769 GCA_046154645.1 Hyphomicrobiaceae bacterium
CGTGTCCTCGCAGGTTTCGCCGCCCGGCGCCCGAAAGGGTCCGGGCGGTTTTTTTGTATGTTGGTTTGCGCCTTCGAATGCCCACGTCGCATCCGGCGGCTCTTAGCTCGCGCCTCCAGATGCCCACGTCGCATCCGGCGCCTTAAAGCATCGCCGGATGCACGCGATCGGGCGGCGTATGGCCGTCGAGGAACGTCTTGATATTGATGATCACCTTTTCGCCCATGTCGATGCGGCCCTCGAACGTGGCCGAGCCCATGTGCGGCAGCGCCACCACCCGGTTCGAGGCCAGGAGCTTGGGATTGACCGCCGGCTCATGCTCGAAGACGTCGAGCCCGGCTCCCGCGATGGCGCCCGCCTCGATCATGCGCGCCAACTCGTTCTCGTCGATCACCTCGCCACGCGCCGTATTAACAATGTAGGCCGTAGGTTTGAGCAGCTTGAGCCGCCGTGCCGACAGCAGGTGATAGGTCGCCGGCGTATGTGGGCAGTTCACCGACACGATGTCCATGCGCGCGATCATCTGGTCGAGGCTTTCCCAGTAGGTCGCTTCCAGACCCTGCTCGACCTCCTCCGCGACCCGGCGCCGGTTGTGATAGTGGATCTGCAGGCCGAAGGCCTTCGCCCGCCGCGCCACGGCCTGACCGATGCGGCCCATGCCGATGATACCGAGGCGCTTGCCCCAGATGCGATGGCCAAGCATCCAGGTCGGCGACCAGCCGCTCCAGTTCTGCCGGGGGTCCTTGAGGTAGGCCGCGCCGTCGGCCAGCCGGCGTGGCACAGCCAGAATGAGCGCCATGGTCATGTCGGCGGTATCCTCGGTCAGCACGCCCGGCGTGTTGGTGACCAGGATGTTGCGTGCCCGCGCCGTGTCGATGTCGATGTTGTCGACCCCGGTACCGAAATTGGCGATCAGCCGCAACTGCGGGCCGGCGGCCGTGACCACGGCCCGGTCGATGCGATCCGTCACCGTCGGCACCAGCACGTCAGCAGTCTTGGCCGCCTCGATCAGCTCCGCCTGCGACATCGGCCGGTCCTCGACATTGAGCCGCGCGTCGAACAATTCCCGCATGCGTGTCTCGATGATGTCGGGCAGCTTGCGCGTGACGATGACCAGGGGTCGCTTGGCGCTGTTGGGCATGAGTGTGGGGTTCCGTCTGGTAGCGCAGGTCTCAGGATCGGCATGGTGGGATGTGACGCCGTGCCCATACCACCCGCAGCAGGCTTGAAACCTCAGTAACAGAGGCGCGAAACTGAGGCCAGAGCGATTGCCGGGTCAGTGCGTTCGCCGGCATGGCGCCCCCGCACTTGACAGCGGCACCGACACGGCCGCGAATGCGGCCATGGTCAACACTGCTGCAGCCCACTCGCCCACCTACGACGCCGCCGAGGTCGCCCGGTTTGGCCGCCTGGCCGCCGAATGGTGGGACCCGCACGGCAAATTCCGCCCACTGCACAAGCTTGGCCCGGCGCGGCTCCGCTTCATGCGCGACCGGCTGGCCGGTCATTTCGCCCGCCCCAAGGACACCTTGAAGCCGCTCGGCGGCCTTACCGTCCTCGATATCGGCTGTGGCGGCGGCCTGGTCTGCGAGCCCTTGACCCGCCTCGGCGCCCGCATGACCGGCATCGATCCGGCCCTGGAAACCATCGCCGCCGCCAAGGCGCATGCCGAGCCGCAAGGCCTCGCCATCGACTATCGCGCCACAACGGTGGAGGCGCTGGTGGCCGTGGGGGCGCGCTTCGACGCCGTTCTCTGTCTCGAGGTGGTCGAGCACGTTCCCGATCCGGCCGCGTTCCTCGCGCTGTGTGCCAAGCTCGTGCGCCCTGGCGGCATGATGATCACCTCGACCATCAACCGCACCGTCAAGGCCTATCTCCTCGCCATTGTCGGCGCCGAGTATATCCTGCGCTGGCTGCCGGCCGGCACCCATCAGTGGGAACGTTTCGTGACGCCCGATGAGATGGCACGGCATCTGGCAGCTGCCGGTCTCGGTCCGGCCTTCGCCGAGGGGGTGGTTTTCGATCCCCTGCGCGACACGTGGTCGTTGTCGCCCGACACGGATGTGAACTATATGGCCGCAGCAGCGAAGCCCGTCTGAGGCAACGCCCCACGCCATCGCCATAGTTTGGGCACAGGTTGTCCGCGGTCGGCAACTTTGCTTTAGAATGCAGGAATCCATTGGTTGGATCGGCCGGCCTCAGGCCGTGCCGCATTTGGAACAGGTCATGTCGCTCGATATCGGACTGATGCTGGCAGCCATCGTGCTGCTGCTGATCCTTTCGGCATTCTTCAACGCCAGCGAAACCGCGCTGACGGCGGCGTCGAAAGCGCGCATGCATGCCCTCGAGCAGGAGGGCAATGGCCGCGCGGCGCTGGTCAATCGCCTGCTCAAGTCACCAGAGAAGCTGATTGGCGCCGTACTGCTCGGCAACACGCTGGTCGACGTTCTGGCCGCGACGCTGGCCGGCAATCTCGGTGTGCGTCTTGTCGGCGAGGTGGGCGTCGCCTATGCGACCGTCATCATGACAACGCTCATCGTCATTTTCTCGGCGGTGCTGCCGAAGACGTATGCGTTGGCGTGGGCCGACCGTGCCGCCTTGTTCGTGGCACCCATCATGCGCGTGCTGATCTGGGTGCTGATGCCGTTCACCATCACCATCCAGGCCATTGTGCGCTTTCTGCTGAAGCTGACCCCAACCAAGCGCGACGATGCCCAGAACATTCTCGAGGCGCACGAGGAAATCCGCGGCACCATTGAGCTGCAGAAGCACGAGGGCGCCGTCGCCAAGACGGATGCGGCGATGCTCGGCGGCGTGCTGGATCTGATGGACCTGCAGGTGCTCGATGTCATGGTGCATCGCATCCGCATGGAGACCGTCAACGCCGCCGACCCACCCGCGCGCATCATCGAGCAGGTGCTGGCAAGCCAGTATTCGCGCATGCCGGTCTGGCAGCGGGAGCCCGAAAATATCGTCGGCGTGCTGCACACCAAGGACATGCTGGCGGCGCTCAACCGGGTCGGCTTCGACCCCACCCGGCTCGATATTCTCGCCATTGCCAGCGAGCCGTGGTTCGTGCCCGATACCACCAGCCTGAAGGCACAGCTGAGCGCTTTCTTGAAGCGCAAGGCGCAGCTGGCGCTGGTCGTCGACGAGTACGGCGAGGTGCAAGGGCTGGTGACCCTCGAGGACATTCTCGAAGAGATCGTTGGCCAGATCTCTGACGAGCACGACACGCACGAAACGCCGATCCGCCAGCAGGCTGATGGCTCGGTGGTGGTCGAAGGCATGGTGGCGATCCGGGATCTCAACCGGGCCATGGATTGGAATCTGCCGGACGAGGAGGCAACCACGGTGGCCGGTCTCGTCATGCATGAGGCGCAGACCATCCCGGAGGCGGGACAAGCCTTCAACTTCTTCGATTATCGCTTCGAGATCGTTCGCAAACAGCGCAATCGCATCACGGCTGTCCGGGTCCGTCGCATCAAGGGGCGGCCGGATTTGAAGCCCGCACAGACAGAGGCAAGCCGTGAACCGTCGGGGACGGGCGCGTCGGGCCGCGCCACGTAGCGCCGCCAGCGCTTGGCAACTCGGCGCTTCCACGGCATGTGCCATTTTGTTCTTGCGCTGGACCTGACCTCGGTCTACTGTAGAACAACGTATGAACATGCAGCCGCAACCAGACGTCAGCAATCGGGCCAAGCGGAACCGGCGACGCGGGAAAACAGTGGACAAGGGCCAGCGGAGCCCACGGCCAGTTGGCGCCAGCGTCTAGAGTAGCAGCAACCGAGTCGTCCCTCGGCAAGGCACGAGCAGGGACCGTCGAGGAGCCCACCCGGGTCATTGCGGGCACTGGCGAAAGCCAATGGGGTATTCGGCGCCTCGCAGGCCCGCACGACCGACAAAAAGGAGCATCCGCCATGGCCGGATCCGTGAACAAAGTCATTCTCATCGGCAACCTCGGGGCCGATCCCGAAATTCGGCGCACGGCTGACGGGCGGCCTATCGCCAATCTGCGTCTGGCCACGACCGAGTCCTGGCGCGACAAAGCCACGGGCGAGAAGCGCGAGAAGACCGAGTGGCATCGCATCGTCGTATTCAGCGAACCGCTCTGCAAGGTCATCGAGCAGTACGTCAAGAAGGGCGCCAAGCTGTACATCGAGGGCCAGTTGCAGACACGCAAGTGGCAGAACAAGGAAGGCCAGGACCAGTATTCGACCGAGGTCGTGCTGCAGGGCTTCAATGGTACCCTCACCATGCTCGACGGTGCACGTAGTGCCGGTGGCGGCGGCATGTACGAGAGTGGCCAGGCCGACTACGGCGGCGACCAAGGCGGCGGCGGTGGTGGCTTTGGTGGCGGCGGTGGTGATCAGGCGCCGCGTCGGGCACCGCCCGCCAAGCCCGCCGCCAAGGGCGGTTTCGACAAGAAGATCGACGACGAGATCCCGTTCTGATCGGATGGGCCAGGCATGCCGCATCGGGTCTTGAGCAGCGGTGAAGCGGGCGATTCCGGCTTCACTGTGCTTGAGATGCTTGTTGCGCTGGCGATCCTGGTCGGCATCGTTCTGCTGGCCTTGCCGGCGCTGCAACGGACTGAGGCGCGCTTCGCAAGCGAACGTGCGGTTGCAGCTATTGTTCAGTCACTGGAGAAGGGCCGCGCCGACGCGCAGCGCAGCAACATGATCGTGGTGGTGCGCCCAGCTGTGCCGACGTCGGCGACCACGGCCGGCCAGTATCCCGCATTCACGTTCCGACCGGACGGGACCGGATTTGGCGCCCGCATCCAGACCGGCGCCCATGCCGATCCCGGCGCCGATACCCGAATCATCGATCTCGATCCGTTGACGGCAAGGCCGCGCGTGTATGCACCGCGATGATGCACATATGCCGGATGTGAACTGCGGCCCGGCCGCGGTATCTGCTTCTGCCATCGCGCGGCCACACCGTGATGACCGCGGTTTCGCGCTCGCCGAAACCATCGCCGCGCTGGTCTTGCTGGCTGCAGCCGTGGTGCTGCTGGCGCAGTCCGGAAGTGCGGGCTGGCGCAGCATCCGTCAGGCCGACGAGGTCGAGCGGACCCGCCAACTCGCACAAAGCCTCCTCGCCACGGTCGGCAGCGAGCGCCCGCTGCAGCCGGGGCGCCTCACGGGACGCGAGAACGATGGCACCACGTGGGAGATCACCATCGAGCCGCATGACCTGGCCACGCCGTTGCCCGCTCGCCTGCGCATCGCAGCATTTCGCATCGCTGTGTCCGTGAGCCAGCCTGGTGAATCCGGCCAGCCGGCTGGCGGAGTGCGCCTGATAACCATCAAGCTCGGAACGCGGCTATGACCTGGCCCGCGAGCTTTGGCCTGCCCGATCATGCCCGCTCTGCGCATGCCGCCAGTGAGCGCGGCTTCTCGCTCATCGAATTGCTGGTCTCGCTGGCGCTGCTCGTCATGCTGCTGGCGCTGCTGCCGAACGCGCTGGGCCTCGGCCGCCGCGCCTGGGAAACGCACGCCGAGGTCGGCGAACGCCTGTCCGGCATGGCGGGACTGGGGCTCATCGAGCAGCGCCTCGCCGAAGCCATGCCCGCGTTCGCGATGGATGCCGCTGGTAACGGGATATTGGCCTTCCGCGGCGAGGCGGAGGTGCTCAGTTTCGTAGCTCCGTCGCGCACACCCACCGAACCGGGCCTGGCCCGCTGGACGCTGTCCCTGGCAGCCGACAGCGCGCCTGCGCGGCCAGGGCGCGGGCGACGCATCGTGCTCACCTCCGAGCCTTTCCCCATGCCGCCCGCCGTATCTGCCGCCACCGACGCCGGCCCCGCCACGGAGATCGATGCCTCGGGCGCCGCCTTGGCACTGGCCTATTTCGGCCGCCTCAACACGGCTGAGCCCCCGCAATGGTTCGACACCTGGCCGCGCACGGACGCCCTCCCCTCACTCGTTGCCATCACGCTGCTGCCGGACGCACGCTCTAGCCAAGCCCATCCCCGCCGCATCGTCGTCGAGTTGAAGCTCGCCACCCCGTGACGCCCTGGCCTCGAAGCCAGTCGTCAACGTCCCCCCTCACGGCACCAGGATCTGGCGCACCGTGCCGCCGTCGGCCAGCGTGTCGAAGCCGGCGTTCAAGCCGTCAAAGCCGATGCGCTCGCTCATCAGCCGGTCGACGGGCAATTGGCCCTGCTGGTAGAGCGCGATGAAGCGCGGGATGTCGCGCATCGGCACGCAACTGCCGACATAGCTGCCTTTGATGGTGCGCTCCTCGGCGACCAGATTGGTGCCCGGCAGCGCCATGGTGTGCGTTGGATGCGGCAGGCTGGCGGTCACGGTGGTGCCGCCGCGCCGCGTGATCCGATAGGCAAGCTCCAGGGCTTTCACGCTTGAGGCCATCTCGAAGGCGAAATCGACGCCGCCCTGCGTCAGATCCTTGACTTGCTCCACGCAGGTCGCATCGCGCGCATTGACGACGTGGGTGGCGCCCAATTGCTTGGCGAGCTTCAGCTTGTCGTCGAGCATGTCGACCGCAACGATGGTCCGCGCGCCCGAAAGCTTCGCGGCTAGCATCGCCACCAGCCCGACTCCGCCGAGGCCAACGATCGCCGCCGTCGTGCCGGCCGGCATCTTGGCCGTGTTGATCACCGCGCCGGCACCCGTGATGACCGCGCAGCCGAACAGCGCCGCCTCCTCGAAGGGCAGGGTCTTGTCGATTCTGACCGCGCTCTCCTGGGCCACCACCGCGTAGTCGGCAAAGGCCGATACGCCGACATGGTGAAACACCGGCTGACCGCCGCGCTTGAGCCGTGTCGCGCCCGACATCAGCGTGCCCGCGCCGTTCGATTTGAAGCCTGGCTCGCACAACGCCGGCCGGCCTTCCGCGCAGGGCAGGCAATGGCCGCAGGACGGCACGAAAACGAGGATGACGTGATCACCCACCTTGAGATCGCGCACGCCCGGTCCGGTCTCGACAATGTCGCCGGCAGCCTCGTGACCCAGCACCATCGGCATCTGCCGCGGGCGGTCGCCGTTGATGGTCGACAGGTCCGAATGGCAGAGCCCAGCGGCCCTGATGCGGACCAGAATTTCGCCGTGCCCCGGCGGATCGAGATCCAGGTCCTCGACGACCAAGGGGCGCGACGTTGCATAGGGGCGCGGCAACTCCATGCGGGTGATGACGGCAGCACGGGTTTTCATGGCGTGAGATCCGCTGGTTGGGCTGGCATGGGCTCATGCCGTGCGGCGCATGGCTGAGCTGTCCCGTGATCTAATCCCATCGCGCGCCGCTGTCGATTGCGCACACGCCCTTTTTGCTGGCGCCTCCGGATGCCCACTCTTCTTGGCCCTTCGGATGCCCAAGCGCGAGTGCTATGTGGGCACCTGAAGCGCCAGGCAAAGACACGCAACCGGGCCGTGCCGACCGGCGCGTGCGCGCGTCTTCCGGGAAGCAATCGGGCCCCTGTCCCACTCCCATTCACATCCCGCCACTTGTCTTCCCGGACGAAGTGAGCGCACATCGTGCGCCTCACGCAGATCCGGGATCGCGTGGGTCAGGCTCAGGCACATCGCGAACGGCGAGATCCCGGATAGCCACGCGCTTGAGCGCTCAACTTTGCCCGCGTCGCCTCGACCTGCGCGCGTCTTCCGGGAAAACAAGTGATGGGGTTAGAGTTCCGGAAACCAAGTGCTTGGTTGTGGTATTCTCCAAACTCTCCCCAACCGCTGTCTTCCCGGACGAAGTGAGCGCACATCGTGCGCCTCATGCAGATCGTGTCCCAGGTCGTGGTGTAGCAGGCCGGTCATGGAGCGAGCTCGATATTGGCTCGGGCCAGGTGCTCAGGCCGCCGGTATGCGCTGCGGGCGAGCCTGTGGATCATCGCTGAACTGGGCGAGTTTTTCCAGGCTCATGTAGCGGGCTCGGCTCGCCGCCCACTCGTCGTTCTGTTCCAGCAGCAGCGCGCCGACCAGACGCACGATCGCGGCCTCGTTGGGGAAGATCTGGACCACGTCGGTGCGCCGCTTGATCTCGCCGTTCAGTCGTTCGAGCGGATTGGTCGAATGCAGCTGCGGCCAGTGTTCTTTGGGGAACGCCAAGTGCGCGAGCACGTCGTCCTAGGCCTCGCCCATCAGTGCGGCGAGCTTGGGGAAGCGCTCACGCAAGCGATCGGCGACGGCGCGCCATTCTTCGCGGGCGGCCTCCTGCGTCTCCTGCGTGAAGGCGGTGCGGATCGCGGCGGCCACCATCTGACGCTGCTTCGATCCGACATGGGCGAGCGCATTCCTCATGAAGTGTACGCGGCAACGCTGCCATGTCGATGTCAGGACCTTGGCGGCCGCCTTCTTCAGGCCCTCGTGGCTGTCGGAGATCACGAGCTTGACGCCGCGCAGGCCGCGCCGCGTCAGCGAGCGCAGGAACGAGGTCCAGAACGGCTCGGCCTCCGACGCGCCGACTTCCATGCCCAAGACCTCGCGGCGACCATCGGTGTTGACGGCGACGGCGATTATCACGGCAACGGAGACGATCCTCCCGGCTTGCCGCACCTTCACGTAGGTGGCGTCGATCCACAGGTACGGCCAGCTGCCCTCGATCGGCCGGTTGAGAAACGCGTGGACGCGCTCGTCGATCTCGGCACACAGCCGCGAGACTTGGCTCTTCGAGATGCCGGTCATGCCCATCGCCTTGACGAGGTCATCGACCGAGCGTGTCGAGACGCCATGCACGTAGGCTTCCTGGATCACCGCCGTCAGGGCTTTCTCGGAGGTGCGGCGCGGCTCCAGAAAGGCCGGAAAGTAGCTGCCTTTGCGGAGCTTTGGGATAGCGAGGTCGACGGTTCCGACGCGCGTCTCCCACGTCCGCTCGCGATAACCGTTGCGCTGGTTCGTCCGGGCAGCCGAGCGCACGCCGTGGGCGGCACCGGTCAGCCCTTCGACCTCCATCTCCATCAGACGGTTCGAGATGACCTCGATCATCTCCCTGAGGAAATCCGCGTCCGGTGCCTTCTCAATCAGCGCCATCAAGTCCATTCTGTCGATCGTCATGGTTCGCTCTCCTGGTTGCGTTTGGTGTTCGCAACCCGAGCCAACCTCGATTCGGACCATGACCTCGACTTCCCAAGGCGCCGCTGTGGACACCTTGGGGAAAAGGGATTGCGCGGCGTTGCTCTCCAGTCGCCCTACGGGCTCCTTCCGCGCAACGCCGCCGCGCCCCGCCTCCTACACCACGTCCCGGGACGCGTGCCCTCATGCAGATCCGGGATCGCGTGTGTGAAGCTCGGGCACACGCTTTTTGCTTTGCGCCTTCGGATGCCCACTGCGCATCCGGCGCGTGCGCCTTCGGTTGCCCAGCGCCGTTGCGGCCTGCGCGCGTCTTCCGGGAAGACAAGTTGTTGGGGTCGAAGCTGAAGGTTACGTCGAAGCGCACAGCCTCGCCCCACGCGCATCATAAAAAAGAAGGGGGTCCGGGGTCTCCCCGGTTGGGTGTGGGCGAAAGCCCACTCGCGCAGCGACATCAACGTCGACGTCTCTGTCGAACGCGGTTGTCCCGCGTGCGCCCAACGCCGGCCACCGCTTGCGCGACGCCATTGCAACGCGCCGCGCGCCCCGGTTGCCGCATGGGCCACCGAAGGGGCACGCGCCGGGTGCTTGTCGGCACCTGAAGGCGCACAGCAAAAATCCAGAGAGACGGAGCGGCAGAGCCTTTCCGTGAAACTGGTAACATGGCTCTCGCCGCTCCGCGCCGCCCACTTTCTCCACCCACTGTACCGGTCGGACGTACCGGTTTGGCGCAC
>JBJXDZ010000139.1:0-41898 GCA_046154645.1 Hyphomicrobiaceae bacterium
GCTTTCTGGCGAGGCTCGGCATCGACAGCGCGACCCGACGGACACGATCGCGAGCGTTGCGGTGATCGCCTCGGCGTTGGTGGGCTTGGCGTCGGGTCGATGCGGAGCATCGCGACAATCAATCGCCTGAGCTGCGCTCCGGCTTGACCCGACCAACGAACGCGCCATTCCCCTATTCCCTAGGCCCTATTCCCTATTCCCTATTGCCTCCCCCCTCCCACCCGCCACAAACGCTCATTGGACGCCGCCCGCGCTGGACCGTATATAACGGCCTCACCGAATGGCCCGATCGAGCGAGCCCCATGCCGCGCGCCAGCGCCACTGTTCACAGTCGCATCGAAAAGCTCTGCCTCGAGCACGGCCTGCGCATGACCGGACAGCGGCGCACCATCGCCCAAGTTCTCTCCGCCGCGGCCGATCACCCTGACGTCGAGGAGGTCTACCGCCGCGCCAACGCCGTCGATCACCGCATCTCGCTCTCGACCGTCTATCGCACCCTCAAGCTGTTCGAACGCAAAGGTATTCTGGCCCGCCATGACTTCGGCGCCGGCCGCCAGCGCTATGAGGCGGCGCCACGCGAGCATCACGACCACCTCATTGATATCGAGACCGGCGGGGTGATCGAGTTCCATAACGACGAAATCGAGAAAATCCAGGAACGGGTGGCCCGGGACCTTGGCTTCAAGCTCGTCGGACATCGGCTGCAGCTGTTCGGCGTGCCGTTGAAGCGCAAGGACTGAACGGCGGTCACCAAAGCCGTGCCCGGGCTGCGACTCCGCAGCATCTCTACGGCACATTGACGACAGCTATATTGCGGTGCAACATACTGTCATGAGTTCTTCACCATAGGCAGAGCTCCGCCCGCGGATATTGGCGACGGTAACCGGATCGGAAAGCGCCATGACTAACCTGACCGACGCTCTGCAGGAGCGGCCTGGAGAAGGTGACATGCCGGGGACTAGGGTTGCAGCCGTGACCGCGCCGAAGACGGTGCACGTCAAGACGTTCGGCTGCCAGATGAACGTCTACGACAGCGAGCGCATGCGCGAGTCGCTGGCCGCCCACGGCTACGTTGATACGGCCGATGCCGACGCTGCCGACGTGGTCATTCTGAATACGTGTCACATCCGCGAGAAGGCGGTCGAGAAGGTCTATTCGGACCTCGGCCGTGTCCGCGACATCAAGCTCGAACGTCTGGCCGCCGGCAAGTCCACCATCGTCGCCATCGCCGGTTGCGTGGCGCAGGCCGAGGGGGCCGAGATCGCACGCCGGGCGCCGGTGGTCGATCTGGTGGTCGGCCCGCAAAGCTACCACCGGCTGCCGGAGTTGATCGCCCGCTCGCAGATCGAGTGCCGCGCCATCGTCGAGACCAGCTTTCCGGACGAGGACAAGTTCGACGTGCTGCCCGCGCGCCGCCTGCACGGCGAGGGGCGGCGACAGCCGGCGGCGTTCCTGACGGTGCAGGAAGGCTGCGACAAATTCTGCACCTTCTGCGTCGTGCCCTATACGCGCGGCGCCGAAAATTCGCGCCCCCCGCAGGCGCTGCTCGATGAGGCCCGCCGCTTGGTCGAGCAGGGTGTGCGTGAAGTGACCCTGCTTGGCCAGAACGTCAACGGCTATAGCGCCGTCGGGCCGGATGGCCGGGACTGGTCGTTGGCCCGCCTGCTTGCGGCTCTCGCCGAGATCGCGGGCCTCGAGCGGTTGCGCTACGTCACCAGCCATCCACGGGACATGGGCGAGGATCTGATCGCCGCACATCGCGATCTCGATAAGTTGATGCCCTATCTGCATCTGCCGTTCCAGGCCGGTGCGGATCGCATCCTGGCCGCCATGAACCGCAAGCACACCAGCGCCTTCTACCGCGATCTGGTCGCCAGGATCCGCCGCGTCCGGCCCGATATCGCCTTGTCGACCGACATCATCGTCGGCTTTCCCGGCGAGACGGACGCCGAGTTCGACATGACGCTGGCCATGGTGCGCGATATCGGCTTCGCGCAGGCCTATTCCTTCAAGTACAGCCCCCGCCCCGGCACGCCAGCTGCGACCATGGACCATCAGATCGACGAGGCGGTGAAAGCCGAGCGTCTGACGCGCCTGCAGGATCTGCTGCAGCACCAGCAGGCCGCGTTCAACGCGCGCTCGGTCGGGCGCACCATTCCCGTTCTGTTCGAGCGGGCCGGCCGGTTCGCGGGTCAGCTGGTTGGCCGCTCACCTTATTTGCAACCGGTGCATGCGGAAGCCGACCTGACCCTTTTAGGCCGCATTGTTCCTGTGGAAATAGCTTCTGCTAGCCTCGGTAGCCTGTCCGGTGTCATAAAGGCGGCATGACGGCATGTGTTCGTGACACGATGCGCTGGGCCAGGGCTGGTAGAGTTCGCCCATGATCCAGCGACGGCTCACCGAGAATCGCATTAGCATGCGTGGGTCAGGACAGGTCGCGTGCACGTTTGAGGCGCCCGAGCATCGGGGGCCAAGACTAGGCACCACGAGGAGAGCTGGATTTGACAGCACAGCGCGGTCACACGGCTTCGCCGCCGATCAAGGGCAACGTCAAGAGCGCCGAACCCGCCGAGCCGAAGCATCGGCTTGTCATCCCCCTCGAGGACAATCGGCATGTGGCACGCCTGCTCGGCGAGTTCGATGCCAATCTGGCCTTGCTCGAGAGCCGGCTCGGTATCGACGCCCACGCCAATGGCAACGTCATCACGCTGTCGGGGCCTCGGGCGCCCTGCGAAACGGCCCGAACTGTGCTGCTGACGCTGTATGAGCGCATCGCCAAGGGGGAGCCCATCGCCACCGGCGACGTTGACGGTCTCATTCGCCATGTCGTTTCCAGCAATGGCGCCAAGCAGCCGGAAGGGATGGCACAGATCCGCACCCGCCGCCGCATCGTCACGGCGCGCACGCCGACGCAGAGCACCTACATCCGCGCGCTGGACAAGACCGACCTGGTGTTTGGCGTCGGTCCGGCCGGCACCGGCAAGACCTATCTCGCCGTGGCCTACGGTGCCGCCTGCCTGGAGCGCGGCCTGGTCGAGCGCATCATCCTGTCTCGCCCCGCCGTCGAAGCAGGTGAGCGCCTGGGCTTCCTGCCCGGCGACATGCGTGAGAAGGTCGACCCCTACCTGCGCCCGCTCTATGATGCGCTCTATGACGTTCTGCCGCCCGAGAAAGTCGAGAAGGACCTCGAGACCGGCATCATCGAGATCGCGCCGCTGGCCTTCATGCGTGGCCGCACCCTGGCACACGCGTTCGTCATTCTCGACGAAGCCCAGAATACCACCACCATGCAGATGAAGATGTTCCTCACCCGTCTCGGCGAAGGCTCCAAAATGGTCGTCACCGGCGATCCGAGCCAGATCGACCTGCCCAAGGGCCAGGCCTCGGGCCTCGATGAGGCCGTGCGCCTGCTGGATGGTGTCAAAGGCATCGAGGCTGTGCGCTTTACATCCGGTGACGTGGTCCGCCGTGATCTCGTGGCGCGGATCGTCGAGGCCTACGATCGTGCCGACGTGCCGGCGGGCGCGCGGCCGATCCGGCAAGGCCGATGACCATGCCCGCCCCTGGCGACAGTCGGCACGGAACCGGTGGCGCCGATAGCGCCGACGCCACCGAGTGCAGTGCCGACGCTGAGCCTCCCAATTGGCTGGCGCTGGATGTGGCCGTTGTCGATGACGCGGCCTGGTCGGCCCTTCCCGGCGCGGCGCGGTTGGTCGCGCAAGCCGCCGCGGCCCTCGCCGCCCACGCCGAGTTCACGGACGAAGCCAGCGGCCTCGCGGCAATCGCCCTCGCCACGGATGCCGAGGTGCAAAGCCTCAATCGCCGCCATCGCGGTCTCGACAAGCCGACCAACGTGCTCTCGTTTCCCTGCGTCCCCGGCAGCTACGCCGATGCGGTAGCTACCGTCACCCTCCTCGGCGATGTCATCATCGCAGCCGAGACCGTGTTCGCCGAGGCACGCGAGCAGGGCATTCCGCCGGCGCACCATCTCCAGCATCTGGCCGTGCACGGCCTCCTGCATCTCCTCGGTTTCGACCACGAGGACGAGGTCGAGGCAGAGGCCATGGAAGGCCTCGAGACCGAAATTCTCGCCACCCTCGGGATTGCCGATCCCTATCTTCCGTCCCGTTGACCCGTTGAAATGCGTACAGCCATGACCGACGACACCTTGAAGTCCAGCAATGGCCCAGCCGTTGATCCGCCCCGCTCCAGCGGTGGTCCCAAGTGGCTGCAGGGCTTGCGCGCGCGACTCGGCCTTTCCGGTCCGCAGACCTTGCGCGAGACCTTGTCCGCAGCCTTGAAGACCGAGGCCAAGTCCGACACCGCCTTCTCGCCGGCCGAGCGCGACATGATGTTGCGCACGCTGCGCTTCGGTGCCCTCCGCGTCGACGACGTCATGGTGCCGCGCGCCGACATCATCGCCATCGATGAGACGGCGCCACTGGCGGACCTGCTGCGGCTGTTCCGCGAGGCTGGCGTCTCGCGCATTCCCCTCTACAACGAGACGCTCGATGACCCCCGCGGCATGGTCCACATCAAGGACCTGATGCGCTACCTGATGGGCGATGCCGCCCCGCGCGAGCCGGCCACCCCGGCCGCGCCGGGCGATATGGTGGTCAAGGTCGATCTCGCCCGGGCCGACATCGCGCGGCCGATCGCCGGTGCCAAGCTGCGCCGGCCGATGCTGTATGTGCCGCCCTCCATGCCGGCCATCAACCTGCTCATCCGCATGCAGTCGACACGCATCCACATGGCCCTCGTCGTCGACGAGTACGGCGGCACCGACGGCCTGGTGACGATCGAGGATCTTGTCGAGCAGGTGGTTGGCGAGATCGAGGACGAGCACGACGTCGACGAAGCCGCCAACATCGCCGATCACGCCACGCACGGTCTCGTGGCGCAGGCGCGCACCCCGATCGCCGAGCTCGAATCGCGGCTCGGCCTGAAGCTGCTGGAGCCTGGCGACGAAGCCGAGATCGATACCGTCGGCGGACTTGTCGTCGCGTTGCTGGGGCGCGTACCGGCTCGCGGCGAGATCGTGCCGCACCCGTCAGGCATCGAATTCGAAGTCCTCGACGCCGACCCCCGCCGCATCAAGACCCTGAAGATCAACATTCCCAAGGCCGATGGCAGCATGCCGTCGGCCCCGCCACCGGCAACAATCGCGGCCGCTGAGCCCTCGGAATACCGGCCCAGCAAAACGGCGACAGGTTGACCTGCGCGACGCGGGTCTGCCAGCGCTCTCGGAGGCGGCCGTAGCCGACATCAACGCGCGCGACGCACCATTGACGATCTTTGCCCGAGCATGGCAACCCAATGATCAACTCGCTTCTGTCACACGCGACCGGATCGTTCGTTGTTGCCGATAGCGCGGTCGGCGTTTCGCGCCAGGTGCGCGTCCACTATGCCAGGCCGTCATCCGAGATACGGCGCGCCGCGATTACTGTTGCGCTGCACGGTGTTGATCGCGCTGCGGCGGCGTTTCGCGACGTCATGGCCGCGCGAGCTGAGCGTAACGGGCAACTCATCTTCGTTCCTGAGTTCGATTTGCAGCAGTTCCCCGATGTTCATGCCTATAACTTCGGCGGTGTCCGAGCGCCGCCGCCAGATAACTCCGTACGAGCACGTGAACAGTGGACCTTCGGCATTGTGGATCGCCTGTTTACGTACCTTCGAACCTCCATCGGAACCGAGCAAACGGCTTTCAGCTTGTTCGGCCTGTCGGCAGGTGCTCAGTTCGTCCTGCGATATATGGCGCTCAGTGAGGCTCCGTTGGTCGAACGAGCGATCGCTGCCAACAGCGGCATTTACATGCTGCCCGACATGGGCCTGGACTACCCGACCGGAATCGGCGGCATTGGCCTCGGTGAAGCTGCTCTGCGCAGATATCTGGCCCGCCCCTTGACCATACTGATCGGTGAGAACGACGCTGACCCGGACGCCTTCGACCTGCCTCGTGGCGAGATCGCCCAGGCCCAAGGTCCACATCGTTTGGCGCGCGCCCAATGGCATATGGCCCATTGTGGCGATCTTGCACGATCACTCGGCGTGGAGCTTGGTTGGCGCTATGAAATCGTGCCTGGGGCGGGACATGTCAGCCAAGCCATGTTCGATCGGGCGTTGGATCTCCTGGCGGACAGCGGAGGCCTCCAGACAGAGTCGAGGCCGCCATGATGTGGCCGAGGTGAGCGTCAGCATCCGAGACCTCGGACCCCAGCAGCGGACGCAGTGAACTTTGTCGCTCAGGCTCAGCTACAACCCCATCGCACGGGAATCCCGTCTGTTTGTTTCCTCACCCCTCGTCCACCACGGGGTTACGCAGCACGCCGATCTTCTCGACCTCCACCTCGACCATATCGCCAGCCTTCATCCAGGTCGGCGGCTTGCGCGCATGCGCCACGCCCGACGGGGTGCCGGTGGCGATCAGGTCACCCGGCTCCAGGGTCATGAATTCCGACAGCAGCGAAATGCAGCGCGCCGTCGAGAAAATCATGTCGTCGGTGTTCGACGATTGCATTGTCTCGCCATTGACGCGGGTCATGATCTTGAGGCCCGAGGCGCCCGGCGGCAGCGCATCCGCCGTCACCACGACCGGTCCGAGCGGTCCCGTGCCGTCGAAGTTCTTACCGGCCAGCCATTGCGAGGTCTTGCGCTGGAAATCGCGCACCGACACATCGTTGAAGAGCGTGTAGCCGAAGACGTGCTCCAGCGCTTTCGCTTCGGGAATATGCCGCCCGCCCTTGCCGATGACGATCGTCAACTCGCACTCGTAGTCGAGTTGGATCGAGCATTTCGGCCGGATCACCGGCTGCCCAGCCGCCACCAGCGAGCGGTCGAAACGGGCAAAGAACGAGGGATACGTCGGCGGCGGATGCCCGCCTTCCTTGGCATGCTCCAGGTAGTTGAGCCCAACGCAGATGAACTTCGGCGGCTGCGCGATCGGCAGCGCCGGTTTCACGCCCCTGAGCGCCAGCTTGGCCGCTGGGCCAGCCTTCGCCGCCGCGGCCTTGACGGCCGCGAGACCCGCCGCACCGGCCGCGATCACGGCCTGGATAGTCTTCGGCGCGCTCGCATCCACCGCGGCAATATCCACCACCTGCTCGCCATCGACCAGACCGAGAGCTGCGCCCGTCCCCGTCTCGAACATCATCAGATTCATTTGCCCGTCTCCAATGATTGCGGCTTCCACCTGAGCCGCTCCAATTCATCGCGCGCAGTCGATGCTCACGCGCCTTACAGCGTCGGCATCAGGTCGTCAGCGGGACTCGCCGCTCCGCCAGAATCTGTCCGACAATGCCGAACACGACCTCGCCCTTCTGATTGCGGCCCTGATTTTCGGTGACGATGAGACCGCGGTCGGGACGTGATTTCCAATCCCGCTTCTCGATGATGCGGCCGCGAAACTCGATGGTGTCACCGGGAAGCACCGGCTTGATCCAGCGCAAGTTCTTGAAGCCGGGCGAGGGACCATACTCGGCGGGCCTTAATCCCTCGCTGCGCATGCGCGCCTCGATCTCCTGGCGGAAGCGCACGAACTGACGGATCCAGATCGCCGCAGTATGCCAGCCCGAGGCCGACAGCGCGCCAAACAAAGACGCCTTGGCCGCGGCATCGTCGAGATGAAAGGCTTGCGGGTCGAACTGCCGGGCAAAACCGATCGTCTCCTTGCGGGTAAACGTGTGCTCGCCGAGGCTGTAGGTCTCGCCCACCACGCGATCCTCGAAATGATTGGCCGTGCGCACGGGCTCCGGCCCCGCCATCTCCCACAGGCTCTCGAAGCGCGGCCGCTTCTCCGCCCCGCTGCCCGCGCTCGTCCCAGGGCTCGGATGGCGCACCTTGAGGAACTGGTTGGTGTCCCAGGTCATCAGGACTTCGCCCTTCTGATTGAGCATCTCGTACTTGAGCCGCGCCATGCCGACCTCGGGCCGCGAGGCCAGCACGCGCTTCTCGTGCGCCACCAGCCGCGCCGACAGCACATCGCCTGGACGCACCGGCTTCAGCCAGCGCACCTCGTCGATGCCGGGCGAGCCAAGCGACGTCGCATGTGCCAGCAGATCGTCGGCCAGCATCCGCATCATCAACGCGCAGGTATGAAAACCCGAGGCGCACAGCCCCCCGACCATGGACTTCTTCGCCGCTTCCTCGTCGAGATGGATCGGTTGCGGGTCGTAGGCCTTGGCGAACGCGATGATGTCGTCCTTTGAGACCGGCAGCCGCCCGAATGAGATCGTTCGCCCGATCTCGACGTCCTCGAGATGGATCTTGTCACGGGGCACGGGGATATCGAGCATCGTCATCGCCTGCTGTAGCTGGGGGTGGAGCGGCCGCAGCCTTCAGGTCCGGCGCGCCGACGCGAGCCGCCTGGATACCAGTCCCGCACCGCGCACACCAGGGCCGCGCCACGCGATCCCGCGGCACGGTCCCGCCCCGGCTCATTCCAGCGAGTCAGCGCACCTTGTAGACTTTGTGGCTGCGGTTCTTCGTGAAGGGCCGCACCTCGCCGGGCCAGCGGCCTTCCTCGGCGCACTTCGCCCATTCCGGCGACATCAGCACAGCGGGACTGTCGATCTCGTAGATCGCCGTATAGCGCGCGCCTTCATGCTTCTTGGGGATCTTCTCGCCGGCCAGTTGCATCAGGAAATCCTCGCCCTGGATGCGGGATGCCGCCTTCACGCCCGGCACCTTCAGGATCAGCGGCACGTGCTCGGTATCGTAGACCTCGTTGAACAGCGCTTCCTTGTCCTTGTCGACGTCCATGCTGACGACGAACAGATATTTGGTCTTGAACGGCATGGCAGGCACCTCGGGCTCGGGATGGTTCGCCAAAGGCTAGCACACAGGCGGCAACTGTCCATGGCGCCGCCTCAGGCGGCCTCAGCGCGTGCACGGCAGGGCCGCGCCACGGCCGGGTTTGCCTTCGCGACGGCGTCGCCTAGAATGGGACTCCGACCACGCATCAGCGGCAGGAGATCGCCATGCCACGCCACCAGGACTTCACGCCGAAGGGTGTCATTCCGGCCGTGCTGCTGCCCTTCACCGCCGACCTCGCCATCGACGAGGCCGCATTCCGTTCGCATTTGCGCGATGTCGCTGCAGCCCCGGGCTTGTCGGCGATTACGGTCAATGCGCATTCCACGGAAGCGGCGTCCTGCACGCTCGATGAGCAGCAGCGGGTGATGGCGATCGCTCAGGATGAGATCGGCACCAGATTGCCGATCGTGCACGGCATCTATGCCGAGGGGAGCCTCGAAGGTGCCCGCATTGCGCGTCAAGCCGTTGCTGGCGGCGCCTCGGCCCTGCTGGTATTCCCGCCGGGCCCCTTCACCATGGGGCACCGGCCGGCCATGGTTATCGAGCACTTCAAGCGCATTGCCGATGCAGCGGGCCATGTGCCGTTGATCGCCTTCAACTATCCGCTGGCCATCAATCAGGGCTATACAACTGATATGATCGTCCGGCTCGGCGAGGCGGTGCCGACCGTGCGGGCCATCAAGGACTGGTGCAACAATCCCGTCCAGCACGAGCGCAACATCCGCGAGTTGCAGTCGCTGGCGAAGCCCATCACCGTGTTGTCGACCCATTCAGCCTGGCTGTTCAGCTCGCTCGTGCTCGGCTGCGGGGGATTGCTCTCAGGCTCAGGCAGCGTCATCGCCGGCCTGCAAGCCGAATTGTTCGCCGCCGTCCAGCGCCAGGATCTGGCCGAGGCCCGCCGCCTCAATGATCGCATCTATCCGCTGGCCGAGGTGTTCTATGCCCCGCCCGCCGTCGATATGCACAACCGCATGAAGGCGGCGCTGGTCCTGCTGGGCAAGCTCGACTGTGCCGCCGTCCGTCCGCCCCTCATGCCGCTGCCCGATGACGAGATCGCTCGTATCCGCACCGCCCTGGTCAAGGCTGGCCTGATCAGCGAGGGCCGCAGCCGCCTTGCTGCGGAGTAGATTGCGGCGGCGTCGACCGGCACCGTTCCCTTGTCCGTCGCCACGGACGCAGGTCGCGGCTCGGCTCACAGGGCAGGGTGCAGCCACGGCTCTGCCCCAATCCCTGTGGAGCGTCTCTATTCTGCATTGCAGCCCCTTGGCCGCTGCAGTTCAACCTCTGCTATCGTCTTTCCTCGCCGGGATCGGCATCGCGAATCTGGATCAGACCGGGGCACATCGAGGGCAGCATGAACGACATCAATCCCGCCGGTCTGGCAACGCGTGAGGCTGCCACACCCGAGGCGATCGCCGCCGGATGGCTCGAGGCCTTCGAAGCTGCGCTGGGCACAGGTCACGCCACCGCACTCGCCGCGCTGTTCCAAGCCGACAGCCACTGGCGCGACATCCTGGCCTTCACCTGGCATTTGACTCCGACCCTCGGCGTTGACGCCATTGTAGCGGGCCTCGCCGCGCGGCAACCCGCCAGCAGGGCGCACAGCTTCCGCCTTGCTGCCGGCCGCACGCCGCCGCGCCGGGTCAAGCGCCTTGGCCAGGACGTGATCGAGGCCATCTTCACATTCGAAACGGCGGTCGGGCGCGGCGACGGCGTGGTGCGACTCGTGCCGGAAAGCCAGAGCATCACGACTGCCAAAGCCTGGGTGCTGCTCACCACGCTCGAGGAACTCAAGGGTCACGAGGAGAAGATCGGCGATCGCCGTCCCACGGGTGCTGCTTATTCGCGCAATTTCGGCGGCGACAACTGGGGCGACGTGCGCCGCAAGGCCCAAGCCTACAGCGACCGCGACCCGACCGTGCTCGTCATCGGTGGCGCGCAAGCCGGCCTCTCGATGGCCGCCCGGCTCAACCAGGTCGGCGTCGATACGCTCGTCGTCGAGAAGTGGCCCCGCATCGGCGACAGCTGGCGCATGCGCTATCACTCACTCGCGCTGCACAATTCGATCCACGTCAATCATCTGCCTTACCTGCCGTTCCCGCCGACGTGGCCCAAGTACATCCCGAAGGACATGCTCGGCAATTGGTTCGAGTTCTATGCCGATGTCATGGAAATCAACTGCTGGACCGGCACCGAGTTCGTCGGCGGCACCTGGGACGAGGCAACCCAATGCTGGACTGTCAAACTCAAGCGCACGGATGGCAGTGAGCGCACGTTGCGCCCGCGCCATCTCGTGTTCGCCAACGGCGTCAGCAGCATGCCGAGGGTACCCGACCTGCCGGGCCTGGACGCATTCAAGGGCCACGTCGTCCATTCCGAGGGCTTCGCGAATGGCGCCGAATGGAAAGGCAGGAACGCGCTGATCCTCGGCACAGGCAGCAGCGCGCACGACATCGCGCAAGACCTGCACAGCCACGGCGCCCACGCCACCATCATTCAGCGCGGCTCAACGACGGTGGTCTCGATCGATCCGAGCGCCAAGCTCAATTACGCGCTCTACGACGAAGGTCCGCCACTGGAGGATTGCGATCTCATCGCCACCTCGGGCACGCCGCCGCTGATCATCAAGGCCTACCAGGCGGCCGTGCAGCGTATGATCGATCTCGACCGGGACATGATCGCAGGCCTGAAAAGCGTCGGCTTCAAGTACGACATCGGCGAGGACGGCACCGGCCATCAGATGAAGTATCGCCGTCGCGGCGGCGGCTACAATCTCGATGCCGGCGCCGCAGCCCTGATGATCAAGGGCGAGCTTGGCCTGCTGCAGTTCGATCGCATCGAGCGTTTTGTCGCCGGCGGCGCCCTGCTCAAGGACGGCACCACGGTTCCCGCCGACCTGCTGGTGCTGGCCACCGGCTATTACCCTCAACAGGAATTGGTGCGCCGCGCCCTCGGCGATCAGATCGCAGACCGCGTTGGCCCCGTCTGGGGCATTGGCGACGATGGTGAATTGGCCAACATGTTCAAGCGCACGCCGCAAGCCGGCCTCTGGTTCATCGCCGGCAGCCTGGCCCAATGCCGCATCTACTCCAAGTATATGGCTATCCAGATCAAAGCCATCGAGGAGGGCCTGCTCCGCCCGCCGCACGTCTCGGGCCGTTGAGGCACGGCTTGACGAGGAGGTTGCGCTGCGCTCCGGCATGGCGCCTAAGCCGGCACGCGTGTTGACAAGCGGGAGCCATTGCCGAATGCATGGGGCTTCGTGGCAACATCTGAAAAGCTCCGCATGACCACCCAGCCGCTCTCCGGTATCCGCGTCGTCGATCTCACGCGCGTGCTCTCCGGCCCCTTCTCCACCATGCTGCTCGCCGACATGGGGGCCGACGTCATCAAGATCGAGACGCCGCAGGGCGACACCGTGCGCGGTCAGGGCGCGGCGGTGAACGGTCTCTCCTGGTACTTCGCCAGTTTCAACCGCAACAAGCGCTCGGTGGTGCTGGATTTGCGCCAGGACGAGGGCAAGGCCGTGCTGGCCAAGCTTCTCGCCGAGGCCGACGTGCTGACTGAGAATTTCCGCCCGGGCGTCCTTGCCGAGATGGGCTTCGATGAGGCGCGGCTTGCTGACATCAATCCCCGCCTGATCGTTGCCTCCATCAACGGCTACGGCTCCACCGGCCCTTACGTCGACCGGCCATCGTTCGATTTCATTGCCCAGGCCATGTCCGGCTTCATGGCGACCACGGGCGAGCCGGATGGTGCCCCCATGCGGGCTGGTGCGCCCATCACCGACCTCATCGCCGGCCTCTATTGCGCGTTCGGCGTCGTCAACGCCATCCGCGCCCGCGACCTGACCGGCAAGGGCCAGCGCGTCGAGGCGGCCATGGTCAACGGCATGGTCAGCATGCTCGCCTATCTGGCGTCCGAATACTTCGCCACCGGCCGCGATCCTGCCCGCACCGGCAATGATCATCCGATCGCCTCGCCCTATGGGCTGTTCACGACCCAGGACGGCGACATTGCCATTGCCCCGGCCACGCCCGAAATCCTGAAGCGCCTCATGACTGAACTGGGCCTTGCCGACGTGCTCGAGCGGGCGGACCTCAAAACCGCCGAGCAGCGGCGCACCGCCCGCCCCGAGCTCAATGCCATGGTCAATGCCAAGCTCGCCACGCACACCCTCGATTACTGGATCGCACGGCTGAACGCTGCCGGCATCCCCTCGGGCAAGGTGCTTTCGGTTAGCGAGGTGTTCGCGGATCCCCAGGTGCAGGCGCAGGACATGGTGATCGAGATCGATCACGGCTCGCGCGGCGTCGTGCGCATGGCGGGTTTTCCGGTCAAGCTGTCGAACACGCCGGCCCGCGTGCGCTATCCGGCGCCCGAGCTTGGCGCCCACACCGACGAGGTCCTGTGTGAGGCCGGCTATGATGCCGCCGCCATCGCGGCCTTGCGGGCCAAGAAATCCATTGCTTGAGGCGCCGTTGCATGCCTGACAAGTCCGACAACGCCATCGACTCCATCACCTACAGTCCTGAGCGCCAGGAATTGCGCATCGCCTTTGCCGACGGTCGCGCGGCGATCCATTTGGCCGTTCCGAACGCCATCTATGCCGCCCTCGACGCGTCGCCTGAGCCGATGCGCTTCTATCTTGAGCACATCCGCGACACCTTCCGCCGCGCCTGACGCCAGCGCTGCGTCATACTGTCGTCATATCCACGTTGCCGCTGCGCCACGGGCCGCCACAAGCGTAAGACCCATGCAACATGACGATTCTCGACCTCACGCTGGCTGAGATTGCGCTGATCGCCATCACGGCGCTGGGCGCCCAGATCGTCGGCGGCATTGCCGGTTACGGTACCGGCCTGCTGATGCCATTGGTGCTGGTGCCGGTCATCGGCGCCGAGGCCATCGTGCCGGTGATCAGTCTGAGTGCCATTCTCACCAACGTCACGCGCGTGGCCGTCTTTCGCGACAGCCTGGACATCCGCAAGGCGCTGCTGATCTCTGCCTTTGCTTTGCCTACCACCTTGCTCGGCGCCTATTGCTACACGCTGCTCTCGAGCCGAGGCGCCGCCCTTGTCATCGGCTCGGTGCTGATCGCCATTGTGCCGCTCCGGCGCTATCTGGCGCACCGGAGATTTACGCTTGGCAGCAGAGGAGGGGCGGCAGCCGGCGTCGTCTACGGGTTTCTTACCGGCGGCACCACCGGCGTCGGCGTGCTGCTGATTTCCATGCTCATGGCCATGGGGCTCTCGGGCATGCAAGTGATCGCCACGGACGCGCTGACGTCGACCATCCTGGGCCTTGCCAAATCCGGCGTCTTCATCGCCGCCGGCGCACTGCCGCCGAAGCTGTGGCTGGTCGCGGGGCTCATCGGCGGCATGGCCACGCCTGGAGCCTTTGCTGCGCGCTGGCTCGCCCGCCGCTTCTCGGCCAAGCTGCACGACACCATGATCGAGGGCACCATACTCGTTGGTGGCACTGTGCTGATTTGGGGCGCGCTCAAAGCCGCGGTCTGAACCGGCACCCATGCGGCATCGACGCACGCTGTCCAGGGTGCCCTGCCGGCTGGGGCGACGACGACAAATCGCTCATGTAATGTTGTGCGACCGACTCGTGGCCCCCTCCCGGAAAAGCGCCCCCGTGCAGAAGCTTGTCACGCCCCTCAGGACACCGGCACAGCGGGCGACGCTGTACGCCATTGCCGGCATTGGGGTGACGCAGGTGATCGGCTGGGGCACCTCGTTCAACACGCTCACCGTGTTTGCCACCACCATCGCCCAGGATCTCGGACTGTCGCGCGTAGTGGTGTTCTCCGGTATCACGCTGCAATTGCTGGTGGCGGCCCTGCTGGCGCCGCGCGTCGGCCGCTTTGTCGACCGCATGGGCGCACGGCCGGTGATGCTGGCGGGCGCGTTCGTGGCAGCTCTCGCCATGTTGGCCCAGGGACAGGCGAGCGGGTTGATCTCCTACATGTTGGGTTGGGTGCTGATCGGCATCTCCGCGCCGATGCTGCTGAGCAACGCCGCGATGCCGGGACTGGTGCAGGTGGTCGGCGCCAATGCCCGCCGCGCCATCACCGGGTTGACGCTGATCTCCGGGCTCACGTCCACGTTCTTCCTACCGATCAACTATTACCTGCTCTCGACCGTTGGCTGGCGGTGGGCCTATGTCGTGTTTGCGGGCATGCACGTGTTCATCTGCGCGCCCATCATCTGGCTGGTGGTGCGACGCGGCGCCGGCATCGGTGACGCGGTCGAGGAGGCGGCCAAGCCGAAACCGCCGACCGACGGCATCCTGGCGCCGCCGCTGCGCCGGCGAGCCTTCGTGCTGCTGGCCATCTGGGCCTGCACCGAGGGCATCCTCACCTGGGGGCTCTACATGCAGGTGATCGACATCTTTGTCGCCTCGGGCATACCCACGACAACGGCCGTGGCGGTCTGGGGCATCGTCGGGCTGTCGCAATCGGGTGCCCGCATCGCCGAGCTGGTAACTGGCGCCAAGCACTCGATCCTGACCACCTCGATTGCGTCGGCAGCACTCACCTCGACCAGCTTCCTGGCTTTCCTGGCCTTCGGTATCAACACCACGTCGGCCATTCTGTTCTGCCTGGCGATGGGCCTTGGTCATGGCCTCTTTGCCGTGGCCCGTAACACGCTGCCGCTGATGCTGTTCGGCCCGCGCGAGTACGGCCAGTACATGGGCCTCTTGATGGTGCCGCAGAACATTGTCAACGCTGCGGCCCCCATCGTGATGGCCGCCATCATCACTTATTGGAGCCCGACCGGGGCGCTCTGGATGTCGGCGCTGGCTGCCGGTCTCGGCTGCATCAGTGTCTACATGCTGGCCAGCTACTGCCGCGGCTACATGGGCGGCCGCTGAAGTTCACACCGATCAAAAGCCGCGCGGCCCATCGCCGCGTATGCCACTTGGCACCCAGATGGTGACCGGGGTTCGCCTTGAACGGCGGGGGTGGCGTCTATATGGTCCGCTGAATCGTGCAGACCTGCGCAAGTCTCCACTGCAAACCTTATCGAGGCGATCGGGTGCTTTCCACTTACCTGAAACAGCTGGAAGCCGAATCGATCCACATCTTCCGAGAGGTGGTGGCCGAGAGTCAGCGCCCGGTCCTGCTGTACTCGATCGGCAAGGACAGCTCCGTCCTCCTGCACCTTGCCATGAAGGCGTTTTATCCCTCGAAGCCGCCGTTCCCGATCCTGCATGTCGATACGACGTGGAAATTCCGGGAGATGATCGGCTTTCGCGATGAGACCATGCGCCGGCTCGGGCTGAAGCTGCACGTGCATATCAATCAGGACGGCCTTGCCAAGGGCATCGGTCCCTTCACGCATGGCAGCGCTGTCCATACCGACATCATGAAGACGCAGGGCCTGCGCCAGGCCCTCGACCAGAACGGCTTCGATTGCGCCATCGGCGGCGCCCGCCGCGACGAGGAGAAATCCCGCGCCAAGGAACGCGTCTTCTCCATGCGCGCGGTGAACCATCGTTGGGATCCCAAGCAGCAGCGGCCTGAGCTGTGGTCGCTCTACAACGGCCGCCATGGCCCCGGCGAAAGCGTGCGCGTCTTCCCGCTCTCGAACTGGACCGAGATCGACGTCTGGCAGTACATCGTCGCCGAGAGCATTCCGATCGTGCCGCTGTACTTCGCCAAGCCCCGCCCCATCGTCGAGCGCGACGGCATGCTGATCATGGTCGATGACGAGCGCATGCCCTTGCAGGCCGGCGAAACACCGCAGATGCGCCGCGTACGCTTCCGCACCCTCGGCTGCTATCCGCTCACCGGTGCCGTCGAGTCGGAAGCCGACACACTCGAGACCATCGTCGACGAGTTGTTCTCGTCGCGCATGTCGGAGCGGCAGGGACGCGCCATCGATCGCGACTCCGCCGGCTCGATGGAGAAGAAGAAGCAGGAAGGCTATTTCTGATGTCCGCCGTGCCCGCCGCCGAGCCCTCGACCGAGGCGCAGGATCTGCTGCGCTTCATGACCTGCGGCAGCGTCGACGACGGCAAGAGCACGCTGATCGGCCGCCTGCTCTTTGATCTGGGCCAGGTCTTCGACGACCAGCTCGCCGCGCTCGAAACCGACAGCCGCAAGCACGGCACAACCGGCGAAGCGCTCGATCTGGCCCTCCTTGTCGACGGTCTGCAGGCCGAGCGCGAGCAGGGCATCACTATCGACGTCGCCTATCGCTATTTCGCGACACGCCGGCGCAAGTTCATCGTCGCCGATACGCCCGGGCACGAGCAATACACGCGCAACATGGCGACCGGCGCCAGCGTCTCAGATCTCGCCGTCATCCTCGTCGACGCGCGCAAAGGCGTCATCACGCAGACGCGCCGGCACAGCGCCATCGCGCATCTTCTCGGCGTGCGCCACATCGTCGTCGCCATCAACAAGATGGATATCGTCGGCTTCTCGGCTGAGCGTTTCGCCGAGATCGCCAAGGCCTACCAGACCTTCGCCAGCGAGCTTGGCATCAAGGGCGTGACCTGCATTCCGGTCGCAGCGCGGGATGGCGACAACATTGCGCGCGCCTCGACCAACATGCCCTGGTACACGGGACCAACGCTGCTGGCACACCTCGAAACCGTGGACACCCGCCCGCCTGTTGCCGAAGCCGGCATGGTGCTGCCGGTGCAATGGGTGAACCGCCCGAACGCCGATTTTCGTGGCTTTTCCGGCACCATCGCGCGCGGTGTCGCCAAGCCCGGCGATCCGATCGTGGTGCTGCCGTCGGCGAAAACAACGCGGCTCAAGAGTATCGAGACCTACGATGGCCCCCGCACCTCGGCCAAGGCCGGCGATGCCGTCACCTTCGTGCTGGAAGACGAGGTCGATGCCAGCCGCGGCGACGTGCTCGCGTCCGCCAGCGAGCGCCCGGAAGTGACAGACCAGTTCGCCGCGCATCTGATCTGGCTCGGCGACGAGCCGATGCTGCCGGGTCGCCCCTACCTGCTCAAGTGCGGCGCGCAAATGGTCAATGCGTCGGTGACGACGCTCAAGCACAAAGTCGACGTCGATACGCTCGAGGATGTGGCGGGCCGCCGCCTCGAGCTGAACGAGATCGGCGTGTGCAACCTCTCACTGTCGCGTCCCATCGTGTTCGCGCCCTACACCGAGAACCGCACGCTCGGCGCCTTCATCCTGATCGACAAGATCTCGCACCAGACCGTCGGCGCCGGCCTCATCACCTTCGCGCTGCGCCGCGCCGCCAACGTGCACTGGCAGGCCATCGACATCGACCGTCAGGTGCGCGCCGCCCAGAAAGGCCAGAAGCCGTTCTGCATCTGGTTCACCGGCCTCTCCGGCTCCGGCAAATCAACCATCGCCAACGCCCTCGATCGCCGCCTCTATGGCATGGGCCATCACGCCTACATTCTCGACGGCGACAACGTGCGCCACGGCCTCAACCGCGATCTCGGCTTCACCGATGCCGACCGCGTCGAGAACATCCGTCGCGTCGCCGAGGTGGCGCGCCTGATGACGGACGCCGGCCTTGTCACCATGGTGTCCTTCATCTCGCCGTTCCGCTCCGAGCGGCAGATGGCACGCGAGCTGTTCAAGCCCGGCGAATTCATCGAGGTGTTCGTCGACACGCCGATCGAGGTTTGCGAGACGCGTGACGCCAAAGGCCTCTACAAGCGCGCGCGGGCCGGCCAGATCAAGAACTTCACCGGCATCGATTCCGCCTACGAGGCGCCGGAAACGCCCGAGATCCGCCTCGCCGGCGGCTCCGAGCCGACCGAGGCTCTCGTCGACCGCCTGATCGCCGAGCTGCAAGGGCGCGGATTGATTTGATGCAGCCAAGGCATGGCCGCGTTCGACGGCGCATGATCGCAAGCGGGGCCTGACCAAGCGACGGCAGCTTCGCTCACCCGACAACTTCGAGCAGCAGGTTCGAACGCATGGCGCCGCCGTAAGCGTCCCGTCCATCGATGTGGACCGCGTAGGTTCCCGCCGGCAGCCGAGGCAGGGCTGCGCGCCAGATGTGTGAGCTTGGCGACGTCTCGACCCAGGGTTTCAATTGAGCGCGGTGCAGCAGATAAAGCTCATCGACGGCGACGTCCGGCATGGCCGTATGTGCCAATGCCAAGGCCTGCTCGAGTTGCTCGCCGGCGCGCGTGCGCCCGATGATGCGGCCTGCCAGTCGTGTCTTCGGGCCGCCGTCGAACACATTCACGGCCACCAAGGTCGCCGCGCAGTCTCCCGTCGTCACGCACGGCGAGAGGCGAATGCGACGCGGCGGATCGTCAGTGCCGGCGGCGTCCCGGCCTTCGAGGGAAATGCGCATGTGCGCGGATCCGGAGTGTCCCACCGGAACCAAGCGTGTGCGGTAACCGGCGCCGTCCACCTCCAGCACATGAAAACCTTTGGGCGTGCCATCCCGGCTCATGGCGATGGGTTGACCGGCGGCATCGAAGGGACCGCTCCACCAGCTGCCACAGGCGGCGGTGAGCACATGATGGTGATGCTGGCCCGGCCCCGAAAAACCGTCTGCCGGCCCGAGATAGTGATGCTCGGTCGTGTGCGTGTGTCCGGCGAGACTGAGTGTATTCGGTCGGCCCGACAACAGCGCGAGCAGGGCTTGGCGATCCGCCGTGAATCCTGAGGGCTCCAGTGGATCCTCCCAGGCGACCAGCGGGATGTGCATCGAGACCACAATGAGACTGTCGCGCGGAACATGGCGCAGCACGCCCTCGACGAACGTCAGCTGCTCGCGGCCAATGCGTCCGACGTAATTATAGCCGCCTGCGGTCAGGTCACCTTGCGGCAGGCGCGCGACATTGTTCAACAGGATGAACGTCGCGCCGCCGTACTGGAACGCATAGTGGCACGGCCCGAACGTCGCCTTCCAAGTCTCGAAGCACGCCGCCGGCCCGCCGGCGTTCATGTCGTGATTGCCGGGGCAATGATGCCAGGGCATGGCCGTGCTGGCGATGAGGTCGAGGTAACGGGCGTGCAGATCCGGCCGGTCGAACACGATGTCGCCGTGGTTGATGGCGAAGGCCGCGCCTGTGTCGACCACGGCCGACAGCACGCTGTCCCGCAGATAGCCCAGCTCCTGCATCGTCTGCGGCTGCGTGTCAGCCAGCAAGGCGACGTCGAAGCGTCGCGGTTCCACGTCCCGCCGCAGCGCGAAGTCGATCGCTTCGAGGGCCGTTGCAGTGTCAATGCGGTTCGACAGGACTGGCAGCCCGTTCGTGCCGATCGGCAATGACCAATCGCTCGGCTTGATGACGAAGATGGGCTCTCCCGCGCGCGCCGGCAGCTGCCATTGCCCCTGGCCGTCGGTCAAGGTCACATCGACCCCGTTCGAGACCATCACGTCCGCTATCCCGGGATCGCCAACCGCGCGAATGCCGGTCTTGCCGCGATCGTGAAACACGACTCCCGCGGCATGGACTTGCTGCACTGTCGCCGAACTGGTGGCGCCGAGCACCGCTGCCGCAAGGCCGCCGGTGACCACGTGACGGCGCGTTGGATCGTGAGCATCGACCGGCATCGGGCTGGCTCCGGTTGGCTCCGGCTCTGAAGTTGGCCCCTGTTACGCGCGATTCATGACAGGCGTGCAAACCGACACCGGACTGTCGTCTGCCTGTCATACGCGTCGGCGATAGGAGCCCGAACACGCGCGTCTCATGGAGAGCGATCATGAACCGCACCAATTTCGTGACACATATCCCAGTGGCGCTGGAATGCCCGCCACCGATGGCCGCGGCGGTGCGCTACGTGCTCGAGGGCGAATACGAAAGCCAGCTCGACGGCAGTGGGCTCGATATTCTCGACATCGGCGCCAACATCGGCTCGTTCGCCCGCTGGGCCGATCTGCGCTGGCCCGGCAGTCGCATCCGCTGCTACGAGCCGAACCCCGGCACATTTGCCTTTCTCGAACGCAACATCGCTGGCCGAGCCAACATCGTGGCGGTCAATGCAGCTGTCTATCCGGGCACAGCCGGCACGGAAAAGTTCTTCGCCCGCTACGACGGTGACGGGGAAGCAGGCCTGGTGAGCTATGCACGCGACACCTTTCGCGATGGTGCCATCCAGGAGACGTATGACGTGGCCGTGGTGGCGCCACACACGCTCGCCAGCGCCGACATCGTCAAACTCGACGTCGAAGGCGCGGAGGCCGCTATTCTGCGCCATCTCGATCTCTCGCAGACACAACTCGTGCTCGCCGAGTTCCAGAACCGTCGCAATCGCGAGGAGATGCGCGCCATCCTGGCCACAGGCTTCGTGCCGCTGCTCGATGAAGAATGCCCCTGGGATCCGATCCTCGATTATCGCGACTATCGCGCGGATCTGAAGGGCGACGTCTACGGTCGCATGTTCTACGCGCGGGCCAATCTGACGACGCTGACCTGCCGCCCGAAAGCTGCGTAAGGGTGGAGCATTTCGTGTTCAGTCTCGACGCGGCATTGGCGCTGATCCCGGACTTGGCGATCGACCTGTCCCGGTGCGGCGAGGTCGGGCCACACGGTTTGCCGCCTCCCGTGGTGGTGACATTGGAGCGGCGACCGGATCGCTGGGCTGCCGCACAGCAGCGTCTGGCACGGCATGGCATCTTGCACCCGATCAAGGCGACAGCTGTCGATGGGCGAGCCTTGACTGGCGACCAGCTGCGGCGCCTACTCGCCGACCCGTCGGCCGTGGATCGTCCGCTCGAGCACTACCTGCAGATGACGCGGCCGGCCGTCGGCTGCTTCCTCAGCCATCTCGCGATCTGGAAGCAGTTTCTCGGCTCTGGCGCACCCCACATCCTGGTGCTCGAGGACGATGCGGTGCCTGTCGAGGGCTATGCGCCGGGGCAGGGGCGCGCTGTTCTCCGGGCCATGCCCGATGACGCCGACATGCTGCTGCTCGGCTACACGATCATGGACGGACTCGCGGAGCCGACGGCAAACTTGGCCATCACCCGCGTCTACTACTACAACGGCACGTACGCCTATCTGCTGACGCGCAAGGGTTGTCTCGCCTTGCTGCCGCATCTGCTGCCCCTGGTGACCCACGTCGACAATCAGATCAGCCTGGCGCTGGTTGCGCAGCGGGCAATGTTGCGCGTATACGGAGCCGAGCCGCGCCTGTTCGAACATGACTTCACAATCCTGAGCGATGTCTATGTGCCGGTCACGAATGAGGCAACGGCCGATCGTCGACTGGCGCTGATCTTCGATGACTCGCGGGCACGGCTGATACGAGATGGCGCGCGGTTGCAGGCCAAGTTCGTTGCGCACGACGCGCCATCCCTGACGGACTGAACCTCTCGCCCCGGCATCATGGACCATCCACCGCGCTTTGCCGTTTACTTTGCCCCTGATCCGAGCAGCGCCTTATGGGCATTCGGTTGCTCGGTGCTGGGTCGCGATGCCGAGAGTGACCGCGATACGGCCTTGCTACCGCCGCTCACCGCGCACCTGCCGGACTGGTCCCGAAAAGTGGCGGCGGCAGCCCATTACGGCTTTCACGCCACCTTGAAGGCGCCGTTCGAGCTGGCGACCGGCAAGGATGAGCACTCTCTCCGTGATGCCGTCGCGACGCTTTCGCGCGGCCTCACGCCTGTCGCCTTGGGCCGCTTGCAGGTCGCAACGATCGGACGCTTTATCGCGCTAGTGCCAGCCGTTGCACCGGCGCCGCTTGAACAGTTGGCGGGGCAGGTTGTCACCGCGCTCGACGCGTTCCGCGCGCCGCTCTCGGAGCATGACCGTCGGCGGCGCCAGCCAGAGGCCCTGACACCACGCCAGCGCGAGCATCTGGATCGTTGGGGATACCCTTATGTTCTCGATCAGTTCCGCTTCCACATGACGCTGACGGGGCCGCTCGAGGACGATGAGCGGGGTCGCGTTCTACAACTTTTGTCCAGTCTCTACAGGCCGCAGGACGGTCCTGTGACGATCGATCAGATCTGCATCTTCATGCAATGCCGCCGCGATTTGCCGTTCCGCCTGGCGCACCGGCTGCGGCTCGGCGGCTGAGTTTCCACACGCCAGCCAGGACTGTCACACACCTGCAACGTGGGCGAACTAGGAGGACGCCAACTAGCAAGCGGGTGGGCAGATGCTGCGTCTAGACTCTGTGACTAAGCGCTTCGGCAACAAGACGGCAGTCGACGCGGTTTGCCTCGATATCCCGGAGGGTCAGTTCGTCGGCGTAATCGGCCGTTCCGGCGCTGGAAAATCGACCCTGCTGCGCATGATCAATCGTCTCGCCACCCCGACGTCGGGCCGGATCCTGTCGGACGGGAACGACGTGACCAGCCTCAAGGGCCAAGCCCTGCGGGATTGGCGCCAGTCCAATGCCATGATCTTCCAGCAGTTCAACCTGGTCGGCCGCCTCGATGTCCTGACCAACGTGCTGCTCGGCCGGCTCAATCATACCTCCACGTTGCGCACCATCGCCCGGCTGTGGACGCAAGAGGATCGCGCGATTGCGCTGTCTGCTCTGGAGCAGCTCGACATTGCTGGTCTCGCCGCTCAGCGCGCCGACACGTTGTCGGGCGGGCAACAGCAGCGGGTGGCCATTGCGCGCGCGCTGGTGCAGGAGCCGAAGCTCGTACTGGCCGATGAGCCGATTGCATCGCTCGATCCGCGCAACACCAAGGTCGTGATGGATGCGCTGCTGCGCATCAACAAGCACTTCGGCATCACGGTCATCTGCAATCTGCATTCTTTGGATACCGCGCGTGCCTACAGCGATCGTCTCGTCGGCATGGCGCAGGGCCGCGTCGTGTTCGACGGCCTTCCGGCGGCCCTGACCGATGGAACGGCACGGGAACTCTATGGCCTCGAGGCCGACGACGTCATGGATTCGGCCGGGACGGCAATGCCGGACCGGATCGGAGCGCAACCAACTTGGGTTGCGGCCTGAGTGCAGCCAACCTCGGCAACTCAGCCACCAAAAGCGTTCAATGCTAACGCCAAACGGAGAAAAGTGATGATCACCCGTCGTATCGTAGCGGCCCTGGCCGCCGCAGTGTCTATGGCCGGCTTCACGGCCTCGGCCATGGCGCAGGATTGGAAAGCCAAGTATCCCGAGCTCGTCTTCGCCGTCGTGCCGGCCGAGAACGCAGCTGGCGTCACCGAGCGCTATGCGCCGATGATGGTCTATCTGAGCAAGGAGCTCGGCGTAAAGACAACGCTGCGCGTGGCCCAGGACTATGCGGCCGTCATCGAAGGCCAAAAGGCCGGCCAGATCCACATCGGCATGTATGGTCCCTCCGCGTTCGCCCGCGCGCTCCAGACCGGGGTCAAGACAGAGGCTTTCGCCATCGAGGTCAACGCGGACGGCACGCTCGGCTACTACTCGGTGCTGTGGGTGAAAAAGGACAGCCCGGCTACCAAGCTCGAAGATCTCAAGGGCAAGAATCTCTGCCTGGTCGACCCGAACTCGACGTCCGGCAACAACGTGCCGCGCTTTGCCATGAATAAGCTCGGCATTGATCCTGAAACTTTCTTCTCCAAGGTTGTCTACTCGGGCAGCCATGAGAACGCGATCATCGCCGTCCAGCAGGGCACGTGCGACGGCGCCTTCAACTGGTGGAACGACGAAATCGAATCGAATCTGCTCCGCATGGCGCGCAAGAACATGGTCAAGGCTGAAGACTTCAAGATGATCTTCAAGTCCGAGCAGATCGTGAACTCGCCCGTCGCCTATCTAACGGACATGCCGGCTGACCTGAAGAAGGCGATCTCGACGGCCATTTTCGCCATGGCAACCAAAGATAAGGCTGCCTTCGACAAGATCTATGAAGGCAAGCAGCTGCCCTGGAAGCCGATAGACAACAAGGCCTACGACGCTATCATCCAGCTGAATAAGTTCGTCGACGATCTGCGCAAGAAGCGTTCGTAAGCGGTCCTGAGGTTCTCACTTCCCGCACCTGCAATGCGAACCACGCATTGCAGGTGCGAGTCATTATGAGATCGGCAACGACGTGTCCTCCACCTCGATACTTCTGCCGCCGCTGCAGCTCGAGCCTCTGGCGCGTGCCTATGCCGATGCGCGCGCCAAAAAGCGGCGCTTGGTTCTCCTCGGTGCGTGCCTCCTGGCCTTGTGCATTGCCGTCTCCGTGGTCACCGCGGAAGTCGATGTCGGCAAGTTCTGGCAGAACATCGGGCGCTTTACGAGCTACCTTGGCCGCCTCGCCTATCTTGAGTCTGGGCAACCCGTGTGGACGGACATTGCCGAGTGGTATTGGGGCTTCAAGAATTGGCTGATCAAGATCGGTGAGACGCTGTTGATCGCCTATCTCGGCACGATGCTCGGTTGTATCGGGGCATTCGTTTGCTGTTTTCTCAGTGCGCGTAATCTCGTGCAGAACAGCATAGTGCTGTTCATGACCCGCAGGTTTCTCGAATTTTGCCGCACGGTGCCTGAGCTGGTGTTTGCACTCACGTTTGTGGTGGCGTTCGGGCTCGGCCCCCTGCCTGGCGTGCTGGCGCTGGCGATCCACACCCTCGGCGCTCTCGGCAAGCAGTTCTCCGAAGTGGTGGAGAACATCGACATGAAGCCCTTCGAAGGCGTCTCGGCTACCGGCGCCACCTGGACGCAGGCCGTGCGCTTTGCCGCGCTGCCGCAGGTCCTGTCCAACTTTGCCAGTTACGGACTGATGCGCTTCGAGATCAATGTTCGCGGTGCCGCCATCATGGGCTTCGTCGGTGCGGGCGGCATCGGTCAGGATCTGCTTGAAGCCATCCGCAAATTCTATTACTCGGACGTCAGTGCCATTCTGCTCATGATCATCGTCACCGTATCGATCATTGATCTGGCGACCGATCGGATCCGGCAGCAGCTGCTCGGCACGCGAGGCAAATCATGAGCCGGCTGCGCGAAAAAGCCTTGGCCGAAATGGGCGATCTCTCCGCCCGCCACCCGGATGTGATGCAACCGGGTGTGCTTGGCAAGCTGCCGGCGATCGGCATGGCGGTGCTCATTCCCGTGAGCTTGGTCGGCGGTATGGCCACGCTCGACGTGTCATGGGCGCGCGTGCTCGGCGGCTTTTCGGAACTTGGCCGTATTTCGTCCCTCATGCTGCCGCCTGCCTACGGCACGACAGAGCGCCTGCTGCTGTGGGGGCATGCCTTGGCCGAGACGCTGGCCATTGCCTTCCTCGGCACGTTGCTTGCGGCTGTGCTGGCGTTTCCGATCGGCTTTCTCGTCGCCCGCAACGTCATGCCGTCCTGGATCTTTCGCTTCTCGCTCAGGCGGGCGCTCGACGGCATCCGTGGTGTCGATACCCTGATATGGGCGCTGATCTGGATCAACGTCGTCGGCCTTGGTCCGTTCGCCGGTGTGCTGGCCATCATGCTGGCGGACTTCGGCACGTTTGGCAAACTGTTCTCCGAGGCGATCGAGACGGTCGACGACCGGGCCGGGGAGGGCGTCGTCTCCACGGGTGGTAGCGGCTTGCATCGTGTGCGCTTCGGCATTATTCCGGACGTCTTGCCGGTGCTCTTGAGCCAGGCACTCTACTATTTCGAGAGCAACACGCGGTCGGCGACCATCATCGGCATCGTCGGCGCCGGCGGCATTGGGCTCTACCTTGCCGAGGCGATACGGACTCTTGAATGGCAGCACGTGTCGTTCATCGTGATCATGATCCTGGTCACGGTGGCGGTCATCGACTTTCTCTCGGCCCGTGTCCGCTTCGCGATCATCGGTGGTGGGGACCAGGGCGGCAGACATTCGTGATGGCGACCATGGATACAATTCTCATTGCTGACGCGCGGCAGCGTGCGCTGGCAACGCTTGCCGCAGCCAAGGCGGAAGAACTGACGGCCGCCATGGCACTGCTCGCCGACGGGCCGGCCGTGGTCGACCTGAAGCCGGTGGAGACGGGCCTCGTTATGTTGCGCGGCCGCACCGGTGGCGACGGCGCGCCGTTCAATGTCGGCGAGGCAACTGTGACGCGGGCGGTGGTGCGGGCGGTCACGGGAGAGGTGGGACACGGCTATCGGCTCGGCCGTGACAAGCAGGCAACCCGCCACGCGGCCATCATTGACGCGGCCTGGCAATCCGAGGCGCGCCGCGCATTGATCGAAGCGCGGATTCTCGAACCGATCCGGGTCCGCATCGCCGCTGAGCGCGAGCGCGCCAGCGCCGAGGCCGCCGCAAGCCGCGTCGAATTCTTCACGCTTGCGCGGGAGAATACGTGATGAGTGCCCGGCTGCCACTTGCACCTGCGCCAGCGGTGCCCGGACCGGGCTTCTCCGCGCCCGTGCTCGACGCACAACGCACTTTCCGCGCCGTCATGACTGCGCTGGCCGAGCCAGGCACGGTGCACGAGATCGCGGCAGGAGGGCCCCAGTGTCCGGAACTTTCGCCGGCCATGACGGCCATTGCGCTGACACTGGCTGACTATGAGACGCGACTGTGGCTGCAGGTCGGCCCGGACAGCGAAGCCGCCCGCTATCTGCGCTTCCATACTGGCGCTCCGATCGTTGCAGCAGAGCACGACGCGGGTTTTGCTTTTGTCACGCGCCCGCTGGCCATGCCGCGTCTCGCCGCGTTTGCGCAGGGAAATCTCGATTATCCGGATGCGTCGACCACCATCGTCATCGACGTCGAGCGTATCGACACAACCCAAGGCTTCACCCTCAGCGGACCCGGTATCGCTGGCCGGCGGCGTCTTGGCGTGTCGCCGCTGCCGACCACGTTCGCCGCCGATATTGCCGCCAACCGCGCTGCGTTTCCCTGTGGTGTGGACCTCATCTTCTGCGCCGGCCATCGCATCGCGGCCCTGCCCCGCAGCACGCGCGTCGCAGCCGCAGACGGAGGGCGCTAGGCCATGTACGTTGCAGTCAAAGGCGGCGAGACGGCCATCGAGAACGCGCACAAGCTTCTCGCAGTGGCGCGGCGCGGCGATCCCACGGTACAGGAACTTTCCGTGGCGCAGATTGCCGAGCAATTGTCGTTGGCGGTGGCGCGCGTGATGAGCGAGGGCTCGCTGTATGATCCGGGGCTAGCCGCCTTGGCCATCAAGCAGGCACGGGGCGATCTTATTGAGGCGATCTTTCTGGTCCGCGCGTATCGCACCACCCTGCCGCGCTTCGGATATTCGACTGCGCTCGATACCAACCGCATGCAGGTGACGCGGCGCATCTCGGCAACCTATAAGGATCTGCCCGGTGGCCAGGTGCTGGGCGCGACCTTTGACTACACCCACCGCCTGCTCGATTTTGCGCTCGAGACGGAACAGGCCGTCGCTCCGGCACCGCGCGCGGCAACCGGGCTCGAGGCGGCGCCACGGGTGACGGGTCTGCTCGATGACGAGGGGCTCATTGAACGCAATGATCCGGTCGCAGCCGACCAGGCCGTCGGTGACCTGACGCGCGAGCCGCTCGCCTTTCCGGCGGCCCGCGATCTGCGCCTGCAGGGCCTCGCCCGCGGGGACGAAGGCTTCCTGCTGGCGCTCGCCTATTCGACACAGCGCGGCTATGGCCGCACGCACCCCTTTGTCGGCGAAATCCGCATCGGTCGTGTCGAGGTGGCGATGTTCGCCGAGGACCTTGGCTTCGAGGTACCTCTCGGCGCCATCGAGGTGACCGAGTGCGAGATGGTCAACCAGTTCATCGGAACGGCGGCAACGCCACCGCAATTCACCCGCGGCTATGGCCTCGTTTTCGGGCAGTCTGAGCGTAAGGCCATGTCCATGGCGCTGGTCGATCGCGCGATGCGGGCGGAAGAGCTCGGCGAGCAGCTGACGGCCCCGGCGCAGGATATCGAATTCGTGCTCTCGCACGCCGACAATGTGCAGGCGACCGGATTCGTCGAGCATCTGAAGCTGCCGCACTACGTCGATTTCCAGTCTGAGCTGCAACTCGTGCGGCGTCTGCAAGCGGAGCACGCGGCGGCCAAGGTGGCACCGCGCCAGGAGGCCGCCGAATGAGCGCGGCACAGCATAACGAAACCGGCTACAACTTCGCGTATCTCGACGAGCAGACGAAGCGCATGATCCGGCGCGCGATCCTCAAAGGCATCGCCATTCCGGGTTATCAGGTGCCGTTCGCCAGCCGGGAAATGCCGATGCCGTTTGGCTGGGGAACGGGCGGTGTGCAGGTGACGGCCGCGGTGCTGGGGCCCGACGATGTGCTGAAGGTGATCGACCAGGGCTCGGACGACACCACCAACGCGGTGTCCATTCGCAAGTTTTTCGTCAAGACGGCAGGCGTTGCCACCACCACGTCGACTGCGCAAGCGACGATCATCCAGACCCGGCACCGTATTCCCGAGGGGCAGCTCGCAGCCGGGCAGATCCTCGTCTATCAGGTGCCCATCCCCGAGCCGTTGCGCTTCCTCGAGCCTCGCGAAACTGAGACGCGCCGCATGCATGCCCTCGAGGAATACGGGCTCATGCACGTGAAGCTCTACGAGGATATCGCGCGCCACAAAGCCATTGCCACCACCTACGCGTATCCCGTGAAAGTTGACGGGCGCTACGTGATGGATCCGTCACCGACGCCAAAATTCGATAATCCGAAGATGGACCGGTCGCCGGCATTGCAGCTGTTCGGGGCCGGTCGCGAGAAGCGCATCTATGCGATTCCACCGCATACCCATGTCGTCAGCCTCGACTTCGAAGACTATCCGTTCGAGGTCAACACCTTCGCGAGCCCGTGCGGCCTATGCGATGCCACAGGCGTCTATCTCGACGAGGTCATCCTCGATGATGCGGGCGCGCGCATGTTCGTGTGCTCCGATACCGATCACTGTGAGAGCCGGCGCGCCGACGGTCACCGCGGGTCCATGCTCGGCGACGCTCCGATGACCCTGACGGGCGAAGGCACTGGCGATGATGTCTGAGGCCGACCAACCGCTGCTTGTCGCGCGCCACCTCAGCAAACGCTATGGCGCGCGCATTGGCTGTGAGGACGTGAGCCTCGACCTGCACGAGGGCGAGGTGTTGGCGGTTGTGGGCGAGTCCGGCTCGGGCAAGTCGACGCTGCTGCAACTGCTGTCGATGCAACTCGCTCCCACTCGTGGTGATGTGCACTACCGCATGCGCGATGGCGAGACACGCGACCTCGGCACCCTCAACGATGCCGAGCGTCGTTTCCTCATGCGCACCGACTGGGGCTATGTGGCGCAGGATGCCGCCAACGGTCTGCGCATGCAGGTGTCCGCCGGCGGCAACGTTGGCGAACGCCTGATGGGGCTCGGGCAGCGCCACTATGGCAACATCCGGCGCGAAGCTCTCGAGTGGCTCGATCGCGTCGAAATCGATCGTGACCGCATCGACGACAAGCCGGTGGCGTTTTCCGGCGGCATGCGCCAGCGTCTCGTCATCGCCAAGAACCTCGTCACGAAACCGCGCCTCGTGTTCATGGATGAGCCGACGGGCGGCCTCGACGTTTCGGTGCAGGCGCGACTGCTCGATCTCCTGCGTGGGCTTGTCACCGATCTCGGCCTTGCGGTTGTTCTCGTCACGCACGATCTCGCCGTCGCGCGACTGCTTTCCCACCGCATCATGGTCATGCGGCACGGCCGCGTCATCGAGCAGGGCCTGACCGACCAGGTGCTTGATGATCCGCGCGAGGCCTATACGCAGCTCCTCGTGTCCTCGGTCTTGCAGGTCTAGCGCAAATGGACATCCAGGCATCACAGGCGAAGATCACGCGTACGCCCGTCGTTCACGCGACGGCGAAGATCCGCGACAGCGAGATCGGCGACTTTGTCGAGATCCACGAGTTCGTGCGCGTGCGCGACAGCCGCATCGGCAGCTACAGTTATCTCCAGGAGCATGTGGCGCTGCTCAACACCGACATGGGCCGCTTCTGCGCCGTCGCCGCCATGTCGACGATGGGCGCGCCCAATCACCCGTATACGCGCGTGTCGCAGCACCGCTTCACCTACACGCCGGAATACTACTGGCCGGAGCAGCAGCGGGACCAAGCGTTCTTCGCGGACCGCGGCTCGGACCGGGTGCGTATCGGCCATGACGTTTGGTGCGGGCATGGGGTCACGATCCTGCCCGGGGTAACGGTCGGCGACGGAGCGGTCGTGGCGGCAGGCGCTGTGGTGACGAAGGATGTCGCTCCCTATACCATCGTTGCCGGCGTGCCGGCCCGCACGCTCAAGCGCCGGTTCGATGCGCGCGCGGCAGAGCGTCTGCAGCGGCTTGCCTGGTGGAACTGGCCGGACGACCGGATCCGGTCCGCCATGCTGGATTTCCGTTCGCTGTCGATCGACGCGTTCCTGGAAAAGCACGACGGTTCGGGAGGCATCGGATGACCGACAATGAGCCTCTTCTCGAAGTGCGGGACGTATCGAAGACGTTCACCATGCATCTGCGTGGCGGCACGAGCATTCCGGTGCTCGCGACTGTATCGTTGTCGCTGCGGCCGGCTGAGTGCTTGGCGCTGATCGGTCCGTCGGGAATCGGCAAGTCGTCGCTGCTGCGGATGATCTTTTGCAACTACCGTTGCGACAGCGGCAGCATTCGCGTGCGCGACGGTGAAACCTGGATCGACCTCGACCGCGCCGATCCTCGCGTCATTCGCCAAGTCCGCCGGCGGACGATTGGCTATGTCAGCCAGTTCCTGCGGGTCATTCCGCGCGTGTCGACGCTCGCCGTTGTGGCGGCGGCGGGGCGCGAAGCGGGTCTGTCCGAGGCGGAAAGCCAGCGCCGCGCGTCGGGCCTGCTCGAGCGCCTCAACATTCCTTCGCGGCTCTGGTCGCTGCCGCCGGCCACGTTCTCGGGCGGCGAGCAACAGCGCGTCAACATCGCTCGCGGCCTCATAGGCGGGCATGCCGTGCTCCTGCTCGATGAGCCGACCGCTTCCCTTGACGCCGCCAACCGCGACGTGGTGGTGGACCTTATTCGCGATGCCAAGGCCCGTGGGGCCGCCATTCTTGGTATCTTCCATGACGTCGATGCGCGCGGGCGGGTGGCCGACCGCGAGTTGGATCTGTCGCGCTTTGCTGCGGCTGCCTGAACACGAGGACACCATGTCCAACCGCGCCCTCAAGTCACGCCCCGGCACGACGCGCATCGCGTCATCGTCGATTGTTCTCGCCAACGATGTCATGACGGGCACGGTCGTCATCGAGGCCGGGGTGATCGTCGGCATCGAGGCGGGCTGCATCGATCCTCGTGCCGAGGACTGGGGCGATGACCATCTCATTCCCGGCCTGATCGAACTCCACACCGATCACCTTGAGCCACACTACTCGCCACGGCCGAAAGTGTTCTGGGATCCGCTCTCAGCGGTGCTGTCCTATGACGCGCAGATCGCCACGTCTGGCATCACCACCGTGTTCGACAGCTTGCGCGCCGGCAGCGATGGTGACCGTCGCACGCTGGCTGGTGGCCTGTTTGATCTTGCGTCGGCCATCGACACGGCACGCAGCGGTGGCCTGCTGCGCGTCGAGCACAGGACGCATCTGCGCTGCGAAATCTGCTCCAATGACGTGCTCGAAGAAACCGAGCGGTTCATGGCGAACCATCCGGTCCACCTGATGTCGCTGATGGATCACACGCCGGGCGTGCGTCAATTCCGCGATGAGGTGAAGCTGCGCGAGTACTACCGCGGCAAGTCGAGCAAGACGGAGGCCGAGATGGACGCCTTCATTGTCGAGCGCAAGCGCAGCGCTGTACAGAATCATGATCGCCACCGACGCACGCTGGTTGCCGCCGCCCGCGATCGCGGCGTCATGCTCGCCAGCCATGACGACACGACAACGGAGCACGTCCGCGAATCGCTGGCTGATGGCGCGCGACTGGCCGAGTTCCCAACCACGACCGAGGCCGCCGAGGCCTCCCATCGCGCCGGTATCGCCGTGATGATGGGGGCACCGAACGTCGTGCGCGGTGGTTCGCATTCCGGCAATGTGGCCGCCCGCGAGTTGGCGGAGCGGGGCCTGCTCGACGTGCTTTCCTCCGACTACGTGCCGGCGAGCCTGCTGCAGGGCGCATTGATGCTGGCCGACGTGCCAGCGATCGGCGGACTGGCGGGTGCCCTCCGCCTGGTCAGCAAAGCACCGGCAGAGGCCATGGGCCTCAACGACCGTGGCGAGATCGCCGTCGGCCGGCGCGCCGATCTCGTGCGTGTCGATATTTCCCGAGCCGTGCCCGTGGTGCGTGAAGTGTTCTGTGCCGGGACGCGCGTGGCATGACGACGCCGGCATCGGGCACACTGGCGCTGGTTGTCGGCGGCAGCGGCGTAGGCAAGGACACGCTCCTTCGCGGCGCTCGAGCTGCATTCGCCGTCGACCCGCGACTGGTCTTTCCGCGCCGCTACATCACACGTCCGCCCGACGTCACCGAGGACCATTTCGCCGTGACGCCCGACCAGTTTTCCGACCTTGCCGCGGGCGGCGGCTTGGCGTTGAGCTGGTCGGCCCATGGACTGAGCTACGCCATCCCCGCCACGATCGACGATGATCTCGCTGCCGGTCGCGTGGTTGTCTGCAATGTCTCGCGGAATGTCGTCCAGACGGCACGAACCACCTATCGGCGCACCTGCGTTATTGAGATTCAGGCCTCCGTTGCGGTCCGGGCCGAGCGGCTGGCCCAGCGGGATCGCGAAGGCGGCGCCGATATCGCGGCGCGTCTGGAGCGCGAGGTGCCACAGACCTATACGCCCGACCACGTCGTCGTGAATGAAGGCGGCGTTGCCGCCTCGGTCGCCCGCTTTGTCGAGATTTTGCGCAGCCTGGCAACTTGAAACATGGTCGCGTTGGACGCTGGCCCGCCACCGACTGCGACAGTTGCCAACACCTCGGGATAGCCGCCTTTCCGAGCATGAGGGTCGGCGCAAAACCTTGGCAGCTGCCCTCCCGTCCGTGCCGGGTTCACCTGGCTCTCTAAGTCCGTCGGCTGGCGACGTGGCGGCCGTGCCCGTTGCCGCTGCCTTGCGCTTCCCCGCTGAGGCCCGGGATGGGGTATCGCAAGCTGCACAGTGCTCAATCGACAATCTCTGCTGCCTTGCCTATGAGAGTAGCAGCAATCGCCAAACTTCGAGCCAAGGTCCCTCCCCCCATGTCCAACGAGCCACGCCGCGCCGGCCGCCATTTTCTGCAGATTCCCGGTCCATCTCCCGTGCCGGACCGCATCCTGCGCGCCATGGATATGCCGGTACTGGACCACCGGGGGCCGGAGTTCCAGAAGCTCGGCCTCAAGGTGCTTGCCGGCATCAAGACGATCTTCAAGACCAAGGGCCATGTGATCATCTATCCGGCCTCGGGTACCGGTGCCTGGGAAGCGGCGCTGGTCAACGCGTTGTCGGCTGGCGATACGGTGCTCATGTACGAGACCGGGCATTTCGCGACGCTGTGGAAGAACATGGCGCTGAAGCTTGGCCTTCGCCCTGAGTTCATCGGCACCGACTGGCGCTCGGGGGCCGACGCCAACCTGATCGAGGCGCGGCTCAGGGCCGACACCGACAAGAAGATCAAGGCTGTCTGCGTCGTCCACAACGAGACCTCGACCGGCGCCACGTCGCGCATCGACGAGGTGCGCAAGGCTATCGACGCCGCCGGACATTCAGCCTTGCTGATGGTCGATACGATTTCGTCGCTGGGCTCCGTTGACTACCGCCACGACGAGTGGGGCGTCGACATTACGGTCGGAGGCTCGCAGAAAGGCCTCATGCTCCCCCCCGGCCTGTCCTTCAACGCCATCTCGGACAAGGCCCTGGCGGCGACCAAGACGTCGAACCTGCCGAAGTCGTTCTGGTCGTGGGAGGACATGATCCCCGCCAACAAGACCGGCTATTTCCCATATACGCCAGCAACCAACATGCTGTACGCGCTCTCGACTGCCATCGATATGCTGCACGAGGAGGGTCTCGACGCCGTGTTCGCGCGACATGAGCGTCACGCCGAAGCCACGCGCCGTGCCGTTGCCGCCTGGGGGCTCGAGAATCTCTGCACCAACGCCAAATACTATTCACCGGTGCTGACCGCCGTGGTCATGCCCGAGGGGCACAATGCCGATGCCTTCCGCAAGGTCTGCGTCGATTACTTCGATCTGTCCCTCGGTACGGGCCTGTCGAAGGTGGCCGGCAAGGTGTTCCGCATCGGCCATCTCGGTGACACCAATGACCTCACCATCCTGGGCACGCTGGCTGGCTGCGAGATGGCGCTCGGCATCGCGCGGGTGCCGCATGCAGCAGGCGGTGTCGCGGCTGCCATGCAGTATCTCGCCATGACGGCAAAGCCGTTCCCTGCATGATGCCGATCGTATGAGCAGGGAGATGTCAATGAGCAGCGACATTCCGGACGTCACGCTGGACGTTCGTTCGGCGGTGACGGGGCGCAAATCCGTGCGCGGCTTCAAGCCGGATCCGGTGCCGTTGGCGCTGGTGACGCGCATCCTGGAGGAGGCGTCGCGCGCGCCGTCGGGCACCAATACGCAGCCCTGGCGCGTGCATATCGCTATGGGTGCAGCACGTGACCGGTTGACGGCCGCCGTCACGGAAGCGGCTAAGGCAGGGCCGCAGCAACACGAGTACCTCTACAGCCCTGAAACCTTGCCTGAACCCTATCTGTCGCGTCGCCGGAAGGTTGGCTTCGATCTCTACGGGATCGCCGGCATCGCGCGTGGCGACATGGCGGGTCGGCAGCGGCAGGCGTTGAAAAACTACACCTTCTTCGGCGCCCCCGTTGGTTTGTTCTTCACCATGGACCGGCGTCTCGAGTATGGGTCCTGGCTTGATCTCGGCATGTTCATGCAGAATGTCATGACGCTGGCGCGCGGCTACGGCCTTGAGACCTGCCCGCAGGCGGCGTGGATCTACTACGGCCCGGTGGTGCACAAAGCGCTGCCGATCCCTGACGAGGAGATCTTGATCTCCGGCATGGCACTGGGTGTGCCCGACTGGTCGGTGCCGGAAAACAAGCTCATCACCGAGCGGGCACCGGCCGCGGACTTCGTGGTCGTGCATGGCGCGTGAGGTGGTGAGCGGTTCGCCACCCGCAACCGGACAACCGGTTGCCGGCTTCCTGGCCATCATCGTCGCGCTGACCTTTGCCATGAACATGGTCGGACGCGGCGTCACCGAGTCGTTCGCCGTCTTTCTGTTGCCCGTGCAGGCTGGTCTGGCGGCGTCGCGGGCCGAGATCACAGCGACCTACGCCATCTTTGCCATCGCCTATGCGGTTTCGGCGCCGTTCGTCGGCCAGCTCATCGACCGCCTCGGGGTCCGCATCACCTACGGGCTTGGCTTGTCGGTGCTGGGGCTTGGCTATTGGGCCGCGGCCTTGGCGACCGCGCCCTGGCACTATTATCTGACCGCCGGTCTTTGCGGCGGCATCGGCTCGGCGGCGCTGGGCATGATTGTCGCGTCGAGCATCCTGGCGCGCTGGTTCACGCGGCGCATGGGCTCCATCGTGTCGCTGCCCTACGCGGCGATGGGAACAGGCATGCTGATCGTGCCGCCGCTAATGCAATTGCTGCTCGACGCCTACGGCTGGCGCAGCGCCCACCGCATGCTGGGTCTCGCCACGCTGGCGCTGCTGCCGCTCATGCTGTTGCTGCCCTTGTCACGCATCGGTGCCGGTTCCCAAGACTGGCGGGCAGCCCGCGCTGCGCAAGCGGCCAGCCACAGCGATGGCTGGACCGTGTCGTCAGCGCTGCGCACGCCGGCATTCTGGGGCCTGTTCTCCGCCTATTTCTGGACCTCGGTCGCTGCCTACAGCATTCTGCCGCAGTCGGTCGCCTACCTGATCGAGCGTGGTTTTCATCCCCTGGTGGCTGCCAGCGCCTTTGGCATGACCGGCATGTTGTCAGCGATCGGCATCGTGGCGGTCGGGTGGCTGTCGGACCGCATCGGTCGCCTGAAGACGGTGACTGGAACCTATCTGGTGACCGCCACCGGCGCCATCGCTCTGCTCTCGATCGCAGTGTGGCCGAGCTACCTGTTGGTCTACACCTTTGTCATCTGCTTCGGCCTGATGCAGGGCGCGCGTGGACCGATCATTGTCTCGCTCATTGCGCATCTGTTCCGCGGCGGCGCAGTCGGGGCCATCTTCGGCACGCTCTCGATCGCCATGGGCCTCGGTCAGGCGTCGGGATCGTTCCTCTCCGGTGTGCTGCAACAATGGACGGGGGCCTACTACGCCTCGTTCTCGCTTGGTGTGATTGGCTCGCTGCTTGGCATGGCCATGTTCTGGCTGGTACCGAGCCTACGCTACGAGCAGATGCTGCCAGCACCGCACCCTGAAGGCACGGCCAAGACACCGCCTTCGGCGGCTTGAGCGGTCTCTCTGGACCTCACCGAGCCATCAGCATGGGGATGGGACAATGCGCGAGCAGGTGGCTCGTCGCGCCGCCGAAAATCATCTGGCGCAACCGGCTTTGCGTATAGGCGCCCTTGACGATCAGATCGGCGCCCATCTTGTTCGCCTCGTTGATCAGCACCTCGCCCGGCCGCTTGCCGCCGTTACCCATCACGTATTCGCGCGCGGTGATGCCGTTGGCGGCCAGCCAGTCGCGGCACTGCGCGCCCGTTGGCCCCGGTACCGTCAGCCCCTCGATGGTGACGATGGTGACTGATTTCGCTGACTTCAGGATCGGCATCGCGGCCGATGTCGCCCGCGCCTGCTCGGTGCTGCAGTTCCAGGAGATCAGGATGTTCTCGCCAAGCAGCTTGGGAACAGCGGGAGAGGCGACCAGCACCGGCTGCCCACTCTCGAACAGGGCGCTTTCCAGTGTCGTCATGCGTGGACCGGCCCCACTGGCGACGGGACGGCCGATTACGCAGACATCGTATACCCGCGCCAAACTGCCGAGGCCGGCGTCGTCGATCGAGGGGCCAGCGCGCCAACGGAACTTGGCGGCGCCGCCGCTGCAGGATTCCTCGAACGCCCGGCGGGCTTTGGCGACGAAGTCGGTGTCGTTCCAGTCGGCCGGCGGAAACGTTACGGCCACAATCGGGTCTGGGGCCACGATCTCGACGTGGATCGGGCGCAAGGCCACGCCTTCGAGAGCGCCACCGAGCCGATCGGCCAGCAGTTTCGCCGCGGCCATCACGGAGTGAGCGGAGTCGGACTGATCGAGAGGAACAAGAATGGATTTCACGGCAACCTCCATTGACGTGGCTGCAATCAGCCCTTTGGGCTATATTGTCGCACTAATCTAGCACGCCGCGTCGCGGAAAGCTTGCGCCATTATCAACCGATCGTCAAAACCGGATCATGACCGCCAATGATCCATAAGCCCCTGTAATTTCGTGGCTATTGGCGGCCGCACCGACCGACGCCGAGATCTCGCCGGCCGTCCACTCGAAACGCAAGAACGAACCAAGCCGACCGGCGTCGTGATTGGCGTTGCCATGCACGCCAGCCTCCAGTCCGGCCGAGAACGCGGGATTGATGCGATAGCCGGCGCGGATCCGGCCGCCATAGGCCTCGAAGGGTTGGCTCCACGACACATCCGTCTGCAGGAAGGCCCAATTGTCGATGTTGAGCCAGGTCTCCAGCGCGCCCTTGAAGCCGATGCGACTGCCCTGAACGGCATTGCGATTGTCAAAGGCGAGGCCGGCGTCGCCGTGCGCCACCACGGCGTGTGTTTCCTGCGTGCCGCCGGCGAAGACCTTGATGATCCATGGCCCGAACGCATGCTGATAGCCAAGCAGCACATCGGACGAGGTCATGGTGCCGCGAAATTCCTGCCAGGCGCGGCGGTTGTCGACCGTGTACGAGCGGGAATAGGCATAGATGCCATAGCCCGCTGCGGTGCGCAGCCTGAAGCCGTCGGCGCGAACGTCGTTGTTGAGAGCCGTTGTCATGCCGCCATAGAGCGACAGCGCCCGGCCGGCGCCGTCGCCACCTGCCCAGGCTTCGTAATAGTAGGTCTTGGGTGCCGCAGTCACGATGGGCGTCCAGTCCTGGGCGTCCGCGCGCGCCGCGACACTCGCTGTCAAAACAGCCGTCACCGCAACGCTCAGGGCATCGCAACGCCGCACGCTACGCCTCACATACGCACCCAGCTGGAACCAGTGTGGCGTCGCATGCAAATGATCAGGTGATCGGACGCCGAGCGTCAAATCTCATTCGGCGTCGGGCCGGCGTCAATCGGAATCGTTCGACGACGGAAGGAATGCAATCTCATGATGCGGCGCAATCGTGCCAGCAACCATGGATTGTGCCCCGGCAAAGCTGACCAGTTGCGCGTCGGCTACTTGCTTTCGACTTGCACCACGCGCACGGGGGGGCGGCGCATCAGATCCTCGATCCGGGTGCGCTCGCGCTGAAAATCAGCGAGTTGCTTGCCCGTCAGCTTGCGGCCTTCCGGCATCGGGATTTTCACCGGATCGACAAACCGTTCGCCGATCATGACTTCGAAATGCAGATGCGGTCCGGTGGAGAGGCCTGTGTTGCCGACATAGCCGATCACCTGACCCTGCCGAACCTTCTGCCCGACGCTGGCGCCAGCCGCAAACCGGCTCATGTGGCTATAGCTGGTCTGATAGCCATTGGCGTGCCGGATGCGGATGTAATTGCCGTTCTGGCCCTTGTATTGCGCCTCCTCGACCGTACCGTTGCCGGCGGCCATGATCGGAGAACCCGGAGCTGCCGACCAGTCGACGCCAGTGTGCAGCTTGCGCACATTGAGGAGGGGATGAAAGCGCATGCCGAAGCCTGAGGTCAGGCGTACGTCCTCGCTCTTGACCGGCTGACGCATCAGGAACTTGCGCGAGTTGCTGCCGTAATCGTCGTAGTAGTCGACCACCCCATCGGGGGTGCGGAAGCGATAAAAGCGCATGGTCTGACCACCGACTACCAGCGCCGTGAACAGCAATTCGCCGGTTTGGCTCTGGGCACCTTTGTCTTCCTCCTTGAGATCGAAGAAGAACTCGGCCACATCGCTGGCGCGGGCACGGCGGCGGAAGTCAATGTCGTGGGCGTGCACGCGTAAGACCTGCTGTACGGTCTCGGCTGAAATGCCCTGCCCGAAGGCCCCATAGTAGAGGCTGGCAAACAGGCTCGAAGACAGCGGCTGCTCGGCATCGGTGGCCACGGTGTCGTCGGTTTCGACGATGCTTTTCTCGAGTACCGAGGTGTTGGCCGCTGCCGCCTCGGGGCCGCGAGCGCCTTTTGCACGAGGATCGCGGGGCAGCGCCAGCTTGGCGCCTTCGGGCACGAAAGTCGGGCGGATCGAGGCTTCTTCAATCGTCGCATCACGCGAACGGCGCAGCATCTCCCCGACTTCCAAGCTGGTCATTTCCTGGCCGTCCTCGGTCGGCAGGCTGCTGCCGAGCAGTTCGACGACACGCACACTGACCTCACCGCCGGCGTCGGCGTCGCTGTCCTTGCCGCCGTCGGCATCGCCGGGATTGCCGTAGAAGCTTTGCGGATTAAAGGCCGGCAGCTCGCGCTTTGGATCGGCCGTCACCGCACCCAGTCGAATGACGATCTTGGCGTAAGGCTTCTTGTGCGTGTACTCGCGGCTGTCACGCGTGACTGTGATCGAATCCTGCACAATGTAGCGCGTGGATGCGGCCCCCGTTGCTGTTTGCAGGCGGTCGACTTTCGGGGCCGCCCACTTGAGGCCATCGTTCTGCGGTGTCGGCACAGGCCGGTTAGGCTGCGGCAGCCGCGGCTCGGCCAGATTCGGCAGTCGTGGCAGCAACCCGCCGCCGGCGCCGCCATCCCGCGCATCCATGGAGCCGAGCACGACGGCCGCAATGGCAACCGCGCCGACGCCAGCGGCGAGGCAGGTGCTGAAAAACCACTGGAACCGTCCCCCGCGGCGGGCTTCGGCGCGATCGGCCAGATAGAGATCCGGCAGCGGCCGCCGCTTGCGCGAGGCGTAGAGCTGCGGCAAGTCGCGCGGTCTCTCCCGCGGGCGCAAGCGCCGCGCCCGGCCGACTGGCGCGTGGCGCCGCAAGTCATGCATGGTCAGGCCTACCGTCGCTCTCTTATTCCCCCACGGGCTCGTCTCGGTCATTGCCGCCAGGACACGGCAAAAGAGTCAAGTCGGCGCTGCCGGACATGCCCAGGTTCAACAACGGGCACCATTGTGGCGTCACCAGGGCAGATTCCACATCTCAATACCAAAAAACGGAAGAGCGGCGCCCGCCTCGCGGCCAAGAGCACCAGACCAGCCGTCCCAGTTGCCGCCACGCGTACGGCGCTCAGGCCCAACGATGCCGCACGACGCGCTCTTCGGCACGAGATTTGTCGAAATTTGCTTGCCTGAGCCCGTTGGGGTTGCCAGAGGGGCGCATTTCAGGAAAACTTTTCCACAAAAAGAACTGCGCCAGATCAAAGAGATAGGTCGCGAATCCCGGGCTCGGTGAAGAATTTATTGCAATCGGTGTTGACAGGGGAGGGCTAATGGTTTTTATTCCGGATTGTTCGGGGCGCGGCGAGGTCGCTGCCCCGGCCGACGACATCTCTCGAACCGGCTCGAAGCCCTCAGGGGAAGCCCTGATGCGGTTTCGTATTGCCGCCGGCAGGATCGGGCAACCGGTCAGGCCGTGAAGAGCTGTTTGTAGGATTTGGCGCTTTTTGACAATTTAATCGAAGGAAGGGAAACGCAGGCGGCGGAGTCCTGGCGGGTTTCGTTATCCATGCCCAGCATGGTCGGAACTGACTAGACTCTGGCGATACTGCGTTTCAATAGCCATCACCATGGCCACGACTGTGAGGTGACTCGCGGTTGTTGTCTAGTGTGAAGGTGCCCGTTACGCAGATCCTTGGATTAACCTCCAAGCCAAAACCAGAATCAAATCTCTTCAACATGAGAGTTTGATCCTGGCTCAGAACGAACGCTGGCGGCAGGCCTAACACATGCAAGTCGAACGCCCTAGCAATAGGGAGTGGCAGACGGGTGAGTAACGCGTGGGAATATCCCCCTCAGTACGGAATAGCCCAGGGAAACTTGGAGTAATACCGTATACGTCCGTGAGGAGAAAGATTTATCGCTGAGGGATTAGCCCGCGTAGGATTAGCTAGTTGGTGAGGTAATGGCTCACCAAGGCGACGATCCTTAGCTGGTCTGAGAGGACGATCAGCCACACTGGGACTGAGACACGGCCCAGACTCCTACGGGAGGCAGCAGTGGGGAATATTGGACAATGGGCGCAAGCCTGATCCAGCCATGCCGCGTGAGTGATGAAGGCCTT
>JBJXDZ010000140.1:0-3588 GCA_046154645.1 Hyphomicrobiaceae bacterium
CTCACGACAGCTGTCGGACCGATAAGCGGAAGGTCAAAGTGTGTTGGATGACGGGCAATTCCCATCCGACATTGCGACAGCCGACAGCGAACCGATCAAGGCCCCATGTGTCTGGTCGCGAGGCTGATAATTCACCGTGCGCAGCGATCAAAACTCGCCGATCAGACGCCTGTACTCGGCTTCTGGCAGCCCGTAGGCCGCGCCGGCGAGGCGCTCAAGCTTGGCGCGATTGCAGATTATGATTTGGCCTCGTGTCGCTCGAATGAGGCCTCTTCCCTCAAGGATGTGGATCGTGTCTGTCACACCCGAGCGCCTTACACCTAGCATCATCGACAGGAACTTATGAGTGAGTGGTAGTGCATCGCCGTCAATCCGATCGTGGCACATGAGCAGCCACCGCGCGAGACGCTCATCGATGTTGTTGCCGCTATTGGCCAGGGCCGTTTGCGCAGTCTGGGTTGTGAACGAGTGGACATAGCGCAGGAGCAGACGATTGATGGTCTGGCACTGCTGGACGGCAGAGAGGAAGGCAGCAGTCTTGATCCTGTGCCCGGCACCGGGGAGCTGCATGTACTGGTCGTGCGGGCTTTGGTCCGAGCCGAGCAACAGCGGAAATCCACCCATGCCCTCGCGACCGTGGATGCCGACTTCGATCACTTGAGCATCGGCGCGGCAGGCGACCACTGACACGATGCCGCTTTCGAGAAAATAGGCGTGCTCGATCGGCTTGCTGGCGGCCACGACGATCGTGTTGAGTTCCAGATTGACCGGTTCCAAATGCGGTTCCAGGTACGCAAAGTCAGACGTCGACAGCAACGTCAGAAGGCGATTGGTGAGGCATGATTGTGCGATACGAGGCATGGCGAGCAGCGGGGCGAGGGGTTTCAATGACTTCTCTTCCGCACGCCTCATGACGATCGGGAAGCGATTGGGGAACCGTAGGCCTGAACACTGAGGCGAGCAAGGACTTTGACGCTCGCGATGGCGCTCGCAGGCAATCGGCACGGCGCGGGTACGCTATCGGACCAACGGTTGATAATGGTGGAGAAGTAGCGCGATTGTCGAACGGGGCAGGTTGTGTACAAGACTGGCCCCTGAGGGTTCGGACATGCACGGGGCATCTGTCTATTCGCGCAAATTGCATTGTGATCTGCAGGCCGGGCGGGGCGACCAACCCGCCGTTGAGCATCTGAGAGCAAACAGTGATCCTGATGGCCGCTGGATCGCGAACGCGGTGGGGCCCCTTGCGAGCCGGCGATGCGTCAGTGCGCAACTCAGGCTGTTCGCTGAAGGTGACCTGGCATCCAGTTATTACCTCGTCGAGACGGGACAATTTCTGGTGCATCGACGTCTCGCGCGGTCGACTTCGGGCGGACCAGTAGCGGCGGTCCGGTTTCTATCTTGCGGCGACCTGTTCATTTTTAATTGCGGTGACATGCGTGCAGCGAACTGCGATGCGCTCGTCGATAGCGTCGTTCTGCGTATCGACCGTGTGCAGTTCCAGCGGGAAGCCGCGCTGAACCCGGAGTTGGACCACGCGCAAAGCGCCGTCCACGCTGACGAACTCGGTTGGATCCTGCGAGGCTCGCACTCCAATCACGGCATCAATCGCGGCATCGTGGAAAACCAACAACCACGTGCGGAGTTTGGCGCCGTTGCTTGAGGGCAGACAGCGGCGTCATTGAGCATCGCGTCGTTGCGGGACGACGCGATGCTCTCCTTCCCCGATCGCATATAGCCCCTGTTCAAGCGATGGGCGGGCACCGGACGACGACCTCACCTGGACCAGCTGATCGACATGGAGAAAGATAATGGCCAACAATCAATTGTTCGAGATGCCGCAGCAATTGCGAGAGCTTGCCGAAAAGAACGTCGAACAGGGTCGGGCAGCTTACGTTCAATGCATGGACGCTATGCTCCAGGCAACGAGTATGTGGTGGGGGGCGTTACCCGCGCATGAGGCGTCATCAGGTTTCAGGTTGGTTCAGGATCGATGCATCCACTTCGCGAAACAGAACACCGAGGCCGGGTTCACGTTGGCAGGTGAACTTGCAAATGCCAAGTCCGTGACGGACGCTCTCGCAGTTCAGAGCCGATATGCAAACACTCAAATGCTGGCATACGCTGAACAGTTTCAAGACCTCCGACGTCTGATGGTTGATGCCGCGCAGAGCACGCAGCAGCGAAGCAGTGCTCCGAGAAGCAATGGAGCGGGACTTCCAGAAAAGGGCTCCAGTCGCCAAACTCAAAACTATACCTGAAGCGCGTCCCTCGGCCCCCCCCAAGAACCGCTTCAGGCTCTGGCGGGGCTCGGCACACTCCCCCGTGCCGGGTCCCGCACTTTCCATCTTCGAGAACGTCTGCATTTTGCGGCAACGGACATGGACAAGAAGACACACTCTGGAACAGCCGACTTCTGTTCTGGGTCATTGGAGACGAAGCGCTGCCAACCTGCCACTGTCCGGATTTGGATCTCGGGAACGGACATTGACGACTTGGCCAACCCCGTCCCGCCGATGCTAATCTCACTTCGGAACAATTCATCCGGCCAGTAGGGGGGGCGCGTTGCGCGTATTCCTGAGCTATCACACGCCCGACCGCGTTATCGCGCTGGCGCTGAAGGCCGCGATTGAGAAGGCGTTGCCTGCCGCCGACGTTTTCGTGGATCAGACGCACCTCCGGCACGGGCACCTCTGGCAGCCTGCACTGTTCGAGGCAATCGGCAGGGCCCAGGCATTCATTGTTCTCGTCTCCAACCGGCTCGGTGATTGGCAAAAGGTGGAGTACTACGAGGCCCGCGATCGCAAGACCAAGGACGACGCGTTCATCCTGTTGCCGGTTGTGGTCGCGGACCGCTCCAAAGGACCGGCAGATAACCTGCCAGGCCTCGCCCAGCTCCACTGGATCGAGAGCACCGAACCCGCCGCGCCCGACCCGCTTGCCAAGATCATCGCCGCGCTGCAGTCGAAAGAGTTACCCAAGCCGCTCGAGCCGTGGCGTACGATAAACCCGTATCGTGGCCTCGTCGCGCTCGACGAGCAGGACGCCGACTACTTCTTCGGACGCGACCGCGAGGCAGGTGAAATCGTCAATCACATGATCGCCAGCCAAGACACGCTCAATCGCTTCCCTTGACCTTGGGGCCTCAAGGTGCGGGGCGAGTGCTGCATACAATTGAGCTCGCGTATGGCCATCGGTAGTTAATGTCAGGGCCTCCACGAGTTTGAGGCGTCTAGCGTTGTCAAAATACGGAAATAGCCCGCCGAGCACGCGAGCGCGCAACTGCTCGTCTTGCGTCGACATCGCAGCCGCAAGTGCTGTGCCTAGTTCGGAAGAGTTGAGGCGTGGGGCGAGAGCCGTCAAAACGTCGGAGCGTGTAGCTTCATCGGTGATCTCGACTGCAGCTCCGAGCATGTGCCTGACTTGGGCAGTGCAAATGTGCGGTGCTGCGGCAGCAAGAACGTAAGGGGTTCGATGGCCTGAGCATTCTGGCGCAGGATGTGCTGAAGCAGGATCCGTTTGCTGGTCACCTGTTTTGCTTCCGAGGGCGCCGCGGCGATCTCGTCAAGATTCTATATTGGGACGGCC
>JBJXDZ010000141.1:0-7331 GCA_046154645.1 Hyphomicrobiaceae bacterium
CCGGCTCCGTCGCCGATCTGAACCCGCTCATCGACGATTGGCGGGATACCTACAACTTCGTTCGTCCACACGGTCCACACGGCGCACTATCCGGCTTGCCACCGACGGAGTACCTTCTCGCCAGCCAAGCCAAGGAGAAGCCCGAACGTTCTCAGATGTCCTGAGCGCGGACACCTACTTGACATGACTGTGCCCGCCTTTGACCCTGCGCTTTGGCGCAATTCATGCGACGGAATTGCGTGGCTGAAAGGAACGTCGCTGCCCGAAACTGTGGAGACCGCACATTACTGGTCGACAGTCTTGACGCGCGGGTGCCATCATCGTTTAGAGGACTCACGAGGAGCGTGTTGACCAGTAGGTGGCGCATGGCGACAAGTCCAGCGGCGAAGCTCTTCTTTCTTTCACTCGGGGCATTCGCGGCGGGGGCAATTTCGTTCGGCGCCATCGGTCTGGCTCCCGGCGTCGCCAACGAAATGCAGATGTCCAGCGTTGTGGCAGCATGGCTGGTTGCCTCATATGCTCTCACCGCTGCGCTCCTGGCACCGATCCTAGCGTTGACCACGCCGCGTTTGGCACGTCGTACCCAAGCCGTGCTCGGACTCGCCCTGTTGGGTACAGGTGGCATACTCTGTGCTTTCGCACCCGACTTCCACCTGCTGTTGATTTCGCGCGCTGTTTCAGGCAGTGGAGCGGCCTTATTCAGCTCCAGCGCACCAGCCATCGCTGCTTCCATAGTCGCGTCGCAGCGTAGAGGGCGCGCCGTCTCGTACGTGTCCGCGGGAATGACATTGGGCCCGCTGGTCGGCGTTCCCATAGCGGCTTGGGCCAGCATGATGCTGGGCTGGCGCGTGACCTTTCTGGCTTTGAGTATCCCTGCGCTCGTGGCCGCCCTTTTGCTGGCAAGTTCTTCAGATGCCAACGAGCAAGTCGAATCCAATGCCGCAACCGGCCAAGTCCTTAAGGTCGTCCGTGCCATCGCGGGCCATCTTGTCCGCACGGTCGGACATGTGGGTGCCCGATTTGCTATATTTGCACCGATCACGGGGCTCTTGGTGGACCACTATTGTCTTAACCCCTCGCATCTCCCCGTCGCGTTGCTTGTGTTTGGCATTGGTGGAGTACTTGGGAATGTACTCGGCGGCCAACTGACCGACCACCTTGGAGCGCGGTCTACAATATGGATGAGTTTCGTCTGCTTGCTTGGCACGTTCGCAGCATTGCTACTTGATGTCAGCAGCTTCAACGCTGTCGCTTTGCTCTCGGCCAGTGCCATCGTTGGCGCACTTTTTACGTCGTCTCAACAAGTTGTCCTGCTTACTCTCGTCGATCCCGAACATGGTCGATTGGCGCTCGGGCTGAACACCACCGCGTTGGCCTTCGGCATGGGGGCTGGCGCCTCGCTCGGAGGTCTCATCGCGGACAGCCTCGGATACACGGCCTTGATTGCAGGAGCGATCCTTCTGCTCGGGATCACAGCCATGATGACGACCGGCCGATCTGCGCTCATGCAGCGTTGAAATATTTGTAGCGCACATGAAGAAGGGTTGCATCGAGCGAGCTATAATCTACATTGGCCCCCTGAGGTCGAGGGCGCGGGAGTGGTCGATGCCGCGGTGGTTGATTGACGCCTTTGGAGATGTTGTTCAAACGAGGCTCGATCTCGCCCGATTGAGCGACAGCATCGGCCTCGAAGGTGAACAACTGATCACGTACCTCGTCAGGAACATGGGCTATGCCGATGTCGAGCGACGGGGAGGGTGCCTTTGGGTATCATTCGCTCCGGACTATCTGGGCGATCTGACGGCCATCAGTCTCCTCTATAAACTCGGTGATCACATTCAAATCCCGTGTACGCTGGCGATCGTATCGGGACGCAAGATTGAGACGCTCCATGTCAGTTCGGGAGAGGCTGCGATCCGGCGCCTCACGCAGATCTTACGTGAGAGACTTGCAACCACATCCGGTCGCTTTTTTCGGCGCCGAATTCAGCTCCGAACGCTTCCGGCGACAAGCCCATTTGTCGATCTCATGCGTGAAGCCGCAGATGGTCGTTCGACCTTCGACAAGTTGAAGCCAAGTCTCTTCAGAGAATTCGATCAGCGATACCTGCTGCTCGAACAAAAGACCGAAGGTCTTTATCTCGCTGATGCAGGTGTCGGATACCTCACGCTGGGGAACGATTGGCGACACCAGTCGATTGGGCAGCCTTGGGGGCGCTTCGAAGACCCGGAATATCAGCGCTTCGTCGTTGATGCCTATAAGGAAGCCATCGCATTCCCGGGCGCTACACTTGAGGAAGTTGACGTCACCGTTCGCCCAGCAGGACGCCGACCAACCATATTGAGTTACCAGCGGATGATTTTACCCATCACGGTTGATCGGCGCAAAACCTGCTTCCTAAGCGTGACGCTGATGAACTGCTCGCCCATCGCCTCTCGATAGAGATAGGTGCTCGGAAAGCTCCTGCATGATGTTGGTCGGCGTGGCCCAAGCAAGTTGATACGTCACGTCGCCCAGAGGTGACCTGAGTGACTTCACACTCCCTTCGAGATTGCTGTGTCCGGTATTGCCAACGAGGCCGCGGGAGACATTCCTTTCGGACATCATGGCCACTGCAAAATCAATGTTCCACGTCGTGAGCGCATAAGCGCGGGCTAGGCGCGAGACAAAGTTGGGAAGCCCGCGTCCACGAACATCGGGACGATTCCAAACCGCTCCCGTATAGGCGATTACACCGCTGATCTTGTCAGCGGTCGGCGCAGTAACTTCGCAGGATTCACCGGCAAGTTCCGCAGCGTCGGCCAGGTCGTAGAAGAGTCTCAGCGCCTCGGCCTCGGTTTTGAAGGAACTTTGCGTCCAGTCGAACCGTCGTCCCGCATGTGTCAGGACGATCTCGCCAGCTGCATCTCGGCCAAGAAGGCAAAATGCATTATCGGTCGTTAGAGTGTTATACTGCGGATTGAACGTGGGAGTGAGCGGGAGCCAGCTTTGCCGATTGGCGGCATTCGTTCGCTCAAGTGCGTCAAAAGTGCCGAATTCCAGCTCGATGCCGCGCACTCTCAACTCACCGACGGCAAACGCAAAATAGAGGGAGAGAGACTGGCGAGGGCCGTGCTGCACGTACAATTGCGAGAGGAAATTGGTACGCGAGGCTAGCTGCGTCATGGAATCGATCCTCCATTCCTGTGGCCACCACAGTATGAAGGCGCGCGATCAGCCTCGAAGCAAGGCCGGTACACTGGTTATCACCATGAGTTCCTCGTTTCGAGCCGTCTCTCAATCTTCGGGATCGCGTCTGCCCTTGCGGAATTCTTCTAAGTACACGATGCCTGCGGACGCAGTATCGGACTCCTCCTGCTCGTGGCCCGATCCCTGGTCGGTCGTTTCAAGGCCATCGAAAAAATGGAAGCTCGCGACATTGAAAAGCTGAGCTGCACGAGCGAGGAGAGTCGGACTGGCACGTGTCTCGCCGCGTTCGATCGCGTCCAACTGGTCCTCATGACACGAAAGGGATTTGGCGACCTCTCGCGAGGTCAGGCCAAGACCTTCTCGGAGAGCCCTCAATCTAGCCCCTACATGCCGATCGACCAACGCCATCCGTCTCTCGCCAACACGCAACTCGATACCGAGCCGGACCCTGCGCCGCCTCTCAAGGCGGATCTATGGTCTCGCAGAAACCATTTCATAGCCTGATGGGGCCTGCTGAGCAATTGCTGTCGCAGGGTTTGATTGATGAGAAAAGATAATCCACCAACTGCGTTGCAGGCTGGCAACGGACAGGAAACGCCCACATCGTATCGCGGTAGCGCCGACGCTGTGGACTGACATGTTCCAGGCCAAGATCGAAATCAAACAAGAAGCGCCAGCAGCAACCTCCGCGGTTGACGTACCGCGGTCGGTATCAGGGGCTCGCGATCGTCGCAGCGTCGTCGGCCTCGGCGTAGTGCTTGATCGTCGGTCCTGGCCGCAGCTCTCTGGTGCTTCGACATCTCATCTCGATGGTCCGGACTTGGATTACCATCTCTCGGCGACTGCGGGAACCTTTACTTCGCGGTCTGGCAATGGCGATCGACCCAGCGAAAAAACGCACCGACACACCTCGCCAAGCTTGACGACGTGTGTCGCGGTCTGTCGGGAATGCGACAGGGGACGGCACGGCTCAATCCGGTGGGGCGGCTTGGCGCGCGCGGCGAAGCGGCATCAATTGCTCAGCACGTCGAGTCTGCCTTCAGTGCGCAACCGTCAAAGCTCGATCCGACGCAGTCCCCGGGCTCGATCATCTCTGCCGTAGACGGCGGAGTCGATGCTGCGCTGAGCATGGTCTCCGGGGGCTTGTGCCATTATCACCGGCAGCATCCCGGACGCCGATGGCAACGCGGTAGCTGGATCGACCGCCTCTCCATACCGGCGGCGCCAACTGAAAACCTGGCTCGCGTTGACGCCGAACGCGCGCGCCACCACCGATACCGAGGCACCGGGCTTCAACAAGGCCGCCACGAGCTCGCGCTTCAGCGCCTCGGACCAGCGCTTGTTGCCCGCCGTTCCCGACTTGTGCCCATGCTTGCTCTTGTGGACACATCCACGTCCCGCGCCGCCTCGGCAGCAGGATCCGCCCCGCCCCGGCTTCACAGCAAGGCGGCCCTCACTGAGGAGACCTCACCGGAGGTTCGGCTGACGCGTTAGTTGTGCGCAGATGCAAGAAAAACCAATCGTTAAATTGTGGTCAATATTAACGTCTTATTAACCAATCGGCGACATCCTGACCGGGAACGAACGCACAAAGTAATGACTTGGTGCGCCCGCAGGGCATGACGCTCCAGCCGTTCATCAAACCATCCCACTTTTGTCTGCAGCAAACGGAGTCGATCGCCGGGTGGCGTCGAGCGTTTCTGCATGACCGTAAAGGTACCTGCGGTCGCAAGCGATGGAGTCTCTGTTATGAGTTGCGTCAAACACTCCGAATTCGTCATTTTGGCATTCTTGACTGCCTGGCCCCACCGAGTCATGCGCATCGGCACTCTCTGGCACCATGAGGCGGCGCGACGACAAGCATTTCGACCGGAAACATTTGGCGTGTTGTCATAGGCGCATGTCTGGCACGCATATTCAATCCGGCGACGGCAGCCATCGCTATTATCGATATCGCCGCTGGGTTGGGACGTAGAGCGCGCTGAAAATTCTGCGCGCGAATAGCCAACCTCTCAAGTTTACAGCATCGTGATCAGCGGAAGCGGGAGTAGTCAGTGGTTTTGGGTAGTGTGGAAATCGCAATTGTAGTGCTAGGGCTGTTCTCAGCAGGAGTACTCAAAGGAGTGACTGGTATCGGTTACTCAACATGCGCCTTGCCAATGCTCGTGATGGCTGTCGGTTTGCCAAGGGCCATGGCACTTATCGTCATTCCTGCCATAGTGAGCAACTTCTCACTCATGTGGAGTACAGGAGGGATGGGCGATGCAGTGCGCCGGTTCTGGCGATTTTATGCCGCCATTGTCCCGGGAATTGCCGTTGGGGCGGTTTTGCTCAAGGGAATCGACGCCCAAGTCGCAATCCAGTTCCTCGGCGGAGTCACGCTCTTATATGTTGGTATCGCCGTGATGCGGCCGAATTTATCGCTGGACCCGGCTTTTGAACGGTTGCTCGCGGTGCCAGCTGGGCTCGCCAACGGCGTCCTCACAGGACTGACTGGGTCGCAGATCATGCCACTGATGCCGTACATGATGGCGCTCAGGTTGTCGGCCGCCGAGCAGGTACAGGCGATCAATCTCGCTGTGGTGTTGGCCTCGCTGGTTCTTGGTGGAGCGTTGCTGATCGCGGGGCATGTGCACTGGGAGATCCTGGTTTTCTCGGTCCTCGGCACAGTTCCGGCAGTTATGGGTGTAGATGCGGGCAGCCGGGTGCGAAGTCGATTGAGTACACAAGGCTTCCGTCACGCAACGCTGGCGATGCTGGCTGTGTTGGGAGTGGCCCTGACGGTACAGTCGGGCAAACCTGACGCAACAGTTTGCGCGCGCGCGAATTCGGAGGCAAGCGCTCCCCTGGACCGGCCATGCCTGTCAGCTGCGAAAACAATCTCGCGTCACTGAGCGAGCCCACCCCACTCATCTGAACAACCTGGGAAATTGATGAGCATGTCAAGAGTCAGCCATATCGTGACCTACGGAACGCTAATGTCGACTTGTCGGGGGGCGCTGGGACGTCCTGAGCGCGCCCTGATGCTGCGGCATGCTCGCTTGCTCGGAATCACGTTGATTCCCGGTCAATTGTTCTGCGCCGGCGCGTGTCCGGCAGCCTTAACTGTGGACGGTCGCACCAACAGGAGAGATCGAATACACTGTGAGTTGTGGTCGATTCACAGCGACGCGGGCACGCTCCTTGATCAGCTTGATCGCTATGAAGGGTGCGCAGTTGATTCACCGCAGCCATCTCTCTACCAGCGCCGTCGCGTTCAGGTCACGACGCCAAATGGGCGGCGGGTCACGGCGTGGCTTTACGAGTGGACCCATGGCACCGAGGGACTGAGACTTGTTCCAGAAGGTCGATGGCTCGAGTCGAAGCAAAACCATCGAGAGGGATCGACGTGTACGGCAGCTCTGACGATGGTGGGTTGATGCTGTCGTCAACCCAAACCCAGTATCACCCACACCGAGCAGCTCGTGCCTTCCATTAAAAGGATCAAGAGCGAGAGCGCATTGATCGACGCCCACGTCAAGGCACTACGCCAACACATGCCGTCCCATCGTGGTCGGCATGGCACAGAACTGTGGCTTCCAACGTGCAAGAAGAGTTTGGTCATAAAGGCACGCGGGCGCTTCAAGCTATCATGAAATGACAAATCAGACCTCACGCTGCTTCCTCCAAGTTTGGAATTGTGACTGGCGGCCACGTCTCTGAGACGGACTTTGGTCGACCGAAGAAGTAACCCTGAGCTTGCGAACAACCAAGTTTCCTCAATTCCCAGAGTTGCTCAACTGTTTCGACGCCCTCTGCCACCGTCGATTTGCCGAGGCACCGTGCCATGCTGGCGATGGCGCCAACTAGGTCGCGTCCACTTTGTTCGCCGAGCTCATTGACGAAGGATCGGTCGATCTTGATGCAATCAATGGGAAATCGCCGCAAATAGCTGAGTGATGAATAGCCGGTTCCGAAGTCGTCCATGGCAATCTTGACGCCAAGCTGTGCGATGCTCCGCATGAGGCTCAACAGTCTCTCGGTCGATTGCATGAGTACCGACTCAGTGACCTCAATTTCCAGTCGCTCTGGTGCGAGCCCAGATTTGTCCAGAGCAGAACGAATGGCATCGACTAGGCCCGGGGTCTCGAATTGAATGACCG
>JBJXDZ010000142.1:0-6031 GCA_046154645.1 Hyphomicrobiaceae bacterium
CCGGAAAGCGATAAAGCCGATTGTTGCAGAAGCGAAGGAATAGTCGCCGGCACGGTCATGACTTTGTTATGCGCGATAGGGAAAAAAGCAGACGGTGATCTCGCAAGAAAAATAGCGGGTCGTCAGGACCGCAACGGGTCACGTGCACGATTGAACATGCCTTGACGCCGACGGTCGGTCAACCTCCGGAACCGGCCAGTCGGCGAATGAACCAGTATCCACTTCCGCTGGACCCCAACGAGCGAGCGTGCGACCATTCATGCGTGACCGGTAAGTTCGGGCCAGAAGGGGCCTAAAGCGTCTACTTGGATGGTGCGCCGCACTCGGCTGTTGCCCGAGATGACTGACCACATTTTGCATGAATTGAGGGATGCGTCGGCGAGTTGCTGTGCTCGGGAGTTGCTTTTCGTGATCTCAAATCCGCCGCCGCGTGCGCCGCACTGGATTGCGATGGAGCAAGGATGGTCCACCGACGTGACAGATTGCGCGCGGCTGGCCATCGAGGCGATCTGTTTGGCCGCACAGCCGCCCGCAAGTTTTGCACTCGAAGGGCTGCCCGTCATGATCAGCGATGTGACCTGCGGGAAAGGCGGCGGGCACGTCGCGGGGAAGTGCGCGGGGATCGCGTTCGCGCTCGATCTTGCCGCGCGATCCGATGGCTGGGTCGAAGGTGTCTTGTCGATACATGGTCGAGAGGCGCTGAGCTTCTTCCTCGAACGGCCGTACGAGGAATACGAGTTCTTTCCGCCGGGTCATTCGGGCGAGGCGCCGCCGATGGACGCGCCGGGGCGGATCAGCAAGCGATTGACTTGGGCCCAGGTACGCGCCGCTGACTGGCCTTGGGTTGTCCGCGCAGGCTATCTGACGGTTGAGGCTGTTGAGGCATGAACGGTGCGCCCTTGGTGGGCGGACACCGGTGCGGTGTGCCACGCATGCTGCAACTGCTCAGGGCCGGACTGGGTCATCTTGAGCTGTGCGACGTCCCACCGACGACGGACGGTGCGCGCCCAGCAGCGGCCAGTCTCTCGATGTTGGCTGGCCCGCATACGCGCGTGTTGCGGCAGGCGCTTCGGCTTGCCACCGCGCCGCCGCTGGTAACCTCCATCGCCCGCGAGTTCTCCCTCATCCCCGCTTGCGCGTGATCAGGAATACCTGCGCTGGCGCGATCGAGATGCGCTTGATGGCCTTGGCCACCGTGCATTGGCTGCGGCGAAGCAGGCCCAGTTCACCACTGTCGTAGAGGCGGATTTGCAGCGGCGTCACGTCGACAGCGACCGTCCAATGCGCGTGGCGACCGGCGAGGCCCAGCACCGCCACGCACGTTGGCGATAGAGCGTCAGCCAACGCCGCCCACAACAGGTCGAGCTGCATGGTTCGGCGCAACGCCTTCGGCAAGCGTCGGGCCGTCAGGTCGATATCGTGCTCGCTGGCGACGGTGGCGATGGCTTGATCAATCAGCCGCGCCTGCACGCCGCAGCCGATGCCACCGGCCACCGCGATCGAGGGATTGGCGCCGGCTTTCGGCAGGTATTGGATCAGATGATCGAACAGCAACGTGGCGTCGTCGGTGTCGAGTTCAGGGCAAAGCGCCCGCACGGCATTGACGGCACTGTAGACGCCGCAGAGGCCGTCGAGGTCGCCCTGCCGGTAGGGCTTGCGGGGGCGGCCCTTGGCCGCCCGCCGCGTCACGTCACGAAACCGCATGACCAGCCTCAATACTCATCGGCCAGCATGATGGTGAGCACCCGCACGGTTATCCTCGGATCGGCTGGATCCTCAGAGAGATACGTGAGGCTTGGATCGTAATAATCCAGCTTGAAAAAGATGCGATTACACGTCCTGGCGGAGCCGGGCCCGTCGACCTCAACGTCGAGCGCGCCCATGTCATGCTCTCGCCAGGGATCGTTGTCGTCGGTGAAGGCGTTGAAGGCGCGCACGGCCGACAACACACGCGCTTGAGCCTCGGGGCTCATGGCGGCAATGCCCGCCGTCATCATCACCTTGCCGCCGGTGAATGTCGTGCGCAGCCGGTCGTTGAGCGCACGAATAGTGGCGCTGTTGGCGGCGTCGGTGGCTTTGTCCAGTTCGGTCATGGAATTCTCCATTGGATTGGCGCTCACCACTCGCTGGCGAGCATGATGATCAGTTGGCGCGTGGTGTTTGCGGGGGCCGGGGTGGGAGTGTCGGCGATTGGCGCGTCGGCCGTGACTGCGACGATCTTGAAGAAGATCAGCTCGCACCATCGGTCGATGCCGGGCTCCTCCAACTCGACCGCGATGTCGCCGATGTCATGCGTATCGAGGGGATCGTCGTCGTCGAAAGCACTGCAGTTTCGGACGGCCCGAACGATGCGATCCTGGTTGGCGCGCCCGAGGGCGATGATGCCGGGCGTCAGGGTCAGGCAGCCGCCAGTCAACGTGGCGCGAAAGGCATCATTGGCGGCGCGCTGAGCGGCAACGTGCTCGGGATCGCCGGACGTCTTGAAATCGATATTCATGATTTGTTCTCCAAGCAGGTTGCGATCATCAGATCAGCGCGACCAAGCGGCGTTGCGCGTCGCTGTCGCCGTCGATGTAGCCCTGGGTGGTCTCGATCGAGCGATGACCGGCGAGCACCTGTACATCGCGCAAACTGGCGCCGGCCCAATGCGCACGTCGGGCGGCGTTGGTGATGAAGGTGCGGCGGCCCGAGTGCGACGAGCAGCCCGTCAATCCAGCCTCGCGGCATTTGGCGACGAACCAGTTGACGATGCTGTTGGCGCGCATGGGCCCGCCGCCGCGCAGCGACGGCACGATCACCGCGTCGTAGGCAAGACGCTCGACCGGCTGCTGCGACTTCCACAGCTTCAGGGCCCGGCGCAGCTCCTGATGCATGGGCACGCGCCGCCCCGAGCCGCGTTTGGAGATCGAAGCCCTGACCTCGATCATGGGCGCGACCTTGCCGGTTGGATCCAGCACCATGCCCCAGGTGAGCCGGGCGATTTCGCAGGCCCTGAGGCCCGCCCGGGCGGCGAGCAGCACGATCAGTTCGTCGCGCCGTGGAAACCGACCCCGTTTTGCAGCGGCCCTGAGATGCCTGAGATCGCGGCGAGAGAAAACCTTGGCTTGACGTCCAATCATCCGTGTAACTCCTTGTTCTCGACTCGTGCCAAATCCGGGCGGGGCCATCCCGGCCTCGCCATTCCGCATCCTCTGACATCGAAGGGTGGGGTGTCCGGTCAGGCTGCCGCCACATGAGGGGCGGGGTTTGCCTAGGCCGTGCACAGGGTTAAGGCTACCAGCGGGGGCGGGGTGGTCAATGGGTTTGGTGGTTCATGCAACCAAATAATCGATGTTCAATTGAGCGGGGCCAGTGTGCTGGGCAGGGTTCGCACTGAGGCGGCCCGCTGCTGGCCCTGGCATGGCCGCTGGCGGCGATTTGAGCGTGGTGGCAGGTGAGGCCAACCGTCAGGGGCGGCTTGGCAGGGCGGGCTAGCTGCCGACCACTCAGCAATCGTAAAACGCGGCGGCAATGAAGTGCTTATGCACCATGGCTAGACTTGGTCGCACTGGTAGCTGTCGTTTGCCGTCAGCGCGGTTCGAACGCGCGACAAGTCGGCACTGATGGCTCTTTAGCGGACCGATATCCGGGCCTTGCCAATGGCGCCGAACAGCCGAGGCAATCAAGCTTCAACGCTGCAGAATTCGCTCCACGCTGCCATGAGCTGGCGCCGTTCCTCCATGAACGAGGCTCGCAGGTAGGCCTTCACAACCTTGTCTTTGATTGCGTGACCGAGGCAGGCCTCGGCAACCTCATGCCGAGCTCTGGCCACCTCGGCTGCCCAGTCACGAAACGATGATCGCATGCCATGCGCGGTGGCGCGCTCGCCGAGTTCCATCAACTCCAATGTGCGCTGGAATGTGTTCTCCGAAAGATGCGGCTTACGACCCTGCTCACTCGGGAACAGCCACGGCGACTTCGGCCAAAGCTGTCGTGTCTCGGCATAGATCTCGAGGCAGCGAGGTGTGAGCGGCACGTCCTGCTGGCGGCCCATCTTCGTGCGCTCGGCAGGGATACTCCATACGCCCGCGGTAACGTCGACTTCCGAGACCTTGGCCAATCGCGTTTCGCCCGAGCGCGTCGCCGTCAGCACCAGCCATTCGAAGGCGAGGCGACTGGCGCCGTCGCCGCGCCGACCTCGCAGGGCCTTGATGAAGGCGGGCAGCTCGGCATAGGGCAGGGCGCGGTGATGTTCGGTCTGTTGGCCGCGTTCGCCGAGGATCATCTTCACCGGCAGCGTCGGGTTGCCGGCGGTGCGGTAGTCGCTGGCGATGGCGAAATCAAAAATCATCTTGAGACGCTGCTGCACACGCTGCGCGGTCTCCGGGATCTCGCGCCATATAGGTTCGAGCACAGTGGCGACCTCTCGGGTCGTGATGTCGGCAATGGGCCGGTTGCCGAGCGTCGGCATGGCGTAAGTGTCCAAGGTCGAGACCCATTGCGCGGCATGCTTGGGGTTACTGAGTTGAGGCTTCTTGATGCGCCAGAAGTCTCGGAAAGCATCGCGCAAGGTGACCACATCGGGCGTCGGCGCCGGGGCCAACATGAGGCGGGCAGCCTTGCGGCGCTTGGCCGTTGTGGTCTCTCGGCGCGCCGGCTTGATCTCCTCGCCAGCCTCGATGCGTCGCCTGAGATCGATAGCGCGGTCGCGTGCCTCCTTGAGACCGATGGCCGAGAACGAGCCAAGGCCGAGATCGCGCCGCTGCCCCGCAATGCTGGCCCGAAGCACCCATCGCCGGGCACCGGATTTCAACACGACCAGACGCAATCCCGCCCCGTCTTCGAGCACAGTCGGGCCCTTGGCCTCTTTGCATTCGATGGCGGTCAGTCGGTTGCTACCAACATGTTTTGGCATTGGCGGAGCCTTGCGGATTCGAACGGCTATCCCACATCTGTCCCACAACGCTGTCCCACAAAAACTCTGCGCTGTAGCGACCCGTCTTGACCTCAAGTGGTAGCAGGCCTCGCGCGAGGTGTGAATTCAAAAAATGCGTTATTTCATGCAGTTGAAGATAAAAATGGATACTCTTGAACCATCATGGCCCCGTATGGCGATTTGTAAAAAACGGGCAGATGTGAAACCTGCCTCCTCCGCCAATTTAAACTCGTTAATTTCTTGAATCAATTCGATAAATTCTCTTTTAATTTCTATCCCACCCTAACGTTTACCCCATTGCGTTTAATTGCCAACCTGGGATACCCGTGGATTGATGTGGACGACTTGTCGCATCAGCGAGCAGGGTGGATCGTGTCCTAACTCTGCAATGGTGGCGAGTTGAAGGGACGGGATCGTGGTTAGGCGTATTGGGACGTGGTTCGGCTTGGTAATCGTCGCCATTCTCTCGACATGCTTAGTGTGCCCCGCGAGTGCGCAGTCACCCGTCGAAGAAGCCGCGGCACTCGACGCCGAAGCGCTCCGGCTCTATCACGCGGGAGCTTTTTCCAAAGCCATAGTGGCGGCAGAGCGCTCAGCGCGCCTTAGGCGGGAACATTTGCCAGTGGGCCACTTCGCAATTGCTGTAGGCCTGAATACGCTCGGTCTGATTACTCAAGAGGTCGGTCGATTGCAAGAAGCCGAAGGCCTCTACGGGCAGGCGTTGGCCATCACAGAGGCCGCGCGGCCGGTTCGGTCGGTCGACCTTGCTCTCATGTTGAGTAACCTAGCGCTTCTGCATCAGAAGTTGGCGAAGTGGGATGAGGCCGAGGCGGGCCACAAGCGGGCGCTTAAACTCCTCGAGGCGTCTCTTCCCCCCGACCACCTGAAGATTGGTCAGAGCCTGAACAATCTGTCCTCGCTTTACCTGTCACTCGGGAGGTTTGATCAGGCGGAGCAACTGCAGTTGCGTGCGCTGGCAATCCTTCGAAAGCAGTTGCCCGCCGGGCACCCAGACATCGGCCAACTCCACAACAATCTTGGTTCAATACTGGATGCAAAAGGCGAAGTGGATGCGGAGTTTCATTATCGACTTGGCTTGGAGATCCGCGAGAACGC
>JBJXDZ010000143.1:0-44975 GCA_046154645.1 Hyphomicrobiaceae bacterium
GCTTTCTGGCGAGGCTCGGCATCGACAGCGCGACCCGACGGACACGATCGCGAGCGTTGCGGTGATCGCCTCGGCGTTGGTGGGCTTGGCGTCGGGTCGATGCGGAGCATCGCGACAATCAATCGCCAGCGCTGCGCTCCGGCTTGACCCGACCAACGAACGCGCCATTCCCCTATTGCCTATTGCCTATTGCCTAGTCCCGCTCGCCGAATCCCGCCCGCGTCACGCCAGACCGGCGGCCTTCAGCGCCGTGCCCATCGCGGCGTCCTCGCGGCCCATGAACTCGCCGAACGGCCGCTCGTCTGCCCATCGCAGATGGAACCCGCGGCGTTGGCTGTCGCGTTGGAAGGTGGCGTTCTGGTAGGCGCGCTTGAGCAGGGCCGTCGCCTGTCCGCGGGCGGCCGCCGGCAGCCCCGCCGGTCCCGCCACGCCGCGCCAGAAGCCGACATCCAGCTTCAGTCCGGCCTCGCTGATGGACGGCACTTCCGGATACCGCTGATAGCGCGATGGCATCATCACCCCGACGGTGCGCACGAGCCGTGTTTCGGGCGTGGCGCGCACTTCGGGAATGGAGCACACGACAATGTCGGTCTCGCCAGCCGCCAGATCGGCAATGGCATCACGCGGGCTGGCAGCCGCGGACCAGGCGGGATTACCCAGATTTGCCGCCGCATGCCAGCGCATGGCGGCCATATGCCAGATCGCCCCCCGCCCGGCGCCGGAGATCTTCCGCGCCCCAGGTCGCGCCCGCAGGTCGGCGGCCAGTTCCTGCACCGAGCGAACCGTATCGTTGGCGCGCACGTGGATCCCAGCCGGGTCCGTCGCGATCAGCGCCAAAGGGGCCAGCGCATCGGGTTTGACGCCGGATTGGCCGCGCCAATGCAGCATGGTCACTTCGGCCGCAACCAGCCCGAGTGTGGTACCATCGGGGGGCGCTGCGGCCAGCCGGTCGTAGGCTTCGGCGGGCGTGTCGAAGGCTTTCAGTTCGACGGGACTGCCGGATTCAGCGGTCAGGGCAGCGGCCAGCATCTGCCCGACGCGCCCGGTGCGACTTGCCGCCGGCCCGGGAACGATCAGGGTTAAAGAAGGTGCGGACGCAGCCAAACCCGGGAAAACCGTAGCTGCGCCCGCCGACACTATGAACGTTCGCCGGCTTACCGCCATCATACGCCTCCACACAATGCTCCCCGACTCATGTTGAAAGCATTCGTGACAGTTGGCGTCAAATCACATCCCGAACTCCCGCAAGTTCGGCGAGCAGAAAATTCTCGATCGTGACAATATTGGCAATCGCCTTCGGCAGGTTAACCTCCGCGTTCAGATGAAATAATCTGCTTGACCAAGTCTCAGAGTGACGGATTAAAGTCATGCTGGGTTCCCGCCGGAACCCAGCCAGCAACCTAGTTCAGCTGGTACTGATGCGAGCCGGCCGCCATTGCCGTCTTTTGGGGCGACCGGCACTTGGCTTGGGAATGCACCCCGCACATTCCTTGGTCCAAGTCGCGGCATGGAGTGTCTAGCTCCATGCCGCGTAGCTTAGCCTCGTGACGCGGGGATGTAAGTCGCACAAATGTTGCACGGTGCGATACGGGCAACTGGCAGCCGAGGAAGTGGTCAAGCAACGTGGATTGGGCTTCTCGGATTAAGGAGTATCGCTCCCTGAATGGCTTGACTCAGCAAGCCATGGCCGACGATTTCGGCGTCGACCGAACCACCATCATTCGCTGGGAGAAAGGCCGCGACGAGCCGGCCTTGGTCTACCGCAAACGCATTCTGGCATTGACGCCGACCATGAACGAAGGCGTTGTTCGCGGGCTCATCGATTTCATCGACAATCTGGATGGTTTCGCGACCTTGCTCGATCAGAACTTCCGCGTCATGCGCACGACGCGCAAACATCAGCAGATGATGGGTTACGACGCTGCCGAGGTGTATGGCCGCCCGTCCGAGCGCTATTGGTCGGCGGAAATGGAGCGCATCATCAAGGACGTCGGTGGGTTGCGCGGCTATCGCAAGCTCGGCATTCACCGCATGGATCTGGTTCTCGTGCGCCAGCCGGGCGAGCGGGGTTTCATCAACACCAAGCCGGTGCGTTCCGTTGGGCGCACGGTCGCCATCGGCGATCCGCGCAATCCGGTTTGCCACCTCACCACGCTACGCCTCGTCGACGATCTCGATGACAGTGTGGGAACGGCGCCGACTATCATCGGACTCGATGGGCCGATCGAGCTGCGCCATTGAGCCCGCAGGCCTTCGCCACGGCACCGCCAACGAATGCCTACCCTTGTTTGCGCGGGTCCGCGACATCCTCGATCATCAGCTCGATCTTTTCCCGACCGCCCCAGCTGTCACGGCGCAGATTGCCGGTAACGTGGATCGGCATGCCGCCTGAGGATAGCAAGAGTTCACCATGGGGCTGCCCCACGGCACGAAAGGCCACGCCGTCGAGCTTCGAGCCGTCGCCAGCTTCCAGCGTGCAGCGCACGTGCGCCTCGCCCATGATTTTCGTGAATTTCACCCGGTGTGCCGGAAACGCAAACCGTGGCTGTGGATTGCCTTGCCCATAGGGGCCAGCCTTCTCGATCAGGTCGATCAGCTCGTCGCTGACGGCACCCGGCGTCAGCGCACCATCGATGTCAAGCGCCGTCGTGGCGCGGGCCGCACCGGTCCCCTCCATCAGCATGCCGTTGAGCCGTTCGCGGACGGCGTCGAATCGGGCCTTCTTCACCGTCAGGCCTGCCGCCATGGCATGCCCGCCACCCTTGACGAGGAGGCCCTCGCCGACAGCCATTCGCACCGCGGACCCGATGTCGACTCCCGCGATCGACCGCAGCGAGCCCGTACCCTCGTCGCCCTTGCCTTGGCCGGGTGGTTCCCAGGCGATCACACAAGCGGGCCTCCCAAAGCGCTCGACCAAGCGGCTGGCGACCAGCCCCACCACGCCCTTGTGCCAGGCCTCCGAGCCGACCATCAGCATCGGCATCTCCGGATCTTGGTCGACCAGCCGGTCCGCCTCCGCGATCGCCTGCTCCAGCATTTCGGTTTCGATCGCCTTGCGCTCACGATTGAGCTTGTCGAGCAGCACGGCGATCTTGCCGGCCTCCATCTCGTCGTCGGTGGATAGCAACCGCGCGCCGAGGGCCGCGTCGCCAATCCGCCCTCCTGCATTGATGCGTGGGCCCAGAATGAAGCCGAGGTGGTACGGCGTCGGCGCCTGATTGAGGCCTGCCGCGTCGATCAAGGCGCGCAGCCCCGTGTTCTCCCGTTGCCGCATGACCACCAGCCCGCGCGTCACGAAGGCCCGGTTCAGCGTTTTCAGTGGCACCACGTCCGCGACCGTCGCCAGCGCCACCAGGTCCAGCATTGACAGTAGGTCTGGAGCGGGCTGCTCGCTCGTGTAGTGGCCGCGCTTGCGCAGTTCCCGCGCTGTCGCCACCAGCGTCATGAACACCACGCCGGCCGCGCACAGGTGCCCGAGACCCGAGATGTCGTCCTGCCGGTTGGGATTGACCACGGCATGCACGTCGGGCAGCCGCACGTCGGCCTGATGGTGATCAATGATGACCACCTCGGCGCCAAGCGGCTTGGCCACCGCCAGCGCCTCGAAAGACGTCACGCCGCAGTCGACGGTGATGATCAGCGTGGCGCCGTCCTTGACCAGCGTCTCGATCGCGGCCGGGTTCGGCCCGTAGCCTTCGAAGATGCGATCGGGAATGTAGATCCGCGCGTCGCGCCCGTGCGCCAGCATGAAGCGTCTGACCAGCGCCGACGAGCAGGCCCCGTCGACGTCGTAGTCGCCGAACACCGCCACCCTCTCGCCCTTGACCACGGCGTCGGCAATGCGCGCGGCAGCCTTGTCCATGTCTTGTAACGTCGACGGATCCGGCATCAGCGCCTTGATCGTCGGATCGAGCGTTACCGGCACATCGTCCGGTGCAATGCCGCGCGCTGCCAGGATGCGGCCGAGCAGTTCCGGCAATCCGTGCCGCTGGCTGATCGTTGTCGCATCCTTGGCGCCGCCGGCTCCGAGCCGTTCGCGCCACTGGAATCCACGCGCCGATTTGGTCACGCCGAGATAGGCGGCCGGTTCGGTGCCGCCCAAGGTTGCAGCTTTGATCTTTTGCCGTACGAGGGCCATGGCACACTCCTGCTGCCGCGACGTTATGCGATTTGGCCGACAGTGTCCGCCAGCCTGAGTTGCCTATCCCCAGCCGTTCGGCGCCGCGCGTCTTGCTTGACAGTCAGCAAGCCCCCGCCTACACGATCTTCAACTTCTTCCCCAAGACCCTCGGGTCGTCCCGCGAGCCTGTCGCCACTTTGCCGGCTGCCTGTTCTCAGGACGTTCTCGGTCTTCGTCCATGTGAGCCGGTGCTGCCATGAAGGTTCGGAATTCTCTCAAGTCGCTCCGCGGTCGCCATCGCGATAACCGCGTCGTCCGCCGCAAAGGCCGCGTCTACGTCATCAACAAGACCAACCGCCGCTTCAAGGCCCGCCAGGGCTGAGGTGAGCAAGTAACGCCTGTTGTGAGCGCGCCGGGACAGCTTTCCGGCGCGTTTGGCGTTTTCTGGCTCACCATGGCGCGTCGCTCATTTTGACGCCACGATTGCGTTCGACTACTGTCGTCCCATGACAGCCATTGCACCCCACGCCGCGTCCCAAACAATCCGCCGCCTGCTATTGGCAGCGACCGCCACCTTGATGGCGGCCCTGCCGTTGGCAGCTGACGCCCAGACCGCAAACCGCAGTCCGGCGCCTCCGGGCGTGGACGATGGTACGGCCGGCAAGGGCAAGCAAGGCGCGCCGCCTGCTCTGCCGCAGGCCAAGCCTGATGCCGGCGCGGCGGCCTCAGGCGATCAAGCCCGCAAGCCCGACAAAAAGCCCAACCGGCTGCCGCAAACCGCCCAGGAAAAAGCCAAGGCGCTGAGCGATCTGTACGCCCTCTTGCAGACGGCCGAAGACGAGGCCGCAGCCAAGAAGGTGGCCGACCAGATCGAGCGCATGTGGGCCCATTCCGGCTCCGACACCATCAATCTGCTGCTCCAACGCTCGTCCAAGGCCATCCACGACAAGAAGAAGGAATTGGCGCAGAAGCTGCTCGACAGTGCGGTCGAGTTGGCGCCGGACCAGCCTGAGGTGTTCAACCAGCGCGCCTTCTTCCACTTCACCGAGAACAACTACGAGGCAGCCGTTGGCGATCTGCGTCGCGTGCTGGCAATTGACCCCAATCACTACAAAGCGTTGGAAGGCTTGGCTCAGATTTGGCGTGAAACCGGCAACAAGAAGGGCGCCTACAAGGTCATGCAGCAGCTCCTCGAGGTGCATCCCCATGCACCCGGCGCCAAGCAGATTCATGATGAGCTTAAGAAGGAGGTCGACGGCCAGGGCATCTGAGCGTGATGCTCCCCATTGACCGGGCATCTCTGCACTCGTCGAATTTCCGCCACAGGGGCATTCAGTTCTTGGTGAGACCCTTTCGGTTTCGGTTCCCCGGACGAAGCTCGGGCCTGCAAGGCACATGCGTAGATCCGGGGCCTGTCCACGTCTCGGCTCCTTCTGAAGCGTATAAGGATCCCGGATCTGCACGAGCCTCGGGCGCGACCCTCGGTCGTTCCGTCCGGGAGATCGATGACTTGATTCGCCCGTGCGTCGCCCCCGTATTCACGCTTTGAAGCGCTGTCGCATTGACAGCCGCGGCCGGGACGCACATTTTCAGCCGCGTTCCGGTGATTACCTGCCCTGTCGTGGCGCTTTTGCCGCCTGTACCCCCGAGCTTCCCATCGCCGTGAGGCGTCACGCGACGCCTAAGGCGCGGCCCCATACAACCGTGCTCAATCCCAATCCGCTTCCAACCACGAGGAGACACCCATGGCAGTGAAAGTCGCCATCAACGGCTTCGGCCGCATCGGCCGCAACGTGCTGCGCGCCATCATCGAATCCGGCCGCAAGGACATCGAGGTTGTCGCCATCAACGATCTGGGACCGGTTGAGACCAACGCCCATCTCCTCCGCTTTGACAGCGTCCATGGCCGCTTTCCCCACACGGTCGTCGTCGAGGGCGACACCATCAACGTCGGCCGCGGCCCCATCAAGGTGACGGCCGAGCGCGATCCCGCCAAGCTGCCGCACAAGGCCATGGGCGTCGACATAGCACTCGAGTGCACCGGCATCTTCACATCCAAGGACAAGGCCTCGGCCCATCTCACCGCCGGTGCCAAGCGTGTGCTCGTCTCGGCCCCTGCCGACAACGCCGACCTTACGGTTGTCTTCGGCGTCAACCATCACAAGCTAACCAAGGAACATCTGGTCGTCTCTAACGCCTCGTGCACGACCAACTGCCTGTCGCCGGTCGCCAAGGTGCTGCACGACGCCGTCGGCATCGAGAAGGGCATCATGACCACCATCCATGCCTACACCGGCGATCAGCCGACGCTCGACACCATGCACAAGGATCTTTATCGCGGCCGCGCCGCTGCACTTTCAATGATCCCCACCTCGACCGGCGCAGCGAAGGCCGTCGGCCTCGTGCTGCCCGAGCTGAACGGCAAGCTCGACGGCTTCGCCTTGCGCGTGCCGACGCCGAACGTTTCGGTCGTGGATCTGAAGTTCATCGCCAAGCGCAAGACCAGCAAGGACGAGATCAATGCCGCCATCAAGGCCGCCGCCGATGGTGCCCTGAAAGGCATCCTTGGCTACACCAACGCGCCCAACGTCTCGATCGACTTCAACCACGACCCGCACTCGTCCATCTTCCACATGGACCAGACCAAGGTCATGGACGGCACCATGGTGTCGATTCTGTCCTGGTACGATAACGAGTGGGGCTTCTCCAACCGCATGAGCGACACCGCCGTCGCCATGGGCAAGCTGCTCTGAGTCGACGCGCCTTAAGGCATGGCTATGTCATCCCGGGGCTTGTCCCCTTTGGCGCTCTAACTTTGGCCCGTAAAATCACCACTTGTTTCCCCCTCCCCTCAGGGGAGGGGCCAGGGGCGGGGTGTCGAACTTGGAGTAACGATGACTGTAGAAGCCGCGACTCTGCTGGCCGAACTTAAGCATCCGTCGTGGATCATCTCTCCACCCCAAGCCCCTCCCCGCTGGGGAGGGGGACGAGCAAGCGGCGTGATTGGCGCGAAGTTGGCGCCGATGGGGGCTCGTCCCCGGGACCCATTTCTTCGCGAGTGCGGCGGGAGAAAGTTGATACCGCAATGCTGAGATCCAGGCTCAAGAAAATTTGAGCCATTGCTGAGAGCTTCATTCCGGAGCGGATGGAATTAGGCTCTCTCTTTCATGCTCACGGCGGTAGTGTTGCTTGCGGCAACGCCTCGCAGATCGAGCAATTCCAGCCCATGTCCTTCGGCAGCCAACGCAAGTCGACGAAACCTTCCGGGCCGAAGCCGGTGACGGCCACCTATCTGCGCAACGCCGCCATGCACTACATCTCCGCCCACGCGGCCAGCGCCGCCATGGTGCGCGACGTGCTCATACGCCGGGCCAAGCGCCGCCTCGTCGTCAAAACCCTCGACACCCCGACGCTGGACTTGATCGACGCCGCCATTGCTGAGCTTAAGGCGCTGGGACTCGTCGACGACGCCCGCTTCGCCGAAGGCCGTACTGCCGTGCTCGCGCGCAAAGGCCTGTCGTCGCGCCTGATCGCGCACGGGCTCAGGACCAAAGGCATTGCCAAGGAAACCATCGAAAAATCGGTCTCCGCTGGTCACTTCGACGAGTTGGCCCAGGCCCGCCGCTTGGTCGAGCGCAAGCGCCTCGGTGCCGGCCGCCGCGGCGGTATGACACCCGAGACGCGCCGCAAGGATCTGGCAGCGTTGGCCCGCGCCGGCTTCACCTACGCCGTCTCAGCGCAAGCCCTCGATCAGCCCGAGGACTGCTGACGGGCCCGCCGAATTCGAGGCAGGGGAACCTTTCCAGCTGTGTCAAAATCGGCCACCCCGACGCAAAGCGCTACACAGTTAACGCGCGACAACACCTCTTTCGTTTTCCTTACCCGCCACCACGCTTTGGCACGCAACGTGCTCTGACGGACGGCAACAGTTGAAACTTGCCGCGACCGGAACAAGAGCCATGTCGACCACCCCGACCGTGCCCGCCACCACCTCCGAACAGATCATCCAGCAGATCCAGCTCGACAATGCCCATATCGGCAATCGTCAGAGCCGCATCTCGCCGGTGATCTTTGCCGGCATGGTCAGGCTGGGCGAGTTCGCGCTGCTCGGCCTCTGCGGTCTCGCGCTGGCCTCCGCCTGGGTCGGCTTCCACGATGCCTTCGAGGATACCCGCTACCTCACGGCCATCTTCGCCACGGCCTTCGCCGCCGTCGTCGCTGCTCATCGTCTTGAGCTCTATACGATCGGCGCCCTCACCGCTCCGCTCCGCAGTCTTCCCCGCGTCGCCGTGGCCTGGACCACGGCCATGGCGCTGCTGGTTGGCACCATCTTCCTGCTGAAGGCTGGCATCGACTATTCGCGCGCCTGGTTGCTGTTCTGGTACGTCGGCGGTTTTGCCGGTCTCGCCGGGTTCCGCTACTGGGCCTCCGCGTCCATGCAGCGCTGGTCGCAACAAGGTCGCCTCAATCGTCACGCTGTCATCTACGGTGCCGGCCCTGAAGGCGAAGCGCTCGTCGCTGCCCTTGAAGCCGACAAGTCGAGCGACGTCCGCATTTGCGGCATCTTTGATGATCGCGGCAGCGATCGCGCCGGCCCCATCGGCGGTCATCATCGAGTCGGCAACGTCAATGAGCTGATCACCTACTGCCGCACGCAACCAGTCGATGTCCTCATCGTATCGCTGCCGATCAGTGCCGAGGCCCGCCTGCTCGAGATCTTGAAGAAGCTCTGGGTGCTCCCCGTCGACATTCGCCTCGCCGCCCACACCAACAAGCTGCGCTTCCGGCCGCGCGCTTATTCCTTCATCGGCAACGTGCCGCTGATCGACATCTTCGACAAGCCGCTGGCCGACTGGGATAGCCTCGTCAAGGGCGTCTTCGACAAGATGGTCGCAGCCGCTGCCGTCGTCGCGCTCGCCCCTGTCATGGCGCTTGTCGCTTTGGCTGTGAAGCTCGACAGCAAGGGCCCCGTGCTGTTTCGCCAGAAGCGGCTTGGCTTCAACAACGAGCTGGTCGACGTGTTCAAGTTCCGCTCCATGTACACCGACATGTCGGACGTCAACGCCGCGCAGCTTGTGACCAAGGGCGACCCGCGCGTCACCAAGGTGGGTCGCTTCATCCGCAAGACCAGCCTGGACGAGCTGCCGCAACTCTTCAACGTGCTCACCGGCTCCCTGTCGCTGGTTGGCCCCCGTCCGCACGCTCTGATGGCCAAGGCCGACAACCAGCTCTACCACGAGGTCGTCGATGGCTACTTCGCCCGCCACAAGGTGAAGCCTGGCATCACCGGTTGGGCCCAGATCAACGGCTGGCGCGGCGAGACGGACACCTCCGAGAAGATCCAGAAGCGAGTCGAGCACGACCTCTACTACATCGAGAACTGGTCGCTGTTCTTCGACATCTACATTCTGCTCAAGACACCGCTCTCGCTGCTCAAATCCGAGAACGCCTACTGAGCGCACGCACCGGACGAGCCCAGGTGTCAGGACGCATCCTGGCACCATTCTCGTTGCCGCGCCGGACGCACGCGCCGGGTGCCTGGTGGGCACCTGAAGGCGCAACAAGTGAGTGGGCAACCGAAGCGCCCACGGCACGGCGCGGTTGGCACTGGGCAACCGAAGCGCCAAGCAAAAGAGGCACGAAGCCTGCATCGCGTGGCGACGGAACAGGGGTGGTGAGATGTCGAGCTTCATGTTGTCGATGACCGGAAGGAGCAGACTGAGCGACACGTCGCTGAGCTTTGCCGATCTGGTACGCATGCTTGTTTCACTCACGATCGCGGCGAGCGGGATCGTCTTCAGTGAGCCGGCACCGGTCGACCTCCTGATGATTGTCTTGATCGCGCTCTTGCCCTTGGCCGGGCTGCAGGTCTACACGCCGGCCCTCATGGTGTATCTGATGCTCTGGCTCGCATGCGGTGCCGGCGCCCTGATCGCGGCAACGGCATCCAGCGATTGGTTGCGCTCGACGATCCACACTGGCGTCTCGTTCTATCTTTATCTCGCGTCATTCGTGCTCGCGGCCTTTGTCGCGCACAGCCCTCAGGCGCACACCACGCTGCTGTTGCGCGCCTCGGTCGCGGGCGCCCTGCTCGCCGCCACGGCAGCCATCGTCGGCTACGGCAATCTGCTGCCCGGGGCCTATGAGCTGTTTACCAAGTTCGGTCGCGCCACGGGCACCTTCAAGGACCCGAACGTCCTCGGTCCCTTCCTGGCGCCGGCGATCTTGTACTGCCTGCATCTGGTGGTGTCGTCGTCCTGGCGCGACGCGCGCGTGCCGCTGGGCATCGCCGCGTTCTTATCGCTCGCCCTGCTGCTGAGCTTCTCGCGCGGCGCCTGGATCAATCTCGCTGTCGCGCTGGTCATCTTCGCCTACATCGCCTTTGTCACGGCACCTGACGCCGTGGATCGGCTGCGCCTCCTGACGTTGGGCGCGCTCGGGTTGGGCCTGCTCGCGGCCGTGGTGATCGTGGCCCTGCAGTTCGACGGCATCGCGGCCCTGATGGCCGAGCGTTCGAGCTTGCAGCAGGGTTACGATCTCGGCCCTGACGGCCGTTTCGGCGGTCACGAGAAAGCCAAGGCCCTCATTCTCGACAATCCGCTGGGTATCGGTGCCACGCAGTTCGCGACCCTTTACCACCACGAGGACGTCCATAACGTTTACCTATCGATGTTCCTCAACGCCGGATGGCTCGGAGGTGTGCTCTACTGCATCGTCGTCGCCATGACGTTGTTGCTTGGTCTTCGCCATCTCGCTCGGGCCCATGTCTGCCGGCCGTTGTTCGCCATCGCGTATGCGGCACTCGTCGGCAACGTGGTCGAGGGCATGGTCATCGACAGTGATCATTGGCGCCATTTTTATCTGCTGCTCGCCATCGTGTGGGGCCTGATGTCCTCACCACGCTTGGCCGAACGTGCGGAGGTCCGGTGAGAACCGCATCGCCAGAAGGTCTCGTTCTCATCATCAATGATGAGCATGAGCGTCATGCCCGACGCAGCCGCGCCGCGCCGCCTGTCCTGCATCCAGCCTTGCGTCGCCCCGGACCGCGTAGCGTCGCCCACGTCGTGTCGTTGGCGCTGGTCTGGCTGACCATATTCTCCGGCTTCTTCGTGGTCACCGAGCCGGCCCCGTTCGATGCCTTGATGCTGGGTCTCATCGTCCTGCTGCCGATCGTGGGCTTGACCCGGATCGACTCCGCGCACCTCGGCTATCTGTTCCTCTGGCTCGCCATCACCGCGTGCGAGTTCGTGGCATCGATGTTGGCCGTCGATCTGGTGCCCGCCATCGTCCACACCGTCGTCTCGCTGTACCTGTGCCTTGCGTCGTTCGTGCTCGCGGCCTTCATCGCGCGCAATCCCGAGGCTCATGGCCGCTTGATCGTGCGCGCCTACATTGCCTCGGCGCTGGTTGGTGCCACGCTCGGCATCATGGGCTATTTCGATCTTCCTGCCGGCGCCTCTGAGCTCTTCACGCGCCACGACCGCGCCAGCGCCGGTTTCAAGGATCCGAATGTCTATGCGCCATTCCTCGTGCCCGCGATGCTGTACCTGCTGCATCACGTCCTCACGCGCCGTTTCGTCGGCGTTGTCCTTTCCGTCATCGGCTTGGGCATTCTGGGACTGGCGGTATTGCTGAGCTTTTCGCGTGGCGCGTGGGTCAACCTTGTCATCGGCGGTATGGTCTATGCTTGGCTGGCATTTGTCACCGCGCGCACGGACCGCCAAAGGCTGAAGCTGGTGGCCCTGCTGACGCTGGCGCTCTTGATGTCCATCGGGCTGGTCTTTGCGGCCCTGGAGATCGATGCCGTCGCGCGCCTGTTCGATCAGCGCGCCGCCCTCGACCAGAGCTATGATCTGGGTCCAGAGGGTCGATTTGGCGGCCAGGAGAAGGCGGTTCGCTTCATTCTCGATAATCCGCTCGGGCTCGGCCCGCTGCAGTTCGGTGGCATCCATCACCCTGAGCACCCCCACAACGTCTACCTGTCGATGTTCCTGAATGCCGGCTGGATCGGCGGCCTGCTCTACCTCGTTCTGGTGATCTTCCTGCTGTTGGCCGGCTTGCGCGCCGTGCTTCGCCGCAAATGGTCGTCGCCCTACCTCTTGGCGACGTTCGCGGCCTTTGTCGGCGTCGCGCTCGAAGGTTACGTCGTCGAGACCGACCATTGGCGCCACTTCTACATCTTGGCGGGCCTCCTGTGGGGCTTCGCGATGCAGCCGGTCGCCGTGGCGCGCCGCCAGTCGCGCCTCGTCACCGCGACCCGCCGAGTCCGCCAACCGTCGCTGGTCGTCGTCCCGCCGCCGGCAATGCCCATCTCCGCCCGTTTCGCTCTCGATCAGGCCCTGCGTCGTCCGCCGCGGCGCTTGCCCAGGATCAGTGGTCGCGCTGCCCCGGTGCCGCTGCATCTGGTTGTGCCGCCACGGCCCCCACGGCGGCGGCAGCGCGAGCCGCGACGGGCCGCACGCATCATCGGTCCACGCTGACCGGACCAACGGCGCCTCCTCGAGGCGCCGTTGCTGTTTGGGGCGGGATCGCAGCCGCAATGTTTTCCCTTGATGGCGATGCAACCTGCCATTGCGCAGCCGTTCTTGCCATGTAAAACAGGCCCGAATCGGCAATGTGCGACGCGTTGAGTCGGCACCCCGGAGATCGATATGGCAACGAAGGACAGCGTTCTCGTCGATGGCAAGATCTTCATCGGCCAGAGCATTCATCCGGAGTACCTGGAGCTGAAGCTTGCCAACCGGCATGGCCTTGTCACGGGCGCCACCGGCACCGGCAAGACCGTGACCTTGCAGGTTCTCGCCGAAGGCTTCCTCGATGCCGGTGTTCCGGTGTTTGCCGCCGACATCAAGGGCGATCTCTCCGGCATCTGCATGAAGGGCGAGCCGAAGCCGTTTCTTCTCAAGCGCGCCGAGGAGATCGGTCTCACCGACTACGAGCAGAAGGCCTATCCCGCCATTTTCTGGGACATGTTCGGCGAGCAGGGTCATCCCATCCGCGCCACGGTCCAGGATATGGGGCCGCTGCTGCTGTCGCGCCTGTTCGAGCTCAACGAGGTGCAGGAAGGCGTCTTGAACATCGCCTTCCGCGTCGCTGCCGACGAAGGCATGCCGCTGCTCGATCTCAAGGATCTGCGCGCCATCATCACTGACATCGGCCAGCGCGGCCGGGAGCTCACCACCAAGTACGGCAACGTCGCTGCCACCTCGGCCGGCGCCGTCCAGCGCCGCCTGCTCGTCCTCGAGGAGCAGGGCGCCAACAGCTTCTTTGGCGAGCCCTCGTTGGACATCCGCGACTTCCTGAAGATTGCCGCCGATGGCCGTGGCACCATCAACATCTTGGCTGCCGATCGCCTGATGAAGACGCCGCGGCTCTACGCCACCTTCCTGCTGTGGATGCTGTCGCAATTGTTCGACAAGCTGCCCGAGGTCGGCGATCTCGACAAACCCAAGCTGGTCTTCTTTTTCGACGAGGCGCATCTGCTCTTCAGCGAGGCACCGAAGGCCCTCTTGGAGCAGGTCGAGCGGGTCACGCGGCTCATCCGGTCGAAAGGCGTCGGCGTCTACTATGTGACGCAGAATCCCCGCGACGTGCCCAACTCCGTTTCGGCTCAGCTGGGCAATCGCGTTCAGCATGCGCTCCGCGCCTTCACCCCCCTGGAGCAGAAGGCCATTCGCGCCGCGGCCGAAACCTTCCGCCCCAATCCCGCGCTTGATACGGAGCGCGTCATCCAGGAGCTGAAGGTCGGCGAGGCGCTGGTCTCCGTCTTGCAGCTGAAAGGCGAGCCGTCGATGGTGCAGCGGACCATGGTTCGGCCGCCGTCAGGCCGCATCGGTCCTTTGACGGTTGAGGAGCGTAAGGCCAAGATCGAGAAGAGTCCCTACTTCGGCAAGTACGAGGACTTGATCGATCGCGAGTCAGCCTACGAGATGATCACCAAGCGGGGTGAGGCGGCTGCCGCCGAAGCCGAGCAGACGCAGAAGCAGGCCGAAGCCGAAAAAGGCAGCTGGGGCAATGTGATCTTCGGCAAAGGCCCCCGGGGCGGCGCCTCAATGGGGGAGCAAATCGCTCGTGATGTGTCCCGGTCGCTGATGCGCTCGGTGGTGACGAGCGTCAAGAACGCCATCATTAAGTCCATTTTCAAGCGCTAAAGTATTGACAAATATGAGTTAATGTCACGGACTCCCGTTTCGTCAGACGGGGCGGTGGCGTGGCCAATCTGCCATCAGCGCCCCGAAATGTGACGAACAACAGCGATGTTGCACCGCGCATCAAGAATTCTTTATCGATCTGGCTCTACCAACCAGGCAGGCCGGCTACTACGTGCGGAAAAAATCACTTGTTAGCTAAGCCTCTAGCTCAATGCTGCAGTGCGCCAAACCTTCGTTGTGTTGTCACAACGCTGGCTTTAAAGCTTAGTCACGATGAGGCGCCTTTAAGAACGCCTCAACAAAAAATGCGGTCGTCATGAGCCATGAATACCTGAGATCCCTGCGCTTACTGCTGAGTTCGAACGCGAGTAGGCCAACAGTCGCACTTCGTTCGAACGCGAACGGGGTTGGCCGCGACCTGCGCCTGGACTTCTTTCGCGGTCTCGCGCTGATTTTCATCTTCATCGATCACGTGCCGGGCAACTCCTTGTCCTACCTGACGATGCATTCGTTCGGCCTCTCCGACGCCGCTGAAGCCTTTGTTCTCATTGCTGGTTTTGCGGCTATGCTGGCCTATTCCGGCCACTTCGAGCGCCACGGCATGCTGGTCGGTATGCGCCAGATCGGCCGTCGCCTGCGTGAATTGTACGCGGCCCAGATCCTGCTGACGGCTGTCTGCGCCGGCATCCTGGCCGTTGCCGCCCGCTACTTCGAGAACCCGCTCTACTTCGAGCATGTCAACTTGACGCCGTTCTCTTTCGATCCCTTGGGTGCGATCTGGCGCAGCCTGCTGCTCTATTATCAGCTGGGCTACATCAACATCCTGCCGCTCTACATTGTGCTGTTGGCGGCTTTCCCGGGCCTGTGGTGGCTGCTCAACCGCGCTCCAAAGCTGGCGTTGAGTTTGTCGGTCCTGGTGTGGCTTGCCGCCAGCACCGTTGGTCTCAACCTGCCAAGCTGGCCGGAAATTTATGGCTGGTACTTCAATCCGTTCGCTTGGCAGCTGCTGTTCACGATCGGCGCCTTCGCCGCCCTCAAGTATCGCCAAGGCGCCAGCCTGTACCGCTCGCCCTGGCTCATTGGGGCAGCCACAGCTTATCTGCTGTTCAGTTTTCTGGTGGCCGCACCGTGGTTGGCAATTCCGGGCTGGCATCCGCCCCGCCTGATCCCACTTGAGTGGTTGGGCACCATGAGCAAGTCCAGCCTCTCGGCCTGGCGTTTGGCCCACATCCTGGCTGTCGCCTATCTCATTGCGGCCCTGGTGCCGCGTGGCAGCTCTTGGCTCGGCACGCGGGTTTCAGGTTGGGTTATCCACTGTGGCCGAAACGGTCTGGACATCTTCTGTTTGGGTACGGTACTTTCTTTCCTCGGATTCATCGTCATGCTTGAAGCGGGCCGGACCTGGCAATACCAGCTACTCGTCAATGGCATCGGGGTGGGGGTGATGATATGTGCCGCGCTATTGCTGTCGCACCGGAAGGCTTCTCGCCAGCAATCCGCGCCTGTAGCGATTCCCCAATCGACCGAACCCGTCGACGTGGTTCGGACCGGTGCACCACGGTGACGCGCGTTCGCTTCATCATTCCGGCACTGCTGATGATCGGCTTCTGGGCCGGGCTAGCGGGCCCTGCGCAGGTGGCCTTCGCGCAGCAGGCGCCAGCCACGCCACTGGCCAAGTCCGAACCGCCAAAGACGGAAGCGCAGCCGGTGTCGGTCGGCGCGAGGGGCTGCAATGTGCCGCGCGAGCTGGCGCGCTTTGACCATTCACTGAACCGTCTGGCGCAGGCCGTGGTGAGGGACCGCATTGTCCACATCATCGCGCTCGGCTCATCATCCACGGCCGGCAGTGGCGCCTCGAGCCCTCAGGCGTCCTATCCGGCTCGCCTCGACGCCGAGCTTGATCGTCGCTTTCCGGGCCGCGATTTTCAGGTCGCCAACTTCGGTACCGGCGGCTTGCTCGCGCGCGATATGGTGGAGCGGCTGCACACGCACATCATCGCGCTGAAGCCCGCGCTCGTCATCTGGCAGACCGGCGTCAATGATGCCATTCAGGACGTTGGCTTGGAAGCGTTCCGTGAAACATTGCAGCGCGGCGTCCGCGATATGAAGGCGGCGGGGATCGACGTCATCCTCGTCAATCACCAGTTCTACCCGCGCGCCGAGCGCGTCGCTGGTTACGTGGATTATCTCACCGTCATGCGCGAGGTTGCCGAGGCGGAGCGCGTGCCGGTATTCCGTCGTTTCGCGATCATGAAGCACCTTGTCAAGAGCGGCCAGCACACCTCCGAAGAGTTGCTCGCTCCCGACAATTTCCACCTCAATGATCTCTCATACGGTTGCCTCGCCGATTTGATGGCCGACGCCATCGACGAGCGCATCAAGGCCGGCCGGATCACCGCCAGCCAGTTGCTGCCGGTCCAGCCGCAACGCTGATCCGCCCCTATTTTATGGGCACTAGCTTCTCGACCTCGATCGCTTCGGTCGTCAATTTGCAGCGCACCGCAATCGCCTCGACGCCGGCCTTGATCGCCGCGTCGAATGCGGCGCCATAGTTGGCATCCACATCACGGGCGAATGTCAGCCGCGTCGCATCATGGCGCTGGATCAGATATACCATCACCGCACGCTTGCCCTCGCGCACCATGTCGGACATCTCGGCCAGATGCTTGACGCCGCGCTCGGTCACCGAGTCCGGAAATTCAGCCAGTCCGTGCCGCCGCATCATGTGCACGTTCTTGATTTCGACGTAGCAGGCAGGCTTCGCCGCATCCTCGAGCAGGATATCGATGCGGCTGTTCTTCCCGTACTTCACTTCGCGGCGCAGTGAGGCGTAACCCTTGAGCGGTGCGATACGGCCCGCTTCGATCGCTTCAGTGACCAGCTTGTTGGGGTGATTGGTATTGATGCCGACGAGGCCCGGCCCCTTGCCGAGATCCGCTTCCACCATCTCCCACGTGTGCTTGTATTTCCGCGTCGGACTGTCCGAGGTTGAGAGCCACACCCGGCTGCCCGGCGCCACGAGGCCCATCATGGAGCCGGTGTTCGGGCACGTCGCCGTCACGGTCTCGCCGCTGTCGAGCTTCACGTCGGCGAGGAAGCGCTTGTAGCGCTGGATCAGGCGGCCCGGCAGCAATGGCGTCGGAAAATCCACGGTTGCACGTCCTTGTCTCAGGTCAGCGGACCGGCAGCTGTCGCCGCCGCGGCGCCGGCTGCAGGCATGGCACGCGCGCCTGCGGCTTCCACCAGCGGCCCCTGCCGTAAATGGCACGCAGCCAGATGTCCCGGCGCCACCTGCCGCATCAGCGGTCGTTCAGTCTTGCAGCGCGCTTCTGCCACCGGGCAGCGCGTGTGGAAATGACAACCCGAAGGCGGCCGCATCGGGCTCGGCACGTCGCCTTGCAGGATGATCCGCTGTGGTACGACCGTCGGGTCGGGCACCGGCGCCGCCGACAGCAGCGCCTCTGTATAGGGATGCTGCGGCGAGGCGTAGAGCTGCTCCTTGTCGGCAATCTCCACGATCCGCCCGAGATACATCACCGCGACGCGATGCGAGATGTGCTCCACCACCGCGAGATCGTGCGCGATGAACAAATACGAGAGCCCGAAATCCTTCTGCAAGTCGAGCAGCAGGTTGATCACCTGCGCCTGCACCGACACGTCCAGCGCCGACACCGGCTCGTCGCACACGATCAGCTTCGGTTTCAGGGCCAGCGCGCGGGCAATGACCAGCCGCTGCCGCTGCCCGCCCGAGAACTCATGCGGAAACCGCGTCAGCTGATCGCGGCGCAGCCCCACGGCGTCGAACAGGTCTGCCACCCGCGCCTCGATCTCGCCATCACCGAGCCGCTCGAAGTTGCGCAGCGGTTCCGCTACCACGTCGAGGGCTTTCATGCGCGGATTGAGCGAGGAATAGGGATCCTGGAACACCACCTGCATCTGCCGCCGATACGGCTTCATCGCGGACCGGCTGAGGCTGTCGATGCGCTGCCCGTTGATACGGATCTCGCCGCTGGTCGGCTCGATCAGGCGCAGGATCAGCTTGCCTGCCGTCGACTTGCCACAGCCCGACTCGCCGACGAGCCCCAGCGTCTCGGCTTGGCCGATGGAAAAATTGATCCCGTCCACGGCGTGCACGCGCGCCACTTCGCGGGCCAGAATGCCTTTGCGCACCGGGAAATGCTTCTTGAGATCGCGCACTTCGAGGACGGGCGGCACCGGCGCTGGCGAACTCATGCGAGCACTCCTTCGGTACGCGGGGCATGCCAGCAGGCCGCAAAGTGTCCGGCCGCTTTGACCTCGAAAGCCGGGACTGCCGTCTTGCAGTGCTCGCTCGCAATCGTGCAGCGCGGCGCGAACAGGCATGCCGCGATCTTGTTCTTGAGCGAGGGCACCACGCCAGGAATCTCGGCCAGCCGTGGCCGCTCTCCCTTGGCGTGTCCTGCCGGATTGAGACGTGGGATCGAGGACAGCAGCGCCCGCGTGTAAGGATGCCGTGGGGCGGCGAACAGATCCCGCACGGTCGCCTCTTCCACCTTGCGCCCCGCGTACATCACCACCACCCGCTCGGCCATTTCGGCCACCACGCCCAGATCATGCGTGATGAGGATGATGGCTGCCCCCGTACGTGATTTGAGCTGCCGCATCAGATCCAGGATCTGCGCTTGCACCGTCACATCGAGCGCGGTCGTCGGCTCATCTGCGATCAGCAGTTTCGGATTGCAGGCCAGCGCCATGGCGATCATCACGCGCTGCCGCATGCCGCCGGAAAGTTCGTGCGGATACTGCGTTAGCCGCCGCTCGGGTTCCGGAATATTCACCAGCCGCAGCATCTCGAGTGTGCGCTTGGTCCCGTCACTGCGCGACAGCCCCTCGTGCAGCATGATCGTCTCGGTGATCTGCCGCCCGATCGTGAGCACGGGATTGAGCGACGTCATTGGTTCCTGAAACACCATCGAGATGTCGTTGCCGCGGATCTGCCGCATGTCATTTTCGGGGAGCGCCAGCAGATCCTGGCCATTGAATCGGATGCTGCCCGCGATTTTCCCCGGTGGTTCCGGAATGAGCCGCAGGATCGACATGGCAGTGACCGACTTCCCGCAGCCCGACTCCCCGACGATGGCCAATGTCTCTCCCGTATTGACGCTGAACGAGACGCCATCCACCGCGCGATTGACGCCGTCGGGGGTGCGGAAGTGGGTCTGCAAGTTCTCGACTTCGAGCAGCGCCATGGGATCAGAGCCTCTTCGCCATGCGCGGGTCGACGGCGTCGCGCAGCCCGTCGCCAAGCAGATTGACGGCGAGCACGGTCAGCGACAGGAATACGGCCGGGAAGAAGATGATGTAGGGTTTCACCTCCCACAGCGCGCGTCCGTCCGCCATGATGTTCCCCCACGACGGCGCAATGGTCGGCGGCACGCCGGCGCCGATGAAGGAGAGGATCGCCTCCGTAATCATCGCCGAGGCACAGATATAGGTTGCTTGCACGGTCAGCGGCGCAATCGTGTTGGGCAGGATGTGCCGCAGCACGATCATCGGTGTCGAGGTGCCGGCCGCGATCGCCGCATCGACATAAGGCTGCTCGCGCAGTGACAGCACCACGCCGCGCACCAGTCGTGACACGCGCGGAATCTCCGCCACCGTGATCGCCATGACGACGTTCTCGACGCTGGCCCGCGTCAGCGCCATCAGCGCCACCGCCAGCAGGATCGACGGGATCGACATCAAACCGTCCATCACCCGCATGATGATGCCGTCGGACCAGCGGATGAAACCGGCCACGAGGCCGATGCACAGTCCGATGATCGACGAGATGATGGCCACCGAGAAGCCGACGATCAGCGAGATGCGGGCGCCGTACAACACGCGCGCATAGATGTCCTTGCCGAAGGCGTCGGTGCCGAACCAAGCCTCGGCCGAAGGCTCGCGATTGCGTTTCGCCGGCGCGATTGCGTTCGGATCGGCGTAGCTCAGCAGCGGCGCAAATACCGCGATGAACAGCAATAGCAGCAGCATGAAGCCGCCGATGGCCATCGAAGGGTACCTGTAGATGAAGCCGCTGAGACCGGTGCGGACCTTCACTGGCGGCAGGATATCCGGCAGTGTTGGCGCGGCTCCACCCGCGGCAGCCATGGGTGCGCTGTCCTGCATCAGTATTGAATCCTGGGATCGAGGGCGGTGTAGAGGAGGTCAACGCACAAATTGACGATCACATAGACGAACGAGAACATCAGCACGATGCCTTGGATCACTGGATAGTCGCGCCGCACGATGGCGTCGATGGTGAGCCGGCCAAGTCCGGGGATCGCGAACACGCTTTCGGTCACCACCGCCCCGCCGATCAGAAGCGCCACGCCGATGCCGATGACGGTCACGATCGGCACGGCAGCGTTTTTCAGCGCATGCAGGAACAGGATGCTGCCCTGTCCCACGCCTTTGGCTTTGGCCGTCCGCACGTAATCCTGGCTCAGCACTTCCAGCATGGTGGCCCGCGTGATGCGGGCGATGAGCGCAATGTACACGAAGCCGAGCGCGATCGACGGCAGGATCAGCGTTTCGAGCCACGGCCAGAAGCCGTCCTTCAGCGGTGAATAGCCTTGCGTCGGCAGCCATTCGAGCTTCAGTGCGAAAAAGTATGACAGCAGATAGCCGACGACGAACACGGGTACCGAAAAGCCGGCGACAGCCAGCGCCATGACGATGCGGTCGAGCCAGCCGCCTGCCTTCCACGCGGCGAGCACGCCCATGGGGACGGCTACGCAGATTGCCAGGATCAGCGTCAGCAGGGCCAGCGATAGCGTTGGCTCGATGCGCTGCCGAATGAGCTCTGTCACCGGCAGCCCGGTGAACATGGAGGTGCCGAGGTTCTGGTGGCGCACGATCTGCCAGGACCATTCGGTGAAGCGCACCAGGAACGGCCGGTCGAGGCCCAGTGCTGTGCGAATCTTGATCACGTCCTCGGGGCTCGCCTGATCGCCGGCAATCACGGCGGCCGGATCGCCCGGCGCAATGTAGAGCAGGCTGAAGACGAACAGCGCCACCAACGCCATCACGATCAGCGTCGAGAGCAGCCGTCGCACGATATAGGCGAGCATGCGTTCTACTCCGCCACTTTCAGGTCAAGCAGCATCTGGTCGCCTCAAGGCCTCACGAATCGCATCGGGAGCACGCGCAATGGCGGACAAATAGGCGAGAGCGACGGCATCGAGTTCGACGTCCCCTCGTTCCCAGGCGCGCAGCGTATCAATCGGAATGTGGAAGGCCTTCGCAAATTCCAACTGCGACAACCGCAATCCAAAGCGTACGCGCCGTACCGGGGTTGCTCGTTTCATTTTGGCGAGTTTCTCCTCGCTCATCGGCCGCGCATCGGGATCGCTCTTGGCCCGGTGCAGCACCTCGTCATCGGTCATGGCAACGAAGGCGGCCCAATCCATGCCTCCGTCAGCCTTGCTTTTCTTCTTAGCCTTGATCGGCATATGCATCTCGTTCTCGAGCTGTAGCCTTGCGCGCCGAAATTATCCGGACGCGATGACCCCGTTCCGCATAGACGACGGCGACAAGTTCACCTCGGACATTCGCAATGCGCAGGTACCGGGGTTCGTCTGGATCGTCGTCCAAAAGATCAACGAACCAAGCAGGTTCAAAGGCTTCGCGTGCAACTTCGGAACTGATCTTGTGCTTGCGCAAATTGGCAGCGGCCTTCCGATCATCCCACTCGAACTGATCGTCTCGCATGGGCCGCCAAGCTTGCGTGCAGCACGAGCAGTCTGCAACGGTATCGCCCCGTGGTCTCGCACCGCTTTACGGCGAGGCAAGGCCACGGGGTCTTTCGGCGTCTTAGGTCTTCTTCACCCCCCAGAACCATGGCAGCGGACCGTTGGCGACACCTTCGATGTTGCTGCGCCAGGCTTGGAAGCTCTTGTAGAAGCCGGTCGGGATCCAGGTGACGCTTTCCATGGAGGCCTTGTTGATCGCGGCCATCGCAGTCTTTTCCTCGTCCACGGTCTTGGCGTCGAACCACTGCGCCACGCCCGTCTCGACCTTCGGATCGTCGGGCCAGCCGAACCAGGCTGGTCCCTTCTCGCCACCGGCGCGAGCCGCAATGTGTCCGGCGGGATTGGCCGCGTCAGCGCCCGCATGCCACGTGTGGAACATGCCCCAGCCGCCTTGTCCCGGAGGGTTCTTCGAGGCGCGGCGCTGGCCGACAGTACCCCAATCGGTGGCCACGAAGTCCACCGTCATGCCGATCGACTTGAGCAGCGCGGCCGTGATCTCGCCCATCGCCTTGAGCGGCGGCTGATCCTGCGCCACGAGACAGGTGACAGCCTGCCCGCTATAGCCGGATTCGGCCAGCAGCTTCTTGGCGCCTTCGATGTTGCGCGGTCCTGTGAGCACCTCGCCACCGGCGTCGCTGAACACGGGAGTTCCCGGTGTGAACACGCTGCCGAGCTTGCTCCACAGCGCCTGGTCATTGCCGACCACGGCGCGCATGTAGTCTTCCTGGTTCAGCGCCATCTGCACGGCCTGCCGCACTTTCACATTATTGAATGGCGGATGCAGATGGTTGAGCCGGAATGAGCCGATATTGCCGAGCGGATCGGCGATATCCACCTTGATGTTGCGGTTGCGCTTCAGCACCGGCACCAAGTCCGTGAGTGGCGTCTCCCACCAATCGATTTCGCCCGATTGCAGCGCCGCGCTCGCCGTTGCCGGATCCGGCATGATGATCCACTCGATGCGGTCGACGTGCATGACTTTGCCGCCCGCCCACCACTCGCTCGGCTCATTGCGAGGCACATAGTCCGTATTCTTCGAGAATGCGGCGAGTGCGCCCGGCTTGTAGTCGGCGCGCACGAACTTCATCGGCCCCGAGCCGACGTACTCCTCGATCTGCTTGAAGGGGTCGGTCTTGGCGATCCGCTCCGGCATGATGAAACAGCAGGGCGTGCCAACCTTGCCGAGCGCGTACAGCATCTTCGGGAACGGCTTTGCCAGCACCCATTTGATGGTGTTGTCATCGACGGCGACCAGGTCCTTGTTGATGCCTTTGAGCATCTGGCCCATGGCGTCGCGGTTGGTCCAGCGCGTGATCGAGGCAACGACGTCCTTGGCCAGCACCTTTTCGCCGTCGTGGAACTTGAGGCCGGACCGCAGTTTGAAGGTCCAGGTCAGGCCGTCGGAGGAAACCTCTTCGCTGTCCACCATCTGCCGTTTCGGCTCGAGCTTGGCATTGAGACCATAGAGTGTGTCCCACACCAGCTGCGAGGCGTTGCGCACGACATACTGCGTTCCCCAGATGGGGTCGAAGTTGGCGAGATTGGCCTGCGGCACGAACTTGAGCACCTTGGCGCCCTGCGCATAGGCCGGCGCGGCAAGCCCGGCGCTGGCCGTGACGGCACCTGCGCTGACGGTTGTCTTCAGAAAGTTTCTGCGATCCATGTGGTTCCGGACTCCCTTTTTTGTCATGAGACGCCTTGCGCCGTATTCGTGGCTGCGGGACGATGCCTGTCAAGCAGGCAGATCGTGCAATCTGCCTCGTCAGTTGGCATCAGAGCGGGCGGGAAACAGGTGCGGCAACGCTGTGGCGAAGGCCTCCTGCTGGAATGGGCAGCACAAGAGGTCGCGCCTTATGGACTTGTTGTTTCTTTTCGCGTAAACACCACCACACAGCGTTGGCTGCGGCCAGCGCGGTGAAGTGTTCCACGGTAGCTCAGCGGTAGAGCAGCCGGCTGTTAACCGGCTGGTCGTAGGTTCGAATCCTACCCGTGGAGCCAATTTATCTCCGGCAAATCAACAAGCTAACTTGATGCGGGAGCGTTAGTGCTCATCGACAGTCAGTCGAACCGATTTCCGCAGCAGCTGTACTCTGCGCTTTGATGCGCTGTCGGCGACTACCTTACTTTCCAAGTGCGCTGCGCCGACGTAGACTGACTTTGATGCGGGACGACGAATTCGAATGGGACGACAACAAGGCCGCCACCAACGTACGTGAACATGGCGTCACGTTTTGGTTGGCGCGCTCGGCATTCCTTGAACCTTACTGGTGGGAAGAACTGGATCCAGACCCTGACGAGGAACGATTCAATCGGCTGTGCGCAGTCTTGGTGGACGAACAGGAAGTCGTGTTGAGCATCACCTACACCGAGCGACAGCAGCGAATCCGCATCATCTCAGCCCGCAAGGCAACGAGACATGAGCAAAACACCTACTTCGAAAATCGACCGTGATGCCTTCGATATGACCAGTGATCAGCGTCGGCAGTTGCAGGAAAAGACGGATGCCGAGGTCTTGGCTGCCGCATTGGACGATCCTGATGCTCAGCCAATTCCACAAGAGCGCTTGGCCAAAATGGGGCGACCGCTCGTCAAGATCGTGCGCCATAAACTCAAGTTGTCGCGAGAAGAGTTTGCTGAGGCTTACGGGATTCCGCTAGCCACTCTGATTTCTTGGGAACGGCAGCAAACCGAGCCTACCCAGACTGAATTGACTTACCTGCGCCTCATCGAACGTAACCCCGAGGTAGCTAAGCTGGTCGCCGCATAACTCTCCGCCACACGACTTTCGATTGCAAAATCCACAAAAACCCGGGCACATCGCTGCGCCCGGGCTTGAAATCCTCCACGAACCACGGGGCTGACGCCACCGCCGCAAGGCGCTCAGCTCTTGGCTAGCGCGTCGGCCAGTTCCTTGTACTCGTCGCAGGTGACGCCGCAGCGCGCCGCGATCTCGCCGAGCTGCTCCACGGCCTTCGCCTTGTCGCCCTTCTGCAGGAACGCTTCGCCCATATAGGCGCGCGCCACCGTGTAGTTCGGGTTGGCTTCGAGTGCCCGCGTGTAGTGCATCATGGCCTGGTTCCAGTCGCCGAGCTTGCGCGTGGCATAGCCGATATAGGTCTGGATGCGCGGATCGTTGGCGTCCTGGGCCTGGTTCAGGTAGTGTAGCGCCAGCGTGTACTCGCCTTTCCGGGCCAGCCAGTAGCCGGCATAGAACAGATCATCGTCGCTCAATTCGCGATGCTTATTCTTGCATGCGGCTTTGTTCTTGTTCGCCGGCTTGCTGCAATCAACTTTGGGAGCGCTCGGCGCGCCCTTCTGGGCCTGGGCTTCGCCGGCACCGAGGACGGAGCCGCCGATGGCAAAGGCCAGAGCCGCAGCCGAGGCCGTAACGGACGTGAGCATGCGCGACATGGGGGATGAACTCCTTGAGCTGGATCGAGATTTCGATCGGGCGTGGCGACAACCTGTTGATAAGATCACCGTTCAATCACCTGCAGTGGCCATCCATCGACATGACGTGTCTGGAACGGCACTCCAGATATTTGCAGCCAATTCAAACGCACGCAAGCGTTGCGAAGACGAAAGAGCAATTCCAGTGGCATCGGAGCCGCAGCAAGTTTCGGCCTGGGCGCTCGCTGTTGCGCCGATGTTGCCGCTGCTTCGCCAAGATTTCGCCCCAAGGTTCACCGATAGGCCGAATCGGCCGAGACCGGGGGCTGGATCGCGGTCGCGGCCGGCATGCCGCAGTGGAGCAAGGGGGCGCCATGTTCTTCTGGCGACGACGCAAAGAGGGCTTCGAGTGGCACAAGTACGTGCGCACCACCATCAAGCTGCGCCGGGAGGCACGGCGGGAGAAAGCTGACATGTTGAAGCGACAAGCCGCTGATGGCGTGAAGGTAGCGGGCGCCGTCGCAGGCGACGCAGCGCGTGCCGGTGCCCGCAAGCTTGGCGCTGGCTCTCGCATTGCGGCAGCCTTTGCCAGCAGCTGGCTAGGCCGGCTCCTGCGCGGACTGGCAGCGGGCTCAGGCCGGCTGGTGCGCTCCGTCGTGGATGGGGCTCGCCTGCTCGTGCGGACTCGTTTGGGCATTCCGGCTTTTCTTGGCCGCCTCGGACCCCGCACGCGCCCGGTCGCCATGGCCGCCATGGGACTGGCAGCGCTTGGGCTGGTCAGCGCCATGGCAGGCCTGGCGGGCTTCAACGTCCAGCGGCTGGCCGGCATGACACCGAGCCTGCCCTTTTCAGCGTCCAGCACCCGCGCCGTCGAGGGCCGCGCCACGGTTCTGAGCCCGGATACACTTCGCGTCGGCACCGCGACAGTCCGGCTGGCCGAGATCGAGGCCCCCTCCCGCGAACAACGCTGCTCCAAGGCGGGCAACAAGCGGTGGCGGTGCGGTGATGCCGCCATGGTGGCATTGGGCAAGCTCGCCAATGGCCGCGCCTTGCGGTGTGAGATTCGGAGTACCGATGTGACCGGCACGGTTGCCGGCGTCTGCTTTGACAAGGACGTCGATATCAATGCGGCCCTGGTCAAGGGCGGTCACGTCTTCGCTGTCAGCGGGCTCATGTCGCGTTACGGCAAGCTCGAAGGCGAAGCGCGGACCGTCAAGGCAGGCCTGTGGTCGGGCGAAGCCGAGCGCCCGTCCGCTTATCGTGCCCGCATGTGGGAGGAGGCCAAGCGCCGTGCACCCGATGGCTGCCCGATCAAAGGCCAGGTCAACGGCAATTCGCGCAGCTACGTCATGCCTTGGTCACCCGACTATGAGCGCATTCGCGTCAACACGCAGCGTGGCGGCCGCTGGTTCTGCAGTGAGCAGGACGCCCTGGCTGCAGGCTGGAAGGTCAAGCTCGCCAGTGGCATATAGGGCCGCATAGCGCTCCGCATTGTTGTGGGCGCCGGAAACCGTTACCGTGGGCGGTCAAGAGGAGTGACGATGCCGCCCGAGCTGAAAGATATCCTGCTGCTGGCCGTCATGAACCCGGCCACCCTCATGGCCGGCTACTGGCTCGGTCGCCGCGCCGATCAGGTGCAGAAGCTGGTCATCGCGGCGTTCATTGCCGCAATTGTCGGTACCATCTACGTGTGGCTCTTGATGCGCTTCGGCTTCTTCAAGTCGCAGCCGCGCCTCGTTGCTGGCGTGTTCATCGCCTCGGCACTTCTTGGCGGCGGCTGGAGCTGGCTCGGCTACTGGACTCGCCGCCACCGCAAGCAGGATTAAGCCACCTTGCGCGCATCAGGTCTGGCTGCCACTGCCGCCCTTCTGTTTCTTGGCTGCTTCCAACAGTTCCAGTGAGTGCCGGTTGGGACAATAGGCCCGCCATTCGTCGCTGTCGGCTCGCATCTCAAGATCGTGCAGACAGTCGCCATGCTCCGCGCACAGGCCGCACGTCCGCTCCAGATCGCGGCGAAAACCGGCCTCCTCGATGTCCTCGCGGGACAGGCCCAGTTGAGCCAGCCGCCGATACAGCAAGAGGCTGGCAGCATTGTCTCTCGCAGCCAGTCGCTCGAGATCACTTGCGGACAAGCCGAGATCGGCGGCCATGCGCGCCACCTCTTCGGCGCTGACCCCGTCCAGCTCCGATTGACCGGGCGGCCGCGCCCACCATTCGGCCAGCCGTGTTGCGATCTGGCGCAGTTTGCTGGTCCCAGCTTGACTGTCGGTTTCGGGCGTCATGACACCTCCGCAGGCTCGAGGTCGATCGAGCCAAGCATTCGGCGTCCGCCGACAACGAACATTGATGCGCGTCAACCGTCGCCTGCGGCACGTCGGCTCAGGGCAGGAAACCCTTGGTCAGGCTCAGCGCTTGCCGCCCGCGCTCGCGGCCCTTGGACGAGCGTACCGCCAAAGCCCAGGCGATGTCCGTGCCGCCAGCCTCAGTGGACTTGGCGTGGATGTCGGCCAGTAGCGTTTCTCCGGCCGCCAGTTCCAAGGGCTCCAGCGCCGGAAAGAACAGCTGCTCCCAGTGCGTCGCGGCAGCCATCGGGCTGGTCGTCAGTATGACATCCGGCGCCAGCGCCGCGCTCCACCACACCGCCAGCCCATGGATGGTCACCGGCTTCGTTACCGTCCAGCTGGCCGTGCCCTTCCGCAACATCCGGTTCGGCTTCGTGAAGTCGACGTCGTCCCACACCTGCGCCGATCTTCCATTGTCCAGCAGCTCTGCCGGCCTCAAGGTGCGGATGTAAACGTTGTTGAGACTCATGTCCCGTGCCGGCGATAAATCGAGGCCGAACCCAACCCGTTCCCACACGGTCAGCTCATCATAGAGCCGTGGCGATATCATCGGCGCCGCAAACTGCTGCACATGGGTCGGAATGAGCACGCCGCCGGGTTTCAGGTGGCGCGCCCGCGCATCGTTCATGGTCTCGACCAGGAACTCCTCCAGCGCGAAGTTGCCGAGCGTCTCGGTCACCACCACATCGGCGCGTGGCGGCTCGATGATGTCGGTCGAGCGGCCTGGAATGAGCTCGACAGTGCGCATGCGGTTGAGGGCTTTCAGCCTTTCAGCCACCGCCCCGATCTCGGCCATTTCGTAAGCATAGACCTTTTTGGCGCCAAGCTTGGCGGCCAGGAACGCCAGGATGCCGGTGCCCGTCCCGATATCGGCGACGACGGTCTCGCCCTTGCGGATCACCCGCGCCAGCGCATCGTGATAGGCCTGGATGCGCACGCGGTCGGCAATCAGCGTGCGATGGTATTCGATGCGCATCAGGGCGTGGCTCTGGCTGAGGGTCGTGGAGCGCGCCGTCCGCGCTGCCATGGGTCACGGAGCAGTAGAGGCTGACAGTCCCGGCGGCAAGAGCGCTGCTTGCCAAGCCCGGCGTGCCGCGGCCATGGTGCACTGAAATTCACGGCACCCAAGTCCAAGAGTGCCCATCATCGCGAAGGATCCCATGACCGTTTATCCCAATCTGCTCCGCCCGCTCGACCTCGGCTTCGTCACGCTTTCGAGCCGCGCCATCATGGGATCGATGCACACCCGCCTCGAAACGCTCGACCGGGCCGAGGCGCGCATTGCCCGCTTTTATGCCGACCGTGCCCGGGGTGGCGCAGCCCTGATCGTCACCGGCGGCTTCTCACCCAATGACGATGGCCTCCTCGAGCCGGGTGGCCCCGTTCTCGACAAAGCCGATCAACTTGCCGAGCACCGCCCCGTCACCCAGGCCGTACACGATGCCGGCGGCCGCATCGCGCTGCAGATTCTCCACGCCGGCCGTTATGCCACGCACGGCAGCTCGGTCGCACCCTCGATTATTGCGTCGCCGATCAATCCCAAGGCGCCGCGCCGCATGTCCGAGGCCGACATCGAGCGCACCATCGAGGACTACGCCACCTGCGCCGCGCTCGCCCGCGATGGCGGCTACGACGGCGTCGAGATCATGGGCAGCGAAGGCTACCTCATCAACGAATTCACGGCATTGCGCACCAACGATCGCACCGACGCCTGGGGCGGTAGCCTCGAGAACCGCTTGCGCTTTCCCGTTGAGATCATGCGCCGCGTGCGCGCCAAGGTCGGCCGCGATTTCATCATCATCTATCGCATTTCCTCGATCGATCTCGTCGAAGGCGGCCTCACCGCTGACGAGGTCGTTGCGCAGGCCAAAGCTGTCGAGGCGGCTGGTGCGACGCTGCTCAATCAGGGCGTCGGCTGGCACGAGGCGCGCGTGCCAACCATCGCCCAGAAAGTCCCGCGTGGCGTTTGGACCTTTGCCGCCAAACGCTTGAAGGATGCGGTGTCGATCCCCGTCATCGCCTCCAACCGTATCTCGACGCCGGAAGTCGCCGAACGCATCCTGGCCTCGGGCGAAGCCGATCTCGTGTCCATGGCCCGGCCCTGGCTCGCCGATTCCGACTTCATCGCCAAGTCTCGCGCCGGCGCCCGCGACGAGCTGAACGTCTGCATTGCCTGCAACCAGGCCTGCCTCGATTACATTTTCTCGGGCCGCACCGCCTCCTGTCTCGTCAATCCCAAGGCCGGCCGTGAGCTGGAGTTCGATCAGCCGTTGCCGGACAAAAAGAAGCGCATTGCCGTCGTCGGCGCTGGGCCTGCGGGACTCTCCTTCGCGTCGACGGCCGCAGCGCGCGGCCATCAGGTGACGCTGTTCGAGGCCGCGCCCCGTGTCGGCGGCCAGCTCAATCTGGCGCGCAACGTCCCCGGCAAGGAGGAGTTCGACGAGACGCTGCGCTACTGGCGCCGGCAGATCGACAAGCACGGCGTCACGCTGAAGCTCTCCACCCGCCCCGATGTCGCAACGCTGAAAGCTTTCGACGAGGTTGTGATAGCCACCGGCGTGACGCCGCGCGCGCCCGACATTCCCGGCATCACGCACGAGAAATGCGTGTCCTACGTCGAGATCCTCTCCGGCAAGGCCAATGCCGGACGCCGCGTTGCTATCATCGGTGCCGGCGGCATTGGTTATGACGTCGCCGAATTCCTGTCGTCGCCGCCCGCCGACGTGGTCATGGACCCGAAGCACTTCCTCGCCGAATGGGGGGTCGACGCTGCCAATGCCTCCAAGGGCGGCCTCGCCAAAGCCAGTGATCCCGATCCCGGCCGCGAAATCGTCATGCTGCAAAGGAAGCAAGGTCGCATGGGGCGCGGTCTCGGCGTCTCCACCGGCTGGATCTTGCGTCTCGCACTGGCCAAGCGCCGCGTTGCGCAACTGACCGGCGTCACCTACCGCCGCATCGACGATGCCGGACTGCATGTCACCGTCGGCGCCGAAGACAGGATTATCCCCGTCGACACGGTCGTCGTTTGCGCCGGTCAGGACGAGGAGCGCGGCCTGCACGACGCGCTCGCCGCCACCGGCATCAAGCCTCATATCATCGGTGGTGCCGCAAAGGCCGCGGAGCTCGACGCCATGCGTGCCGTCGACCAGGGCATGCGGCTGGCCTATGCGCTGTGACACGCGAAGGGGTCAGAGCCTGACCCCTTGCCGAAACGTGGCGTCACACTTGCGCGGCGTCGCGCTTGATCGTCATGGCATAGGAGAACCGGTCCGCGGGGTGAATGTTGACCGAGAGTTCCACCAGCCGCCGCCCGGTGACGAAGTACCGCCGCGTGATCTTGAGCGCCGGCGCCCCGTTCGCACAGTGCAGCTGCGCCGCCTGCTCGGAGGACAACAGCACCGCCTCGATCGCCTGCTCCACCTCGATGACGGTTTCGCCGTAGTTGCGCTCGATCAGCGACCACATGGCCGTCTTGAGTGCGATGGCGTCGCGCGCCAGCGTCTTGTAGGCGCCATCGATATAGATCTCGCTGTGGCAGATCGGCGGATCGAGTGCACCGCCACGGCGGATGCCGACGGTCCTGATCCAGGTCTTGCCCGGCCGGCAACCCAGTCGCTCGGCAATGGCGCCGCGCGCCACCACCTCTTCGTGCACCAGCAGTTCGAGCCGCGTTTCGTGCGCGAACTGCAGCAGTTCAGACAGCGAATGCAGCGATTGCGTATAGCTCGGCTCCGCACGCCGCGCCTCGACACGCGTGCCGACCCCTTTGCGCGCCGAGACCAATCCCTGCTGGCGCAGATGCTGGATCGCCTGCCGCACCGTATAGCGCGACACGCCGAAGCTCGCGCCAAGCTCCGCCTCCGTCGGCAGCAGCGCGCCGATATCGTAGTCGCCCTTGGCGATACGCTCGCCAAGGGTCTGTGCCAGCTGGATGTACAGCGGTTGCCCGCCGTCACCGTCCGTTGGCCGGAGTGCTGTGTCGCTCATGCCGTGTAGTCTGTACGTTGCACTGCCAAAAGTCCGTAATTCGAAGGTCTTAGTGCGCTGAGCCGGGAGAGAAGACGGACAGCGCTTGTGCGGCCAGTGGCGCGCTCTCCAGCGCCAGCATGGCGCCTTCCATGCGCGCCGCCGTGTCGGTATCGAACGCCGTCGCCACGTTGTCGCGGAACTTTTCGACGATCTCAGCATTGCTCAGCGGCCGGTCGGCGGCGCCGCGATTGATGTGCTCCTTGTGCGTCAGCTTGCGGCCATCGTGCAGCGCCACATCGACCGCGCCGGAATAGGCTTTCGGGAATGGGCTGTCCTTGTACTCGGCGAACGTCACCTTCTGCGTCAGTGCTACGATCTCGGGATCGACGATCTCCGACGGTTCCAGCTCCGCGAGGCCGAGCTTGCCGCGCACGAACGCCGCCGCCGTCAGCCACTGCACGGAGAATTGCGCGTCATAGCTGTTGGCGGGTTTGAGCTTGTTGGCTTCCGGCTCGCAGATGGTCTTGAACACGCCGGCCGGCACTCGCACCTCGATTGACTTGATGGTCTCGGACGTTGCGCCCTGCTTGCGCAAGGCCAGCGCCGCATCGATGCAGCCATGCGTGAAATGGCAGGCGGGATAGGGCTTGATCGCGGTCTGCGTCAGCTCCCAGGTTTGCCCGAGGCCCGCTGTGGCCAATGAATAGTCGGCTTGCTCCTTGTGCGTGCCGAGATACGAGTTGAACAACCCGAAGCGCCCGTCGTAAGGCTTGGTCGCGCCGATGAACCCTTCCCGCGCCAGCGCTGCCGCCGTCATGCCGGCCTGCGCCGCCCAGCCTGGATGCAGCCGCTTGTTCCACGCCCCATCCTCGACGAACTCGAGGCTGCCCGCCGCCATGGAGAGCGCAATGCCTTGCGCCATGGCCAGTTCCTTCTCATTCAATCCCATCAAGCGGCCCGCGGCCAACGCGCAACCAAACACGCCGATCATGCCGGTCGGATGGAAGCCCACCTGGTGGAAACCGCTCTTGGCCACCGACGCAATGCGCGCCGCTGCCTCGACGCCGATGACGAACGCCGTCACCATCGCTTTGCCCGAGGCCCCCACATGCGCCGCCGTCGACAGCACGGCCGGCAGAATGCTGGACGTTGGATGGATGATGCCGGCCACATGCGTGTCGTCGAAATCCAGGCCGTGGCAAAGGTAACCGTTCACGGTCGCCGCATCGCGGGGCGACAGCCGCGCCGGAAAACCGAACACGGGCACATCGCCCGAGCCACCAAGTCCGCGCATGGCGGTCAGCACGCGATGCGCATGATCGTAGCGCGAGGCGGCAATCGCGATGCCGGCCGCATCCAGCATGTGATGTAGCGCCCGTGTGCGCACCGATTGCGGAATGTCCTCGGCCCGTGTGCGTGAGGCAAACCGCGCCAGCTGGTGCGTGATGGCTTCGTCCTTGGCCGCGATAGGTGCGGCCATGGGCGGCGGCGCTGTGGCGGTCGATGGCTTCGCGTCAGCTTTGGCTTTGGTGGTCATGGATGGCTCCCTCGTCGGCGCGCAGGCCCCGTGAAGCGACGGCGTAAAGCCGGTCGACGATCCTGCAGGCGTTTGTCCGGACAACTATACACCGCCTGCCGGTGCGAACAATCCGTGCCCTTGGTCTAACAGGCATCGGTATTGGCCCAAACTGCCGCCCGGGCCAACGACAAAAGCCCGGCTCCACCAAGGTGGGGCCGGGCTCCATAAGGGATCCAACAGCCTGCGAACAGGCTTTGGTCACGTGTGCCGGGTTTCAGCCCGACTTCTTCATCTGCTCGAACGACTTGGCAGCCGTTGCATTCATGGTCTCGAAGGTCTGCTGCGCGATGCGGGTCGAAAGCTCGAACAGCTCCTTCGTCTGTGCGCCGGCGAGCGCAAACTGCTGCTGCATGAACTGGGCCTGCAGCTGCATCGCCTCCGGCACCGAGCGGGCGCGGGCCATCGCCTCGGCGGCGTCGAACACGGCGTGCGTGTTGCGGGCGGTGTTCTCGATCAGTTTGCCGCTGATGGTTTTGGCGCCAGCCTGGCTGGCAATCATCAGCTCTTCTGCGACCTTCACCTGGTCCTTGGCGACGGTGTTCAGCTTCTCGAAGGCTTCGCGCGACTTGCTGACGCTGTCGATGGCGAAGGCCTGCACGTTTTCTGGGATCTTTGCGTCCTTGGCGGCATTCATGAACTGCTCGGCCTGGCGCTTGAATTGGTCGTTCACGGTCTCAACTCCCTGGATTGGTCGGCTTGGCGACCTGGGGTTAACCGGCCCGAGAGCGCCTCTGATGCAGTGCAACATAAATCAGTCCGCACTGCGGCGCAAGATATTTGTGCAACGCAACATAATTCTACTTTGGTCGAATGAGCGCGTGCCTCTTTTTCCGTCAATCACAGCAAAGACGGAAAAATTTCGCGGTAACCCATGGCCGAGCGGTCGAACATGACGTCGGAAGGCTTTAGCGCGCGAGCCAAAGACAGTCCTTCCATGGTGCGGCATCTTGACAGCGCCACATAGGCTTGCCCATGCGCAAACGTCCCCCGGCCAAGATCGATATAGACGCGGTCAAGCGTCAAGCCTTGGCTCTTGTGAATGGTCAAGGCCCAGGCCAGCCGCAGCGGTAGCTGCTTGAAGGTGCCCGCCACCGTCTCCACGATCTTCTGCGCCGTCTGGTCGTAGGCATAGCGCCGGGTTTCCCAGGACACCGGTTCGATCTCATACTCGCGCCCTTCGATGGTGACAAACACGCTGGACTCCTCCAGTCGCGTCACGCGCGCCACGGTACCGTTCACCCAACGCCGGTCGGCGTCATTGCGCAGCATGATCACTTTGGCGCCGGGCTTCAGGATCAGCGCCGCATCTGTCGGCTGCGCGCCCTGTCCGAACTCGCCGGTCACCGCCGCCGGATAGGTCTTGGCGTCTCCAGGCAGCGCCGCCAGGAACGCCGTGTTGATGCGCTGCGCCGCCGCATTCGTCGGCGTCAGGATGACGTAGGGGTCGCCCTCCGAAAGTGTGCGGATCGGCGACACGCGCTCATTCAGCACCGAGAGATCGGCCTCGTCGGCCTCGCCGTCGCGCACCCGGTTCAAGACTTCCAGCAGCGCCCGGTCCTTCTGCCGGAACACATGGGACAGCTCGATCCGGTGCGTGCCGATCCCTTCTCGCAGAGATGATACCGAGAAGAAGAACGGCCCACCGTGCTCGTCTTCCAAATGCGTGCCGACCTCGGCCTCCTGCACCACCGGCGGCAACTGATGCAGATCCCCGAACATCACGAGACGCACGCCGCCGAACGGCTCCCGCGGCCGTCCCCGGTTGATGCGCAGCGACTGGTCGATGGCCCACATCACGTCCGAGCGCACCATCGACACTTCGTCGATGATCACCAGCTTGAGCTTGCGCATCAGCCCGCCGTTGCGGCTGCGCTTGATGTCGTCGCGCTGGATCAGCCGCGGCGGGAACCCGAAGAACGAATGGATGGTCTGCCCGCCCACATTGACCGCGGCGAGGCCCGTCGGCGCCAGCACCACCATCTCGTCCATGACCAGCCGGCACAGCGCCTTGAGCAAGGTGGATTTGCCTGTGCCGGCCCGCCCGGTGACGAACAGGTGCCCCGCGCCCGTCTTGACGAAGTCGACCGCCGCTTCCCATTCCGGCGTCGGCGTGACATCCGCGGGCCAGCCACGCGCAGCCATCGCCGCCAGCGCCAGCGGGCCACTTGCAATCGCGGGCGGCTTGTAAACGTCGGTGGACACTGCGATTCTCCGGCAAGAGTGAACTGACGTATGGGCAACCAGACCCGCAGTGTCAAAGCCCCTGCCACGCCCGATGCACATCACAAGCTGCAAACGTCTACGGTTTGCGTGTGGCTTGATTGCATCAATTGTGACCGATTCGTTTGCCCGCACCAAATGCACAAGATTCAATCATTGCAGTGTGTATTCGCCGGTCACTAGGGTCAAACAAGGCAGAAACATGTCGGTTGCGTGGCGCTCAGTATTCGCGCCGCTTGAGTAGGGACGGAGGGGACGATGCGTCAGTTGAGTTCAGTGAGGAGCCTGCTCCTCGCCTCGTGCGCCACGGGGGCACTGCTGGTTTCGACGGTGGCGGCGGATGCCGGTGGTTTCGCGGTTCGCGAGCAGTCGACTGAGTTCCAAGGTATGTCCTTCGCCGGTAACGGCGCCGGCGGCGGCGGCCTCTCCGGCATGTTCTGGAACCCGGCCGTTGCCGCTTACGCGCCGGCCGGGATTTATTCGGAAGCGCATTACGCGGCCATCATCGGTCGGGTGGAAATCGTCGGCGACACCTTTGCTGGCGCTGTCAACTTAGGCTTGAACCGCGACAGCGGTGATATCGCCAAGGACGCGATCGTCCCGTCATCGTATCTGAGCTATCGCCTCACTGATAAGCTTGTGTTCGCGATGAGCGTGAACTCGCCCTTTGGCCTCGTGACGGAGCCATCGAATCGCAATTGGGCGGGACAGACGTTTGCCCGCACCTCAGAGATCAAGACCTACAACTTCACCCCGACCCTGGCCTATCGCGTGACGCCAACCCTGGCTATCGGCGTGGGGCTCCAGATCGAGCACATCGAGGGGCGCCTGAAGAGTGCATCTGGCATAGCACCGACCTCGCTCAACTTTGTCGTGAAGGGTGATGACACGGCGTTCGGCTTCACCGCTGGTATCAACTGGAACCCGAATCCTGGCACCCACATCGGTCTGGGTTACCGCTCCTCCATCGATCACACCTTAGAAGGGACGGGTTCCATTCCAGGATCCCCGATCGGGCCGGCCGCTAGTGGTGTTGGCATCAAGGCCGGCACCACGCTTCCTGAGATCGTGACCCTAAGCCTCCGCCAGGCCCTGACGCCAACTTGGACAGTGCTCGGCACTGTTGAGTGGACACACTGGGAGCGGGCTCAGAAGCTGGACATTACCTGTGCCAACACGGCGCCAAATGCTGTTTTTTGCCCAGGTGGCAACGGGCAGTTGGTTCGTTCATTGGCACTTGGCTGGCACGATAGCTGGTTCATGTCGCTCGGGGCCGAGCATCGTTACAGCGACAAGCTGACACTCCGCGGTGGCGTCGCCTACGAAATTTCTCCCGTTCAAGAGGCGGACGAACGCTCGCTTCGCGTGCCCGATATGGACCGTTTGTGGCTCAGCCTTGGCGCCACCTACAAGTGGAATGACAAAATCGCGATGGACTTCGCCTACACGCACATCTTCGGCGTCGGCGACGACAAGATCGATCGAACTGAGGGCGGACTTCGCTTCGTCGGTCACGTCGACAGCCAAGTCGACATCATCTCCGGCAGCTTGAAGATCAAGCTTGGCGACGTGCCCCATCACCACGAGCCCTTGAAGTAAGGCGCGCGACCCAATCGAACGACATGCGATGGGCCCCTTGTGGGGCCCATTTGCGTTTACGGCTGGGCGTTTGCTGGGGTCGGATCCTTGGGTCTGCCCCCGAGGCCCTAGTTGCAGCTGGTGCGGCTGGAGGCAGCCCCCCCGCCCGCCGCTCCCCAACGGTCGTCCACTGTTGCAGCGGCGCCCCACCCCGTCGCCAATCCGCCACTTGCTGGCCAATCTGTGGAAATCCCTTGGTTTTCCTGTGCAGCGAATCTGTTACCGCTCACATATTGAGCACTCCGGTCTCAACCTTCGTGTCCGCGTGCCACGGCCGGCAGACGCTATCAAACGCGGGGGACGGCATGCGCATCCATCTGAAGAAGCTACGAACAATCGGCGGCGCCGCGGGCGTCCTGTTGGCAACCACGGCCCTGATGACCCCGGCATTGGCCGGCGGTTTCGCCGTTCGCGAGCAATCGACTGAATTCCAGGGCATGTCCTTCGCGGGCAGTGCCGCTGGTGGCGCCTTGTCGTCGATGTTCTGGAACTCGGCGGCCTTGGGCGGCCAGGGCTGGGGCCTGCTCAACTCGAGCAACTACGCCTACATCATCGCCGACAGCGAGATCACGGTCCTGCCGGGCACCAGCGCCGCACTGGGCGGTGTCGGCACCTCCGTCGATATCGGCCGCGACGCCATTGTTCCCGCCGACTACTATTCCTACCGGCTCTCCAAAGACATGGTGATCGGCCTCGGCATCAACGCGCCGTTCGGCCTCGGCACCGAGGTCAACAACCCGAATTGGGCCGGCCAATTCCACCATCGTTCGTCGAAGATGGTGACCTACAACTTCAATCCCACCTTGGCCTACCAGCTCCACTCGGGCCTCTGGGTCGGCGTCGGCCTGCAGGTGGAATACATGAGCTTGCGCCTGAAGCAGGCCGCTTCGCCACTCAATCTCAACACTGCCGTCCTCAAGGGCGACGACATCGGCGTCGGCGTCACCGCCGGCATCATGTGGGAAGTGCACAAAGGCACCACCTTCGGCCTCGGCTGGCGCTCGTCCGTTGAGCACTCGATCAGCGACGGCGAATCCTTCGTCAATGGCTCAGGCGCGCCGAAGACCGCGATCTCCACGTCACTCTCGACGCCGGATATCGTGACCTTCAGCTTCCGCCATGCGCTGCATGCCAACACCCGGTTGCTCGGTACCGTGGAATGGACCAACTGGAGCAAGTTCGGCACCATCCCGGTCACCGTCAACGCGACCGGCGCCACCCTCGCCAACCTGGACTTCCAATGGCATGACGGCTGGTTGTTCGCCCTTGGCGGCGAGTACGACTGGTCCGATCGCCTGACACTGCGCGCCGGCGTCGCCTATGAACTGTCGCCGATCCAGAACGCCACCGAGCGCATCCTGCAGGTTCCCGACAGCGACCGTTGGTGGCTGAGCATGGGCGCCAGCTACAAGTACAGCGAGACCACCACACTGGACTTCGCCTACACCCACATCTTCTTTGACGGTGGTGCCATTGATCGCACGCCGGCTGCGGTCGGTCTCGCTCCGTTGAACCTCCGCCTCGTTGGCGAATCGGATCAGAGTGCCGACATCCTGTCCTTCGCCATCAAGATGAAGCTTGGCGGCGGCGCCCCGGCCCATCATGAGCCACTGAAGTAAGCGACAGTCGCTCTCACGCACAAGATCAAGCCCTTCGAGGTTCGCCTCGGAGGGCTTTGTCGTGTTGGAAGGAGGCCATGCGCCCGCATCCCCCATAGTTGGTGACGGCCGGGCGCAAATACGTATAGTGCGCGCGAGCCTGCCAACCGGGATCGCCCCATGCCATCTAAGACCGTCACCAAGCCCGCCGCCGCCTCCGATTTCGGGGCTTTGCGACCCCGCGAGTCGTTCCAGGATCTGATCCTGACCTTGCAGCAGTTCTGGGGCCGGCAAGGCTGTGTGGTGCTGCAACCCTACGATATGGAAGTCGGCGCCGGCACGTTTCACCCGGCGACAACCTTGCGCGCGCTCGGCCCCCGCACCTGGAATGCCGCGTATGTGCAACCGTCCCGGCGGCCGAAGGATGGGCGCTACGGCGAGAACCCGAACCGGATGCAGCACTATTACCAGTTCCAGGTGATCATGAAGCCGTCACCGCCGGATATCCTGGATCTCTATCTGCAAAGCCTCGACGCCATCGGCATCGACACCGCCAAGAACGACATCCGCTTCGTTGAGGACGACTGGGAAAGCCCGACACTCGGTGCCTGGGGCCTCGGCTGGGAGGTCTGGTGCAACGGCATGGAGGTGACGCAGTTCACCTATTTCCAGCAGGTCGGCGGCTTTGATTGCCGCCCGGTGTCCGGCGAGATCACCTACGGCCTGGAGCGCCTCGCCATGTACGTGCAGGGCGTCGATCGCGTCTGGGATCTCAATTTCAATGGCCGGACAGACGCTCGCAAGCTCACCTACAACGATGTCTTCCAGCAGGCCGAGCAGGAGTATTCGCGCTACAACTTCGAACACGCCAATACCGACATGCTGTTGGCCCACTTCAAGGACGCTGAGGCCGAATGCAAATCGCTGTTGGAGAAGGGCCTCGATAGGGGTCAGACCCATGGGTCTGACCCCAAGGCACCCCCGCGTCACCTGATGGCGCTGCCGGCCTACGATCAATGCATCAAGGCCAGCCACATCTTCAATCTGCTCGATGCCCGCGGCATCATTTCGGTGACCGAACGGCAAAGCTACATCCTGCGCGTACGTGAACTCGCCAAGGCCTGTTGCGCGGCGTGGCTGGCCACCGAGGCAGGCGGCGGGGTGTGAAAATGGCTTGTGAGGAGGGCTTCTTGGACACAACTCCCTCCCTACTGGCCCCAGTGTCTCCGCAAATGTTCAGGATTTCAGCGTCATGCCCGCGGAGGCGGGCACCCACGACGATTCGCATTGGATCTCTGCACCTCGACATAGGCTCCGACCATCGTGCCGAACGCATGTCTACGGCACGGCCCGCGAATGACTGGCATTGGATTTGTGCGGCTCAACGGGCACATCTGGGTAATGAGTCTGGGACAAGCCCCGGGACATCTTCATTTACGCCTCCAAGCGTTGCCCTGCCCCGGCCGCCAACCCCTCCACTTTCCGCGCCGAGTTCAAGGATCCTTTAAGCCTTTCTGCCATGGTCGCATCCGTAAGCCGTCCTGGGACCCCTCCCGGGCTGTGCGGTGTCGGGACCTGTGATGCGTACCAGTCGGAGACTTCTGAAACAGGTTCGGCGGGCTATGCTCGCTGCATTCCTGTTTACAGGTGTCGTTAACGTCCTGACCTTGGCGACGCCGCTGTTCACGCTGCAGGTGTTCGAGACGGTGGTGCCCTCGGGCAGCGTCGAGACGCTGGTCTTGCTGGCCTTGATGGCGGCCGGCGCCGTCTTCGCGCTGATGCTGATCGAGATTGTCCGCGACCGCATCATGCTGCGGGCAGCCACCTGGCTTGATCACACACTCGGCCAGCACCTGCTCGAGAACGGCCTCAAGTCCGGTACCTCGGCCGATGAGATGCAGTCCGAGATCCGCTCACTCGGCGTGTTGCGCGGCTTCCTCACTGGCCCCTTGCTGCTGGCGCTGTTCGAAGCGCCGTGGATGCCGCTGTTCATCGTGGCGCTGCTGGTTCTGCACCCCATGCTGGGCCTGGTCGCCCTTGTTGCCGCAGCGCTCCTGCTCATGGCCGGCATCCTGCTGAGCCTCATGACGGGTCATCTCCTCGAGGAAACGCAAGCCGCATCAGAACGCGCCGACCGCTGGTGGCGGGCCGTGGCCGGACGCGGCCAGGTGGCCGGCGCCTTGGGGTTGGCCGTCGGTGCCACGGAGCAGTGGGAACTCTACAACCGGTCGCACGTCGCCGGCGCATATTCGCTCGGCAAGCGCACCGGCCTGATCAAGGCATTCTCCCGCTGCGTTCGCGTCGTCACGCAGATCGCGGTTTACGCCGTTGGTGCCCATTTGGTCATCAAGTCCGAGTTGTCCCCGGGCGCCCTGGTGGCATCGGCCATCCTGCTGGCCCGCGCGCTGGCGCCTCTCGAGGCTTCGGTCATGGCGTTTCGCTCGGCCGGCCAGGCTTTGCGGGCCTATCGCCGCCTCAAGGCTCATGCCATGGACGCACGCGCCATCGAGATCGGCGGCCAGGTGACTGGCCCCGAGGGTCATCTCTGCCTGACGGGGGTGACGTACTATCATCCCGGCCGCAAGGCCCCGTCCTTGCACGACATCAACCTGGCCCTGGCGCCGGGCGAATGTCTGGCCATCGTCGGCCCGAACGGCGCCGGCAAATCGTCGCTGGCCGCCGTCATTGCCGGAGCGGCGCAACCGCACATGGGCACGGCCGATCTCGATGGCGTGCCTGTCGTGCGCTGGCAACGCGGCACCAGCGAGCCGCCGATCGGCTATCTGCCGGATGATGCTCCCGTCATCGAGGGCACAGTGCACGAGAACATTGCCCGCTTCCGTGAGGCGAGCCTGCTCTCGGTCGTGCGATCCGCCATGCAGGTTGGCACCCATGACGTTCTCCTCGGTCTGCCGCAAGGCTACGACACCGAAATCGGCCCCAACGGCAGCGGCTTGTCATTGCGCGAGCGCCGGGCCGTGGCCCTCACCCGCGCGGCTTTCGGCGCGCCACGGCTTGTCGTCCTCGATGAGCCGGAAATCGGCCTTGACGGTGGCAGCTTGCGCGCCCTGGTCAAGGTGCTGGCCGACATGAAGCAGGCGGGCATCGGCCTTGCGATCGCGACCCAGGACCAGCGCCTGCTGGCCCTCGCCGACCGCATGGTGCTGCTCAAGGATGGCCGCGTGCAGGCTTTCGGCACCGCGGCCGAAGTGTCCCGCCGCCTTGAGCGCAGCCGTCCCCACGTCGTGCCGGCGGCGAGTTGAGCGGAGCATCACCCATGGCTGCCAATACGCACGGCACACGTCTCTCCCCGCCCCGATTGAAGATCGGCGGCCCGGTGCTGGCCGGGCTATTCATCATTGGTCTGTTGCTGGGCGGCGGGCTTGCCGCCGCGTCCCTGGTTCCCATCGACAAGGGCGCGAGCCTCACCGGCACCATCATCGTTGAATCGAAATCGAAGCCCGTGCAGCACCAGAAGGGTGGCACCATCGGCCGCGTCCACGTCCGCGAAGGGGCCGACGTCAAGGCGGGCGACCTGATCGCCAGCCTCGATACGGCGCAGATCGACGAGCACATTGCCGCCCTCAGATCGCAGTCGCAATCGGCCCGCCGCCAGCTTGATTTGATCCGCCAGGAAGCCGGCACCATGGCCGAGCTGGCCGGCCGGCAACTGGCTCAGCGATCGCGCGTGCTGGCGCTCGAGCGGCAGGTGGCGGAGGTAGAAAAAGAAGTCGCCGGGTTCCATGCCCGCATAGCGCTCGCCGAGCAAGAGATCGGCCGCGCCGAAATCCGCGCGCCGGTGGCCGGCAAGGTGATGTCGCTGGCCGTGCGCGGTCCCGGCGAGGTGCTTGCGCCGGGCGGCACCATCGCCGAAATCGTGCCGCAGGACGAGCGCTTGGTCGTTGAAGGTCGTCTGTCACCGGCATTGATTGATCTGGTCAAGCCCGGCCAGGCTTCCAAGGTCTGGCTGGCCGGCATCAACTGGCGCGAGGCGCGTCCACTGGCAGCCCGGGTGGCCTGGGTCTCTGCCGACAGCGTCGAGGACAAGCGCTCTGGCCTCACGTTCTTTGTCACCCGCATCGAGCTCGATGAGCCCCGGGCCGAGATTGCGAAACGCTTCACGCTCCATCCCGGCCAGCGCACCGAGATCCTGGTGCTGACCGGCGAGCGAACCTTGATCGATCACATCCTCGACCCCGTCATGCGCAACATCAATCGCGCCTTCCGTACCTGAGTGCCCAAGGGAGCATGTCACCATGAAGAACCTGTCGAAAACAATGAGCAACAGGGCCATCCTGCTCAACGGCGCGGCTATCCTGATCGTGGCCGCCTCCGGCTTGGCGGTGCTTCGCTCGGCCTTGTTTCACGACGACGCGCCGCCCTGCCTTGATCGCTATGCCCAGGGCACCTCGCTGAGCCTCGAGCGCAATGGGCAGCCTCTCGGTACGGCGGATCTGCAGGCACGTGTCGGCGGCACCGATTGGAGCCTGATCGACCATGCCCGCGTGGTAAAGCTCAAGTCGGGTCCGGGTCCCCATGCGCTCGAGATGAACATCGGCTCCTTGCCGCCGCGCGCCGAGGGCAGCGACGTCAAGCCGGGGATCGGGTTCACGTGGTCGCCCCGCGGTTTCGAGAAGGCAGCCGCCGCCTGCCTCGCCTACTCGGTGTTCCTGCCCGAGGATTTCGACTTCGGCAAAGGCGGCGTGCTGCCGGGGTTGGTCGGCACCACCAAGGACGAAGCAGCCGAGATCAAGGAGCCGGCGTTCTCAACCCGCTATGCATGGCGTGCTGATGGCAGCGGTGACATCCACACTCATCTCCCCGGCTGGAGCGTGGGCCGCTCGCTCGGCAATGATCGTCGCGGTTTTGAGTTCGCCAAGGGCAAGTGGATGTCCCTGGAGCAGGAGGTCGTGCTCAACGCCCCCGGCGCCAAGAACGGCATGATCCGGGTGTGGGTCGATGGTGCACTGCGCTTCGAGAAGTCGGGTCTCGTGTTCCGCCAGCGTGCCGGCATCGACAAGGACGCCGAGCGCGACGTGGCCCTGCCGACGCTGGCCGGCGTGTTGTCTCAAGTCGCCATGCCGAATGACCCGCCGAAGGCCAAGAACAAGGTCTGGTTGACGAGCTTCGAGCTCCGGTGGAAGTGACGTGAAAGAAGCCGTGTTTGGTCGCCTTCCCCGCCGCTCCGCTCAGCCTTTCGCCAAGGCCCGGTCCAGGAACTCGAGCCGGTCCTGGCCCCAGAAGAACTCGCCCGACGGCAGCACATAGCTCGGCGCCCCGAACACGCCCTGGGCCAGCGCCTCGGTGGTGTACGTGTCGTGCAGCTTGTCCAGCTCGGCGTCGCTGTGGCCGGCCTTGCGCAGCAGTTCGGCGTCGAGCCCGGCCCGCTTGGCTGCAGCGGCGAGGACAGCCGCATCGGCGATGTTTTCCTCGCGCTCCCACAGCGCCCGTCCGATCTCGGTGGCGAGGCGGTGTGCATCCTGGCCGGCCAGCTTGGCGGCAATCACGAGACGCGTGCCCGGCGCCTCGTCGGAGGGGAAGAACTTTGGCTCCAGCGTGATCGGCAGCTTGGTGTGCTCCCGCCAGCGCTTCAATTCCATCATGCGATAGGCGCGCCGTTCCGGTGACCGCTTCGGGAGCGGCAAACCGCCGGTCTTTGCAAACACCTCGCCGAACTTGGCTGGTTTGATATCGACGCTGTAGCCATGCCGCTTGGCCATCTCCGCAAACCGGGCGCTGCCGAGGTAGGTCCAGGGTGAATTCAAGCTCATGTAGTAGTTGATGGTGGGCATGGCTGGCTCGCTGGTCGATCGTTGATGTTGTGATAAGCCTAGCACCCCATTTGGCGCGACGCCTAGGCGCCGTGACGGCAACCGGCGGTGAAATGCAGGCATGCCGCAAGGCCCGGCCAACCGCTGGCGTCCGCGAAATGCAAATTCCCTTGAACTGGGCACAGCCAATCGCTAGAGGAGCGGCATTCGGCAGGTCAGCCGGGACCGGAACTCGGGCATGCTGGGCCGCCTGGTCGAGCCGGGCAGCCACAACCAAGAAACTTACGTCAGTCAGCAGGAGCCACCCATGGCGAAGGAAAAGTTCGATCGCAGCAAGCCGCACTGCAACGTCGGCACGATTGGTCACGTTGACCACGGCAAGACGACGCTGACGGCGGCGCTGACGCGGGTTTCGGCCGATCGCG
>JBJXDZ010000144.1:0-16494 GCA_046154645.1 Hyphomicrobiaceae bacterium
CGTCGAAGATCGACCGGGGCGCCGTGTTCTGCAGGTCGGTGAACACGGTCGAGCGCGGGGCCGTATCGCGGATGTCGTCGAACACGGTGCGGGCCGAAGCGGCGCCAGAGAGCAGGCCGAGGGCGAGCATGCTAGCGATGAGGGTCTTCATGGGGGGCTCCTGTAGGTTTGGCTGGTTGGGCTGGTTGGGCTGGTTGGGCGTTGGTTTCTGGTCTTAGCTGTTCGCTACTGGTTGGTAGCGTTCCTAAAGACATATATCTACCAATCAGTAGCGTTCCGCAAATCACCTCGCATCACGAGTGCGTGAGGCTTAAAGTAAGCCTTACATCAATGAGCTGGACGCCAAGTTCGCCACCTCGATCTTGTCGATTCGAGCTATTTTCTGCTATAACGATACAAGTCAGTATCTATGAAGACGGCCATGCGCCGCGCCGCAAAAAGGCACTTGCTGCTCGAAACCGCCATCCGGCTCTTCAACCGGCACGGTTACCATGCGACCGGTGTGGACCGGCTGATGGAGGAGACGGGCATTGCCAAAACGACGCTCTATCGCCATTTCGCGTCGAAGGAGGACCTGATCGTCGCGGCGCTGGCCAAGGTCGACGAGCGGGCGCACGACGAGATGCGGGCGTTCGTCGAGGCGGCATCCGACGATCCGGTGGCGCGCATCCTCGCGACGTTCGATCAGCTCGACCTCTGGCTGCAGGATTGTGAATTCAAGGGCTGCCCGTTCATTGCCTCCGCGGCCGAATACAGCGCCGCCGCCGATCCGGTGTTCCAGCAGGCGCGGCTGCACAAGCGGCTCTATCTCGCCTATTTCGAGGAACTGGTCCGCGCAGCGAAAATTGCCGAGCCCAAACGCGTCGCCGGGCAGCTCATCATGTTGCACGAAGGCGCCGTCGCCTTTGCCCAGGTGCTCGGCCCCAGCGGCGTCGCCGCAAACGCCAAACGCGCAGCTGCGCAGTTGATCGGCGACGGGGCGTGAGCGTCGACCGGCGCCCACGTGCGCCCCAGCCAGCAGGCGCCGTCAGGCATTCGATCAGGCCTCAATCGCACAGCCCAGAATAAAACCACTGAACACACTGACGTCACGCCAGCCGATGCTCCCTGCGAGAGGGCGCAACACTGCACGCTGCTCCGGGGGCAACGTTGAGTGCTGATTGACACCCCGCAGCCGTTGCGCTTTCAGGAGCAATCGGCTTTCAATCGGCTTGCCAGGAACACAGCGTGATTTTCTTCCTCGCTGCGGGTTGCAGTCAGCAGCGTCAGATTGCCAGTCGCGGCGATCGCCTCCAGACGTTCCAGCTCGGCCTTGGCTTCGGCTCCGACAAGCTCCAGAGCGTAGCGGACCTGAAACTCAGGCCAGCGCTCGGACCGATGGTCGAACCATTGGCGCAGGTCCGTGCTCGGCGCGATCGCCTTCGCCCAATGATCGATGCCGGCCACCTCCCGCTTGATGCCGCGCGGCCAGAGCCGGTCGACGAGCACGCGATAGCCGTCGTCAGGGCTGCGAGCGTCGTAGATGCGTTTGGCAGTGATCACGTTGCGGTCCCCCGGCAATGGGGCTCCTGTTCAGGGCGCTCGAACGCGATTGGCGCCTCGCTTCACTTGTTCGCCCCGAGCTCGATGTCAATGATGGTGCGGCCGCAGGGCATCGGGAATGTCACGACGCATCAGACCACCGCCGGCCAACCAGGCTCGCGACTGCGACGCAGCCCGTTCGATCAGCTCGCTGGTGTTGGAAAAGTCGTAGGCCGAACTCGTGACGGGACAGAGCGTTGGCACGACGTGGACATTGATCGAGGGGGCGAGCGTTTCCATTTCTTTGACGATCTGGCCGGAAACGAGCAGCGTCAATCCGTGCAATGCGCTGGCAATGGCGCCACCGGGCGGCGTTCGCAGCGCGCACGCATGTCCGGTCGGGAACACGATGATGCGGTTCGCCCCCAGGCTCGCAGCTATCGCAATTGGGGTGTTGCTTGCGATCCCTCCATCAGCCAAGTGCCGTCCATCGATTGCGACAGTTGGAAAGGCGGCCGGGATCGCACAGGAGGCGACGATCGCTTCTGCAGCCGGCCCCGAGGACAAGACGACGGTCGCGCCAGTGAGAAAATCTGTCGTCACGACATGCAGGGGTACAGGCATGTCTTCGATCCGACTATGTGGAAGATTGCGCTTGATCAGATCGAGAAGCCCGACGTTGCTCAACAGGAAGTCCCGGCGGTAAACAACCCGCGCGAGGGTACGGACGCTCAGCGGAAAGACGTCTTTGCGTTTGCTCCTTAGCCAGAGGTGCTCGAGTGTTTTCATGCCGGCCACGTCGGGACGGGCAGCCACATAGGCACCATTTATTGCGCCAACGCTCGCCCCGACGACAAAGTCAGGCTTTACCCCATGTTCGATCAGGGCCTTGAGCATCCCGACTTGCACGGCGCCGAGACTGCCACCGCCAGCGAGGACGAACGCGGTCCGGCGAGGGGACGTTGCTGCCGAAGTGCCGTGCATCACCAGTTGCCTTCGTTTTGCCGTCGCGCCACGCGTTGTCCGCGGGTGCCATCGAAGCGCGCCTCGCTGACAATTGCAAAATAAAAACCGCCGCAATTCTTCGTGACTGCAAGGAGCGCTCGGGGCGGTCAGACCATCACGGATCAAACACCAGCTTCGGCTTCATGCGGGGCGCGACGAAATCGATGAAGGCCTTAAGCTTCTGCGGGATGCGGCGTCCGCCCTGATAAACAAGACTAACCGGCCACGGCTCGGTCTCGAAGTCGCGCAGGAGCAACTTGAGGCGCTTGGTGCTGATGGAAGGTTGGGCTTGATAGCAAAGCAGTCGCGTGATCCCGAGGCCGGCGCAAGCCGCATCGACGGCAGCATCGGCGATGCTGACCGATAACCGCGAGCGCACCGCGATGCGTGCGATCGACTTTCCCTGCCGAAACATCCACTCCTGCGCTGTGCCGAGACTGGTGAACGTAACGCAAGCATGCCCGCCGAGGTCGCCGAGCGTGGCAGGGGTGCCACGGGCTTCGAGATACGCGGGACTGGCGCAGACAACTTGCCGGATCACGCCGAGTTTGACAGCCACCATGCTGCTATCTGGAAGCTCGCCGACACGCAGCGCCACATCGACGCCCTCATCCGCGAGATTAATGACGCGATCAGCCAGCCGCAAATCGATCGCCACATCCGGGTAGGCCACCAGGAAGTCACACACAATTGCCGCCAGATAGATGCGGCCGAGGCCTACCGGTGCCGCGACGACCAACTCGCCGCGTGGCGCCCGATATTCGCCGGACGCCAACCGTTCGGCCTCCGCAAGCTCCTCCAGAAGCCGCCGACACGTTTCGAAATGCTGCTGGCCGACCTCGGTGAGCGAAAGCTTCCGCGTCGTTCGTGTCAGCAGTTGCGCCCGCAAGTGCTCCTCCAGTTCCGAGACCTTGCGACTGACGGTGGCCAGAGGCATCCCGAGCCGGCGCGCCGCAGCCGAGAAGCTGCCAGCCTCGACGACGGCGGTGAATGTCGACATCGACTCGAAGCGATCCATCTTGAGTTCCAATTCCTGGAAGAATGGTTCTTAACAATAGTGAATACCGCGCACAACTGGAAGAGTGCATTTAACTCTCCAGCGGCCAAGAACGCCGCGGACACTCGACAAGACGAGAGGACCAGCCCCCCATGTCCCGCATCCAGACAATCGCCTCGATTGAAGCCGCGCCCGCTGCAGCGCAACCTTTGCTCGAAGGCGCCAAGAAGCAACTCGGCTCGGTGCCGAACCTGTTTCGCGTGATCGCCAACAGCGCGGCCGCCCTCGAAGGCTATCTCGGCCTCAGCGGCGCACTGGCAAAGGGATCACTCGATGCCAAGACCCGCGAGCGCATTGCCCTGGCGGTGGCCGAGATCAATAGCTGCGGCTACTGCCTGTCGGCACATACCTATCTTGGCAAGACCATTGCCAAGCTCGACGACGCCGAGATCACGGCCAACCGCAGCGGTGCCTCGAACGATCCCAAGGCCGACGCCGCCGTGCGCTTCGCTGCCAAGGTTGTTCGCCAACGTGGTCACGTCACCGACGCCGATGTCGCCGCCGTCAAGGCTGCCGGCTACGGCGACGCCGAAATCATCGAGATCGTTGTGCATGTCGCCCTCAACACGTTGACCAACTACGTCAACGAGGTCGCCGGCACGACAATCGACTTCCCCGCGATCACACCGCGCAAGGCGGCGTGATCGCGGGTCGGCGGGCGCCGTCGCAAACCCAAGGGCAACGGCGCCCGCAGGCACCAGCCGTGTCTGGAACCATCCAGCCACGATCATCCCAAAGTCCAACAGGAGTGACTTCCATGAACTTCAAGAGCAAATCTCTCATTGCGCTGGCCATCGTCGGCCTGCTTGGCGCCACGGCTCCGGCCTACGCCGGCCCCGAGGTCAACGTCTCCACCGGCATTGTGCTGGCCGAAGGGAAGCCCGCGCCGGGTCTCGCTGTGCACGGTTACGACGTCGTCGCTTATCATACCGAGGCAAAGCCGGTGAAAGGCGACTCCAAGTTTGCCGCCGTGCACGGAGCGGCCACCTACCGCTTCGCCAGCCAAGCCCATCTCGACCTGTTCAAGGCGAACCCGGCCAAGTACGAGCCGGCCTATGGCGGCTACTGCGCCTTCGGCGTCTCGGTCAACGCGAAGTTCGACGGCGACCCGAACAACTGGAAGATCGTCGACGGCCGCCTCTACCTGAACCTCGACAACGGCATTCAGGCCATGTGGCTGAAGGACATCGCCGGCAACATCAAGAAGGCAGAAGCCATCTGGCCGGGCATCAAGGACAAGGCACCGTCCGAAATCAAGTAACCGCGCGACACCGGTGTTTCGAAGGGGCCTCGGCCCCTTCGAGCATCCCTGACCAGGGCCTGAGCCCTGGATGGACCCTCGTGTCAAGAGCGCGACTTCGGCTGACCATCGTCCCCTCAATCTCGCAAACCAAACCCAAATCAGGAGTTACCTCCATGAACTCGCGCTTCATCACCCCGCATATCCACGCCTACATCGACTATCCCGTCGCCATTGCGCTGATCGGCCTGCCGTTCGCGCTTGGCCTCGGCACGAGCAACCCGCTGGCGCTGTGGCTCTCGGTCATCATCGGTGTCGCCGCGTTCGTCCTGACCCTGCTGACCGACCATCACCTCGGCGTATTCCGCGTGCTGCCCTACTGGTTCCATCTGACCGTTGATCGGCTGGTCGGCATCACCTTCCTGGTCGCGCCGATCGTGCTCGGCTTCAAGGGGCTGGACGCCGCCTTCTATCTGGCCAACGCAGCAGCCGTGCTCGCCGTAACGTTTCTGCTGAACAAGACCGAGGCAGCGCCGGCGATGGCACGTGCGTGAATTCGATGCTCCACACTAACAGCGAACGGTGGTCCAGGGTAACTTGGGTTGCCGTTTGCGTTATGGATGGCGCAACCTGCGTGCGCTCAGTCAACAAGCGCATCTACCGAATGGCGATGTCCGCAGCTGAAGCTATGGCAGTCGCTCGACCGACCCAGGAAACCTGCAGCTTTGGGTCCGATTCGAGCGAGCCGACAACACCTCGACGACGGACAGTCATCCCCCAGCAGCTGCCAGTCTCTTGACGACTGGCAGCTTAACCTCCAGCTTCGAGCATGCGCAAGGCGTGTCGGCATCTCGGCCTCGGGCCACCTGCGGACTCATGCGGCGCAGCACGTGACGCAACGCAAAAACGTCGATGCTATACAGAATCGGACATCGACGGCGCACAACGACACGTCCACGGCCTATCGGCAAGCACGGTCGCTATCGGGGGTATTGCGTCAACGACGCGGCTCGTGCAACCCTCGACGTCAACTCGCTGCTGGCTGTTCGGTATCGGAGCAATCCGGCCGTCAGAAGAGTAGCGCGTATCGAAAATGACCCATCTCTGTAATGTTCTGTTCTTCCGGTTCGATGTCAGCATTTTTCAGCTGCAGACAGCGGGTGTGGTGTTAGTTCAGTCAGAACTAGATCTGTTCACCGACATCCCCATCAGTCCTAAACTACTTCACGGGCCACGCGGAAGCCGATGAAGGGCTCACCGCGCCCAGCGTAGTAGTGCTCCGTCACGGAAAATGCTCCAGGGCCGCGCTCGCCCCCCTTTGCCGCCCTATCAGAGGAATAGGGGCCACTGTCCATGCACCACTGCCAAATATGCCCCAGCATATCGAACAGGCCGAAGGCATTGGGTTGCTCGAGAGCAACAGGTCGATTGCGCGGCACGCTGGCAGCGAGACTTCTTGTCAGCGGTTTAGCCGCCGCATTTGCAGGCGCGTCCGAGAAGACGTCGGCACGACAGCAGTGCTCCCACTCCATCACCCAAGGCAGTCTGTAGGTCTGTCCAGTGCTCTGGCTGAGCCACAGCACATAGGCCTGAGCCTCATGCCAGCTGACATTGACGACAGGGCGGCTGCCTTTACCCCAACCCTGGTCCGGCGGCTCGCGCGGCAAAGCACCCGCCGCCACGGCCACTTGCCACTGCTCGAACGTGATGGGTGTGCGGCTGATGGCGAACGGACCGAGCGAGGTGGTCGCCTCGCCTGGTCGCAGATTTCCGGCGACGATCGGCGCGCAGGCCGGCACCACGACCATTTGGGGTGCTGTCGGCAAATCCTGGAACCATTCAGCTTTGCCGCGGCCGGGTTTGAACCAGGGCGGCTCGGCGCACTGCGTGATGGCGGCGTCTATGCGCACGCGCGCATTTCCTGTCAATCGAGCCAGCGCATGCTGCGCCCGCGCGGCGTGCCGTCCATTGGGAAATTCGGCGAGGTAATAACGATAAGCCTCAGGCGCATCGAGCCCGACGGCATCCGCGAAATTGTGGTCCTCAGTGGCGCCTGACGGCGTGGTGTTCCCGGGGACGGAGTTGCCGTCCGTCAGTGAGAACGGCGCCACCAGTGTGTTCACTTCGCGGGGGCGCTGGCGTCCGTCCGTCGCTTCAAAAACTCGATGCCGTAAGTCCTCGAGCAACTTCCCCATGGAAATTGGTGTCACCGCTAGGTCAGCGAAGGCGGTGGTGTAGGGACTATTGCGGCGATCGCCGTCGAGGGCCTGTTTTCCAGCGTCAGCCGCGAACGAGACGACGAGGTTGTCGCGCTCCTTATCCGCATCGAGCATAGCGAAGCCGCGACCTGTCATCGATCGCCACAACTCAGGTTGCGGCGTTGCCATGCGCCGCCCGTTGGGCTCTGGGAATTCCCGGCAGGCGTCGAGAAAAATCAATGTCCGAAGGGCACCTTGCGTGGCTTCGAGAATTTCAGCCAGATTGATGGTCGACTTTATGGCGGCCGAGTTGACACCACCGGTGGTGTCTTTCTCCGGCAGGTCGAAATCGACGGGCACCAGTAAGTTGACTGTCTCCACCTGCATGCCGTGACCGGCATAGTAGAACAACGCCGTATCGTGATGGCGGCACTGTCGCGTGAACCTCTTCAGCGCCGATGTCATCTGCTCGAGCGTCAAGTCGAACCTGCAATCCACCTCGAAGCCAAGCCGCTTCAGCAAGGCGGCAACTCTGAGCGCATCGTTGCCCGGATTGCGCAAGGCCCCCACGCGATAATTCTTGTTGCCGATAACGAGTGCGATCCTCTCACTGCGCAATGGCACGGGATCGTCGTCGAAGGGCCGGCCGGTTTGAATAGGCATCGACCGTCTCCTCAAGCCAATCGTCGAACAGAATCCTGTTCAAAGACATCGGGTCTTTGGCACCAGCTCTTCCAGGTGGTCTTGGTGTCACTCGGAAACGACCGCAGTACGCGGCGGCCGCCAGCGCGCCGTTCGCGGGAGTTCTGCTCCCAGAATGGACCGCCGAAGACCCGCACGGCCGCCCACATCGAGCGCCGGATCGATGCCGACACGTCAAGCTCTTCCATGACGACAAGGAAGACATTGTCAGCGATTTCGCGCGTCGTGGCTTGCTGCCAGTACAGCCAGTCATGCAGGATTGCGGCTGGTCCGTATCGGCCCTGCGGCGGCAGCGCTTGCCAGAAGATCCGCGGCACGCTTGCCAGGTCGGTGACGAAGCCCTTCGGCACGCTGACGCGATAGGGCAGATCAGGGCGGGAGAAATGCGGTCGCCGCCAGTATATTGGTTGAAAGAGGGCAAAGTAATCCATGTCGGCAAAAGCCTGCAGAATGGGCGGTCCGGACAGGGCTCGCGCATCGACCGCCAGCCATTGTTCGAGCCATTTGCGACGCTCCTTGGCTGGATCATTGAGCAAACTGCGGCTCGACTGCTCAGGCACGAGGTGATCGACCACGCGGCCAAGAATGTCGAGGCGACGCTCTGGGTGCAAGCGGCCCGCCAATTCCGGAACCCGCTCGACCCCTTCTGCAATCGCGGTCAGGAGCGCCTCGCGGCTTTGCTGCTGCTCCCATAGCTGCACAGCATGTTGGGCTGCTGCAACGACGAAGCCGGCCATGGCGATCGCGACATCGGTTGAGAACACACGCGGGCCGTCGACGGGCGCGATGCCGGCAAGTGCTGCATCCGTCTCGGAGGCGACATCCGGTCCGAGTTCGCCGGCAACGGCGCGAGCGAGTTCCTTGACACTCATTCATTCCTCCTGCCATCGAGGCATCGCTGTGTCGGCGCAGAGCTGCGCCTGGCACGTCAATTCGGCGCGGTGCGGATGGCGCCTTCGAGCTGTCCTTCGATCATGGCCATGAAGTTGCCCATGCGAATGGGCCTCTCCTGCCCCGTATTGCTTTTCAATAACAGTACGGCCGTGCCTTCATCGAGCAGGCAGCCGAGGTGCCACCACTTTGCCTTCCCGAAGTCAGGCAAAGTCTCGCGAAATTGGCTGGTCATGCGCAATGGGATGGTGGTGCCGGCACGGTCGATAAAGAATTCGATGGCGTTGGCCTCGGGCGAACTCAACTCCGCCAACTCGAAACGGGTATCGAGATAACGGACCACTTCGTAGTCAACGATCGGATTGCCGAGTTCCAGCAGTGGGACCTTGTGAGGGGTTTTGCGGACATAAGACATGACGCCGAACGTCAGAGGACACGTGGGAGTGACATTAGCCGTCCCGCTGGCCACAAGACAGGCGCCCTTCGCTACCGCCAGCCAGCGATCGCTGTTGGATAGGAAGTGACTGTCCAGCACTTCAGGCGGCACGCCCTGTGCAACGAAGATGTCTTCCAGCAACCGCTGTACGGGTGGGAACTCGGAAAAGCCACCGACGGTGACGACACGAAATCGCTCCGGGTCACTAATATCAATGGCGTCGAGTCGTCTGGCTTGCTCCAGGACGGCCAGGACATCATCACGGATTGCCGGTGCGAACTCCCGCTCGAACACGTCCAAGAGATCGCGGTGGCGAACCTGGGTCGTGCTTTCCATGAGACTGAAAGCCGGCTCATCGCGGATGTCGGGCTGTGCGGTCCGGCTGCATCCCTTCTCGATGGTATCGACGGATTGCCGCTTCATGTGCTCAAAATCATGCAGCCAGCGGGCCCGAGGCTCGCCTTCCAGTTGCGCGATGCGAAGATTTTCTGCGGCAATCCGCTCGAACACGCGGTTATCGAATTGCACGCCGCCGAAACCGAGGCTGCCCTCGTCGCCGCTGCGGCCGACGCGCGTGACGGCATGCACCCGTCCCTGTCCCAGACGGGCAACGCAGAGATCAAGCGTGCTGCCGCCGTGGTCATAGATCAACACATGGCCATCGAACGGCCGGCCCTGGGTCTTGGCATGGCGATGAGAAAAATAGCAGGCTGCAGCGATCGGCTCGCTCAGGATGCGCGGCCCTTGCACGCCGATGCTGGAAAGGATGTGTTTCAGCGCGTTCACGCCGCCGAGTTGGGCGCCACTGAGCCAGCTCTCGGGCACGGTCACGACGATGGTTTCGAAATGCGTATGGTTGGTCTCCTTGAAGAACTTGGTGAACAAGGTGTCGAGGAAGATTGATGCCGCCTTGAATTCGGTGCTCTGGCGCCGCTCCTCTTCCGTCAGCGTTCCCGCGCGCGGCAGCCCGATCTTGAAGTTCTCGGCAAATCCAGCTGTTCGGCGGGCCATCCAGCCAATCACGAAACTGCCGCGTAGCGCCTCCGCTAGTCGCTCGAACCACCGTGCCGCGCCGGTGTTGGCGACGACGGTCGGCACCACCCAGGTATCGGCACCCTTCATGGTGTAGGGTGTCGGCCCCGACTCCGGATCGTGCGTACACAAGAGACTGTTGGTCATGCCGAAATCGAGACCGGCGATCGCACCACGGCGTTTCATGGCGCCCGCCTCCGCCAAGCTTCTTTGACGCAGGCTAGGACTTGGTCGGCTGCTTTTGCAGAATTGAGGTCGAACCAGCTATTTTTGGGGCGTCGTGCGTTTGCAGTCGTCAATTCGCCCATTAGCCCTGCGCAATCACTCGTCGCGATTTCACAAAGCTTCAAAGCCTCAATTAGACCAGTGAATCGTGTTTCTACAGGCTTGACACACTTAATGTCATTCCAATTTTGGGCACAAAATTCGAAGAGCTTCGTCCTTTCGGCGTACTCGGGGTTCGTGCCGCAGTGGCTAGGGTTGTAGCCTGTGGGATCTGGAAGCGGCGCAACGTTGGTCTTTGGCGGCGGTATCGTCGCAACGATTGGCGCTGTCGGCGGAGTGACGGGCGTAACAGGTTGTGTTGGCGGGTTGGGTGTGGCCTCCAATGGCTGGGCCGCTTGAGCCTTCGCCCTTGCTTCACGTTTGGGTACCTGCGGGCCTTTGGCTTTCTCAGCATTGAGCTTTTGGCGCTCTTTAGCGATGGCATTCCGCTCATCTTCGACGCGCTTCCATTCGTTCTCAAGCTTGCGCTGCTGATCCTCAGCTTGCTTTTCGAGACGTTCTCGAATCTTCTTCAACCGTTCTTCTTCCTCCTCAATCTCGTCACGCGCTTCCTTCACTCGCTGGCTGACACGCCCCCGATCCTGCCCGCCACCAGCCACGACCGGTCCACCTTTAATTGGCCGACAGGCACTTGATCCAGCCGGATGGATCGGATCGCAGTAAGGCAATGACGTCTTGAAGGAGTCAGTGCCGAATAACGCCACACCCCCGACCATCGAAAGGATCGCCAGCGAAAGGATCAACAACTTGCTGCGTGACCCGCCCTGCATCTCCTCGACAGACCGCAATCGCTTAGCGCCCGAGCCACCGGAACGGGGCTCTTTCCAACGGCCACCAGCGCCACCGGCATCGTCGATGACGCGCGTCCCCGCCTGACCGCCGGCGCGTGGCGGGAGTGCTTCGTGCTGCCGATAGCCTTCGATGATGTTTTCGGCATTGGCCTGGGCAACCTTGAGGGTCTGGATGTCGGCATTCAACTCCTGAATGCCTTGCATAGCGCGGTTCAGCGCTTTCTCCTTTGCCCCGATTTGGTCAACAAGCTGTTGTCGCTCGGCTTGAAACAGCCGGCGAGCCTCCGCGACACCATCGTTACGCACAGCGATCAAGTCATTCTCGACCTTGGTCAGCTGTGCCCGGTCTGCCTTGAGCTGGTCCGTGACCTCAGTGGCCGTCCGGTTGGCGAGGTCCAGGCGTTGGCGCGTGCCGTTGAGATCAATCGCAAGCTGGTCGCTGGCCGCAATTGCTTGCTGCAAGGCTTTCTGAGCCGTATCGGCCTCAGTTGCCTTCTGCTGCAGCTCGTACGCCAGTCTGGCGCGGTCGCTACTCTCCTCGTGCACTTGCTGTTTGAGATCACCAATGACCTGGTTTCGGTGATCGAGTTCGCCTTTGAGGCTGGCGGCCGACTGCTCTTGCTCTCGATAGCCCTGATACGTCTGGTTCAGCAGTTCTGTCAGGCGCAGCCGCTCCGACTCGAGCTTCTGGCGTTCGCGCGGGCCGTACAACTCCTGCCGCCACGTCGTGAGAAAGGGCACGGGCAGCGTGACGTCGCATTGCGCCTGCTCGCGCATGCGCAGAACAAAACCCCGGCGGGCGATCTCGGCGTATTGCACGTAACCGGGCAGGATCCCCATCAATTCAGGGATAGAGATGAAGCTCTGCCAGTTGCGCGGTAGCTTCAGACGCAGGGCTTCTTCGTGATGGACCTCGGCGGGTGCGGAGTCCAAGACGCCCAGCTGGCCCAGCACGGCGTCGGCTTGCGTGAACGTCGCATCGCCCTGCTGAGGATCGAAGCTGGAGGAGAACCACGGATAGAGTTTTTCCACGAGGTAGACCGAGCCGCTGTATCCCGTGCGTGCCAGGGCCGTGTCGGTGGCGGCGACGGCCACGCCGACGAAGCCTTCGCGGCCCTTGAAATCATTGGCGAAGCCAACTTGACCAATCAGCTTCCCGTGTTCGCCATTCGCGGCAAACGGCAACACGAACCACGCCGTCTCGCCGCGTTCGAGCTTCTGGGTGCCGAAATCCAGCAACCGCAGCAACTCGCGCGAAACCTCGGCAAAGCAGCCCACACCGCGAATGCTATGGCCCGCCGCGGTTCCGAAGACACAGGCGCCACGAAACGAAGCTTCGTCAGCGCGCGTGCCGGTCATCGGACACCTCCGCCGAGCAGGGCAAGTTTACGCAGCCACTCCCTCACTTTCGGTGCGAACCCCTCCTCTACGCCGATCCGGCGATCGGTAAAGCGATGATATAGCCAGTCATAGATGAGCTTGGCATCTTCGAACGAGGGCTCGGTGATCAACTTGATGGGTTGCCCCGTTTCGTCACTGTCATCGACGATGGTGCCAACCGAGAAGGTCGCGATGGTGGCGCGATGCTTCCAGCGCGCCAGCTTGGCCGCCGACGCGGGCAGGAAGTGCTTGATGAACCTGTCGATGTCGAGGGTTTCGTTGGCGATGTCGGGCGTGCCGAGCTTGTGTGCCAATCGCTCTTGGCACGTCTCGGGGTCGGCGATGACGAGCACGGCCGAGCAGTGGCTCTCGAAGCCCCGGCCGATCTTGTCCTTCAGATACTGCAGGAACTGGCTGAACAACAGATCGTCGCCCTTGAGATCCTGCCCTTGGCAAACAAACAGGAAGGCAATGTTCAAGCGCGGATTGTTCAGGAACTCGTCGATCGACTTGAGGAGTTCGGGTGGTTTGCCGCCCTTGCTCTTTTTCGCCAGTTGGATGAAATCCTCGCCCGAGATTTCGAGGAAGCCGAACGGCAGCGGCGGAAATCCATCGGTATTGGGCGACACGATGTAGCGGAAGTCGAGTGGTCGGCCGACCTCCGAGCGGCGTGGAAACTGACCACGATCCCACTGGTCCTGCCATTCGAGGAACATGTCACGAAAGTCGACATTGGCCCGCGACAGCCCCGGATCCGCGTCAAGCGTGTGGTCGCCACCCGAATTGAGATAGCGCAGCAAGTGGCTTTGGAACGTCGTCTTGCCGCTGCCGGGCCGGCCGACCGTAAAGATGTAATTATAATGGTTGGCATCGTCGGGAGCCGGCCCGAGCCGGGTAGGTTTGGTCAATTGCGCTGGACGCGACGGCAGCGGATCATCGTAGCCACGTGTGACTTTGCGGGTGGCGCCACCTGCTCCATCCCGCCCGTTCAACAGCGGCAGTGGATCGTCGATGCCCTTGTTCGGCGGCGGACTGGCACCGGTCACTGGCGGCGGCAGCGCTGCGCTCTCCGAGGCCCCCCGCGTCGCATCTCCGGCGGCGGCAGTACTCTGGCCCTTGGCCGCAGCCAGCGCCCGTTCCACCTCGGCCAAATCGAAGGGCTTGGTGTTGCCAACGCTGCCTGACGAAGGTCCGCCCGCTGGCGACGCACCGGTAGTTGACCCCGGTTTGGCATCCGCGCGCTTCGACCCACCGTCCTTGGCACCCTCCTTGGGAGTGACCTTCGGCTCGGCGTGTTCGGGTGAGAACTTGACTGTCTGTGGTGTCTCGGCGACGTCGGCCTCGGACTTGATCAAGCCATCCGTTGCCACGACGCGCAGATCAGGTTTGTCTGAATTGGGCATGACGCGACCCTAGCCTTTCACTTTCCGCAGGGCTGGTTGCTTGTCCTTGCCGAGAATCTCTGGTCGTCGCACGGGCTCCCGCGCTCCCCGAGGGCCTGCGACGAAACTGACGTCCTCTTCGGGCTCATCACTGGCCGCACCCCGAGGCTTCCGGGTTGGCCGCACCAGCACCAGGGCAAAAATGAGCGGGAGGAGATCGACGAGCACGGCGGCTGCCGCGGCAAACGCTGTCTTGCCAATGTCAGGTCGCTCGATGAAGCCTGACTTCAAGCTCGCCATGATGTTGTTGAGTTGCACGCCTTCGGTTCGCGTTGGCACCATGGCCAAGCTTGTGCGGGGCTTCTTCTGGAGCTCGAAAATTGACGTGATGCTGCGATCAACTCTCTGCGTGATAAGGCCGATTTCCTTCACAGCCTCGACGTCGGCTGCCGCAGGATCAAGTATGTCCAGGGCGCTGGATTTCGCCACAACCTTGACTTGATCCTTTCGTGCGAGGTCGATCTCCGCGAGCCCTTTGCTCCAAGGATCCTCCTTTTCTGCAAACGTTAGCGCCTCGTCCACAATGCGGTTGAAATCGACCAGTGCCGCCTTGTTTCGTTGCTCGTTGGCGGGTGGCGGGGGCGGGGTCCAGGCGACGATCTCCCGTGGAATGCGCCGCAGCAGCACACGAATGTTCTCGATGTGAGTGTTGGCCTTCTGGCCGAAACCCTTTTTCTCGTTCTGAACCTCATTTGCAAGATTGCTCCGCTCTTTCTCGATTTCCGAGCGGATGGCCGGTAACTGCATCTGCCCCCGCAGTAGGGTCTCGGCGGCCTTCATGTTGTTTTCAAACACTAGTGTGGCTGTCGCCAAGCGTTCAGCGGCGAGATCCTTGCGCATCTCCCGAGAGTAGAAGTAATTGAAATTGCTTGCGGCGCTGAGTGCGGTGAAGACGAGCAACACGAATGCCGGCCCAATGATGCTGAGCCCCTTACTGCGACGATCCAGGATCGAAATATCGCAAGCAAACAAGCCGGCTGCTACCACGACTGTGAACGGCAACGTCAAAGTGCCGAGCATCGTTTCGTAACCGTAAAACGTACTGATCGCGCTCATGGCGACACAGAGCGCCGTGATCAGGAAATACGTCAACGCAATGACGACCGCTCCCACCGCAGCCCCCTACAATCTTGCACAATCGAGAGCAAACTTACCTATGCTCAGGCGAAACTAAGGGCCAAGTCTAACGCCAAGAGTAGTCATGTTCAACCAGCAATCTGATGGCGCACGCTAGGACAACTTCTCGCACATTCGCCGACAAGGTCAAGTGAGCACACAGCATCCGAGCCGTCCGCTTTCACTCGGGAACACACCGTACTGAAAGCACGGTTGCTGTAATTGGCGACAGCAGCACCTGGCCCATGGCGACGGAGCACCTCCGGTCTGTCTCGGGCCACCGCGACGAATGAAAAGACCATGCTCGACTTGCTTTGTCCAGCGCGCGCGTCGGCAAGTGTCGCTGTCGAAAGTAGAGCGACAGCGCCGGTCTGATGATCACAGGGCGGATGATGATTTCGCCGCGACGGCCGCTTTCTCCGCACTGCGTTTGGCAAATCGTTGATCCGTAACGCAAAATGACCCATCTCTACCGAAGCCACTGGCGGCCATCCAATTCAGCCCATGCTTCGGAAGCGGACGTTGGATCCGCTACGACGCCTCCGAGTGCATCTTGCCAATGCGAGGTTCGGTCCCTGCGATGAGGCGCTGAATGTTGGCCTTGTGCCTGACAACGCCGCTGCCCCGCCTCCTACACCACGTCCCGGGACGCGGCCTTTGCCAGCCCAATAGCCCGTTGGAATTGCTCCCAGCAGGTACGCGATGAGCAACGCAAATGCGCAAGTGATCCAGGGGCTCATCAGTTTTTCGACCGGCTTTCAGCATGAGCGATGCGCGCAGAGGTTTGCTCAGACCAGCGTGCCTTGGCGAATTGCATCATGCAAGTTATCACTGACGGCGACGGACGGTCCTATCCCAGGTTCGGACCTGAATAAGCCTTAACAGCCGGCACATCTGATGACGGCTTATGGCCCTCCACGTCGGAGCACCAACGGTCGGTCTCGGGCCACCACGACGAATGAAAAGACCATGCTCGACTTGCCTTGTCCAGCGCGTGATCGGCCAAGTGTCCGCTGTCTGAGGTCGAGCGACAACGTCGGTCGGATGATCACGGGTCGGACGACGACCTCGCCTCGACGGCAGCTTTCTCCGCCGCGCGTTCGAAGCCGCGCCCAATGTGCTGCAGCTGCTCAATTCCGTAGTGGGTCAAGTGCAGCGGTCGTCGAGAGGCATGTTGCCCCGGTCGCAACGCTTGGTCTATCCTCAGTAGCGGACTCTGATGATGACATGCGGCGCACTCGAACGTCGTGCCGTTGCGGAGCGGCCAGACCCGCGTGGACTGGCATCGCGCGCAGGCCGGCTTGCCGCCCCAGCGGGCCTTGATCCAGTACGCACGGCAGTCCTCTTCCGTCTTGAAACGCGCCTCGAACGCCGGTGCGGTTTTGGGGAAGTCACGCC
>JBJXDZ010000145.1:0-2775 GCA_046154645.1 Hyphomicrobiaceae bacterium
TGCGCATTCCGGTGAATTCGATCAGCCGTTCCGGCGCAAACCGATCAGCCATTCCGGTCAATCCGATCAGTCGGATGCGGGGGCGTGATGGCGCCGTTGGGTCACGAGTTGTTCTCAGTGTTCGAGAGGAGCGTCAAGCTTCTCTTTGAGTAGTCGTGGCGTCGCACGGCGGAGCCTGTGCGCGCCGCGAAGTGACCGCCACGAGTCAGACGTAGCGGCGCGTACGGGCGGGCAACTGGGTTTGGTGATGGCTGGGCTATTTCCGGTTTCCTTTTGTTGGCTTGGCTGGCTCCGGGTTTGCCGTCATGTCCGCCAGCATGGCCACGTCCTCCTCGCCAGCCTTGACCTTGCGCATCGACGGGCCGTCGAGGGCGAGGCGGTAGGCGTTGTGGACGATGCGGTCGAGGATGGCATCGGCAAAGGTCGGCTCGCCGATCACATCGTGCCATTTGTCGGTGGTCAGCTGGCTGGTGATCAGCGTCGAGCCCCGGCCGTAGCGGTCTTCGACGATCTCCATCAGGTCGCGGCGCTGGCTGGCCGACAGCCGGTCCGGCCCCCAGTCGTCGAGGATCAGCAGATCGGCTTTCACCAGCGTGCGAAACAGCTTGGCGAAACGGCCGTCGCCGTGCGCCAGTTCCAGGTCGGCAAACAGGCGCGGCACCCGAGCATAGTGCACGGTGTAGCCGTCGCGGCAGGCCTTCTGCGCCAGCGCACAGCTGAGCCACGACTTGCCGACACCGCACGGCCCGGTGACCAGTAAATTGCGGTGGTCGGCAATCCAGCGGCAGGCGGCGAGGCTCTGGAACAGGGTTTTGTCGAGACGGCGCGGCGTCCGGTAATCGACATCCTCGACCGAGGCCTGGCCGTGCCGCAGTTTGGCCGAGCGCAGGCGGCTCTGGAAGCGCTTGCTGTTGCGGTTGGCGGCCTCGCGGTCGAGCAGCAGGGCGAGCCATTCGGCGTGGCTGAGATCTTTGGCCGCGTCTTGCGCCTCCAGTTCGGTGAAGGCGTCGGCCATGCCATCAAGATTGAGTGTTCGCAACAGATCGAGCGTTGGGTGGGTGAGCATGCTGGTTGTCTCCTTAATGGAAGTAACGGGGGCCACGGATGTTGTCGTGAACTATCGCGGGCCCATCCGTGGCGACTGCAGGCCGTTGGCGATCCAGATTGGTTTTGAGAATGGAGGTGACCGAGCTGTAAGAGTGCGCGCCGATCTCCAGCGCCCGGCCGCAGGCGGCTTCGAGCCGCTCCGGGCCATAGGCCTTGGCGTGCCTGATGATGCCGAGGCAGGCGCGGAACCCCTGCTCCGGGTGCGTCTTCGAGCGCAGGATGACCTCGATCAGCGCTGATGTGCTCGGGCCGGTCTCGTCGGCCTTGCGTTGGATGCGCTCAGGCGTCCAGTCGCCATAACGCTGGTGGTTCAAGGGCATATGCTCGCGCAACGTCGTGTGTTTGCGGTTCGAGGACGACCGGACGTGTGCGGCAACGCGATTGCTGGCCTGGAAGACCTCGATGGTGCGCGCCGTGATCCGCACCCAAAACTTCTGCCGCGCGAGCTGGCATGGCACCGAGTAATAATGCTTCTCAACCTCGACATGGTAGTCGAGTCCGGCCCGGCATTCCTTCCATTCGGCGTAGACGTAGGGCTCCGCTGGGAGCTCCTTCAGGACGGGCTGGTCCAGGCTCTCGAACAACGCCCGACGGCTAGTGCCGAGGTGCCGGGTGACGCGGGTGTTGAGCTGCAAAACGCAGTCCCGGATCGCCTCGTTCAGATCGCCAAGCGTGAAGAACTGGCGGTTCCTGAGCTTGGCGATGATCCAGCGCGTCGCCAGCTGCACGGCGACCTCGACCTTCGCCTTGTCGCGCGGCTTGTAAGGGCGCGCCGGCACGACCGCCGTGTCGTAGTGCGCGGCCATCCCGGCATAGGTGCGGTTGACGGCGGGCTCATAGAAGCAGGCTTTGGTGATGCCGGACTTGAGGTTGTCGGACACCAGCAGCGCCGCCACGCCGCCGAAGAATGCGAAGGCGCGGGTGTGGGCGCCGATCCAGTCGACCAGCGTCTGCGTCGGTGTCGCCTCGGCATAGGTGTAGCTCGATGCGCCGAGCGCTGCGACAAACAACTGGCAGGTCAGCACCTCGCCGGTGTTGCCGTCGACGATGGACAGCGTCGTCCCGGCGTAATCGACGAACAGCCGTTCGCCCGCCACGTGCACCTGCCGCATGGTCGGCGACAGACGGCCGTTCCAGGCGCGGTACAGATCGCAGAACTGACTGTAGCCATGGCCATCCGGATGCACGAGCCGGTGTTCCTGCCAGAGCAAATGCAAGGTCACGCCTTTGCGGCGCAACTCGCGATGAACCGTCGGCCAATCCGGCAGCGTGCGCGCACCCTTGATCTGCACCGACGACGAAGCATAAAGCCGCGCCGCCAGCACCTCGTCGGTCAGTTCGTCAGGCAACGGCCAGACCAGCCCGACGGCCCGCGCCCGGCAAAGGCAATCGACGACCGTCGTGGCGCCAACCGACAGGCTGGCTGCGATCTTGCGGCTCGACAGACCTGCCGCCGTCAGTCGCAGCACGTCCCGGATCTTGCGCATGGGTAATCTCTGTCTGGCCATTGCCGCTCCTTGTTGAAAAGGAGAGACGCTTGGCCTGTTCGAAGATCACCCAACCGTGCCGTTCACACTTCTCCACACAGTCGTTCCAGCCCGGTCAGACCGACTGATCGGATTGACCGGAACAGCTGATCGGATTGGACTGGAACCACTGATCGGATTG
>JBJXDZ010000146.1:0-80492 GCA_046154645.1 Hyphomicrobiaceae bacterium
GGTGCCATCGCATGTTCGGTCCAAGCAAAGCTGATTTTCGTGCTGCAACAGGAGAAGGCCGCACCCGGCGCGCGCGTGCGGCCTTCCCGGATCAGGGAGCCATCCTGATAGCAAGGTGTCGAAGCCGGCTCGTTACTTGATCAGGCCGGCCTTCACCGCTGCCAGATACTCCTCCTTGGAGACCCGGCCATCGCGATTGCTGTCGATCTTGGCCAGATCGGCCTTCATCGGATCGAGCTCGGCGCCATCGAGGAAGCCGGAGCGGTCCTTGTCGGAGGCGGTGAACTTGGCTTCGGCGGCGGCGTCCGAGGCCTTGGGAGCACCCGGCACCTGCGACGGTGTTGGCGCCTGGGCCAGAGCCGCACTCGACGCCAGCATGACGGCGAAGGCTGTGGCAAGGAAGTTGGTCACTTTCATGATCGGTTTCCTTCTCATGTGGACGTTGACTTCTCCCGGTGATGACGCTGAGCTTGGCGCCTCTGGCATGAATGCCTGACGAACAGGCAATTCATCCGACGTTCATCGGCCGGGGCCGCAGCAACAAGGCGGAAAACTAATCTCGTCAGCGGGTTGGGCACACACTGGAAGCCGCCTTGACACCGCCATGGGTGACCGCCAAACCAAGCGCCATGACTGACATCCTCGCCAAACTCCGCGCCGATCCATCACTGGTATCGCTCCACCGCTCGCTCGACATCTATTATGGCGATGCCGCGCGCGACGCCGCCATGGACAAGCTCTATGCCCGCTTCGTGCAGCCGGGTGATCTGGCCTTCGACGTCGGCTCCCATGTCGGCGATCGGATCGGCGCTTTTCGCCGGCTTGGCGCCCGCGTCGTGGCGCTCGAGCCACAACCCGAATGCGCTCGTATCATCCGCGCCATTTACGCAGGCGACGGCAATGTCACCGTGGTCGAGGCGGCGTCTGGGCCGACTGTCGGCCGGCTGACCCTGCACATCAATTCGGCCAATCCGACCGTGACCACCGCGTCGCGTGAGTTCGTGCGGGCCGCCGATGGCGCCGGTGGTTGGGAAGGCCAGAGCTGGGATCGCAGCATCGAGGTTCCCGTGACCACGCTCGACACGCTGATCGCAACCTTTGGCACACCAGCCTTCGCCAAAATCGATGTCGAGGGCTTCGAGGATGACGTTCTGGCGGGGCTGTCGCATCGTCTGCCGGCACTGTCGTTCGAGTTCACCACCATCCAGCGCGATGTCGCCGCCCGTTGCCTCGATCGCATCGCCCGTCTCGGGCCCTATCGCTTCGACGTGGCCTTGGGAGAATCCCAAAACCTCACGTTCGGGCGCTGGATCAGCCGGGACGAGATGGCAGCCCACATCGCCGGCCTGCCGCATGCCGCCAACTCAGGGGACGTCTATGCCGTGCTCGACCGCTGACGGGATGCGCTGCAGCGCAATTCGGGCCCTGACGGCATCGACGCTCGCACTGGCTCTGGCTTTGACCGTGGCGCCGCGAGCGCAGGCGCAGCCAGTGGCGGTCGATGTCACGAGTGCATCGGAGCCGGTGCTGTGCGCCGAGAAAGACAACGTCACGCTCAATTTCGCGGCCGCCGACGTGCGCCGCTTCCGCATCGAGGCGGCGCATCCGTCGTATATCGGGACGCTGCAGCGCGACAGCTTCGAGGCCGACTGGACGGCCTGTGACATGTCCGGCGATCCCGCGCACCGCTCTGAGGTCAAGGCGCCAACCCGGCGCACGCTCTACGAGGAACCAGCGCTCTGGGTTGTGGGATGGACCATGCCGACCTTCTGGCGCCCGGCGACGGCGACGGTGCGCATTGGCGACCGCGTCGAAAAGGGGCTGCACCTGGTGCAGGTGTGGATGATCCGGCCCATGGGCGGCGAGGAGGTGCTGGTCTTCTACCCGCAAGATGGCTACTGGCGCCTGCGCCCGCTCGCCCCGGAAGGCCGCGCGCCAACGGCCTTCGGCTCGTCGTTCCTGCTCGGCCCCGTCGAGATCGAGGGCCGCCCGATCGTGAAGCTGAAAGAGATCGCCTTCGATCCGCCGGCACGCACCTTCACACTGGCTTTCGAGCGGGGCGGCAGCGCAACTCTGAAGATGGCCGTGGTCGATCAGAACCGTCACACCCTCGACGTTGCCTTCGACAAGGCCATCAGCGGGCGCCCGTTCGCGGCGCTGCGCTCCATGTTCATCACCGACTTCAACAATGATGTGGCCCGCGTCGCCGTGCGCGAGAAGGGCGCCAAGGGCTGGCGCGAGGAGCCGATCATGGGCTTCAAGCGCGCGCAGGCGACGGACGTGTGGGCCGGCCGCACCAGCGTGTCGCGCCACAACACGTCGTCACCCGACATGGTATTCTCAGCCTTCGCAGCCGGCGAAGCGCCCGCGGTGCCCGGCGTTGCCAAAAAACCCTGAAGTTCAAGAGGCCCCGGAGTCTCAGCCATCACGATGGTGAGACAGCAGAGAAAGTGCGCTGTCGACAACCCGTGGCAGTGCGCGAAACGAGACTTGAAGACGCTGCCGAGATTGACGCGTTGCAATGGGCATGTTTTCTACAGATAGTTCATTTTTAGGAAACAGAGCATGCGCATGCAAGCAAGCGCGGGCCTGCATCTTCTGACCACGGCCGAAGCCGCCCACTACCTGCGCATCAAGGAGCGCAAGCTCTATGAGCTGGTCGCCAACGATGCCATCCCTTGCACCAAGGTGACGGGCAAATGGCTGTTTCCGCGCGCAGATCTCGATCGTTGGCTGCTGGCAGGCATGGCCCGGCCGCATGGTGTGGTGCCAGCGGAGCCGCCGCCCATCGTGGGTGGCAGTCACGATCCCCTTCTGCAATGGGCGCTGATCGAGAGTCGGGCCGGCCTCGCCATGTTGCCCGAGGGGAGCGAACCCGGCTACCGTCGCTTTCTCAATGGCGAGGTGATCGCCGCCGCCATTCATTTCCATGATCTCGAGGATCTGGCCAAAGACGCCAACCTGGAGGTCGTTGCCGCTGAGCCGACGCTCTATGACGCCGTCCTCGTACACTTCTGCTCGCGCGATCAGGGGTTGTTGGTGGCGAAGGGCAACCCGCTCGGAATCAACGCGATGCCCGACATCAAGCGCTGCAAGGCGCGGCTCGCTGTGCGGCCGGAGGGTGCCGGCGCCCAGCAACTATTGCTCGCCATGCTGCGCCGCGATGGGATGGCGCTCAAGGATCTCCGCGAAGGCATTCTGGCACCGACCGGCCCCGATATCGCGCAGGCCATTCGCGCCGGCCACGCCGATTGCGGTGTCGCCACGCGCGCCATTGCCACCGCAGCCGGCCTCGATTTTCTGCCGCTGATCACTGAGCGCTTCGACATTCTCATGCGCCAGCGCGACAGCTACCGGACCCCACTCGCCCGCTTTCTCGATCTGCTCCGCACCCCCGTGTTCGCCGAACGCGCACGCGAGCTCGGTGGGCTCGATGTCACGCACGCGGGGAGCATTCGCTGGGCGCCATGAGCGGCGCACGTCAGTTCAAAGACCCGCCTGCAGCTCCTGGATCATGGCGTCGAGACCAAGCTGGCGGGCACGTTGCAAGCGCTCGGCGGCGAGGATGGCGCGCAATTGCGCCAGGGTGGTCGTCAGATCGGCGTTGACCAGCACATAGTCGTACTCGGCCCAATGCCCGATCTCGATCGACGCCCCCGCGAGGCGGCGCTGCACGACATCCTCGTTGTCGAGGCCGCGCTTGCGCAAGCGTTCGGCCAGGATGGCAGCGGACGGCGGCAGAATGAACACGCGCACGACATCGGCCGCGGCTTTGGCGGCCAGCTGCTGCGCGCCCTGCCAATCAATGTCGAACATCACGTCGCGGCCCTCGGCGAGGCGCTGCATCACGGCCGCACGCGGCGTGCCGTAGAAGTTGCCGTGCACCGGCGCCCACTCGAGCAGTTCACCAGCATCGCGCATGCGCTCGAACGCGGTGATATCGAGAAAGTAATAATCGCGCCCGTCGACCTCGCCTGTGCGCGGCGCCCGCGTGGTGACCGAGACGGACATGGCGATGTGGGCATCATCGGCCAGAAGCGCGCGGGACAATGTGGTCTTGCCGGCGCCCGATGGCGAAGACAGCACGAACAGCAGGCCGCGTCGGCCGAGGCCTGGTCCAGCCGTGCCCGGAGTCGTCGTCGAAGGTGTCATGGCGTCACTCAATGTTCTGCACCTGCTCGCGCATCTGATCGATGATGGCCTTCAAATCCAGGCCCTGCCGAGTGATCTCGACATCGTTGGCTTTCGAGCACAGCGTGTTGGCCTCGCGGTTGAACTCCTGTGCCAGGAAGTCGAGCTTGCGCCCAACCGGCTCATGCGCCGCGATCAACTCGCGCGCCTGCGCCGTGTGTGCGGACAACCGCTTCACTTCCTCTTCGACATCGGCCTTGGTGGCAATCAAGGCCGCCTCCTGATACAGCCGATGCTCGTCGAGCGCGCCTGTGGTGCCCGCTATGCGCTGCAACTGCTCACTGATGCGCAGCCGGATCGCTTCCGGTGTGCGGCTGGGGGAGCGCGCCACGAAATCGATGATGCGATCGATCTGGTCCATGTGGGCCAGCAGCACGTGGCCAAGCCGCGCGCCCTCCACGGCGCGGGCCTGTCCGAGGCCCTCGAGCGCGGCGTTGAGCGAGACCAGCATCGCCGCCTGCCGCGCCGCGATCGTCGCTTCGCTTTCGGACGGCTCACTGAATTCGAGCACGCCGCGCAGCCCAAGGATGCCTTCGGGCCGCGGCGCGTCGAAGCTCCCGGTTGCGCGCAGCCGCTCGACGACTGCCAACACCTGCGCCAGCACCGCCTCGTTGACGCGCAGTTCCGTTGCACCGGCCTCCCGCTCGACGGCCAGATTGACCGACACACTGCCGCGCACCACGGATTGGGCAACGGCCTCGCGCACGCCCGGCTCCATGCCGTCGAAGCCCGGTGGCAAGCGCAACCGCACATCGAGCCCGCGGCCGTTCACGCTGCGCACCTCCCAGTGCCAGCGCATGCCATGGGCGGCGCCGTCGTGGCGCGCGAAACCGGTCATGCTCTTGAGTGTCATCCCGCTCCTCAATCAGACCGCCTGATATTCGGCGACCTGCCCTTGCTGGCCACTCGACGGCTCGCGCTCGGGATTATGCACCACTTGCGCGCCGCGCGCATCGAGGCGCGACAGACCAACTATCGGCGCCCTGAGGTCTCGATCGGATCGCACTGTATCGGTGGCGACACCACACCGCACTGACACTCACGCGAACGCGCCGGCTACTGCTGCGGCGGTTGTTTTTTCGTCGCCTTTTTGGCCGGTGGCGGCTCGCTGGCGGCCTTTGTCGGCGCGGCAGGCTCGGGGGCTGCCGGCTGTGCCGGTGGGACCGGCACGGTCTGAGTGGGGACGGGCACCGGCACCACGGTAACCGGCGTTGCTGGCGGTACGGTGCCGGCCGCTGGTGGCTGCTGCTGCTGGCGGGCCTTCATCTCGCGCTCGACCCGCCGCCAATTCTGCACGGCCGCGTTGTGATCCTTGAGATTGGTCGTGAACACATGCCCGCCCGTGCCATCGGCGACGAAGTAGAGATCGGCCGTCGACGCAGGGTTGAGCGTGGCCTCGATCGAGGCCCGGCCTGGATTGCAGATCGGCCCCGGCGGCAGGCCATCGATCTGATAGGTGTTGTACGGCGTCTTGCTGTCGATATCGGCGCGGGTGATGCCGCGGCCGAGCGTGCCCTGGCCGGCCACCAGGCCATAGATGATTGTCGGGTCCGACTGCAGGCGCATCTTGGCGCGCAATCGGTTGACGAACACGGCGGCCACCTTGTCACGCTCGTCGGCCCGCCCGGTTTCCTTCTCGACGATGGAAGCGAGGACCATGGCCTGTTCCGGTGTTCTGACCGGCAAGTCCTTCTGCCGCTTCTCCCACAGTGTGGCCATCAGCTTCTGGTGCTCGGACTGCATGCGGTCGATCAGCTCTTGCCGCGACATGCCACGCGACACCTTGTAGGTGTCGGGCAGCAGCGAGCCTTCCGGCGGCACTTGCGCAACCTCGCCGGTCAGGTTGGTGTCGGCCTTCAGGCGCTCGATGATCTGCTGGCTGGTGAGGCCCTCGGGCACGGTCACCTTGAACAGGATGGCGCGGCCATCAACGAAGGTGTCCAGCACCTGGCGAATACTGGCGTTCTTCTTGATCTCGTAGTCGCCAGCCTTGATCCCCGTCCTGTCGCCGGCCAGGCTGCCATACATGCGCGCGGCGAAGTACTGCGCCATGAACAGGCGGCGGTCGGAGACGACGCCATCCTTCTCGAGCCGGCCGGCAATGTCGTAGACGCCTTCGCCCTTGGGTACGGCGAAAACGGTCGCATGGGCGAGTGGGCCGGGCTGGTCGAAGCCGATGCGCAGTGTGACGGCCAGAATGCCGCCAAGCAGCAACAGCAGAAAAGCAAACGACAGCGCCCCATTCAGAAGCCGGAAAAAGCCGTTGAGCTTGCGCGGTTCGCGCACGGCCTTGACGCGGCGTGGCGATGCCGGCGGGCGGGTCGGTACCAGCAACTCGGCGGGACTGCGGGGCGTTGGTGCTGCGGTGCGCGACAAGACGGGGGGCGCACCAACCGGTTGACCGGTAGTGCCCGGTCCTCCGGCAGGGCTTGGCCCCGGTTTCTTATCCCTCATTGTTGCGCTCCGCCGCTCGGGGCTTGGGCAGATCCAATCCTGGTCTGGGCGCGTCTTACGCTGCGCCGTTCACCGTGACTGGCCGTTCGCGATGATGCAAGACCTGGACCGAACACCAACGCCGAACGACCATGGGAACCATAATTATGCTGTACAAATATGGCTAAACCGGGAAGGCGCGTTGCCGGCGCGGCGTGCCTGTCCGGGCGCCCAATCAAGTCGTCAGCCGGCGCATGACCAGCGACGCGTTGGTGCCGCCAAACCCGAACGAATTGGAGAGTACGGTATCGATCTGCTTCTTTTTCGCCGTGTGCGGAACCAGGTCGATCGCCGTCTCGACGGAAGGATTGTCGAGATTGAGGGTGGGAGGGATGATGCCGTCGCGGATGGCGAGCACGGAGAAAATTGCCTCAACCGAGCCAGCTGCTCCCAGCAGGTGCCCGATGGCCGACTTGGTCGAGGACATCGCCAGCTTGCCGGCCGAGTTGCCGAACAGCCGCTCGACGGCGCCAAGCTCGATCTCGTCGCCCATGGGCGTTGAGGTGCCGTGGGCATTGACGTAGTCGATCTGGCTGACGTCGATCCCGGCCCGTTTGACGGCGTTGCGCATGCAGCGGAAGGCGCCATCGCCATCGGCGGCCGGTGCCGTGATGTGGAAAGCGTCGCCGGACATGCCGTAGCCGATCACCTCGGCGTAGATGCGGGCGCCGCGAGCCTTGGCGTGCTCGAGTTCCTCCAGCACCACAATGCCGGCCCCCTCGCCCATGACAAAGCCGTCGCGATCCTTGTCGTAGGGGCGCGAGCCTTTGGTCGGGCGGTCGTTGTAGCCGGTCGAAAGCGCCTTGCAGGCGGCGAAACCCGCCATGGCAATCCGGCAGATGGGGCTTTCCGCGCCACCCGCCACCATCACGTCGGCATCGTCGAAGGCAATGATGCGCGCCGCATCGCCAATGGCATGGGCGCCGGTCGAGCAGGCAGTCACGACGGCATGATTCGGCCCCTTGAGGCCGTGCTTGATGGAGACGTGACCGGAAGCGAGGTTGATCAGGCGGCCCGGAATGAAGAACGGCGACACGCGCCGCGGTCCCTTCTCCTTCAGAACCAGCGACGTCTCGGCAATGCCATTGAGGCCGCCAATGCCGGAGCCGATCAGCACGCCCGTGCGTTCCTGCTCATCCTTGGTCGTGGGCTTGTAGCCTGAATCCTTCATTGCCTGATCGGCAGCGGCAACAGCATAGACGATGAAATCGTCGACCTTGCGCTGCTCCTTCGGCTCCATCCATTGGTCAGGATTGAAGGTTCCCGCCGTGCCGTCGCCGCGCGGCACGAAGCACGCGATCTGGCAGGCGATGTCGTTGACTTCGAACTCCGTGATCCGGCGCGCGCCGCTCTTGCCCTCGAGCATGGCAGCCCAAGTGGCATCCACCCCGCAACCCAGCGGTGTCACAAGTCCCAGTCCAGTGATGACCACGCGTCGCATGCGATCACCCGCACTCCAATGGTTGCCCAAGGATATGCGCCCGACCGACGGTCTGAGGTGATCGCCGGCGAACGCGATCCGCCGTGTTCAAAGCGCCGGCCGTCATGGGCGAGCCCGAGTTAACCGAACCAGGGGCGCGCGCATGACTGCGAGGCGAAGACTTCAGGCTGCTTTCGCCTGCTTCTCCAGGAAGCGGACGGCATCGCCGACGGTCTGGATGCCTTCGGCGTCGGCATCGGGAATCTCGCAGCCGAACTCTTCCTCGAAGGCCATGACCAACTCGACGGTGTCGAGGCTGTCGGCACCGAGATCATCGATGAAGCTTGCCGTGTCGGTCACCTTCTCAGGTTCCACGCTCAACTTCTCGACCACGAGCTTCTTCACCCGATCTGCCACGTCGCTCATTTCGAAATTCCTCGCCTGTTCCTCGGCTTAACGTTCCGCACGTGCGGTCACGCTAGCCTCGATGCTACTTGTCTATCCGGTCCCCCGGACGGTGTCAGCCGTCTTTATGTACGCGCAGCCCTGTTTCTCGACGCAAACTCCGCCGCAGGGATGCCCCCTGGCCGTGGCGTTGCCGAACTACAACGACTGCTAGCGGTGAGTCTGCTGTCGCGAAACCGTCTCACTGCCCGCGCGTCCGGGTTCTCCCCAGCATTTTGCCGGCATTTCCCGAAAACCGGCGGTGCGGTAACACACTTCCACCATGTTGGCCAGCCAACGCGGTGTACGACTGATGTGGCGAAATGGCCACCAATCGGTGTCAAGGCATGACCATGCCACCGTTCACGTGCAGCGTTTGGCCGGTCACATAGCGAGCCTCGGTGCTGGCCAGATATAGCGCTGTGGCGGCGATGTCCTCCGGCGTGCCGAACGTGCCGGCGGGAATTGCGGCCATGATGGCCTCGTTCTGCTTGTCGTTCAGCGTTGCTGTCATGGCCGTTTTGATGAAGCCCGGCGCGATGCAGTTGGCAGTGATGCCGCGAGCGGCCACCTCCCGCGCCAGTGACTTGGTCATGCCGATCATGCCGGCCTTGGAGGCGGCGTAGTTGCCTTGGCCGGGATTACCGACGATCCCCGACACCGAGGAAATGTTGATGATGCGGCCGTAGCCCGACTTGGTGCGCAGCATGTGGCGGGCGCCGGCGCGCATCAGCATGAACGTCGAGGTGAGATTGACGGCAATGACGTCGTCCCACTGCTCATCCTTCATGACCATGAACAGGTTGTCTTTGGTCAACCCAGCATTGTTGACCAGGATGTCGAGATGGCCGCCCAGGGCCTTGATGGCGACGTCGATCAGGCCGGCGACTTGCGCCTTGTTGGCGAGATCGCACGGGCACACCACGGCGCGCTCTTTCAGCTCGGCTTGCATCGCCTCGAGCTTGTCCACCTGCCGGCCCGACAAGGCCACCGTCGCGCCCTGCGCATGCAGCACGCGCGCGATGGCGCCGCCGATGCCGCCCGTGGCCCCCGTGACCAGAGCCGTCTTGCCGGTAAGATCGAACATGGGGAAGTCCTCGTTGCGGAGCGTTGCGCCTGCACGGCCAGAGCCAATCGCGGGGTTTTCGGGGGCAAGGGTGCAGGCGTCAAGTGGGAACTGGAAATGCAGCCGTTTCCACGCCGGCCAATTTCCTCGCCAAAACGGTGGGTTCTGCCGAGGCAGCTACCCAGGGACTGGCGCGACCTGAACAGCCCAACGACCGCGACGGTCGAGCGGCGACGTGTTAAGAGTTCCATCCGAGCAGATGGACACCAAAACATGTCGACCAATCAAAACATTGCTGACGGTCTTCAGGCCGGTGAATTCAACGTGGTCTTCGAACGTGACGAGGACGGCATCTACGTGGCGAGTGTCCCCGCATTGCCCGGCTGCCATACACAGGCGCCAACACTCGACCTGCTCCTCGAGCGCATCAAGGAAGCTATCGTGCTCCACCTGGCAACGGCGCCCGATGCGCTTGACCATGCCATGGAATTCATCGGTGTCCGCCGGGTGTCTGTCGAAGCATGAGCCGCGCGCCGCGTTTGACCGGGGATCAGGTGATCGCAAGGCTGCGACGCGCGGGTTCGACGTGATCCGCATTCGCGGCAGTCACCATCGCTTGGCCCACAGTGACGGGCGTTCGACTACGGTACCGGTCCATGGGGCCGAAATCATCGGGCCCGGTCTCCTATCGCGCATCCAGAAAGATGCGGATCTCAGTCGCGAAGACTTCGAGGCGCTCGGCTGAAATATACCTCGGTGGTCGCCCCGCGCCACACTCAACCCGCCAACTCAACCCATCAACCCCGCCATCGCCGCCTCGATGTCGGCGGGCGTGCCGATGGGTTGCGCCTTGAGGTTCTTGTCAATGCGGCCGGCGAGACCCGAAAGCACCTTGCCGGAGCCGATCTCGTAGAGTTGCGTCACGCCGGCACCGGCCATAGCCAGCACGCACTCGCGCCAACGCACGGTGCCCGTGACTTGCTCGACCAGGCGGCGGCGGATCTCGGCCGGATCGCTGATCGGCTTGGCCAGCACGTTGGCCACCACCGGCACCACGGGTGCCTGCATCGCTACTTTGCCCAACGCCTCGGCCATGGCATCAGCGGCAGGCTGCATCAGGGCGCAATGGAACGGCGCCGACACCGGCAGCGGCAGCGCGCGCTTGAGGCCATGCTTCTTGCCGACCTCGCCGACGCGGTCGATCGCCACCTTGTGGCCCGACAGCACGACCTGGCCCGGATCGTTGTCGTTAGCGACGTCACAGCAGTCGCCCTGGGCTGCTTCGGCGGCGATCTTGACCGCCACGTCCATGCCGACACCGAGCAGCGCCGCCATGGCACCGACCCCGACCGGCACGGCCTTTTGCATGGATTGGCCGCGCAGCTTGAGCAGTTTGGCCGCGTCACCGATGGAGAACGTGCCAGCCGCAGCGAGCGCTGAGTATTCACCCAGCGAATGGCCCGCCACCAGCTTCACCTTGTCGGCGAGCTTGAAACCTTTCTCCTGCTCCAGCACGCGCATCACGGCAAGCGAATGTGCCATCAATGCGGGCTGTGCGTTCTCGGTCAGCGTCACCGTCTCCTGCGGGCCTTCCCACATGATCGCCGACAACTTCTGGCCGAGGGCGGCGTCGACCTCCTCGAACACGGCGCGGGCGGCGGGGAAGTTGGCGGCCAGGTCCCGACCCATGCCGACAGCCTGGCTGCCTTGTCCGGGAAATACGAATGCGATGGCCATGCTGTGGCTCCCCTGCCGATCCCTGGTTTGCGCGCCGTCTGCGTCACGCGACTGTCATGGCGGGAAAGCACGCACTGTCGCGCCCTGTCAAGCGCCGACCGGTACGGAACGGCCGGCGAAGCGTGTCGCCATGGCTCCCGGCAAGGCGCTTGCAGCACGGGCGGCGCCCCACGCCCGTGCAGGGCGTGACCCGGCCATGTCTCTTGCGCCACTCCTCAATTGCCTATTGCCTATTCACGGCCCGTGCGTCCGCTCACTGGCCGTAGGTCTCGATGGCCTTGCGCGTCGCCGGATCGAAATAGCCGGTGATGCGGCCCTTATAGACGCCGGCTGCCTGCAGCTGTTTCTGCACCTCACGCCGGGTCGCTGCACTCCAGGCCTCGGGCCGCGTCAGCAGATCCATTCGGGCATCGCGATGGCCGGCCTTATAGGCGATCAGCAGGTGCCGCGCGGCGGCCTGCGCATCGCGCTTCACGCCGTGGCCTTCGTCATAGAGAAACGCCAGTTCGCGGTGGGCGCCCACGTGCCCTGTCGCGATCGCTTGATTGAGAAACGTGACCGCCGCCGCAAAATCGCGGGGCCCCCCATCACCGCGCGTATGCATCAAGGCCAGATTGTACATCGCCCGCGCGTTGCCTTTCTCCGCCGCCGCCACGTACCAGCGCCGCGCCTCGGTCGGATCCCGCGCCACGCCTTTGCCCTGCTGATAGAGGTAGCCGAGGCTCGCCATCCCCTGCGCCTCGCCGGCTTCCGCGCTGAGCTTGTAGAGCCGCAAGGCTTCGGCCAGATCGACCGGCACGCCTTCGGCAAATTCATAGAGCGTGCCGAGCGCTGCCATCGACGGGGGATGCCCGAGCTCCGATGCCTTCTGGTACCAGCTCGCCGCCTCGACCAGACTGCGTTCGACGCCGCGGCCCTTGTCATAGGCCCGCGCCAACTGATGCATGGCCGCCGGCAGTCCGCGCCCGGCCGCAGCCTTGTAGCGTTGGAACGCTTCGGCCAGCGCCTCGGGAGTGGCCTTGGCTTCGAGCTTCAGCCCCTCTTCGAGCAGCCGCTCGGCTTCCGGATCGCCACGCGTGGTGCCGAGCAAGCCGCCAAGCCAGCCGGCGACCGTGCTGCCGTCGGCCTCGCGCGCCTTGATCTGATCCAGCCGCAACTTCGCGACATCGATCAGCAGGCCACCCGGATAACTGTCGATGAATTGGCGCAGAACCTGCGGATCCTGCGAGGTCTTGATTCTCTCCCAGGCTTTGATTTCGTCCACCTGCCGCTCAGGCAAGCCACCGATCTCGGCGGGCCGGCGGCTCGACTCAGGCTCCGCAGCTTTCGGCCGGAAGAAGAACTCGACGGTCAGGGATGTGTTTTCCCATGGCGTTTGGCGGCCGTTGGTGACCGTCAGCACCTGGCGCCGGGTGCGCCGGAAAACCTCATCGAGCGAGAGGCCCGGCACCTGCAACGCCTGCGCCAGTGCCGCACTGTAGGGACCATTGGCCCCCTCGCCATCGGTCGCCACTTTGCCCGGCGCCGTCGCAAAGGCCACCAGTGTTCCAGCCGGCGCATTCACGGTTGCCAGACCCCCGCCACCCGACCGGTTCATGGCCTCGAATGGATTGTTGCGGCAGGCGTCGAGGATCACGATGTTGACCCGGTTGGACGACCGCTCCATGGTTTTCAGCAGCTCGCCGAGGTTCAGCCCTTCAACGGCGACCTCCTGCTCGGCGGTGATATCGGCGCCGATGGGCACCAGGAAATTCTCGCCCTCCACCTGCACGGCGTGGCCGGCATAATAGAACAGCCCCACCGCCTCCGTGGTGCGCAGCTTGCGACCGAATTCGACGATCGCCTTGCGCATGGCCTTCTGATCGGCATCGATCAGCTTGGTGACTGTAAAGCCAACCGCTTTCAGGGCTTTGCTGATCAGCTCAGCATCGTTCTTCGGATTGACCAGCGGCCCATTGCGATAGGTCGAATTGCCGACCACCAGGGCCAGCCGCAGCTCGGCTTGCGCCTGCGCTGGACCAGTACCCCAGACGGCCGCCGCGAGCCACAGGACCAGCAGCGCTAGTCCCAGAAGCGCATAGCGTCCCGCGCCCGCGTGGTGCGCCCGTGTCAGCCGTTGCAACTCTGTCGCGTGCCCGTCCATCCGCCCTCGGAGCCAAATCGAATCACGTCCAGCATAGGCGTCGACTAGGGCCAGCACACGACGAACCGGCTGCCATCCACTGGTTCCACAGGCCGTCCAAAACTTGATCGCTGCGTTCCCGCTCCTAACCGTCCCGCAGGCCCAGCTGCCGCCGACTCAGATTCCACTATCGGCCCCGCGCGCTTCGGGCCTACAAATGCCGCCAACCGATATCCCCATCTGAGACGAGGCATCCCATGCGGCACGGCGGCAAAATCCTGGTTGATCAACTCGAGACGCAGGGCGCGTCCGCCGCCTTCACGGTGCCAGGCGAAAGCTTCCTCGCAGCACTCGACGGTCTGCACGATTCCAATCGCATCAAGACCATCATTTGCCGCCAGGAAGGCGGCGCCGCCATGATGGCCGAGGCCTGGGGCAAGGTCACCGGCGATCCCGGCATCTGCTTCGTGACGCGCGGCCCGGGTGCTGCCAACGCCATGGCCGGCCTGCACATCGCCCAGCAGGATTCGACGCCGATGATCATGTTCCTGGGGCTCCCCGGCGAGAAGCATGAGGACCGCGAGGCGTTCCAGGAGATCGAGACCAAGTCACTGTTCTCCTCGTTCGTGAAATGGGCCGCCGTTATCCGCTCGACGGCACGCATTCCGGAGTACGTCAGCCACGCCTTCCATGTCGCCAAGAACGGCCGTCCTGGCCCGGTCGTGCTCGGACTGCCCGAGGACATGCTCTCAGCCGTCGGCGAGGCCGTCGACAACAAGCCCGCCCGTTTCGCCGAGCCCGCCGCATCGCCCGCCGATGTCGCCGAATTGAAAGCCCAACTCGCCAAGGCCAAACGCCCGCTGATGATGATCGGCGGCCCCGGCTGGTCGAAGGCCATCGAGAAGAAGGTCACAGCCTTCGCTGAGCGGTACGACATGCCGGTGTGCTCGGCGTTCCGCTTCCAGGACTACATGGACAACCGGCACCGCTGCTACGTCGGCCACGCCGGCATCGGCCTCGACGCCAAGCTCGCCGCCGCTATCAAGAGTGCCGACCTGCTGATCGTTATCGGCGCGCGCTTGGGCGAGATGACCACGTCAGGCTATACGCTGATCGACATCCCGAACCCGGCGTCCTATCTCGTGCACGTGCATCCGTCCGGCAACGAGCTCGGCTCCGTCTATCGCGCCGACCTGCCGATCAATGCCACCGCCGCCAGCTTCGCCGATCTGCTCGACAGCCTCCCGAAACCCGCTTCAACGCCGTGGAGCGCCCACCGTAAGGACTTGCGCGAAGCCTGCGAAGCCGGCTGGAAACCGATCGCCACGCCCGGCTCCGTGCAGTTCGCCGAGGTCGTGCGTACCGTCTCCGACATGATGCCCGAGAACGGCATCGTCACCAACGGCGCCGGCAATTACGCCGCCTTCGTGCACCGCTACATGCAGTACAAAGGCTACCGCAGCTGCCTCGCGCCAACCTCCGGCTCGATGGGCTACGGCCTGCCCGCGGCCATTGCCGCCAAGCTCGCCGATCCCACCCGCACCGTGGTCAACTTCGCCGGCGACGGCTGCTTCCTCATGACCGGCCAGGAGATTGCCACGGCGGCCCAGTACGGGCTCAACATCGTCACCATCGTCGCCAACAACGGCATGTACGGCACCATCCGCGCGCATCAGGAGAAGCAGTATCCCGAGCGCGTCGTTGGTACGACCTTGATGAACCCGGATTTCGCCGCTTACGCGCGCGCCTTCGGCGGCCACGGCGAGACCGTTGATCGCACCGCCGACTTCAAGCCCGCCTTCGAGCGCGCCCTCAATGCCGGCAAGCCCTCCGTCATCGAGGTGAAGATCGATCCCGAGGCATTGACGCCGCGGCAGACGCTGTCGCAGATCCGCGCTTCGGGCAAGAAGGGGTGACGGGCGTTACGGCATGGGACTGTTCTCAAACCAACCCCATCCCGCGGGCAGCGAGGTTCTCAGGTCCAACGATTCAGCGCTCCGACGACGCAAAGGGATCGCGTGGCTTGTTGCCTTCATGCCTGCGTGCTGGCTATTGGTTTTGTGCCATCGTTATGACGTGTCCGAATTCATAGGAGCATGGGTCGTGCTCGGCACAGCTGGTTGCCTTATCGCGGGAATCGTTTGCCTGTTCGCTCGCAATCACTCCGAGTTTGTGCTGCTCGATGTGCCGCGTCGTCGCCTTTTCAAGGTGATCGAGGATGGAGCCGGGAGGCGCGAGCAGTCGATGCCATTTGCAGAGATCGTCGATGTCGAGATCGAGCGTGAGGCTGTGCGCGAAAGTGATGGCTACAGCACGATTGACAAACTGGTCTTCACGCTTGTCGCGCGAGGCCGCGGAGGTCAGTCGATGGTCGTCGCCGACCCCGATGAGACAACGGACATCGCAGTTCGCAACTCGCCCAAACTCAGTGCACTTCGCGATCGCCTGAAGGATTTGACTGAACGTGCTGGGTAACTCCAGGACTTGATCGGCTCGACACCATGACCGCGTCTGATCCTCGCATCGACACCCTCCTCACCGTGCGCGACTGGCTGCGGTATGCGGTCAGTCGCTTCACGGCGGCGGGCCTGATCTATGGTCACGGCACCACGACGGCGCTCGACGAAGCTGCGTTCTTGATCCTTGAAACGTTGCGGTTGCCGATCGACGATTTGGCGCCCTGGCTCGATGCGCGCCTGCTGGCCAGTGAGCGGCAGTCCCTTGCCGCCATCATCGAGCAGCGGGTCAGCACGCGAAAGCCGGCGTCGTATCTGACCCGGTCAGCCTACATCCAGGGCCACCGCTTCTATGTCGACGAGCGTGTGATCGTGCCGCGCTCGTTCATTGGCGAGTTGCTGCTCGGCGACGGTCTCGACCTCGCTATTGCCGACCAGGACAACATGAACGCGATCCTGGACCTGTGCACAGGTGGCGGCTCGCTCGCCATTCTCGCTGCGCTCTCATTTCCTGATGCCCACATCACCGCCGTCGACATCTCGGCTGACGCCCTCGAGGTGGCCCGCCGCAATGTCAGCGACTACGGCCTGCAAGACCGCATCACGCTCATCCAATCCGATCTCTTCGCGGGCCTCGGCGACACCCGGTTCGATCTCATCCTCTCGAACCCGCCTTATGTCACCGAAGCCGCCGTCATGGCCTTTCCACCCGAATACGGTGCCGAGCCACGCCTCGCCCATGCCGGTGGCGCCGACGGCATGGATCTGGTCCGCCGCATCCTGGCCGGCGGCGGCCGCCATCTCGAACCTGACGGCGCGCTGATCGTCGAGGTCGGCCAAGGCCGCGCCGCGCTGGAAGCCTCGCACCCCAAGCTTCCGTTCCTCTGGCTCGACACCGAGGACTCGATCGCCGAAGTGTTTGCGCTCGATGCCGAGCACCTCACGCCGGTCAAGACGGCACCAAAACCTCCCAGCCGCCGCAAGAGCGGCCATTGAGGAAATTCATCACGACCATCACGGATACTCGCTTTCGCGGAGCCGAGCTTCTGCCGTAACCTGCCCGGATCGACGATGCTGGAGGTGTTTCCCCAGGCCGTGGATTACGCCCACGTCCCCCTCCCATCAGGGGAGGGGGCAGGGGTGGGGTGGGGACGCAATGCGTGTTTCGAGAGAGTCGCACCAAGTTCGATCCCCCCACCCCCAACCCCTCCCCACGAGGGGGAGGGGAGAGAATTCGCGAGTGTTTCAAGACCCGTGGAAACTGCCCTACGCTTCTCAGCCATGCTAACCCAAACTCGAGCGGAGATCCCGATGCTCGCTTCCCAACGTGGCCTTTTCGATATCCCCCGCGACGTCTGCTATTTCAATGCCGCGGGCTGGAGCCCGATCCCGCTCAAAACACAGGAAGCCGGTCGCGCCGCCGTCGCCCGCAAGGGCCAGCCCTGGAAGCTCGCCGCCTCCTTCGGCAACGAGCAGTACGAACGCACCCGCAGCGCTGCCGCCCGCCTCATCAATGCCGATGCCAGCGACATCGCCCTGATCCCATCAATCGGCTACGGCGTCGCCTCGGCCGCCAAGATCGTGACGGTGCCCAAAGGCAGCCGCGTCATTGTGCTGGAAAACGATCACTCTTCGCCCGTGCTTGAATGGATCAGCCGCGCCGAGGCCCAGGGCTTCACCGTCGACACCGTGCCACAACCTGCCGATGGCGACTGGACGTCGGCCGTGCTCGCCACCATCGACCGCGCCGGCGCCCCGCCCGTCGGCATCGTCTCGATCTCGTCGGTGCATTGGTCGGACGGCGGCCTCATTGATGTCGATGCGGTGGCCAAGGCCGTGCGTCGCCAGGGCGCCCTGTTCCTCATCGACGCCACGCACGGCGCTGGCGTGCTCGCCATGGACGTGACGACGCTCGATCCCGACTTCGTGCTGTTCCCGACCTACAAGTGGCTGCTTGGACCTTACGGCCGCGCCTTCATGTATGTCGCCAAGCGGCATCAGGACGGCATACCGCTGGAGCAGACCTCGCCGGCACGGCGTGGCGTCAAAGCCGAGCAGGCCGTCTACTTCGAGGACATGCGATACTTGCCCGATGCGCGCCGCTTCGACATGGGCGAGCGCGATCATTTCATTTCCATGGAGATGGCCGCCATCGGCATGGAGATGATGGCCGCGTGGGGGCCTGCCGCCGTCGTGGCGCGCCTGTCGGCGATCACCTCAGGCATCGCCGCCGGTCTCGCCGACGCGCCGGTCACCGTGCATCGCGCCGCTTATCGCGCCCCCCATGTCCTGAGCCTCGGCTTCAAAGGCGGTATGCCGAAGGGTCTCGTCGAGGCACTCGCCACCGACGGCATCTACGTGGCGCCGCGTCTTGGCCGCATGCGCATCTCGCCGCACGTCTACAATGACGAGGAAGACGTGGCCCGCTTCGTGGCAACGCTGAAGCGGCGCTTGGGGTGAAGCGCGCGCGGTCGCGGGCTTGGCAATGCTCTTGCTCGTAGGTTGGATCAAGCCCTGCACGTCGCGCGACCCAACATATCCTGTTTGCGCCGTCGTTGGGTCGCGCAAGAGCTTGACCCAACCTTGCCCGCGCGACCCAATATCGCCTCACGCCACAGTCTCAGGCCAGATAGCGCTTCTCCAGCATGCAGTGGCAGCCGTTGTTGCCATTGACGAGCTGCGTCACGCGCAAATCGGCGGCGAGGCTGCACAGCATGTAGGCGTCTTCGCGCGACAAATTCTTGCGCTCGCAGATCAGCGCAATCATCTCGCGCAGCGCGATCTTCGCGGCCTGATCGAGATCGGGATCGAACGCCATCGTGATCGCATGCGTCGGTGTCTCGGCGCGGGGCCACACCAGCTTGCGGCCCTTGCGCAGCGTCAGCTTGAACGTGCCCGTCAACGCCGTCTCGATCGCGGTCACGCACACCTCGCCGTCGCCCTGCGCGCCGTGACCATCGCCACAGGAGAAGTTGGCGCCCGGCACATGCACCGGCAGCATCAGCTTGGTGCCAGCCACCAACTCCTTGTTGTCGAGATTGCCGCCATGCTTGTTCGGCGGCAGCGACGACACCATGCCCCAGGCCGGCGGCGGCGCCACGCCCATGACTCCGAAGAAGGGCCGCAGCGGCACCTCCGCGCCCCATGAGAGCGTGCCGACCATGCGTTGCCGATCGAGCGGAATGTGCACGATGCGCACAGCATCAAACTCACCCGGCAGCGCCCCGGCGAGCGGCCGGATGGCGTTGTAGCCCCAGTCCTGGCGCAGCTCGATCTTCTCGATATCGATTTCCAGCGTGTCGCCGGGCATCGCTCCCTTCACCGCCACGGGCCCCGTCAACAGGTGGCCCGGCAGCTTGCGTGGCACCTTGGCGTGGATCTCCGGCAACTCGGGCGGCAGTGCGAAACCTGAGCCCACTTTCGGCATCACGTCCTGTGCGCCGGACAGCGTCTCGATGGTGATGCGATCGCCGCTGTCAATGGTCAGCACCGGCGGCACGGCAGCATCGAAGTAACCCCAATGAATGGTCGACGGCGTCGATTTCAGCGTGTGGTCGGTCATGGCGGCGGTCTCCTCGCGGTTAACGGCCAGACTGCACCACCACTTTGCCGAGGGGAAGTGCCGGACGTGCACGAACTCCGTGCAGCCCTGCTAAGCCTCGCCGCCGATCCGCCAGCCGTAAGTCGGTTCAACTTCCATTAGCGCCAACCTTGAAGCGCGAACTCGCCACTTGTTACCCCCTCCCATCAGGGGGGGGTTAGGGGTGGGGTGTCGAGCTTGGAGCCAGGATAGCCGTGAAAACCGCGTTTCTGCATGCGAACCCAGACATGCGTCGTTGATCATCTCCCCACCCCTAACCCCTCCCCGCTGGGGAGGAGGATGCGCAAGCTGCACATGATTTGAGCAATGAAGGCGTGCATGGGATCAAGCCCTGAGCTTGCGCGACCCGGCAGCTGATTCTGGACTTACATGGGGGAGGCTGAGCATATGATGTCGGCATGCGCGCTCCACCACAGAGCCAGCACGCGACTCCACGGCAAATTCCAAGAGGCATGTGATGGCTTACATGATCGGAACTAGCTTCGAGCATCCTTACGACGAATACGTTCTGCATTTTGTCGACAGCTCTGATGCGCTGAAGGCCTTTTTCCAGAGCACGCCACCCCATCCCGGCACGATGGTTGACTCTTCCTGGACAAATGGCGCCACGATACCTGCCGACGTTGTACCCAAGCAGGTCCGGATTACTGAAGGACCGGACCGGTTCTACGATTGGCACTCAGTCGGGAGCGCCAATCTCGTTAGCCAAGCCTTCAAGGATGTCTTCGATTCCTTGGCCAAAGGTCAGCAGCAGTTCTTTCCGGTTGACGTATTCTATAAGACCGGCGAGCCCGCGCCAGGCGCTTATTATCTATTCAATGTGCCAAACGTCATCGACTCTATCGTACCAGAAAGGAGCAACTTAGAGCCGTTTGGCCATTCTTATTTGGGCAAAGAAGGCCCATGGCAAGTTGAATTGAGTGTGGCCAAAATTGGATCGCTGAGCGCCTGGGTCGAAATGCGTTATCCTTTCCAGTTCGTGTCTGATCGCACGGCGGCAGCCCTGCGCGCGCGCCAGCTCAAGGGCTTCCGCTTATTCGATTACTGCTCCGAGGCGTGAGATACGGCATCGCCAGCCTCACACAGTGCCGGTCGTTGGTGGAACTGTGATCAATTATGTCACCTGTCCTTGTGACCGGAACGCACTGCAGGAGGTAGCGGAAACACTTGGTTGTCTACCGCAGAGATCGCTGTTCGCGGGGGGGACGATTGGCAAAAGGCCTCGCGCACGCTCAGGGAGGCTCAGGCAGCGCGGTCGGCCATGTCCTGGCTACCCCTGGTGCGGCCGAGGTGACGCAGCCTGCCGGCGCGCTCGTACGTGAGTTAACCTTGTTTCCGCGGCAATAGGGTAAATTTCGCGCGACAAGAGGCACAGCCACCAAGTCCACGCCGGCAAGGTCAGCCAGCAGGCTAAAGCTGCCATTTGCCGCCCTTCCTCTTTCCCCCATCACACCGCAATCGCCTCAGCCTGAGCCAGGAAGCGGCGGTTGGGGGCGCTTTCGGGGCGCAGTGCCAGACGCTCGTGCGCCAGCGCCATGGCCACGTCGCGCAGGCCCGCCCGGGTCGCTGCCTCGGTCAGGGTCCAGTCCATGACGTCGCGCTGCGCGTGGCTGCCGCCCATCTTCCACAGATCATAACGCGCGGGCAGCAGGTGCTCGACGGCGTCGGCATAGGCGCCCGCATGGAAAGCTGCGAGGCCCTGCACGGCGGGCAAGCCGATATCGCGATAGATGGCCGCCGACTCCGCGCCCTCGTTGACCGTGCGGCGCATGCCAGTCAATAGCCGCTCGACCTCGGCACCAGAACCGGCGCGGATCGCGGTCATGGCGGCGTGAATATCGGCGAAGACGCACAAGCGACCGTCGGCGTGATCCTTCCACAGCGCCGCCAGTTGTTGCCAGCGAGCGCCCGCATCAATGCCAAGCAGCTCCAGCCGCCATAGCAGCGCCGAAGCGTTGGTCAGGCTGATGCCAGCCGGCCGCTGCGTCGTGACAAGCGGGCCGTCGTAGGTGGCAAGCGCGGCGTCGTACTGGCCAAGCTCGACGTGGAACAGCGCCTTGTGCCACCAGATGTGGGCGCGGTTGGCGTTTTCCGGCGCCGACCACAGGGGCTCGCGGTCGGCCATCCAGGCGAGGCCATCGTCGGGACGCCCGGTCATCTCCATCACGTGCGAGACGGCGTGATGCGGCCAGTAGCCGTGCGGCTCCAGTTCGGCGGCGGCCCGCGAGACGTCCTCGGAGCGCTGGTAGTTGCCGGCTTCTTCCAGGCCGAAGCCGTAGAATGAAAGCAGGATGCCATAGCCCGGCTGCGACTTCGACCAGCGTGGCAGCGCGCGGGCCGAGCGATCGCGCACCCAATGGAAACGGCCCTGGAAGGCATCGAGCAACATCGCCGCATAATGTGCCATGAGATCACACGGCTGGCGCATCAGGTGCGTGTCGAGAATGGCGGTGGCGGCGGCGCGATGGCCTTCGACGGCATGGGTGAGCGCCGCCATGTGCACGCGTTCGCGCTCGTTCAGGGGCAGCGCCGCCGCGGTTTCCATCAGGGCCCGCGCCGTGGCGACCATGATGGCGTCGTTGGCGAGCGCAAACACCCAGGCCTTGCCGATGTGGCCCATGGCGAACGGCGGCGCGGCTTTGCGGGCGGCCTCGAACAGCGCCACCGTATCGCCATAGGCCAAGGCGAAAGCGCGCACGGCCTGGTCGTAGAGATCTGCGGCCTCCGCGGTCGCGCCGCTCAGTGCCAGCCCCTGGGCATCCCGAATCATGTTGCCGCGCCTCGTGTTCTGCCGGTTTTTTCCTGCCGGCCTCAAGGATAACCCATATGCCCAACAGGTCGTCCAGCCTCATTATGGCGCACAGCTCCGCTCGGATGTCCCGCTCGCCTGCGCGTTTCGCCCGCCACTGCAACTGTCCAATGGCGCCAGGGCAGCCCGCACGTTAACGTCCCCGCATAGGTGCCACGGCGCAACGCGAGGGAGAGTGCCCATGCAGGTCATCGATGCACAAGTCCATCTATGGACCAAGGGCGCGACGTTGCCGCCGCACCGTGCGACGCCCTATCTCGTCGACGAATGCCTGCGCGACATGGCTGCAGCCGGTGTCGACGCGGCGCTGCTGCATCCGCCGAGCTGGGATCCGGACTCCATTGCCCAAGCCGAGGACGCGGCGCGAACGCATCCCAAGCGCTTCGCCATTCTCGGTCATTTCCCGCTCGACGCGCCCGAGAGCCGGACAGCGATCACCACTTGGAAGCAGCGGCCGGGCATGCTCGGCCTGCGCTTTGCCTTCATGCGGGCGAACCAGCTCCAGCAGCTCAACGACGGCACCATCGACTGGTTGTGGCCGGCGGCGGAGAAGGCGGGCATTCCCATAGCCTTGCTGGTGCCGGACCACATGCCGTTGATCAGCACCGTCGCCGCGCGGCATCCCGGTCTCAAGCTGATGATCGATCACATGGGCACGCTGCGCGGCGCCAAGGGCGATGCGGCCTTCCCCAAGATGCACGAGTTGGTGGCACTGGCCCGTTATCCCAACGTCGCCGTCAAGCTGACCGGCGGGCCATTTTATGCCGATGATGCCTATCCCTTCCGCTCGCTGCACAAGCATTATCGCGCCATGTACGATGCTTACGGCGCACGCCGGGTCTTCTGGGGCACGGATATCACCAAGATGCCGTGCTCGTGGAAGGACTGCGTGACCCACTTCCGCGACGAGATCGACTGGATCCCACCCGCCGACAAGACGCTGATCATGGGACAAGCCCTGTGCGATTGGATTGGCTGGAAGCGCGGTTGATGCAGCCGCACCCGATCTGCGTGCGCTCGCCGATGGGCGCCAACACAAGGATTGCCCATCCGTGAATGAACCTCTCCTCCTCGTCACCCTCGAGGCCAATGCCGCGGCGCGTGCCGTCATCGCGGCCGGTGCCGGCCCGGATACGCGTGTGGTCTACCTGGCCGATCTCCCAGAGGTGGACAGGGCCGCAGCGTTATCGCAAGCGTGCGTCGTGCTGGCGCGGAACACGGCCAAGGAGTTACGAACTGGCGAAGCCGCTCTGTTGCAATCAGCGCGCCTCATTCAGTTCGTCACGGCGGGCGTCGACTACATTCCGCTCCGTGACCTGCCGCTGGAGTTGCCCGTGTCCAGCAATGGTGGCGCCTATTCTGAGCCGATGGCGGAGCACGCCCTCGCCATGGCGCTGACAGCGCTGAAGCGGCTGCCGATCGAGCATGCCAAGCTCACGGCCGGCACCTTCGATCAGTTCAAGCCGAACCGCATGCTGGCCGGGACCACCTGCGGCATTCTCGGTTTCGGTGGCATCGGTGTCGCCACCGCCCGTCTCATGCGGGCACTCGGCGTCAAGGTGCACGCCATCAACCGGCGGGGCGCCACCGACGAGCCCGTCGATTGGATCGGCAATACGGCGGATCTGGATGCGATGCTCGCCGCGTCCGATATTCTGGTGCTGAGCTTGCCATTGACGCCGGCGAGCCGTGGCTTGATCGGTCAGCGGGAGCTGTCGCTCATGAAACCGGACGCCATCCTGATCAACATGGCGCGCGGCGAGATCGTCGACGAGGCCGCACTCTTTGCGCACCTGCAGGCGAAACCGGCCTTCACGGCCTGCATCGACGCCTGGTGGATCGAGCCGGTGCGGCATGGCCAGTTCCGCATGGATCACCCGTTTCTCAGTTTGCCCAACGTCATCGCCTCGCCGCACAACTCGGCGTCAGTTTCAGGCTGGCGCGATGTCGCCATGCGCCGCGCCATGGCCAACGCCCGCCGCGCACTGGAGGGAGATGCGCCGCAGTTTCTCGTGCCGCCTGAGGATCGCATGATGTGACGCCGGCACCGTGGCTCAGCTTCAAACCGGCTCGGCGACGAACACCGGAATCAAGCGGCTGGTCTTCTGCTGGTAGTCGGCATAGGGCGGGTAGGCCGCAACGGCGAGTGCCCACAGCCGCGCCCGCTCGCTCGCGTCCGTCACTTCGCGGGTACGCATCGGCTGGACGACGGCGAGATCGCGCAATTCCACGTTCGGATTGACGCGCAGATTGTGCACCCAGACCGGATCCTTCGGTGCGCCACCCACCGAGCCAACAAGCACGTAGGTGTTGCCGTCCTTGACCCGCATCAGTGGTGTTTTGCGGACAGCGCCGGTCTTGTTGCCGGTGTGCGTGAAAATGATGACGGGCAAACCGGTGTCGCGCAGCGTCGTGCCCTTGGTGCCATTGCTGCTCTCATACAACTCGACCTGCTCGCGCACCCAGTCGCGGGGGCTAGGAATGTAGGTGGCCATGGGATGGTGCCTCTCGATGGTGGTCGCCAGCTCGGGTTGGCCAAGACTACGCCCCTTGACGGTTGGGTGCCAGTCCTTGCCTATTCGTTGCTAAGGGCTGGGCGCTGAGGCCGGTCGAATCTGGGAGACGTGCGCATGCCGGGAGCATTGGATGGTTTGGTGGTGTTGGATCTGACGAGTCATCTGTCGGGTCCCTACGCCGCGATGATGCTGGCCGATCACGGCGCCGACGTGATCAAGATCGAGCGCAAGGGATCCGGCGACGACGCGCGCAGAATGCCGCCCTTCATCAATGGCGAGAGCGCGCCGTTCATGGTGTGGAATCGCAACAAGCGCTCGGTGGAACTCGATTTCAAGACAGCGGCGGATCAAGCGACGCTGCTGACGCTGGCCGAGGGTGCCGACATCCTGATCGAGAATTTCCGCCCGGGTACGCTGGACAAGCTCGGGCTCGGCTACGAGGCCATGAAGGCGCGCAATCCCCGCCTCATCTATGCGGCGATTTCCGGCTTCGGGCAGACCGGGCCTTATGCTAACCGCGGCGGCTTCGATCTGATGTCGCAGGGCATGTCGGGGCTCATGAGCACGAACGGGGCCGCCGACGGGCCGCCGCATCGCCTGCCCATCGCCATCTCGGATGTGACCGCAGGCATGTTCCTGGCCTTTGGCATTCTGGCGGCCGTACAGGCGCGCCACAAGACGGGGCGCGGGCAATATGTCGAGACGTCGCTGCTGGAGGCGGCAACGTCGCTCGGCGTCTACGAGGCGGCGCACTTTTCCGCACATGGCACGCGGCCCGAGCGCATCGGGCAGGCGCATCGTGGCAGTGCGCCGTACCAGTGCATCGCGGCGGCCGACGGCTACATGACCATTGGTGCCGCGCAGCAGCATTTCTGGGAGCGCTTCACCGACATCATCGGTCGCCCAGAGTTGCGCACCGATCCGCGGTTCCTGACCAACGCCGATCGCGTCAAGCACAACACCGAATTGATAGCGCTCATCGAGGTGGAGATGAAGAAGCGGCCGAAGGCGCATTGGCTGTCGGCAATGGAAGAGGCGGGCATCCCCTGTGGGCCAGTGCTCAATTACGACGAGGTGCTGACCGATCCGCACATTCTGGCGCGCGACATGTATGTGGCCACCGCGCACGCCAAGGCTGGCACCTTCAAGACGCTGGGTGTGCCGGTGAAGCTCTCGGAGACACCCGGCGGCGTGACGCGGGCGGCGCCAACGCTTGGCCAGCACACGGCCGAGGTGCTGGCGCAGAAGCGAATGGACAAGCGGAAAGGCTGAACATTTGCCTGCGCCTCACGCGTGCGCGCCGCCTTCGAGGTAGGCGGCCCGCACTTCGGGTTTGGCCAGCAATTCAGCCCCCGTGCCGCTCATGGTGATCTGCCCGTTGACCATGACGTAGCCGCGGTGGGCGAGGCGCAAGGCATGGTAGGCGTTCTGCTCGACCAGGAAGATGGTCATGCCATCCTTGGTGTTGAGCTCACGAATGACCTCGAAGATCTGGCGCACGATCAGCGGCGCCAAACCGAGCGACGGCTCGTCCAGCAGGAGCAGTTCCGGCCGGCTCATGAGTGCGCGCGCGATGGCCAGCATCTGCTGCTCACCGCCGGACAACGTACCGCCCCGCTGCTCGAGACGCTCCTTCAGGCGCGGAAAAAGCCGCGTCACGCGCTCAAGGTCTTCGTCGAAGTGCGCGAGATTGTCGATCGCTGCGCCCATCTGCAGGTTCTCGAACACGGTCATACGCGGAAAGATGCGCCGCCCCTCGGGCGACTGCGCGATGCGGAGCCGCGCGATCTGATGGGTTTCCATCCTGGTAATGTCGCGGTCCTTGAACGTGATGGTCCCCTCACGCGCCCTCGGCGCGCCGAACACCGTCATCATCAAGGTCGACTTGCCGGCACCGTTGGCGCCGATCAAGGTGACGATCTCGCCTTTGGTGATCGAGAGGTCAACGCCGCGCAACGCCTGGATGTTGCCGTAGTAGGTGGAGACGCCGCGGATGGAGAGCAGGGGCATGATTGGGGGACCAGTGAGGAGAGAACAGGTTACAGGGGACAGGGTACAGGGGACAGGTTCAGTAAAGGTCATTGCGGATCGCGCAGCCTTGCCAGTAAGGCCGTCAACATCCTGCTGATCTCGCGACACAATTCCACTGCGCGAAGCGTCTGCTCATTTGACAGAAGTCCTACCTTCACGGCCAGAACGAGAAAGGTCTCGCTCTCGGCCAGAGATCCGCGAGCGATGCTGATGAAATGAGCATAGTCCCTCCGCGTGCCTCGCGCATGTCCTTCAGCAATATTGGCCGGCACCGAGGCCGCAGCCCGCAGCAACTGGCTGGTGAGCCTGTACTCTTCGTTTCGCGGCATCAACTTCGCCAAGCGATAGGCTTCGCCTGCCAAATCCATGCCTCGCTGCAAAACGATAAGATCGCGATGACTCTCGATTTTCTGCACGCCGCACCACATTCGTTCGCAGGGGGAAAAACCCTATTCCCTATTCCCTGTCACCTGTCCCCTATCCCCTACTTCCTCATCCTCCACCCCCAGATACGCGGCAACCACTTTGGGATCGTTGCGCACGTGCTCAGGCGTGCCATCAGAAATCTTGGTGCCGTACTCGAGCACCACGACATGATCCGAGATGCCCATCACCACGCTCATGTCGTGCTCGATCAGCAGGATCGACACGCCATCCTCGTCGCGGATGCGCTTGAGCAAGGTGTTCAGCTCCGCTGATTCGCGGGGATTGAGCCCCGCTGCCGGCTCGTCGAGGCAGAGCAGCACCGGCTCGGTGCACATGGCACGCGCAATCTCCAGACGACGCTGGGCGCCGTAGGGCAATTCACCGGCCGCATCGTCGGCGCGTTCCTCCAGGCCGATGCGTTGCAGCCAGTGCTGTGCCTTGTCGATTGCCGCCTGCTCCGCGACTCTGTAGCTCGCGGCACCGAGCAGCCCCTTGATGGTCCAGCCTGAGGCGTCCATCAACTGGTTGTGTTGCGCCACAATCAGGTTTTCGAGCACCGTCATGCCGGCAAACAGGCGAATGTTCTGAAAGGTGCGCGCCACCCGCGCCTTGGCTGCGATCTCGAAATCCGGCATGCGCTCGAGCAGAAAGAGGCGTCCGCCAGCGGTGCTGGTTTCGCTCCAGCGCGCGCCGCTGTTGGTGAGGGTTTCGATCGCCGCCGGCTCGGTTGGGCCTTCGATCAACGCCAAGCGGCCCGTCGTTGGCTTGTAGAAACCGGTGATGCAGTTGAAGACCGTGGTCTTGCCGGCGCCGTTGGGGCCAATGAGGGCCGTGATGTCGCCGGCCTTGGCCGTGAACGAGAGGTCGTTGATGGCCACAAGGCCGCCGAAACGCATCGTCAGATGCTCGACGGCCAGCAGGGGATCGCCGCGTCGCGTGGCGGTTGCGCGCTGCATCAGCCATGTCCCTCTTTCACAAGGCTGCCCGATACCGCGCGCCGTTCTTTCAGGAACACCGTCGGCTCGCGCGTCGAAATGAGGCCGCGCGGCTTCCAGATCATCATCATCACCATGGCGAGACCGAACAGCAGCATGCGATATTGAGAGGGGTCGAACTCCGGTCCGAAGATGCGCTTCAGCCAGTCGAGCTCGCGCAGGATCTCGATACCGCCGATCATGACGATGGCCGCGATGGCGACGCCGATCAACGAGCCCATGCCACCGAGCACGACGATGGCGAGGATGGTCGCGGACTCGATGAACTCGAACGATTTGGGATCGATGAAGCCTTGCCGCGCCGAGAAGAAGGCACCGGCAAAGCCACCGAAACCGGCGCCGATCGCAAACGCTGTCAGCTTGGTGTTGGTGGTGTTGATGCCGAGCGAGCGGCAGGCGATCTCGTCCTCCCGCAAGGCTTCCCAGGCACGGCCCACCGGCAGGCGGCGCAGCCGCATGGTGATGGCGGCAGTCAGCAGCGCCAGGCACAGGATGACGTAATAGAGAAAGATGGCGCGATAGATGGTCGGCGTGCCGGTCAGCCCGAACACCTCGCCGAAGGTCTTGCGTTCTCCGGTCAGGTCCGTAAAGGGAATGCCGAAGAACGTGATGCGCGGCGTCTGGATGCCGGCATAACCGTTGGAGAAGTCGATCCAGTTGATGAGCACCAAGCGAATGATCTCACCGAAGGCTAGCGTCACGATGGCGAGATAATCTCCGCGCAAACGCAAGACAGGAAAGCCCAGGATGATGCCCCAGAACGCCGCCAGCAGTCCCGCAATGGGTAGGCAGATCCAGAATGCCCACGGCCCCAGAGCCGGTGCCGTTGCCGGGATGACCTTGGTCGCGATGATGGCGTAGGCATAGGCGCCGACGGCATAGAACGCGACGTAGCCGAGATCGAGCAGGCCGGCCAAGCCAACGACGATGTTGAGCCCCCAGCCGAGCATGACGTAGATCAGGATCTGGACGCCGAAGTTGTCGACCCATTTGATGGCGCCGGACGGCCCAACGATCGTCAGCGCGAAGATTGGGTAGAGTGCGAGCAGCGCCAGCCCGCCCGATCGCAACCAATGCGCCGGAATGCCGGCCACAGCTGTTGCCAGTTTCGAGGGGGCCGTGCTACGGGCGCGCCGCGGCGCCAGCAGATAGGCGAGCCGTGCGGCAAAGACGAGGCCGACGAGGATCGCCACCAGCCCCCAGCGTGGCACCAGCACCAGCCGGTTCGAGATGTCCTGCTCGGTCTTCAAGGCGATGATCGGGATCGAGATGCCGAAGGCTACCAGCGCGGCGAATGCCGCCGCCTTCAGGGCATCGGGAACCGATGTCGGTTGGGTTTCGGCGCCCCTGTCGGCGGCCGTCTCGCGTGCTGCCTTTGCCATCGCCTCAGACCTTCTCCACTTCGGGGCGGCCGAGGAGTCCCGACGGCATGAAGATCAACGTGATGGCCAGGATCGAGAAGGCGGCGACGTCCTTGTAGTCGCTGGAGACGTAGCCACCCCACAACGCCTCGATGAGGCCAATCAGCAGGCCGCCGAGCACGGCGCCGGGCAGCGAGCCGATCCCGCCGAGCACGGCCGCCGTGAACGCTTTGACGCCCGGCACGAAGCCGTCCGCAGGGTTCACGCTGCCGTACTGCAGCAGGTAGAGGAGGCCCGCCACCGCGGCCAGTGCGGCGCCCATCACGAAGGTCACGGAGATGGTGCGATCGACATCGACGCCCAGGAGGGCCGCCATTTTCCGGTCCTGCTCGCAGGCCCGTTGCGCGCGGCCGAGCGGCGTTTTCTGGACGAGGTACCAGAAGATCGCCAGCAGGCCCGCCGTGACCGCGCAGATGAGGATCTGCTTTTGCGACACCACGATGCCGCCAGCGGCGCCAAACGTGAAATAACCTTCGATCAGCGGCGGCACGGATTTGTTGCGCGGCCCCTGCATCAGCTGGATGAAGTTCGTCAGCAGGATCGACATGCCGATGGCCGAGATCAGGGGAGCCAAGCGGAACGAGCCGCGCAACGGCCGGTAGGCAATGCGCTCGATGGCCCAGTTCCACAGGCCAGTCAGAGCCATGCCCAACGCCAGCATGATCAGCAACGCCAGTGCCAGCGACGCGAGGCCAAAGACTTGCGACAGCACCAGATAGAAGATCAGCGCAATGAATGTCGACACCATGAACACATCGCCGTGCGCGAAGTTGACCATGCCGATGATGCCGAACACCATCGTGTAGCCAATCGCGATGAGACCATAGATGGAGCCGAGCGTGATGCCGTTGACGAGCTGCTGGACCAGATATTCCATGCCAGGCATTCCCCTCCCCAAGGTGCGCTCGAGCCGGATTGCGTTCAGATGACGCGGCCCGGCCATGCGGGCAGGCTAGCAGACACCCGAACAGAATGCATAGCTCCGTGCGTGTCGCGTCAGCCCGCGTGGCCAAACAGCACCATAGGCCTCTGCACAGCAATTGGGCCAGAGCCGCACTTGCCTAAACTCCGGGCAGTCGCCGTTTTTGCCTCGGGTCACCCTTGCCGATGCAAGTCGGGGTGTCGTGCGACCCGGAAAGCCCCGGAACGGCCATACTGGTGGACCGCGGCGTCACAGCATGTTGTGGGAGCCGTCGCAGAACGGCTTGTCGTCGGAGGCCTTGCAGCCGCACAGATTGAAGGTGCCGCTGTCGGTGGCCGTGAACTTTTGCGGCGCAAAGCTCGAGCCCTTGTGGGCGCCGTCGCAATAGGGCTGCTTCTGGGAGCGCCCGCACGTGCACCAGAAGTAGGCTTTTCCAGCTTCCAGAGTGACCTGATACGGGCCCTTCTGTGCGCAAACCGGCTCGTCCGCCATGGCTCGTCTCCCCTGTTCTGTGGCGCGTTTCTCTTGTCGTCGTGATCTGGATTGGCCAGCCCACGCCGTCGGCAACGGTTTTGCCGTCCTCTGCGGTTGAGGTAAAGGGCATTTTGGCAGCTTGGGGTCTCGGCCGGTCAACGCCGCCACGGCTGCGGCCAAGATCGACAAAGCCATCTGGCATCGCGCCGCCGTTGCCGTTATACAGGCGCCGTGGACGCCCAAGTCCGCCGGCTTAGCTCAGCGGTAGAGCAGCGGTTTTGTAAACCGAAGGTCGGGGGTTCAATCCCCTCAGCCGGCACCATTCAAAGTCGTCGATGTTTGCGAAACAGGACACTGGCTCAGTCTGTTGTCAGAGTGGAGGAGGCGAGCATGCGACCACACGCTGCTGTGCTGATGGCAGTCCTTGCATTCAATCCACTTCAGGCTCTCGCTCAGGAGCCCGTTTGCGGTGCGCCCGCGAAGCTGGACGACGGATGGTCGATCGCGAAGCCGGAAGACGCAGGCTTCGACAGCACGCGCCTGTGCGCGATCGCCGAACGGCTGAGGCGCACCAATGCCAATGTTCACGGCGTGGTTATTGTCCGCGGCGGCAAGCTGGTGTTCGAGCAATACTTTGCGGGTTACGATGAACCTTGGGGCGGGTCTTCCGGACGCTACGATTTCGACGCCACCACGTTGCACGACCTGCGCTCGGTGACGAAGAGCATCATTTCCCTGTTGCTCGGGATTGCTCTCGATCGCAAGCTGATCGTGAGCCTCGACGAACCGGTCACGAAGTACGTCCCCGAATACACTGATGTCACGGCGCCGGGCTGGGACAAGATCACGTTGCGGCATCTGTTGACGATGTCATCCGGCCTGCAATGGGACGAAAACCTCCCATGGAATGACAAGAACGACGAATGGCATCTGGTCAATGACGCCGACCCACTGCGCTACGTGTTCCAAAAGCCGTTTGCTTTCGCGCCCGGCACGTTCTTCACTTACAATGGCGGCGGAACCGACCTCCTCGGCAAAGTCATTGAAAAGGCGTCGGGCGTGCGGATCGACGCCTTTGCGAACGAGGCGCTTTTCAAGCCACTCGGTATCAACGATTGGCAGTTGAAGGACTATCGCAACGGCCGACAGGCAACGGCCGCTGGATTGCGCTTACGCCCGCGCGATGCCGCAAAAATCGGGCAACTCGTTCTTGACCAGGGAGCATGGCAGGGTCGCCGGATCGTGTCCGCAGCGTGGATCGCGGAATCCGTCCAGCCGCGCTTTCAGGCGACCAACATGTTCGGCGGTCTGTTCTACTATGGCTATCAGTGGTGGATCGGCCGCTCGCTGGTCGATGATCGAGAGGTCACGTGGGTCGCCGGTCAGGGTTTGGGCGGGCAGCGATTGATCATCGTTCCCGATCATGAACTCGTGATGATGGTCACCCAGGGTCTTTATGCAAGCGGCCGACAGGGTCAGGCGACGCTCGATTTATTGGCCAACGTTGTTCTACCGGCCGTGCGCACCAAGGGCGCTCGATGACAGCATTTTGCCAGCGCTTCAAACCAGGTGCCGTGGAGCAAGATATTGTCGGCAACCCCGTCGGATGGCGCACACCAAAGTACACGTCGTTTGATCGTTCGTCACTCGGTACGGCAGCACCTAACCCATACCATAGCGGGTCCGGGCGCCCTTTGGGGCCGGGCCCGGTCGCCGGATGATGCAAGGTCGACAAGCCGCCGAACGGCGCCAGGCATGCTGCAAATTCGCCCGGCTGCTCGTGCCTCACATCCGGAACACGCCGAACTTGGTGTCCTCGATTGGGGCGTTGAGACAGGCCGAGAAAGCGAGGCCGAGGACGCGCCGCGTTTCGGAGGGCGCGATGATGCCGTCGTCCCAGATGCGTGCCGTGCCGAAGTAGGGATGGCCCTCGCGGTCGTACTGCTCGAGGATCGGCTGTTTGAACTGGGCTTCGGCTTCAGGCGACCACGTTTTGCCCTCGCCCTCGAGGTTGTCGCGGCGCACGGTCGCCAGCACGCTCGCTGCCTGCACGCCGCCCATGACCGAGACGCGCGCGTTCGGCCACGTGAACAGGAAGCGCGGGCCATAGGCGCGGCCGCACATGGCGTAGTTGCCGGCGCCATAGCTGCCGCCGATCACTAGCGTCACCTTCGGTACATTGGCGCAGGCAACGGCCATCACCATCTTGGCGCCGTGCCGGGCGATGCCGCCGGCTTCTGCCTCGCGCCCGACCATGAAGCCGGTGATGTTCTGGATGAACAGCAGCGGGATCTTGCGCTGGCAGGCGAGCTCGATGAAGTGCGCGGCCTTCTGCGCGGTCTCGGCATAGAGAATGCCGTTGTTGGCCAGGATGGCGACGGGCACGCCTTCGATGTGCGCGAAACCGGTGACCAGCGTGGTCGCGAAATTGCGCTTGAACTCGTCCATCTCGGAGCCGTCGACGAGGCGGGCGATCACTTCGCGCGTGTCGTACTGCGTGACCAGGGAGGCCGGCACGCAACCGTCGATCTCGTCGGGATCGAGTGCGGGCAGACGCGGCGCGCGCACCAGAATATCGGCGCGGCGCGGTGTCGTGAGGCTGGCCACGATGTTGCGCGCGATTTCGAGGGCGTGATCGTCGTTGAGGGCATAGTGATCGGCCACGCCCGAGAGGCGCGTGTGCACGTCGGCGCCACCCAGATCCTCGGCCGAGACAGTCTCGCCGGTTGCAGCCTTGACCAGCGGCGGGCCTCCGAGAAAAATGGTGCCTTGCCGGCGCACGATAATGGTTTCATCCGACATGGCGGGCACATAGGCGCCACCTGCCGTGCAACTGCCCATCACCACGGCGATCTGCGGAATGCCGGCCGCTGACATGCGCGCCTGATTAAAAAAGATGCGCCCGAAGTGCTCGCGATCGGGAAACACCTCGGTCCAGTGCGGGAGATTGGCGCCGCCCGAGTCGACCAGATAAAGGCAGGGCAGGCGGTTCTCGACCGCGATCTCCTGCGCACGCAAATGCTTCTTCACGGTCAATGGGTAATAGGTGCCGCCCTTGATGGTGGCATCGTTACATACGATCACGCATTCGCGTCCCGAGATGCGGCCGATCCCGGTGATGACGCCGGCGCCGTGGATGTCGCCGCCGTACATGTCGAAGGCCGCCAGTTGCGACAACTCCAGGAACGGCGAACCCGGATCGATCAGCCGCATGACCCGATCGCGGGGCAGCAGCTTGCCGCGGGCGAGATGGCGCTCCTTCAGCCGCTCCGGCCCGCCGGCGGTAGCGGCCTGGCGTTTGTGGCCAAGATCCTCGACGAGGGCGCGCATGGCGGCGCGGTTGGCAAGGAACTCGTCAGAGCCCGTGTCGATTGACGTGGTGAGCTTCGGCATTGCTATCCCTGATCGGCGGCTGGTGGTTTGGCCCGGTCGGTGGCGTGGTTGTGGCAAGATCAGCGGGTCGACGCAACACGCCTTCTCACCGCGCACCGCACGCCATCGTGGCCCGCGACACATTCCACCTGTCGCGCGGGCCACACCCTGTGGCAGGATCGGGCGGTCACAAGGAGCGAGGCCCAATCGATGTCGAACGACCCACTGGCGAGCCTGCTGGCATCCGGACAATCACCGGCCGAGATCATGGCTGCTGTTGCCGCCGACGCCGACATCATCACCACGCCGTGCGGCGACGGGGATCTGGTCTGGCGCCGCTGGTGCAAAGGCAAGGGGCGGGTGATCGTGCTGGCTCACGGCGGCTCGGGCTCCTGGACGCACTGGATCAAGACCATTCCCGTTCTGAAGCAGCACGCCGAGGTGTGGGCGGTCGACTTGCCGGGTCTGGGCGCCAGCAGTATGCCGCCGCCGCCACAAACGCCGGAAGGCTGTGGCCGCTGGCTTGCCATGGGACTTAAGGCCCTGATCCCCAAGGAGCGCCAAGCCAACTTGGTCGCCTTCTCATTCGGCGCCCACGTGTCGTCGTTTGCCGTCAAGCACCTGCAGGATTGGATTGCCGATTTCACGCTGACGGGATGCGCTGCGTTGGGCCTGCCGCAGGGTCCGGGCAAGGAGTTCCCCCGCGAAGAGGAGGGCATGTCCGAAACCGAACGCCTCGGCGTGCATCGCGGCCTCCTCGAATTGCTGATGTTCAAGGACAACAGCCGCATCGACGATTTTGCTGTCTATCTCCAATCCGAGAACATCCGCCAGGCTCGCTTCCGCTCGCGCCCGTTCGCGCGCAGCGACGAAATCCGCCGCAACCTCCCCGAGATCATGATCCCGATCAAGGCTGTGTGGGGCGGCGAGGATCAGACGGCATGGCCGTCGGTCGAGGCGCGCTACAAGGTGCTGGGCGAGTTCCACCCTGAACTGGTCACGCGCACCGTACCCGATGCCGGCCACTGGGTGATGTACGAGCAGCCTGCTGCTTACAACGCCGCCCTGATGGACGTCTTGCGCTTGGGCTGACACCGGCAATTGCCGAGTGTCCATTTGCGAGAGACGAAGGTCAATCTACAGCCGCAGGTGGTATGTTTACCAATTGCGGCGACGCTTGGACGGATTGCCGCTTTGCGCGATGAATCTCTGCTTTGGGAGGCCTGCGCCGTCTTGCACGCATGGCTGATCTATGCCAACATACTATCGGCTAAGGATCGATAGAGTGGGTGCGGCGTAATTCGAGAACGACCTTCAGCCTCCACACCCAGACATTCCAATCCTTGCCAGGCACGAGAACGCCGCATCCTCGTGACTGGGAAGGTACGGTCAAACGTAGTGGCAGGAGTGGCCTCCTCGTTATGTTGCCACGCAAGTTTGACCGCGTTACCAGATGGTCGATCAACGCCCTCTTTGATTGACTATTTGGCGTGCCGGGCTCGCTCACTTCTCGGTCTTATTACCCCGCTGCCGAGATCAGTAGCGAGCCCGGCCTCAACTTGAGGCAGCTCGAACCCAAGCACCCATACCCATCCAGTACCTAGACAGCGTTCGCTGCCAGGTTTGGTATTGAACGCGCTGCGCTGGGATAACCACTATCCCTGATGCGGAGTGCGGATCGTTATTGGGTGCATTCCCTCGTAGAAATCTCCAGACGGAGCCGTCAATTACTTGATCTTGGTTTCCTTAAACTCAACATGCTTGCGCGCGACTGGGTCATATTTCTTGAAGACATACTTTTCCGTCGCCGTGCGCGGATTCTTCTTGGTCACATAATAGAAGCCGGTGCCAGCAGTGCTCAGCAGCTTGATCTTCTGGGTGACGGGCTTGGCCATGGTGGTCAGGTCTCACGGTTTAAAAAGACAGACTGCACTTTAGTCCGGCAGGCCTCGAAGTCAAGTCTGAGGTTCAACCAAGCGGCTCGTGCAGTCGTCAAGCCTGCAGCGTAATGAGCTCGCGTTTGAAGGAACCGTTGCGGTTGAAGTAGTAGGGTACCGGCGCATTGCTGCCGTGGATCGGGCCGAGCTTGAGCCGGTCGCCGAGGTCTTCCAGGACAACGCGCGTGATCGGCGGCAGGTCGAGACTGCGGGCTTCGATCAGGTCCATCCAGACGAGATCGGAGAGCTCATCCTCGGGCGGCGGGCCGCGAAAGGCGATGGCCGACGTCTCGACACAGAAGAAGCGCGTGTCGAACCGCCGTGGTCGGCCCGGCGGCGTGATGGCCCGGGCAAAGAATGTCAAAGGCTCCAGCCGTGGCGCGAAGCCCAGGCCGAAGAAGCGCTGCCATGAGGCATCCTTCGGGGGGGCCTGACCCTGCAGGGGCGCACCGATGATGATGCCCGCCTCCTCATACGTCTCGCGAATGGCGGCCAAGGCCAGCGAGCGGGCGCGCTGCTCGCTTGGGGCCCCCTTCATGTCGACCATCAGCTTGGCAATCTCGGCCGGCGCCAGGTCGTCGCCGGCGGCAACGCCCCGGTCTGCCTTGTCGACGCGTCCGCCGGGGAAGACGTATTTTCCCGGCATGAACTTCATGTCCAGGCGTCGTTTGCCCAACAGAACCTTCGGGGCCCCAGCCGCCGGATCGACCAGAATGAGGGTTGCCGCGTCGCGCGGTCGCAGAACGGCCTGGCGGGCTGTGGCGGTCGGGCTATTGCTGTCGCTGCCGTTCATGGCCGTGGATCGCCCTTGCCGACTGTAATGGGGGCTGCGGGATCCGGCTCGGGCACATCGGCGGTGCCACCAAAACCATGCATGCGCAACGCCCATTGCAGCGCCACCAGGGCTCCTTTGCAGACGGGCAACAACAGCAGCGTCATCGCGGTCATCAGCGGCAGCCAGATGGCCAGGTGCACCCAGGTGGGCGGAGCGGCGCTCTTCTCGAGCATCAGGATGCCGCCGACAATGACATGGCCGACAATGACCATCGTCACATAGGCCGGTGCATCGTCGGCGCGCTGGTGATGCAGGGCTTCGCCGCAGGCTGGGCAGGTATCAGCAACCTTTAGGTAGGCCCGAAACATGCGGCCCTTGCCACACGCCGGGCACTTGAGGGCACCACCGCGCTTCATGGCGGACCACACGTCACGATGGGCGGGGTCGCCGGCGGGCAGTTCGGAAGCTTGGTTCTCGATTGGCATGACCTGAGGGTCTAGCCGAGTGCCGGGGCGCGTCAAGCGCCCAATGGCCGCGGAAATGGGTGCCATGCACCCTGCAGACTGGCGGATTCTTGTCTTTCATGGGGTGAGTGCCGTATGCCTAGGATGACCGAAGGGCGGCACGGGAGGCAGCAATGTCGTACGGCAAGGCGAAGGTGGCGGCTTGCGCAGGTTTGGCATCGCTGCTGGCCGTATGGGCCGTGGCGCCGGCCCGCTCTGAGGGCGCCGTCGCCGTCGGGCAGCCCCGCGACGTGGCCGCCAGCGGCTACGCGATTGGCTTGTCCGGCAACTATCAGACGGAGACCGAGGCCAAAGCGCGCGCGCTGAAGGAATGCCGCGCCGGCGACGCGGCGCCGGAATCAACGCGCAACCTGTGCAAGGTGGTGCGGACTTTCAAGAAGGGCTGCGTTGCGGCAGCACTCGATCCCAAGGATGGGACGCCCGGCGCAGGTTGGGCGCTGGCCGCCAACCGACCCGATGCGGAGAAGGCCGCCGTTGCCGCCTGCCGCAAGACGGCGGGCAAGGCGCGCGAGGAGTTCTGTGTCGTCAGTGCAGTGCAATGCGATGGCGTCGAGTGAGGGGCCAAGTGTCCGGCCTCGGGACCAAGGCGCCGTGCCCTGTCAGGTGATTGCGGCAAGGCGGGTGTCGAGCGACAGCACGAGGCACCAGTGCGGCTCGAAGTCAGCACCGAGCGGCCAGATGTTGGCCTTGAAGTCAACCAGCATGCGTTCCTCGTAGCGCTTGAACCAATCGCGGCGGCAGAGCACGAACTTGGTGGCGGCCACGATGGTCTCGCGATCGATGACGGCGAGGACGCACATGTCCGGGTTGGCCTCGAGAAAGGCCTGCACCGCCACCATCAGGGTCGGATAGCCGGGATGCAGCATATCGTCGAGGACGATCAAGCCTTCCGGCGCCAGGACCTGCATGGCGAGCGCCAGGTCACGGGTCAGGGCATGCCGTGAATGCTCGCCGTCGATGTGGAACAGGCGCACCCGCCGGCCACCGAGCTTGGCGAGCAACGCGCCGGCTTCAAGCGTGCGGCTATCCGCCTTCCAGGTGATCCGCCGGCTTTCGGCCACGCCATGGCGGGCGCAGTTGGCATGGAAACGGTCGATGATCTCTGGGTTGGGCCAATCGAAGAGGTCGATGCCGAGGGCGCTTTCGCCCTCCTGGAGGGCCAGGGCCATGGCGATGAAGAAGCGGCCCTCGAAGGTGCCGATCTCGGCCACGGGACCGCGTACGCCAAGGTCCGACTGGATGCGCATCAGGCCGCAGGTGATGGCCGCCGCGAGACGCGACGACATGCCGACCACCGAGGTGTATCCTTCTGGGCTTTCGAGGTAGCGGTCGACGGCGGCCATGCCGCTGCGGGGATGGGGAACGAGGCTCATCGAGATCTCACCGGGCGGGGTTTGGGCGCAAGCGCAGGGGACTTATAGCAAGGACCGCGGCAGAATTGCGCTCAATTGGGCGGCTGGTGTGGTGGCGCGTGCGATTTGTGATGGCCCGACGTGCCGTCGCGGTGGCCTCGCCGCGGAACGGGAGGGCTGGTAAGGATAGCGCGTGTGTGCCGCGAGTCGCAGCGCTTGCCGGACCGGGCAAACTCGACGCGCGACGAGGAAACGGGGAGGTTCCGTCATGCTGCCACGGATTGTGCTGCTGGTGTTGCAAATCGCCATTGCCTGGATCGGCGGCGCTTGGATTGCGGTGCCGATCATTCGCGCCCTCGGTATCGGCCGAGATTTCACGATCTTTGTCTATGCCGTTGTCTATGCCGTGCTGGTGTGGCTGGTCGGGTTGGCCGGATCAGCCGTGCTGAAGGGCTTGCGCGGGCCTTCGACGGCAACGTTGGTGTTTTCGCTGGTGCTGGCCCTGGTCGTTGCCGGGCTGATGCAGATCGACCCGGTGCGTTTGGCAGTGGCCAGCGTGATTTCGGCACAGCAGGTTCCGCTCCTGTATTATCCCCTGCTCGGTGCTGTGCTCGGATACGTCATGAAGCGCTAACGCCGCTGGCTGAAACCGAACATGAAAGAAGGCGCAGATCCCGGGATCTGCGCCTTCTTCTTTGTTCGCGCCCGCCTCATTGGCCGGCGCCGGTTCGAGGCCCGCTCTGGATCAGAGCATGCCGAGCGCGATCGCGGCCAGGAATGCGAAAGACATGACCGCGGCAACCACGTTCAGTCCGATCCTCAGTTCCATAGTGCCTCCTTGCTGGCTCTCCAGCAGGTTAGATCGTGGCGTGAAACCGTCACGCCGATGAACGGACATTAAGGGATTGTTACCGCGTTTGCCAAGCCCCTTTTATGCGGCACTGCAATAAATCTGCCGGATGGTGAAGGATTGAGAACTATTTCAACAGGCCTCCAGGCCCGAACTACAGAGGTTATTCGGGCACTCATCAGTGTTTTGTTGGTGACAATACAAGACTATCCCAAGGCATAGATTGTTGTTTTGTGCACGCATGCGCAGTTGTTGCTGTGATTTCGACAGCAGCGGTCCAGGATGACGCGGCATACATTAAGTATTGCCCCTCGTCGCTCGTAGAAGAGTTTGTCGAGAGCGCAGAATTGCCGTCACAAATCGGCCACAGCTGCGTTCAGTTTTGCTGGCCTGAGCCCTCCGCCCAGCGGCAATCCCAGTGCTTCGCCAGCCGCGGGCGGAGGTGTGACGAACCGTTGTCCACAGGCTCGACACCAGGGCCAGAGTGCCTTAATCGGGACGTCGGCTGCCCGCAAACGCGGCATCAGGGAGTGCCAGATCATGCCATCGTTCCAGGGATTCGTGCTGAGCAAGGGCGAGGGCGGGCAGCGACTGGCCTGGACGGAGCTCGCCGACACGGACCTGATGGACGGCGATGTGACGGTGCGCGTCACGCATTCGACGCTCAATTATAAGGATGGACTGGCGCTGACCGGCAAGGCGCCGGTGGTGCGCCGCTGGCCCATGATTCCCGGCATCGATCTGGCGGGCGACGTGGTCGCCTCGAGCCATGCGGAATTCAAGCCGGGTAATGCCGTGATCCTCAATGGCTGGGGCCTTGGTGAGACGCATCTGGGGGCCTACGCGCAGATGGCCCGCGTGAAGGGCGACTGGTTGATCAAGCGACCGGCGGCGTTTTCCCCGGCGCAGGCCATGGCCATCGGAACGGCTGGCTATACCGCCATGCTGTCCGTCCTGGCGCTCGAGCACAACGGCGTCACGCCCAAGAGCGGCCCGGTGGTCGTGACCGGTGCGGCAGGTGGTGTCGGCAGCATTGCCATCGGTTTGCTGGCGCGGCTCGGGTATGACGTCATCGCCTCGACGGGGCGGGTGGAAGAAGAGGCCTACCTGAAGCGGATCGGGGCCAAGGACATCATCAATCGTAGTGAACTCTCGAGACCCGCTCGCCCCATGGCCAAAGAGCGCTGGGCCGGCGGTATCGATGCCGTCGGCAGCCATACCCTGGCCAATGTGCTGTCCATGACGCGCTATGGAGGAGCGGTGGCCGCCTGCGGGCTGGCCCAAGGCATGGATCTGCCAGGCTCGGTGGCGCCCTTCATCCTGCGCGGCGTGACGCTGGCCGGCATCGACAGCGTGATGGCGCCCAAATCGAAGCGGGAAGCGGCGTGGGCTCGATTGGCCCGGGACCTCGACACCGCGACGCTGGATGCCATGACCTTGACCCGGCCCATTGCCGATGCGCCAGCCTTGGCACCGGAGATTCTGGCCGGCAAAGTGCGCGGCCGCGTGGTGCTGGAGATCGGGTGAGGTGAGAACGCCCGCGCGCTCACGCTCGGGCGGCCTGTTGAAGCCGTTGTTTACGCTATATGCTATTGGTCATTGCGCCGATGGCTTGTGGCAGCTGCAAGGGGGAGTGCCTGGGTACCTCGAAAAACCTGACGTTCCGAGGGATCGTTTGACGTGGACCCGCCACCGGCGGCGAGGGAGTGAGGCACTTGGTTCAGCGTTGGTGATGGGCGAGGCTCGCGGTCGCAAGCACGGGAGCCGGGACTTAGCGCATGGGCAGGTATTCGGTCGATGATCGGCATTGTCATCATTACGCATGGTGATCTGGCACGGGAGTTCCGGCTGGCACTGGAGCATGTCGTCGGTCCACAAGAGCGCCTCCAGACGCTCTCGATCGGGCCCGAGGACGACATGGAGAGCCGACGGCGGGAACTGATCGCAGCCGTCAAGGCGACGGACAGCGGCAACGGCGTGATCATCCTGACGGACATGTTCGGCGGCACGCCGTCCAACCTCGCCATCTCAGTGATGGAGGAGACCGGAGCGGAGGTCCTGGCGGGCGTCAACCTGCCGATGCTGGTGCGGTTGGCAACGGTGCGCAAGGACAAGACCCTTGCCATGGCAGCCGATCTCGCCAAGGAAGCGGGCCGCAAATACATCAGTGTGGCCAGTCAGGTGCTGGCCGGTGAAGGCTGAGGCTCAGCCGTTGCGAGAGAGATCGAGGCAGATTTGAACAGCGTACCAGGCGTCACTGTGCTGATCCGCAACAAGAAGGGACTGCATGCGCGGGCCTCGGCGAAGTTCGTCAAGTGTGCGGAGGCCTTCAAATCGCAAGTGCGGGTGACGCGGGAGGGCCAGACGGTTGGCGGCACCTCGATCATGGGCCTCATGATGCTGGCGGCAGGCCCCGGCTCGACCATCTTCATCGAGGCTGAGGGCCCAGATGCCGGCGACGCGATCGCAGCCCTGCGGTCGCTGGTGGCAGATGGTTTCGGCGAGGAAAGCTGAAAAGATTGCGCGACCCTGAAAAGCACCTGAAGCGGAGCAGCTTGCGCTGCCCCGCCCCGAATGCACAGGAGGTCGGCTGTTTCAGATCGCTTACTGCGAGAGGCGCAGCGTGGCGATCTGTAGGGCGATGTCTCGGAAAGCGGCCCGGAGTGCGGCACCATCTTCGGCATTGTAGAACTTGCTCGTGTCGGTTGCGCAGTTGCGCAACGTGGTGATGGCCGTGGCGTTGCCACCGAGCTCGAAGCCAACGGTGTAGACAGTGATGCCAGTGGCCTTCATGGCCGTGCACATGCTGGCGGCTTGAGTTGGAGAAGAGCCGTTGGTCATGTTGCAGTTGATCTGACTATCGTTGCTGCCGTACGAGTTGCTGGCATTCACGCCATTGCAGTAGCCGGTGTTGTACTCGCCGTCCGTCATCAGAACCGCGATCTTGTGCGTGGCGGGCGTGCCGTAGGCGACCGGGCGGCGACCCGTGGGGAAGACTGACGCCCAGTTTGGTGACAGCAGGTACCAGGCCCACGCGGTGCCAAGCTGACCGGCCGTCGAGCCAGCGATGTCGAGAGCGTCGATCTTGGCCTTGAGCATCGTGCGGTCAGCAGAGAGCGGAATGATCTCATTGTCCGCGCTCATCTGGCAGCTGCCGCCGTTGGTATAAAGGCGACCAACCTTGGCCACGGACGGCGCCGCGTCCGTGTACTTTTCAGTGCCAATCCGCTCCGTGACGCAGTTGCCGTTCAGACCGTAGGTCTTCGTGCTGCCGCTCGCGTTGGTGAACCGGTAGTTGCGATGGCCTGGGGTTGTGCTGGTCCCGCTGCTCAGCTCGGCGCCACGGATGGTGGTCATCCACGATGAAGGCACGCGGACCGACTCGGCGAACGGTGCCAGCGCAACGCGGGAGGTGTACTGGCTCTGATCATCCCAGACGACGATATCGATCAGATCCTTGGCCGCGGCCTTCAGATCCACGATCTTCTGGCCGGACATGGAGCCGGTGACGTCGAGCATCATCGAGATCTCGAGATTGAGCTCCGAGTTGCCGCCGACCGCCAGCATGGCCTCGGCGCGAACCTGGACTGTGAGACCCTCGACCCGTACCAGGGACAGGAACGGCGCCGGAACCACGGTGCCAGCCTCGAGCACCAGGGTGTTGCGCACCGGGTCCGAACCGAAAGCCGTGATCGTGGTCTCGATTTCCAAGGGCTTGTTCTTGTTGTAGAAAGCCAAGGCGCGGTTCTGGGCGGCCGTGAGATCGCCGTCCAGCTGCCAGGAACGGGCCGCCGCCAGGATGGCTGCGTCGACGGCATTCTGCATCTGGTCGCGGATCTTGACGGCGCGGCCGTAATCGACGGCGCCACCTACCATCGAAACGACGATGGCAACGGTCAACGCGAAGATCATGGCCGTGGTGCCGCGCTCGTCGCGGGCGAAGGTGCCGGCCGTGTGGCCGGAGCAGAAACGCTCGAATGAACCGGCGATCCGGGACAACAGTCCCTGGGGCTCGCTTGGCTCCTGTTCTGTACGCATGGACATAGCCTCGACTCCTGTGGGTCTTCTCTTATTGTCAGGAGACAATGCGCCCGGAATTATTTCTCCGGCCTTAAACCATTCGATGACATTCAGGGATATTCGAAAATTTTGCGAGGAGACTATTACAAATTTGTTGAAATTCGAAATAATCGAGTCATATCCAGGTAATGATCGGCGCAGTCGTATTCTGTAACAGGCGTCGGCATGGGTCGCAGCAAGCAACTTCCGCGCCATGGCCGGGGCAGATTCCGCCACGAGACGCCGACGGGCTGGGCTGGAGCCCGTTCTCCACAGGTATGGCCGACACATAAAAAGACATAAAGATTTCTTTATGTGTGCATTGCCAAGTCCGGCCGGCAGCGCTATAGACGCCGCGTACGGGGGCGGATCTGCCCCTCGAGCCGGCCGGTTCCAAGGGCGTTCCCAGGCACTGGGGAGTGTCGACGCCACTGTCGGCGGCGGGGCCAGCCAAGGGCAAACGCAGTCCGGGACCAGGCATAAGCCTGCCGCCGGCCCTATGAGATCAGCCACGGCAATCGCCGTCATCCAGGATGGAGTACCCATGACCGGCCATAAAGACTACGTCGTCAAGGACATCGCCCTCGCGGAGTACGGACGCAAAGAGATCGCCATCGCCGAAACGGAAATGCCGGGCTTGATGGCGACCCGTAAGGAATACGGTCCCACGCAGCCGCTGAAGGGCGCACGCATCGCCGGCTCCCTGCACATGACCATTCAGACCGCGGTGCTGATTGAGACCCTGAAAGCGCTTGGCGCCGATGTGCGCTGGGTGTCCTGCAACATCTATTCGACTCAGGATCACGCCGCTGCGGCCATTGCGGCAGGCGGGACGCCGGTGTTTGCCTACAAGGGCGAGAGTCTGAAGGAATACTGGGATTTCACCGCGCGCCTGTTCGACTGGCACGGCGGCGGCACGCCGAACATGATCCTGGATGACGGTGGCGACGCCACCATGTTCGTCCACCTCGGCCTCAAGGCTGAAAAGGGTGACACGGCGTTCCTCGACAAGCCGGGGTCGGAGGAAGAGGAGATCTTCTTTGCCTTGCTCAAGAAGGTCTTGAAAGAGAAGCCAAAAGGCTGGTTCGCTGAGCTGGCCAAGGGCATCAAGGGCGTGTCCGAGGAGACGACCACGGGCGTGCATCGTCTTTATGAGATGCAGAAGGCCGGCTCGCTGCTGTTTCCCGCCATCAACGTCAACGACAGCGTCACCAAGTCCAAGTTCGACAATCTCTATGGCTGCCGGGAATCGCTCGTCGACGCCATTCGCCGGGGCACCGACGTGATGATGGCCGGCAAGGTGGCCATGGTGGCCGGCTTCGGCGACGTCGGCAAAGGCTCGGCCGCCTCGTTGCGGCAGGCTGGTTGCCGGGTCATGGTGTCCGAAGTCGATCCCATCTGCGCCCTGCAGGCCGCCATGGAAGGCTACGAGGTCACGACCATGGAGGACGCGGTCAAGCGCGCCGACATCTTCGTCACCGCCACCGGCAATGTCGACATTCTGACCGTCGACCACGTGCGTGGCATGAAGGACCGGGCCATTGTCTGTAACATTGGCCACTTCGATAACGAGATCCAGGTTGCCGGGTTGAAGAACTTCAAGTGGCACAACGTCAAGCCGCAAGTGGATGAGATCGAGTTCCCGGATGGCAAGCGCGTGCTGCTGCTCTCAGAGGGCCGCCTGGTGAACCTCGGCAACGCCACGGGGCACCCCTCCTTCGTGATGTCGGCCTCGTTCACCAACCAGACCCTGGCCCAGATCGAGCTGTGGACCAAGCCCGGCCACTACGAGAAGAAGGTCTACACGTTGCCGAAGCATCTTGACGAGAAGGTTGCCTCGCTTCATCTCGAAAAGATCGGTGTCAAGCTGACCAAGCTGACCCCGAAGCAGGCCGACTACATCGGTGTCTCGCCGACGGGTCCCTTCAAGGCCGATCACTACCGCTACTGACGATTGCCGCCGACGGAGGCTTCTGCAACCCTCGCCAGCACGCCAAGCCACGGGAGTCATTCGCGAATTGCGAGTGGCTCCCGTAATGTTTGTGGCTTGTTCTGCCGCCGGCGAGCGCGAACCGACTCCTTCCTGCAACAGCATCGCTTTGGCGAGCGCGTCAGCTGTGGAAAAGGTGGTCACGCGATTCGAAGTCCTTCATAGTCTTAAGTGATTCGTCCACATGCCCCTGGCTGCCGGCGCGATTCGAGGTGCTTCCCGTTCTGCGTGAGCTTCGTGCGCGACGCACGTCATGGCCGATCGCCGGAACGCAATGCACTCTGCCAACACCACACAGCGATTGGGAATTCAGCGCGGGGAGGTGCTCCTGCTGCTGGCGGCGTCGCTGGCTTGCGCCATCGTGCTGACCGTTGTTTTTTCGGGCTCCGGGCCGGAGCTGCTGGGCTCGTTCCGGCTGGCGCATCTGCTGGCGCTGGTGGTGCTGGCTGGTGCCATTGCCGTGGCCGGGTCGGTCTACTGGCATGCGACCAGCGCGGCGCGGCAGGCCGGGCGGCGGCGGCAGGACGAAATGGCGGAGCTGCGGCGCAATCTGGCGGCAGCCGAAGCCATTCTGAAGGCCGAGCCCCAGGTGCTGGTCTATTGGGAGCAGGGCCAGAGCGTCAAGATTGCGGCCAACACGTTGTCGACCGTGGCTGGATTGCCGGAGGATCCAACGCTGTTGATGCGGTTCGGCCAGTGGCTCGAGCCGGCAGCGGCGCGCGACCTCAAGGCGGGCCTCGATCAGCTGTTCAACGTCGGGCGGCCGTTCAACCTGCTGCTGCGGACGGCGGCTGGGGGCGATGTCGAGGCGGACGGGCGCGTTTCCGGTGCTCGGGCCATTCTGCGCTTGCGGGACGTGGCCGGCTCACGGCGCGATCTGGCGCGGATCATGGACCAGCACCGGCAGTTGGCGCGGGACATCACGCTGTCGCGGTCCTTGTTCAATGCGTTGCCGATGCCGGTCTGGATCCGCGGCGCCGACGGTCGCATCGAGTGGGTGAACAAGGCCTACGTAGCAGCCGTCGAGGCGACCGACGAAGCCGAGGTTCGCGAGAAGCAGATCGACCTGCTGGAGACGCGCCAGCGGCTCGAGTCCCTGCTGGCGCTGAAGCGTGGACAGCCATTCAGGAAGCGGATGCCGCTGAATTTCGGCGGTGAGCGTAAGGCGCATGACGTCGTGGTGCTGCCACTCGGGGAAGCCAGTGCGGCGGCGGCCATTGACGCGACGGTGGCCGAAAGTGCGCAAGGCGAACTCGACCGCCAGATCGAAGCCTATGACCGGACGTTGGACCGGGTGGCGACCGCGGTTGCCATTTTTGGCGCCGATCAGCGCCTCACCTTCTACAACGCGGCCTATCAGAACCTGTGGCAGCTCGACGGCGAGTGGTTGGCCACCCATCCTACCGATGGCCAGATCCTCGACCGCTTGCGGGAGAACCAGAAGCTGCCGCAGGTGGTCAGCCGGACCGACGAGCGCCGCAGCGGCGACGACCGGACGTCGGCGCCGGAAGCGGTCAATTATCGAGAATGGAAGACGCGGGTGCTGTCCTCCTACAAGTCGGAGACGGCTTACGAGGAAGGCTGGTACCTGCCGGACGGCCGCACGCTGCACGTGACCATCGAGTCGCGACCCGACGGCGGCGTGACGCACCATTACGACGATGTGACCGAGAAATTGGCGCTCGAGAGCCGCTACAACGCACTCATCAGCGTGCAGCGCGAGACCCTCGATCACCTGAAGGAAGCGGTGGCGGTGTTTGGCACCGACGGCCGTCTCAAGCTGTCGAATTCGGCCTTCGAGCGGATCTGGAAGCTATCGCCGCGTATGCTGGCCGAGCGGCCGCACGTCGACCAGCTCGTCAGCCTGTGCCGGGTGCTGCATGACGACCCGAACGGCTGGAGCAGCATCGCGCGACTGGCGACGCAGTTCTCGGATCAGCGCCAGCCCTTAGAGGGCCAGATGACGCGCGCCGACGGTAGTGTGCTCGATTTCGCGGCGCTGCCGCTGCCGGACGGCGGCACGCTGGCCTCGTTCGCGGATGTGACGGTGTCGAAGCGCTACGAACGGGCGCTGATCGACCGCAATGAGGCGCTGATTGCCGCCGACCGCCTGAAAAGCCAGTTCATCAGCCACGTGTCCTACGAACTGCGCACGCCGCTGACCAATATCATCGGCTTCTCGGAGCTGCTCGACAGTCCGCGCACGGGGTCGCTCAATATCAAGCAGCGGGAGTATCTCTCCGACGTCACGCTGTCGTCGAAGCAACTGCTGGCCATCATCGACGATATCCTGGATCTCGCCAACATCGACGCCGGGGCTTTGGAGTTGAAGATGGCCCCGACCAAGATCCAGCCCGTGGTCGATGCGGCCGTGCTGGCGGTCAAGGAGCGGGCCAACCGGGCGCGCCTGCTGCTGTCGGTGACGGTGGCGCCGGACGCGCAGGACTTCATCGCCGACGGTGCACGGGTGCGCCAAATCCTCTATAATCTGCTCTCGAATGCCATCGGCTTCTCCAATGCGGGCGGGGAAGTGGCCCTGCATTGCTGGCGCGAGAGCGGGATGATCAACTTCATGGTGCAAGACAAGGGCGTCGGAATTCCCAAGGACCAGCAGCACGCGGTGCTGGAGCGCTTTGTGTCGCGCAGCCGCGGCTCGAAACATCGCGGTGTCGGTCTCGGGCTCTCCATCGTCAAGAGCCTGGTCGAACTGCACGGCGGCCAGCTCACGCTGGATTCGGAACCCGGACGCGGCACGGCGGTGACCGTGAGGTTTCCCGAGCACGGACTGCGCAAGCCAAGCGCCGGACTGGTCACGATGGCCAGCAGCGGGCAATGACGACGCACTGGCTGGTCGGCATAGCGCGGCTCGGCGATCTCGAGAGGATTGCTGAGCTGGTCGCACTGAAGGTGCGCCTCGGCGACGTCATCGCGCTGCACGGCGATCTCGGCGCCGGCAAGACCACCTTTGCCCGGGCGCTGATCCGGGCGCTGCTTAATGATGCCGATGCCGAAGTGCCGAGCCCGACGTTTCCGATCGTCCAGAGCTACGCGACGGCGCGGCTTGAGGTGGCGCATTTTGATCTCTATCGCCTGACCGGCCCGGACGAGTTGGAGGAGGTCGGCTTCCATGATGCGACGGCGACAGGTCTGGCCGTCGTTGAATGGCCGGGGCGGGCTGGCGACGCGCTGCCAGCCGAGCGGCTCGATGTGCGGCTTGCGGCGGGACCGGACGCGGACTCGCGGCAGGTGGCGTTGACGGCCGTTGGGAGTTGGGAGGCTCGTATCGAGCGTCTCAAGACCATCAATACGTTTCTCACCGGGGCTCTGCCGCATGGTGCCGTGCCGAAGATCAGCTATTTGCAGGGCGATGCCTCGTCGCGCGCCTATGCGAGGCTTGCCCACATTGCATCCGGCGCGTTGGTCCTGATGGATGCCCCGCGCATGCCGGACGGTCCGGTGGTGGCGAACGGCTTGCCCTACAGCCGCATTGCGCATCTGGCGGAGGATGTGCGCCCGTTCGTGGCCGTTGGCACGGCCTTGGCTGCAACGGGCATTGCGGTGCCAAAGATCTACGCCACCAACCTCGATGCAGGTCTGCTGCTGCTCGAGGATCTCGGTGATCAGACCTTTGGTCAGGCGTTGCGCGGGGGGCAGTCGCAGAGCGGCATGATCGCGGCAGCCGTCGACGTGCTGGTGCATCTGCGCGGGCATCCCTTGCCGCGCGACCTGCCATTGCCAGATGGCTCAGTGCACCGGCTGGCGCGCTTCGACCGGGCGGCATTGGAGATCGAGATCGGGTTGCTGCTCGACTGGTATTGGCCGGCGGTCAAGGACACAGCCCCGAGTCCCGCTGAGCGGGCCGAGTTCATGGCGCTGTGGTCGCCGATACTGGACACGATGCTGGCGGCCCCGGCGGGGCTGTTCCTGCGCGATTATCACTCACCGAACCTGTTTTGGTGGCCGGAGCGGGCGGGCATCGATCGCATCGGGGTGATCGACTTCCAGGACGCGCTGGCGGAGGCCTGGGCCTACGACCTGGTGTCGGTGCTGCAGGATGCGCGGGTCGATGTGCCAGCCAGCATCGAGGCACGGGAGATCGACCGCTATTGCCGGGAGATGGCCGCGCGCGAGCCGGGCTTCGATCCGGAGGCTTTCCGGGCTCTCTATGCGGCATTCGGGGCGCAACGCAACACTCGGCTGGTGGGGCTCTGGGTCCGACTGCTGCGCCGCGACGGCAAGCCCGGCTATCTGCAACATATGCCGCGCACCTGGGACTATCTGGCCCGCAATCTGACGCATCCGGACCTGGCCGCTCTCAAAGCCTGGTACGACCGGCAGTTTCCGGAAGCTGTGCGCAAAGCGACCATCACGGCGTGACCCCTGGGGCGGGCCGGGGTATCTAGAAGCCCATGTCCACGATCCCAGAAACGGCGTTTGTGCTGGCAGCGGGCCTCGGCACGCGCATGCGGCCGCTGACGGACCGGCTGCCGAAGCCGCTCGTGCCTGTGGCCGGGCGGGCGCTGATCGATCACGTGCTCGACCGGATCGGGGCAGCCGGTATCGCCCGTGCCGTGGTCAATGTGCATTACATGGCGGACGCGATCGAGGCGCATCTGGCAGCGCGGGCGGCGCCGGCCATCGTGATTTCGGACGAGCGCGGGCAGTTGCTCGAAACCGGTGGCGGGGTGCGCAAGGCGCTGCCGCTGCTCGGTGAGCGGCCGTTCCTGGTGCACAACTCGGATTCGATCTGGATCGAACCGGGCGTGCAGAACCTGTCGCGCCTCTTTGCCGCCTTCGACGCCGACCGCATGGACGCGCTGCTGCTGCTGGCGGATCGCACAACCAGCCTCGGCTACAGCGGGCGTGGCGATTTCGATGTGCGCGACGATGGTGCGGTGGCGCGACCGGCTGCTGGTGTGACGGTGCCCTATGTTTTCGCCGGAGTCTCGATGGCGAGCCCACGGTTGCTGCGCGAGACGCCGGACGGCGCCTTCTCCCTCAACCGCGTCTGGGACCGGGCCATGGCTGAGGGCCGCCTGCGGGGCATCACGCTGGCTGGCACGTGGATGCATGTCGGGGATCCCGCCGCCGTCGCTGCTGCCGAGAGGTGCATGGTCGATGCCCATCCATGAGGCGTCTGCGGACTCGCTAGCTGAGGGTGCGGGTGCGGCGGCAAACGTGTTCACGGTGCCGCCCGGCCGACCGTTCCTGAAAGCGGTGGCGGCGGCCCTGCTGGCTGGTGACCTGCCGTCGCCGGGCGGGTCGAAGCCGGCGCTGATTGACCTTCCCGCCTATACCATACTGTTGCCGACTCGGCGCGCGGCGCGGGCCCTGCAAGAGGCCTTCCTGGCTGCGGCTGGCGGGCGGGCCATGCTGCTGCCGCAGATCCGGCCGATTGCAGAAGGCGACGAGGATGCGAGCCTGATCGCGACATTGGCGCGGGACGGCACCGCTGATGATCTCGACATCCCGCCAGCCGTCGAGAAACTCGAGCGGCAGCTCGTCATGACGCGACTTGTCATGGCGTGGTCGGCGGCCATCAAGCGGGCTGAGGGCGACGAGGGCTTTGCGACTGTTGCCTCGGCCGGCGCCGGCACGCCGGCACAGGCGGCCAATCTGGCCCGCGAATTGGCGACGCTGATCGATGCCGTCGAGACCGAGAACGTACCACTGACCAGCCTCGAAGGCCTGGTTCCCGAGCATCTCTCGGCCCACTGGCAGCAGACACTCGACTTCCTCAAGGTCATTACCGAAGCGTGGCCCGGCTATCTAGCCAGCCGCGGGTTTCTGTCGCCGATGGACCGGCGCAACCGGCTGATCCTGGCCGAAGCGCGGCGGCTGCAGGAGACGCCGCCCAAAGCGCCGATCATCATTGCCGGCGTTACGGGGTCGATTCCCGCCACGGCGGAACTGATGCGGGCGGTGGTTGGGCATGCGCACGGGGCCATCGTGCTGCCGGCGCTGGATCTGGGCCTCGATGCGACGACGTTCGACAAGATCGGCACGGAGCATCCCGAGCATCCGCAATTCGGCTTTCACAAGCTCTTGGACCGACTGGGCGTGGTGCGCGAGGCCGTGCGGGAATTGCCGGGCCAGGCTCTGGCTGGGAGACGGATCGGTCGCAATCGGCTGCTCAGCGAGGCGATGCGCCCCGCCGGCACGCTCGATGGTTGGCGCGAGCTTGGCGCGCAAATGCCACCTGCGGCGGCGTTGGCGGCCCTCGACGGCGTCAGCCTGATCGAGGCGGCGACGGCGGAAGACGAAGCCGAGACGGTGGCGCTGATTCTGCGCCAGGCGGCGGAGACGCCGGGGCGCACGGCGGCGCTGGTGTCGCCGGACCGGCTGCTGGCGCGCCGCGTCGCCATTCGACTGGAGGCGTTCGGAATTCGCGTCGACGATTCAGCGGGGCGGCCGTTCGCGAAGACCATTCCCGGTGCCTTCCTCGATCTGGTCGCCAATGCCGCCGCGCATCGCATGGCGCCGGCAGAACTGATGGCGCTGTTGAAACACCCGCTGACGCGCCTCGGTCTGACGGCCGGGGCCGTGCGGCGGGCGGCGCGGGCGATGGAGCTGGTCGCCTTTCGCGCTCCCTATCTCGGCAGCGGCTTGGCCGGCCTCGAGGCAGCCGTCGAGCGGGCCGCGCGCAACATCGAGGGGGGCGAGCGCCGCCATAAGGCCGTGCGCCGGCTCGACCAGCGCGATTGGGACGCCATTCGCGATCTGGTGCGGCGCATCGCGGCGGCGTTCCAGCCGATGCTCGATCTCGCCGGCCGGCCGCGTGATGCGACCATGGCCTTGAGCGAGCTGTGTACGGCCCATGTGGAGGTGGCCGAAGCCCTCGCGCGGCCGCAGACGGCGGAGGACGGCGAGCCATCGCCGTTGTGGTATGGCGAAGCCGGTGAAGCGGCGGCCCGCCTGATGGGCGAACTGATGGCGGAGGCGAGCCCGGCCCCGCCGATCGCGTTTGGCGATTATCCGGATTTCTATCGCTCACTCATTGCCGGCGAGAGTGTGCGCTCACGCGTGCCCGTGCATCCCCGGCTGTCGATCTGGGGCCCACTCGAAGCGCGCATGCAACAGACCGACGTGGTGGTGCTGGGCTCGCTCAACGAGGGCACCTGGCCGGCGGCGGCCGATCCCGGCGCCTGGCTGAACCGGCCGATGCGGGCAACGCTCGGGCTGCCGGCGCCCGAAGAAGAAACCGGCCGCTCGGCGCATGATCTGGTGTCGCTGGCGGGCGCCGATCGCGTCATCCTCACCCGCGCCGCCAAGGTTGATGGTGTGCCGTCGGTGCCGTCGCGCTGGCTGCTGCGCTTGAAGGCGCTGCTCGACGGGCTTGGCGTGGCCGATGGTCTGGTGCCGGCTGAGCCGTGGCTCGCCTGGGCCCGCAATCGCGATCGCATCGTGGATCGCCAGACGATCCGCGCACCGGAGCCACGGCCGCCACTCGCCATGCGGCCACGGCGCATGAGCCTCTCCGATGTCGAGACCTGGATGGCCAACCCCTACGCGATCTATGCCCGCCACGTGCTGGGGCTGGAGGCGCTGCCGCGGCTGGGCGTGCGGCCGGGCCCGTCGGAGAAGGGGCAGATCCTGCACGAGGCGTTGTCGCGCTTTGCCAAGCAGCATCCGGACCGGCTGCCCGGCGATATTGCCGCGGTGTTCCTGGCGATGGCCGTAGATGTGGCGAGCGATCTCGGTGCCGAGCCACGCGTGCGCGCGTTCTGGCTGCCGCGCTTCAAACGGTTTGCGGAGTGGTTCGCGGAAAACGAGCCCGACCTGCGTCAGGGGACCATCACGCTGTTGGCCGAGGTGGACGGCGCCGAGATGCTGGCGGCGCCGGGCGGGCCGTTCGCCTTGCGCGGGCGTGCCGACCGCATGGATGTGACGGCGCAGGGTGTCATCATCACCGACTACAAGACGGGCACGCCGCCCTCGGACAGCGCCGTGAAGGCGGGGCTGGCGCCGCAATTGCCGTTGGAAGCCGCACTTGTGGCAGCTGGCGCCTTTGCCGGAATCCCGGCATCGCCGGTGGCGGGCCTGCGCTACATCCGGGCGTCGGGAGGCGAGCCGCCGGGTGTCGCGCGGACAGTAGATTTCAAGGACGGCAGCGTCGCGAAGCTGGCCGCTGATGTGCGCGCCGGTCTGCTGCAATTGATTGCCGCATTCGATGATCCGGCGACACCCTATAAGGCGGTGCGCCGCCGCCGCTTCAACTACGCCTACGACGACTATGCCGGCCTGGCGCGGGTAGGCGAATGGTCGTTGAACGAAGATGGTGGCGAGAACGAAGGCGGGGAGGGCGCGGCATGAGCACGGTGAGCCCAAAACCATCAGCCGACCTCGCAGGCACTCGCAAAGCGCAAAGCGACGCTGCGGATCCGGCAGCCTCGGCCTGGGTGGCTGCCAATGCCGGCACGGGCAAGACGCACGTGCTGACCACGCGCGTGCTGCGTCTACTGGTGGCGGGCACCAAGCCCGAGCGCATCCTCTGCCTCACCTATACCAAGGCTGCCGCCACCGAGATGTCGCAGCGCGTGTTCGATCGCCTGGCCAAGTGGGTGACGCTCGACGAAGCCGGCATCGCCCGCGAGTTGCGCGACCTCAATTCGCGGCCGCCGACCGCGGATGAGGTTGGCCGTGCGCGCGATCTGTTCACGGTGGCGATCGAGACCCCGGGTGGGCTCAAGGTGCAGACCATCCACGCCTTCTGTGAGCGCCTGCTGCAGCGCTTTCCGCTGGAGGCCGGTATTCCGCCGAAATTCGCCATTCTCGACGACGAGACCGGCCTCGCGTTGCGGACGGAAGCGATCGAGGATGTGCTCAACGAGGCGTCGCGGGAGAATTCCGGTGCGCTCGGTCAAGCCCTGTCGACCGTCATCGCCTGGGCGGTTGATGATGGGTTCGATGCGTTGCTCGCCGATGCACTGGGCAAACGCGATTGGCTGGAGGCGGCGGCGCGGCTCGGGTCGACCGAGGACGACGAGCGGGCTGGCGCCGAGCAGCTCTATCGCCAGGCGATGGGATTGTCGGCGCAAGCTGATCTGGCGACCACCGAGGCGGCGCTGGCCGGCTGTCTCAGTGATGCCGAGCTTGCTCATGTGGCAACGGCGCTGGCGGGTGGCGGCAAAACCGATGCGAAATTCGCAGCCGCATTTACGGCGGCGCGGGCGACGGCTGATCGGCGCGGGCGCATCGAAGCACTCAAGAGCGTGTTCCTCAAGGCGGACGACGAGCCGCGGCAGTCGATGGCGTCGAAGGCGGTGAAGACGGCGCAACCTGATGTCGATGCGCTGCTCTCGCGCAAGCAAGCAGTGTTCGCGACCCATTACGAGGAGCGCGGCAAGCTGACCGTGCTCGCGGCGAACATGGCTCTCCTGCGGCTGGCGGTGGCGGTGTTGCAGCGCTACGGCGAGCTCAAGCAGCGGCGCGCGGCGCTCGATTTCGATGACCTCATCCGGCGCACGGCCAACCTGCTGTCGCTGAGCGCGCAAGCGCAGTGGGTGCTCTACAAGCTCGATGGCGGGCTCGATCACATCCTGGTCGACGAGGCGCAGGACACGAGCCCGGCCCAGTGGCGCATCGTCGAGGCGCTGGCGGCGGAGTTCTTCACCGGCGACGGCACGCAGGACGCTGGCACGCGGACGCTGTTCGCGGTCGGCGACGAGAAACAATCGATCTATGGCTTCCAGGGTGCGGCGCCGAAGAAGTTCGCGGAAATGGGGACGCGTTTCGAGCAGATGGCGCAGGCGGCCGGACAGGCCTGGCGGCGGGTGCCGCTGACCTTGTCGTTCCGCACCACAGTGCCCGTGCTGGCGGCAGTCGATCGCGTCTTCGCCGATGCAGCGCTCGCAGCTCAAGTGTCAGCCTCAGGCGAGGTGATTCAGCATGCGGCGAACCGGATCGGTGCGGCAGGCCATGTCGAGATCTGGCCGACGGAGCAGCCCGACGACGTGGAGGAGGCCGACGTCTGGTCGCCGCTGGCTGAGTCGGCGGTGGCCTCGCCTGTCGTGCGGTTGGCCGAGCGCATAGCCGGCACCATCGAGCGCTGGCTCGCCCAAGGCGAGATGCTCAAGTCGGAGAACCGTCCAGTACGCGCCGGCGATATTCTGATCCTGGTACGGCGCCGGCGACCCTTTGCCGAAGCCATGGTGGCGGCGCTGAAGGCGCGCCAGATCCCGGTGGCCGGCGCCGATCGCATCCGTCTCGCCGAGCAGACCGCCATGCAGGACCTGATGGCGCTCGCCGATTTCCTGCTGCTGCCGGAGGATGATCTGGCGTTGGCAACGGTGCTGAAGAGCCCGCTGTTCGATCTCGACGACGATGATCTGATGGCGATTGCGCCCGCGCGTCCGGGCGCGCTGTGGTCGGCGCTGATCCGGGCCGTGGACAAGGGGCCGAGGTTTGCGGCGGCCGTGGTCCTGCTGAAGCGCTGGCGGTCGCGATCCGACCTGTTGCCGCCGTTCGAGTTCTTCGTCGAGATCCTGGATCGCGACGGCATGCGGGCCCGCCTGCTGTCGCGGCTGGGTGCCGAGGCGGCGGACCCGATCGATGAGTTCTTGCGGCTGGCGCTGACCTATGACGAAGGCGCGCCGCCATCGCTGGAAGGGTTCATTGCAGCGCTCAGGGCCTCCAATCGCGAGATCAAGCGCGACATGGAACACGGCCGCGACGAGGTGCGGGTGATGACCGTACATGGCGCCAAGGGGCTCGAGGCGCCGATCGTATTCCTGCCGGATACCTGCACCACGTCATCGGGGGCGCGGCCGGGCGGGCTGCTGATGCTCGAAGGGTTGCCGCGTCAGATCGATGTGCCGGCGCCGATGCTGTGGCCTGTGAAGGGCTCGAAGGCGCTGGATATCGTCAAGGTTGCGCGCGAGGAAACCAAGGAGCGCGATGCGGCAGAGCGCAACCGGCTGCTCTATGTGGCGCTGACGCGGCCGCGCGATCGGCTGTATGTGGCAGGCTTCGAAGGCACCAAGGGGCGCGAGAAGGGCTGCTGGTACGATCTCATCGCGCAGGGGCTCGAGGGTCTCCTGCAGGTAACGCACGATGCCGAGGGTCGCGAGGTGCGCAGCCTGGTATCACCGCAGTCGGCCCCGGCGGAAACGCCGCGCGGCAGCGGGCGCACGATTATCGAGGCCGTGCCGTTGCCCGATTGGGCGACGCGGCCGGCACCGCGTGAGGCCGGGCTGGTGGTGCCGCTGGCGCCATCACGGTTGGCACCGCTGGAAAGCGACGAGGAGGGCGATCCGGTCGAGCGCCCGAAGGTTGCTGCAACACAGCGCACCGACGAGCCAGCGCCATTGCCTCCGGCAGCGCAAGCCGATGGCCAACGCTTCCTGCGCGGCACCATCACGCACGCCCTACTCCAGCATCTGCCGGGTCGCGATCCCGGCACGTGGGCTGCCGCCGCTGAGCGGTTCGTCGCCGCGCGTGGCGCGGAACTGAACCCGAAGTCGCGGGCCAGCATCGTCGCCGAGACGCTGGCTGTCCTCAACGACACGGCCTTCGCGCCGATCTTCGGTCCAGGCAGCCGCGCCGAGGTGCCCATTGTCGCCGAATTGGCGCCGCCGCAGGGCCAGGGGCAAATTCTGCGTGTGACCGGCCAGATCGATCGCCTGGTCGTGCTGGACACCCACGTCCTGATCGTGGATTTCAAGACCAACCGGCCGCCCCCCGCTGAAGCCGAAGCCGTGGCCGAGGCGTATCTGCTGCAGCTGGCCGCCTATCGTCTGGCAGTGGCGCAGATTTTTCCTGGCAAGGCGGTCAAGTCAGCTCTGCTGTGGACCGATGGGCCGCGCCTGATGGCGATGCCGGATGCCATGCTGGATGCGGCCGCGACGCGATTGTTTGCACTGGAGCGGGGAAACCCGGCAACGTGATTTGAATTGCTGGCCGCATGCACTACATTGCGAGTCGCAGGGCTGTGGGGTGCGTCTGGGCAATTTGACCCGGGGGCCTATAACTTCCGCATGGGTGCTGTCCCTGGCTGGGCTCGTGGGCCTGGCTATATGGCGCCCACCTACTCTGTAGGGACCACGCGGGATCAACGCTGCGACGGCCTTTGCGGCTCTGCACTTTATTGTTGGTTTGCGCCCTCGGATGCCCACACCCGCGCCGGATGCGCAGTCGGCATCCGAAGGCGCACGCGCCGCAGCCAAGCGATCGTGGAACCCGGTGCCGACGCCTCAGGCGACCAGCGGCAGCCCTTCCGCCGCCCGGATGTCATTGATCACGTCCTTGACCCTCTGGCGCAGCGGCTTGTACTGCAGGCCGAACTCCTCGATTAGACGGCTGTTGTCGATCAGGTAGTTGCCCGATGTCGCTTTGCCGCCGGTTTGCGCTTCGAAACGGATGTCGGCGCTTGGCAGGAATTCGCGCACGATCGCCGCCAGTTCACCGATGCTGATGGTGGTCCCGCCCGAGTTATAGGTCGTGTGCTTGGGTTTGTCGGCCAGCAAGACCCGCGCAAAGGCCTCGGCCATGTCCTCGACGTGAATGACGCTGCGCATGGCATCGGCATGGGGAAAAGTGATGGATTTCCCGCGCGCTGGCTGGCACATGCAATTGACGTGATCGATGGAGCCGAACTTCTTGTCCGGGCCGGTGACATTGGCGGGACGGATGCAGGTGATGGTCATGCCGTAGGCGCGGCGATAATCATGCGCCTGCCACTCGTTCATGATCTTGTTGACGGCATACTGCGTGTCGCCGCGGCGTTCGTCGGTTTCATTGACCAGCCGCTCACCGAACTGGGCCTGCTGGCCGCTGACGGCAACGGAGCTGGCAAACACCGTATGCTTGACGCCACAGCGGCGCGCCGCCTCGAAGCAATTGTCCATGCCCTGGATGTCGAGCTTGAAGGCGACATGCGGCGCCAGCTCGCCGATGAAATAGGACAGATTGACCACCCGCTCCGCGCGCGATTCCTGCACCGCGCCGATCACGTCGTCGAATTGCGTGACGTCGCCGCGCATCACCTTGACCTTGTCGCCGAGGCGCGCGAAGGCCGCTGTCGCTCCCGCCACGTCGATGTCCATGCAGGTGACATGATGGCCAGCCGCAGTCAGCAGCGGAATCATCCGCCGCCCAATGAAGCCTGCGCCGCCAATCGCCAGGATCGTCATGTCGCGTTTTCCCTTGTCCAAGTTGCTGTCAATCGCCTGCCGAGCGAGGCAGGTTCGCGCTGTCCGTGTTGGTGTCGATGCCCGTGAGTGTGCCCGCTGCCGAAGGCTTCGTCACGCAATCCGTTTCTGCCGGTGTCGGCGGGTCGGCGCCCTCAGTTGAAATTCAGCTTCAAGCCAGGCTCCGGCCATGGCATCGCACCCAGCCGCCCGCTGTCGGACAGCGTGATGTAGGCCGTGCGCATGTCGGCGCCGCCGAAGCAGATGTTGGTTGGATAGCGGTCCGGCACCTTGACCGCGCGAACGATGTCGCCTTTCGGCGAGATTTCGGTGATGTAGCCCGTATTCAAAGTCGCGACCGTGATGTTGCCGCTGGCCATGACAGCCAGGCTGTCGAAGCGGGCGTGACCGGGGAGGCCAGCGATCATGCGCCCGCTGTGCGGCGCGAACTCGGCCTTGGGCTTGAGCTTGCCGGGGCCCTGCACCTCGAAGGCCCACAGCCGCGCGCCCTCGGTATCGGCGACGTACAAGGTCTTGCCGTCCGGTGACAGGCCGCAGCCGTTGGGGCTGAGGATCGGATAGGCCACCTCGACGACGCTGGAGCCATCGGGCCGCGCGTAGTAGACGCCGCCGTTGTCGCGATGCCGCGGATAGCGCTTGCCGAGATCGGTAAAGTAGAAGCCGCCGTCCGTGTCGAACACCAGATCATTCGGCGCCGACAGGAGGTGGCCTCCGACCTCCTTGTAGAGCAGCGTCGCGCGGCCGGTCTTGGGATCGATGCGCTCCACCGAACCGAACTTGTAGTCGGGGTGCGGCCCAAGGCCCATGGAATGGCCTTCGACATAACGGCTTCCGCCGTTGTTGCAGAGATAGAAGGCGCCGTCGGGACCAACCGCCAGCCCGTTGGGTCCGCCGCCACAAGCCGAGAACAGGTTGACCTGGCCGTCGGCAGAGACGCGCGTGCAACGGCCATTGCGGATCTCCGTCACCACGACGGAACCATCGGCACAGGCCACTGGTCCTTCGGGAAAGCCAAGTCCAGTCGCAAGTATCTTGATCTCTGACATGACGGGTCATCTCCTTTGGATTGGTGCCGAGTTTCGGTGGGCGGAGCCCGGAGGCGCCATTCAGAACTCGAACTCGGGGCCTGGCAGATAGCGGAACTTATCCAGCGCATCCTGGCGCAAGGTAAAGCCCAGGCCGGGCCTGTCAGGCGCATGCACGGTGCCGTCGGTGCGGATATCGAAGGGCTCGTTGAACAGCTCCCACATCATCGGCATGTAGCCTTGCGTGACTTCGAGGATGTGGCAGTTGGGCGCCGCCATCGCCACATGCAGGCTGGCGGCGAACAGGATGCCGCTGCCCCAGGCATGCGGCGCCAGGCGGACCCCATGCGCCGACGTCAGCGCGGCGATGCGCCGGATCTCAGTCATGCCACCGGCGCGGGCCACATCAGGTTGTGCGATGTCGAGCGCGCGGCGCTCGAGCAGATCGAGGAAGTCGAAGCGGGTGAACTCACGCTCGCCGGATGCGATCGGGATCGTGGTTGCGCGCCGCACCTCGGCCTGGCCCGCATGATCGTCGGGCGTTACCGGCTCCTCGAACCAGGCGATGTCGTAAGGCTCCAGCTCCTTGGCAAGCCGGATCGCGGTCGCCACCTCGAGGGAGCCATGCGCATCGATCATCAACTCGACGTTCGGCCCGAGCCCGCGTCGCGCCGCTTTGACCCGACGCACACACTTGGCGATCGAAAAGCCATCGCGGCCGACGACGCGCATTTTGGCAGCGGTGAATCCCTTGGCGGCGTAACCGGCCAGTTCCGCTTCGGCGTCATCGCCAGGAGCCCAGCCGCCACTGGCGTAGCCACGAATGGAGCTGCGCACTGCACCGAGCGCCTGATAGAGCGGAATGCCGAGCGCCTGCGCCTTGACGTCCCACACCGCGATGTCGACGCCGGAGATCGCTTCCATGATGACGCCGCGCCGCCGGCTTTCGTCAGCCTGCGTCACGCCACGCTCGAGCGCCGGCGTGCTGCGTGAGCCGTTGTACATTTTCTCATAGATGCGTTCGGAGAACATCGGGTCTTCGCCGACCACCTCCGCCGCCAGCTCGTGGGCGACGATGGCAGCTACGATCGGCGGCGTGCCGAGCGCGGCACCAATGCCCGTCAGGCCGGTGTCGGTCTCGACGCGAATGAGCGTGGCGTCGGTCTTGACCTTGGTGCCGAGATCCGTGCGGTGGCGCTTATCCATAGGGACGGGTGCCGACATGGGCGTGGCAGAAACTCTGACGATCTTCATGGGCGCACTCTTTCCGTTTCCCATTCGGCTGGGGTGCTATCACGTCGTCAGCTTGGGCCCGCCGTCAACTGTGGGTCTCGCTCATCCGCTCTCCAATCCTTGCAAGGGTCGAGTGCCCGCGCATCCTCACTCAGCCACCCATACAGCGCGATATGCCAACCAGTCCCGGGAAAATTCGACCATTGCACGTCGCCGCGAAGCCCCGCAAAGTCACCCTGTCCCGTTGCAAGATGGAACCCGAGATGCCCCTGCTCGACCGCCGCCGCTGGCTTGCCGGTTCCGCTGCCGGGATGGCGCTTGGCTGCAATTCACAGCTGCTTGCGCAAACGGCGGCCCTCACATTCCCGCAGTGGATCGAGACCTTTCGTCCGCGCGCCCGGGCCCGTGGCGTCTCCGAGGCGACGTACACCCGCGTCATGGCGGCCGTGACACCAGACACCTCGGTCTATGCGCTGGACCGCGCGCAGCCAGAATTTCGCGAGCAGGTCTGGCAATATCTCAACCGCCGCGTCTCTGATTGGCGCATTCGCGTCGGCAAGGAGCGGGCACGCCAGCATGCGCCGCTGCTCGAGCGCATCGAGCGTGTTTACGGCGTCGACCGCTACATCATGCTGGGCCTGTGGGGCATGGAATCAGCCTTTGGCGATGTCGTCGACAACCCCAAGCACATGCGCCCCGTCCTTCCGGCCCTGGCCGCACTGGCCTGGGGCGAGCCCCGACGACGGCCCTACTGGGAGCAGGAGTTGCTCAATGCCCTGGTCATCATTGAGCGTGGCTGGGGCACGCCCGCGGAAATGGTGGGCTCGTGGGCCGGCGCCATGGGCCACACGCAATGGATGCCTGAGGTGTGGCTCAACATGGGGCTCGATTTCAACGGTGATGGCCGCGTCTCGCCATATGGGCCGCCTGACGATGCCTTGGCCGGAACCGCGCAGTATCTGCAGAAGCGCGGCCGTTTTCGCCGTGGCGAAGGTTGGGGCTATGAGGTGCGACTGCCCGCGGGCCATGCCGCCAACAGCACCGACATGGTGACCATCGCGAGCTGGAGCCAGCGTGGCGTGACCCGCGCCAACGGCCTGCCTTTTCCTCGGCCCGGGGAAGCAGCCCGCCTCTGGCAGCCGGTCGCCGGTGGCCCGACGTTTCTCGTCACCCAGAACTTCAATGCGGTCCGCTCCTACAATCCGGCCAACACCTATGCCCTGGCCATCGTGCATCTTGGCGATCGCATTCGTGGCGATGGACCCTTGGTGCAGACCTTCCCTGGTGGCGAGCGCATCCTGACGCTCGAGGAAGTGCAGGAGGTGCAGCGCCGGTTGACCGACGGCGGGTTCGATACCGGCGGCACCGATGGCCGCGTCGGCCGCGACACCATGCTGGCCGTGCGCAAATTTCAGGCCAAATCCGGCCTCACGCCCGCCGACGGCTATCCCGGCCTGAAAGTGCTCGAACGGCTGCGCGGTGCCGCGAGATAGCCCGTGTAGCGCCTGCCGACCGCGTCGTGAAGTTGTCAGCGAACCAGCGGCAAGTGCCGCAGGTCCGCTCACAGGTGGTGGCCACTCAAAGCTTGAACGGCACCACCTTTTGGCTTTGGCGACCGAGACCCTCGATCTGCAGCGTCATCACATCACCGGCCTTCAGGAACACCGGCGGCTTCATGCCGAGGCCGACGCCCGGTGGCGTGCCGGTGGTGACGATGTCGCCAGGCTCCAGCACCATGAACTGCGACACGTAATGCAGGATGAAATCCATCTTGAAAATCATCGTGCTGGTCGAGCCCTTCTGCATCGTCTTGCCGTTGACCTCGAGCGACATCGGCAGATTGTTGACGTCCTTGACCTCATCGCTGGTGACCAGCCAGGGACCGACGGGGCCGAAGGTCTCGGCGCACTTGCCTTTCATCCACTGGCCGCCCCGCTCAAGCTGGAAATGACGCTCCGAGACGTCATTGCAGATGGTGTAGCCGGCAATGTGAGAGGCTGCGTCCTTCAATTCGACGTAACGCGAGCGTTTCCCGACCACGAAGGCGATCTCCAGCTCCCAGTCGAGCTTGGTCGAGCCGCGCGGGATCATGACGTCGTCGTTAGGACCCGAGAGGCTGTTCGTGAGCTTATAGAAAATGATCGGCTCGGTTGGGATCGCCTGGCCAGCCTCCTTGGCGTGGTCGGCGTAGTTGAGGCCGATGGCCATGAAATTGCGCACGTTGCCGACGGGACAGCCGAGCCGAACGCCCTTTGGCGCCTCGGGCAGGGATTTGGGATCAATGGTCTTGAGGTGCGCCAGCGCTGCCGGCGACAGGACATCGCCGGTGATGTCGCGCACATGCGCCGACAGATCGCGGATGATCCCGGTGGCATCGACCAGGCCTGGCTTCTCGGCGCCTGCCGCGCCAAAACGAACGAGCTTCATGGGGCTCCTCCTGCTGATTGGATTTCTTCGGTGCCCCATGCGTAGGACCGGCGCGCGGCTCTGTCCAGAGCCAAGGCAGGTCCGGCTCGCTGTCGTGGCCCGTTGGCAGGTGGGCGTTTTGCTGCAAGGTTAGGGCGCCCTGAACTTCGCCGGGAGTGTCCTGCCATGCCCTTCGCCTTGCCCGCTGTCAGTCTCGTCGCCGTTCCCGGTCGCCGCCGCGCCACCCTCGATGCCGCCCGCGAGTACGACAAGCGTGGTTATGCCGGCATCTTCGCGCCGAGCATGTTCGGCAACATGCAGCTGTGCGAGGCCGTCGCCCACGTCACCGAGCGTATCGTTTTCGCCACCTCCATCGCGCCGATCTACATGCGCACCGTCGGTGACTTCGCCCAGAGCGCCGCCTTCATGCACGAGATCTCCGGTGGCCGATTCCGCCTCGGCATCGGGGTCAGCCATGAGCCCTCGCACAAGCGCATGGGCGTCACGGTCGGCAAGCCGCTCGCCGATACCCGCAGCTTCGTCGAGCGTTACCGCGCGCAGGAAGGTCTTGGCACCTTGGCACCCGTGATCCTCGCCACCTTGCGGCAGCAGATGATCAAGCTCGCCGGCGAGATCGGCGATGGACTGGTGTTCGCCAACGGCTCGCGCTCGCACATGACGGCCTCACTGGCGGCGCTGCCTGAGGCCAAGCGCCGCGACACCAACTTCTTCATCGGCAACATGGTGCCGACCTGCATCACGGACGACATCCAGGCCGCCCGCGCCGTGCACCGCCGCACGCTCACGCACTACGCGACATTGCCGAACTATCGCAACTACTGGAAGGAAGCCGGTTATGTCGAGGAGATGGAGGCGGTCGAAAAAGCCATCGCCGAGGGCCGTCGCGACGACATTGCAAGATATCTGACCGACCGTTGGCTCGACGATTGCACTTTGTCGGGGTCTGCCACCCGAGTTCGCGACGGCGTCGACGCCTGGCGTGGCGCCGGCATTCACACGCCGATCATCGTGCCCTCGTCGGCAGCCGGCAACCAGCTCAAGGCCATCGAGGAGACGCTGGCGGCGTTCAAGGATTGAGGTCGAGAGACGCCACCAGGTGTGGCTTTCGTCGGCGCCGCTCAGCCGCTGTTGCGCAACCGGGTCGCGCCGCCCGCACCCGGGATCATGTTGGCGAGCGCGATCACGGCCGTGGTCACCGCCAGCATCATCAGGCCCAGCACGGCAATGGCGCCGAGGTCGCCACTTTCCTTGAGATCGAAGATAAGGACCGAGAGCACCTTGGTGTCGGACGTGAACAGGATGGCTGCGGCCGACAATTCGCGCACGACGGCGACGAAGATGAAGCACCAAGTGGCAATGACGCCGGACAGCAGCAGCGGTGCCGTGATCTGCCGCAGCGCCTGCAGGCGCGTGGCGCCGAGGATGCGGCTGGCTTCCTCCAGCTCGGGGTGCACCGCCTGGAACGCTGACGACAATTGCTGGTAGGCAGCCGGCAGCTCGATGGTGATGTAGGCGATGAGCAGGATCCACAGCGTGCCGTAAAGCACGATGGGCGGGATTTCGATGCCGTCGATGCTGATCCAGGGCCGCGTGTAGGCCAGGAACAGTCCGACGCCGAGCACGATGCCGGGAATGGCGATGGGCGCGGTGGCGAGGAACCCGAGGAAGCGGTGCCCGCGCACGGCCTTGCGCACCACCAGATAGGAAATGACCATGGCCATCAGCGTGCCAAGCGTCGCCGACAGTGCACCGAGCAGGAACGTGTTCGTCATCACGTCCCAGGTCTGCGACAACTCGAAAAACGTGAAGTGCACGTTCTGCATCGACAGCGTGTTCCAGGTCAGCAGCTTCGAGGGGAACTTGGAGAAGGCGGCATTGAAGAGCGCGCCATAGGGCAGGAACACCGGCATCATCAGCAGCACCATGCAGAGCCCGAACGCGACCCAGCGGAATTTGCCGAGCGCCACGGGACGCGGCGCGCCGTATTTGCCACCGAGCACCGCATAGCTACGCCGCCCCAGAATGCGCGCTTGTGCCCGCAACAGCACCACCGTCAGCACCAGCAGCGGCAGCGCAGCCGCGGCAGCCAGCTCAAGCTTTGGCGGGAACTGGAACAGGGTCCAGATCTTCGTCGTCATGGTGTGGAAGCCGGCGGGGATGGCGAGGATCGCCGGCGAGCCGAACAGGTTCATGGCCTGCAGGAACGCGATCAGCATGCCCGCCAGAATGGCCGGCAGCGCCATCGGGATGGTGATCTTGCGCGCCGTGGTCCAGGAGCGGGCGCCAAGCATGGATGAGGCGTCCTCCAGTTCGCCGGGCATGCGGTCGAGGGCGTTGGCGACCAGCACGAAGACATAGGGAAACGTGTAGCAGACGATGACGAAGATGACGCCGGGCAGCGAGTAGATGTTGAGGAGATGCTGTTCGGGGGCAGCGCCGGTGATGCCGCGCCAGGCTTGATTGAGCAGGCCGCTGTTGGGGGCCGCCAACAACTCCCAGGCGATGGCACCGAGAAATGGCGGCGTCACGAACGAGGCGGTGACCAACGTACGCACGAGCCCGCGACCCGGCATATCGGAGCGGGCGACAAGCCAGCCCATGGGGGCGGCAATGAGGCTGCAGATGATGCCGACCGAAACCGCGATTTTCAGCGTGGTGAGCAGCGGCTCCTGGAACGTCGGATCACCGAAGATGGCGGCGAAATTGGCCAGCGTGATGCCGCCGTCTTTGGCCGAGAACGCGAAGATGATCAGCCAGGCCAGCGGCAACACGATGAGAAGAACGAGCAGGCCCGAGAAGAACACCAGCACCGGCCCGGACATGTCGAAGCTGCGCCCGAGACGGCTTTCGGCGGCGGCCGCCTCGGTCTTGATTGCTTCGACTGCCACGTGGGGTCGCTCCAGAAACGTCAATGCTGCGTGTCGATACCGAGACCACGCGTCGCGTGGTCACACCTTGAAGATGGCCGAGTATTTGGCCTTGATCTCGTCGGCGACCTTGAGCAGTGCTTCCGGGTCGTCCTTCATGATCTTGATGTCCTTCAGTTCCGTGCGGCCAGGCTTGCTCTTGACCTGGGCGTGCGGTGCATATTGGCCGGCGAGATCGAGAAACAGCTGCTGCGTCTCCGCCGTGCAGAACCAATTCTGGAACAGCCGCGCGGCGTTCGGGTTCGGTCCCGCCTTGAAGATGGCGTTGGGGCTGTTGATGATGGGCGCACCCTCCACCGGATAGACCAGCTCGATGGGTGCACCCTTGGCTTTCTCGAGCAGCACAATGTAATCGGAACCGTCGGCCATGGCGGCGCGCTCGCCGAGGGCCACTTTCTTCGGCGGATCGACAGCGGATTGGACTTGCATGACCTTTTGCTTGGCCAGTTGCTCGAAATACTCCCAGCCGAGTTCGCGGGCCATGGCGAAGGTCGAGGTCATGATGGCGCCGGAATAGCTCGGGTGTGCCTTGACGAGCTTGTTGGTCCACTTCGGGTCGAGCAGGTCGCGAAAACCCTTGGGTGCATCCTCAGGCTTGACGAGTTGGGTGTTGTAGGCGATGGCGACGAACAGGATGCGGATGGTGGCGAACTGTCCATCCTTGTCCTTGTATGCGGCGCCGAAATGCTGCGCGGCGTCGGCTGGCAGGTAGGGTGCCAGCCAGCCCTGGTTCTTCCAGGCATAGACGTGCGCCGCGTCCGTCGTATTGACGATGTCGACGTTGGTGATCTTGGAGGCGTACTCCTGCGCGATGCGCGAGAACACGCGCTCGGAGCCTGAGCGTTCCACCTTCACCGAGATGCCCGGATATTTGGTCTCGAACGCCTTGGCGAACTGCTGCGCGATGTTGATTTCCATCGCGGTATAGAAGTTGACCTTGCCCTCCTTTTTCGCCGCCTCGATCAAGGCCGGCGTGATGGCCTCGGCCGGTGGCGCCTGCGACAGCACCCGCGTCGAGAACGGCAGGGAGGCGACAACTGCGCCGGCGCCGGCCAGAACCGTGCGCCGTGACGAACCGTGCTTCGGCATGGGTGAACTCCTCGCTGTGTGGCCGCGCGTCCGTCAGACCTTGAAGATGGCGGCGTAGCGCTTCTTGATGTCGTCGGCCTGCTTTTCCACTTCGGCAGCGTTCTCGGCCATCAGCTTGATGTCCTTGAGTGCCGTGCGCCCAGGCCGGTCTTTGACCAAAGCGTGCGCCGAGCGCAACGCGCCGACATCGACCGACAATTGCTGCGCCTCCGCCGTGAAGCTCCACAAATGAAACAGCTTGGCCGCATTCGGATTCGGTGCCCGCTTCATCACCGCCGAAGGGCCCGTAATCAGTGGCGTGCCTTCCGTGGGATAGACGATCGCGAGCGGCGCCCCTTTCTCGACTTCCAGTGAGACGACATAATCGCCACCGTCGATCATCAGCGCCCGCTCGCCGAGCGCAATTTTCTTTGGTGGGTCAGCGGCTGATTGCACCTGCATGATTTTCTGCAGGGCCAGCTTTTCGAAGTAGTCCCAGCCGAGGTCGCGCGCCATCTGATGCGTTGCCGTCATGATGGTGCCGGAGTAGCCGGGGTGCGCCTTGACCATTTTCCCCGACCATTTGGGATCGAGCAGATCCCTGAAGCTTTTCGGCACATCCTCCGGCTTCACCAGCGTGGTGTTGTAGGCTGGCGCCGACAGCATGACGCGCCACGTAGCAAACGTGCCATCTGCGTCCTTGTACTGCGGCGCATAGTGCTGGGCGACATCCTCGGACAGCACCGGCTCGAGCAGGCCTTCGCGCTTCCAGAGTATGAAGTGGGCGGCGTCTGAGCTGTTGATGGTGTCGCAATTGTAGATCTTGGAGCCGTACTCCTGACTTAGGCGCTGGAAGTTGCGTTCGGCACCGGATCGCTCGACCTTGACATTGATGCCCGGGAACTTGGTCTCGAACACCTTGGCGATGCGCTCAGCGACCTTGATTTCGACCGAGGTGTAGTAGTTGACCCGGCCTTCTTTCTTGGCGGCGGCGATCAGCTCCGGCGTGATGGCGGTGGCGGGTGGCGCGGCAGCGACGGACGTGCGCGGCCAGGCCTGCGCGGCAGTGGCGCCGGCGGCGGCCATGCTGGCGAGCATTGTGCGGCGTGAAATGGGACGTTTGCTCTTGCGCATCGTTCTTGCCTCCTCTGCGTCGTCAGTGTCGCGTGTGTCTTGGCGTCTGCTAGCCTATCACGCCAGCAACGCCCGGCAGCGGGCGGGATCGAGCTGCAGCCAGACGGCCGTTCCCGGCGCCAGCGCTTGGTCGGCGGGCGCCGCAATGCGGACTTCGGTCTTGTCGGGCAGTTCCACCATGTAGTCCCGGCTGGCACCGAGAAAAACCTGACGGCGCACGCTGCCCGCCAACGTATTCTCAGGCAGCGCGCCCGCACCGGCTTGAGTGAGGCGCACATCGTGCTGGCGGATGGCGACGGGGGTCACCTTGCCGGTGGAGAGAGCGAGGCCGGTGGTGCGCACGGGCACACCTGCGATCATCACGCGCGACGCGTCCAGGGCGGCCCCCTTGAGCACGTTGCTGGCACCGATGAACTTGGCCACGAACTCGGACACGGGGCGCTCATAGATGTCCTCGGGGCTGCCGAGTTGCTCGATCTTGCCGAGGTTCATGACCGCGATCTGATCGGCCGTGGTCATGGCTTCGGCCTGATCGTGGGTCACATAGACGGTGGTGGTGCGGAACTGGTCGTGCAGGCGGCGGATCTCGAAGCGCATCTCCTCGCGCAGATTGGCGTCGAGATTGGACAGCGGCTCATCCATCAGCAGTGTCTCCGGCTCGACCACGAGCGCGCGGGCGAGCGATACCCGCTGCTGCTGGCCACCGGACAATTCTGAGGGATAGCGTTCAGCCAGCGTCTCAAGACGGGCCACGGCCAGGATCGACTTCACCTTGCTCGCAATGGTGGCCGCATCGAGCTTGCGCACCTTGAGGCCGTAAGCAACGTTCTCCGCCGCCGTCATGTGCGGCCAGAGCGCATAGGATTGGAAGATCATCGACATGCGCCGCGCCTCGGGCGGCAGCGTGCGCTTTGGCGACGACACCACGCGCTCTCCAACGACGATTTCGCCGTCGCTCGGCTCGATGAAGCCCGCCACCAGGCGCAGCGTCGTCGTCTTGCCACAGCCCGAGGGCCCGAGCAGGCACACGAGGTTGCCATGGCCGATAGTCAGCGACACGTTGTCCACGGCAACCGCGGCGCCGAAGCGCTTGGTCAGGCCTTTCAGTTCGACGGAAGCCAAACACGTCCCCCTTGGCGGCTTGCGCCGCGCACGTCTTTTGTCTATCGGCCCCGCAAGGGAGCCCCGCGAGAATAGCGCTGGATGATATGTGACAGCTAGCCCAGAATAGCCACAACTTCCGGGACAGGACCGTTCTGCAAATTCGAGGGAGACGCCCATGACCGCCCTGCCGTTGTCACATATCAAGGTGCTCGACCTGACCGCCCATCGCGCCGGGCCGACCTCGGTCCGGCAACTTGCCGACTGGGGCGCCCAGGTGATCAAGATCGAGCCGCCGAGCGATAGTGACGTCGACGCCATGGGCGGCAAGCGGCATGGCTTTGACTTCCAGAATTTGCACCGCAATAAACGCTCCTTGACGCTCAATCTGAAGAGCAAGGAAGGCCACGACATTTTCATGCAGCTGGTCAAGGAGGCCGATGTCGTCGTCGAGAACATGCGCTCCGACGTCAAGCACCGCCTGAAGGTCGACTACGACGCCTGTGCCAAGGTCAACCCGCGCATCATCTACGGCTCCATCGCCGGCTTCGGCCAAACCGGACCTGATGCGGCGCGGCCCGGTGTCGACCAGATCGCGCAAGGCATGGGTGGCCTGATGTCGATTACCGGCTTGCCCGGCCAAGGCCCCGTCCGCGTCGGCATCCCGATCGCGGATCTCACCTCCGGCCTCCTGCTGGCGCAAGCGATGATGCTGGCCCTCTACGAGCGCGAGCGCACCGGCAAGGGCCAGTGGGTGCACACCTCCCTGATCGAGGCGCAGATCTTCATGCTCGACTTCCAGGCGGCGCGCTGGCTGATCGCGGGCGAGGTGCCGAAGCAGGCCGGCAACGATCATCCGACAGGCATTCCGACCGGCGTGTTCCCCACCTCGGACGGCCACATCAATATTGCAGCGTCCGGCGACAATCTCTGGCTGCGCTGCTGCGAGGCGCTGGGCGTCTCGGAGCTGACCAAGAACCCCGACTACATGACGGGCGGCGCGCGTTCTAAGAACCGCAAGGTGCTGAACGAGTTGCTCGGCAAGGTCACCAAGACCAATACCTCGGCGCATTGGATCGCGGCGCTGAATAAGGCCGGCGTGCCGTGCGGGCCAATCAACAACATCCAGCAGACCTTCGAGGAACCGCAGGTCAAGCATCTGGGCATCGCGCGGCGGGTGCGGCACAGGAAGCTTGGCGAAATCCGCGTCGTCGGCCAGCCGATCAACTTGTCGCGCTATCCGCAGCCCGAGACCCTCAATCCGACGCCCGATCTGGGTGAGCACACGGACACGGTGCTGAAAGAACTGGGCTACGACGCCAAGGCGATTGCTACCTTGCGCGAGAAGAAGGTGGTTTGATACTGGCGGGCTGCTCGGGGGCGGTTGCTGTCGTTCCCTGACCGCATCCAACTCAATGCGCGCCCTTGCGGAACAGCGTCGAGGCGAGCAGGCCCGCGGCCAAAGCCAGAATGACGGTGGCGATGCCATAGGACAGTGGATAGCGGAACGCGAAGGCGTGCAGCTTATCTTCCAACCCCTCACGCTCGAGATTGAGGCGGGCGTTGTAGCGCGACAGCAGCTCGCCATTGCGAAACAGGAACACGCGTGTCTCGAAGCTGCCGACGGTGACGTTGGCTGGCACATCGATCGAGGCCCGGAACAGGCTGCGGCCGATGAAGGCGACGCTGTACTGTTCCTGCTGGAAGAGCTTGTCCTTGCGCCGCATGCGCACGACGGCGTCGCGAAACTCCTTGATTTCCGCGACTGGTCGCTGCGCCGCCTTTTCCGACGGCACCATCGGTATATGCTCGAAGCCGATGTTGGCGGCTTTGAGCAATTCGTCCGAGGCGATCTCGTCGACCGGGCGCGTCGAGGCGATGGCGTAGTAGCTTGGCACCGACAAGAATTCGAGGCTGTCGGCATTGAGCCAGATGCCGGCAATCTTGGACTTCTTGCGCGCAACGAGCCGTGAGGGTGCGCCGACGACGACAATGACGATGTCGTAGAGGCCGGCTTCAGCTGTTTGCTGACGGCTGTTCTCGACGGCCCCGAAGACCACGATTTCGGTGCCAGCGAAGCTCGATGTGACGGCCACGCGGCGGGTCGAGATATCGGCTTGGACGGTTTCGGGCACGGGTGCCGGCGGCTGCGCGGCCGCTGGCGGTGCCACTTGTTTCTCTTTCGCCTTCGGCATCACGATGGGTGGGGCCGGCATCGGCGTCGCCCGCTCCTGACGGCGCTGGGCGAACGTTTCGGTGGCAAGCAGCACCGCGAGCAGGAGCGAAAGCGCCACGTAGACCCGGCGCCGCCACGTCAGCTGAACGGTGCCCCGTTTGCGCATCAGTGACCGCTCCCGCCTGGACCAGCCAGCGAGAACAACTCATCCGGCGTCGCAATCAGGCCCCAGGCCATCCTGAGGCAGACCAGCACGACCAGCCCCGCGAGCACAAAGCGCAATTGCTCGCCCTTGAGGCGTTCGCCGGCAGCGGCACCAAGCTGGGCGCCGACGACGCCGCCAAACATCAACAGCAGTGCGAGCACGACATCGACGGTGTGGTTCTGCTTGGCGTGCAGGACGGTGGTGACCGCGGTCACGAACACGATCTGGAACAGTGAGGTGCCGACCACCACGTTGGTCGGCATGCGCAGCAGATAGATCATGGCGGGCACCATGATGAAGCCGCCGCCGACGCCCATGATGCCGGCCAGGAAGCCGACGAACACGCCGATCAGGACAGGCGGGATGGCGCTGATGTAGAGCTTCGAGCGATGGAACCGCATCTTGAGCGGCAGCCCATGCAACCAGTTGTGGTGCCGCACGCGGCGCGACGTGCCAGACGGTTGCTTGGCGCTCTGGCGCATGGCGGCGATGCTCTCGATCAGCATCAGCGTGCCAATGACGCCGAGAAACGTCACGTAGCAGAGCGACACGAACAGCTCGAAATGTCCGAGCCGACGCAGGATGCCCACCACCTGCACGCCGAAACTGGTGCCGATGATGCCGCCCGCCAGCAGCAGCGTGCCCATCTTCACGTCGACGTTGTTGCGCCGCCATTGCGCCAGCGCGCCGGAGACCGACGAGGCGACGATTTGCGCCGCTTCCGTGCCGACGGCGACGGCCGAGGGAATGCCGGAGAAGATCAGAAGCGGTGTCATCAGAAAGCCGCCGCCGACGCCGCACAGTCCAGAGAGGAAGCCCACCGCCGCACCCATGCCGATGAAGATCCAGATGTTTACCGACATCTCGGCAATGGGCAGATAGAAGGTCATGGGTCTCCGCTGGCGCGTCGGCCGCGCTCTCGATGGTCGGCGATAGACAGATCAAATGACACGTCCGCCCGAACCAGCCCGTCCCCCGCCTGTGCGATGAACGTCTGCTTCGGGTTCCGGAATCGCGTCTTGCCTTGGAGGCAGCGCCACGTGTCAACGATAGTCTCTGACAAGCGCGGCGACCGCAGTGCGCCACGTGATCGGACTCCCTGCCCTATTGGGACAGCAATCGGACCTGAATTGCAAGTCCTCTGTTGGCGAAATAAGCCCTGTCGCGCTCCGGAGCAAGCGATGGCGCCCTTAGCCGAGCTTTGGGAAGCGGCCTTCCACCGGATAGCCCGGATCCGTGTAGCCGGGCGTTGAGGGGTGGCCCGGCTTCACCAGGCTGTCGACCAGGGCTTCGTCGTCTTGGCCCCAGGGATAGGAGAGGGCGCCCGGATAGGTGATCCACTGCTCATAGGTGCGCGGGCCGGCGATGACTGAGGTGATGGCCTGGTTGTTGAGGATCCAGGCCACCGCCAGTTCGACCAGCGTACGCCCTTTGCTCTCGGCATGCGCCTTCAGGGTTTGCGCGATGGCGAGTGACTCCGGTCTCCATTCGGTCTCCATGATGCGGCGATCGTTGCGCCCGGCCCTCGTTTCCGGGTCGGCGTTGCTGCCGGGCACGTATTTGCCGGAGAGCACGCCGCGCGCCACGGGGCTGTAGGTGGCGACGCCGATGTTGAACGCGCGCGCGGCGGGCAGCACCTCCACTTCGGGCATGCGATTGAGCAGGTTGTAATAGGGCTGCAGCACCACGGGCAGCGGCGCGCCGACATCGCGGCAGGCGGTGGCAATCACCGGGATATGCCAGGCGCGCACATTGGAGATGCCCCAGTAGCGCAGTTTTCCCGCCTGGATCAGATCACCGAAGTTGCGCGCCACTTCCGTCCACGGCACCGCCGGATCGACTCGATGGATATAGGTAATGTCGATGTGGTCGACTCCGAGGCGCTTGAGCGAGGCGTCGGTCGCCGCCATCATGTTGCGGCGCGAGAGGCCACGCTCATTGATGCCGGCGCCCGTGGGTTGCGCCAGCTTGGTGGCCAGCACCCACTGCTGGCGCTTGGGGCCGATCACCTGTCCAACCATCTCCTCGGAGCGCCCCTTCACATAGACATTGGCGGTGTCGACGAAATTGACCCCCACATCGACAGCGTGGTCGGCGATGCGTTGGGCTTCGGGCAAGGCCGTGGTGTCGCCAAAGGTCATGGTGCCCAAGCAGATCTCGGACACCTTCAGGCCGCTGGTGCCAAGGGTTCGGTAGCGCATCGTGGTCTTGGGCGTGGACATGGCGTGAGTGCCTCGTGTGGGTTGGTCGCTTTCCCGATCTTGGCACGCGCAATGGGCCGCTGTCGCGAGCCGTCAGCGGGTGGCGTGGGCCTTGAACCTAAACAATCGAGCCAACGCACTGGCTCACTCGCACCCTTCCCTCACGCCCCCTTCACCCAGCGCGTATTCCACCACATCCATTGCTCCGGATGGGCGCGGATCCAGCGCTCGAACTCGGCAAAGATGGCGGTCGTGAGGGCCTGGGCGTCGGCGGTGCGTTGCTCGCTGCGCGGCACCTCGAGCTCGCGGATCTCCATGCGAAAGCGGCTCGTCGTGCCGATCCGCAGGCAGGCGCCGACGAAGACGCGGGCGCCGACGTGGCGGGCGATCTGGGCCGGGATCAGGGTGAACTTGGCCTCCCGCCCCATGAACGGGATCGGCTCGCCGCGCCGGTCATAGTGGTCGCAGACGAAGCATACCATGCCGCCTTTGCGGGCGAGATCGATCAGGCGGCGCGCCGTGCGCTGGCCGCTGCGCACATCGTCATCGTTGTCGCCCTTGCCGAGCAGGCCACCGGGATAGAGCGGCGATCGGCTGGCCACCAGCCAGCGATCGATCAGCGGATTGCCCAGCGGCCGGTAGACGCCGGCGGAGGCGCGATTGGCGCGGTTGATCGGCAGCACTGCCAGCTCCCAGCTGCCCATGTGCAGCGTGCAGCAGATGACAGGGTCGGTTCCGCCCATGCGCTGGCGCCAATGCGGCTCGTCGACCAGCGTGACGGTGTCCGGATCAGCAGCGATGCGCGGCAGGATCAGCATCTCGGCGAAGGTGCGGCCCATGTTGGCCCACATGGCACGGGCGATGGCGCGGCGCTCGGCCGGCGACTTGTCGGGGAACGCGATCTCGAGGTTGGCCAGCGCTCGCCGGTGCTGCCGCAGCCAGGGCCCCACCATCGCCACCAGCGTGGCCCCGATTCCCGTCACCCAGGACGTCGGCAGCAGGCTCGCCACGGCAATGGCGCCCTTGAGGCCCAGCACCTCGAGTTGCTGGCGGAGCGTGGCACGCGGCGGCTGCGGATCGGAGGCGGCTTGCGGTTCCGACGGCGTCATGACCACCGCCGGTTCGACCACATCCACTGCTCCGGCGTCTCCCGGATCCAGGCTTCGAACGCGGCCTGCATCTGCGCCGTGATCCATTTGACGTCATCGCCCATGTTGGCGGTGCGCGGGACCTTCAGCTCCTTGATCTCGATGCGGAAGCGAGAGTCGGTGCCAACGCGCAGGCAGCGCGCCAGCCAGATGCGGGCACCGACCCGGCGCGCGATCATGGCGGGAATGACCACCGATTTAGCCGGCGTGCCGAAGAAGGGCACCGCCAAGCCCTGCTTGTCATAGAGATCGCAGACGAGGCCCAGGCGGCCGCCGTTGCGCACATAATCCATGATCTGTCGCGCCGTGCGCTGGCCTTCTTCCATGCTGCCGTCGACCTTGCCTTTGCCGAGCAGGCCACCCGGATAGAGGTCGCGGCGCTGATGGCGCAGGAACTGGTCGACGTAAGGGTTCTTGACCGTGCGGTAAACGGCGGCCGGATTGGCCTTGGCGGCGACCAGCGGCCAGATGGCGAGTTCCCAGTTGCCCAGATGCAGCGAGCAGCCGATCGCCGGCCCGAGCTTGTCCTTGTAGCGGGCGAACACCTTCGGATTGGCGATTTCGATCCGGCCCGGCTCCTGGATCAGGCGGTCGATCTGCATGGTCTCGGCCATCACGCGGCCGAGGTTGCGCCACATGGCGCGGGCAATAGCGTCACGCTCCTGCGGTGTCTTTTCCGGATAGGCGATGGCCAGATTTTCCAGGGCGCGTGCGTGCCGGCGCAGCTTCGGGGCCACGAACCCCCAGATGGCCGCCGAAACGCGCGCCGAGGTATCGATCGGCATCAAGCGCACCACGCCGACGAGCAGCATCAGCGCCCCGTATTCGAGCCGATGTCGCAGATCAATGAGCATCGGCATCATGACGAGGGGTCTGTCCTGGCGCTGGGCGGCGACTCGGGCGGCCACGAACGGCTTTCGGGCGAGATGCAACTCGGCCCTGTCGCCGTCAAGCCTCCACGAGGCCGCACGGGATCGGCAAAGGGGCTCAGATCAGGCCGTCGCAGGCCGCAGCAGGCGCGGCAACGGACCGCCTGGACCAAGGCCCGCCTGCATCACGGCTCGCCTCAGCCAGGGCAAGGCGCCAAGTGCCACGAGGCCGGCCCCGCGTAGCAGATCCAGCGGCATGACATCCGCAAGCAACGAGCGATTGAGCAGGTCCACCGCCAAAGTCCGGCTCGCCACGTCGCCGGCACGGGCTTGCCTGAAGGCCTGCAGCACCGCATCGCCACCGACGTCCCGGCCGTCCGCCTTGGCTATGGCAGCGCACTCCGTGATCCAGGCCGCATCGCGCAAGCCCAGATTGAGCCCTTGCGCCCCGATCGGCGGCAGCACGTGGCCGGCTTCGCCAATGAGCGCGATACGGTTCTGGGCCAGCGGCTTGGCGGTGAGCCCCGATAGCGGAAAACACGCCCGCGCGCCCACTTGCGACACCGTGCCAAGCAGGCCGCCGAGGCGTGTCTCCAGTGCCCCCGCAAAGGCATCGTCGGCCACCGCGGCCAGCCGGCGGGCTTCATCCGGCGTTTCCACCCACACGAGACTCGACCAGCTGCCGGGCATCGGCACCGTGGTCAGCGGACCGGCGCGGCGATGCAGTTCCGTCGAGATCCCCTCGTGCGGCCGGCTGTGTTGGAACCGGGTCGCGATCGCCGTCTGTGGGTAGCTCCAGGTCTCGGTTGCCACGCCGGCGGCATCCCGGCAGCGCGAGGCGCGGCCGTCGGCGCCGACCACGAGGCGGGCAGATACAACGGTCCCGCCAGCGCCAGCCAGCCGAACGACATCATTGCCGGGCGCCACCTGGATGACTGCCTCGGCGATGATCCGGATGCCCGGCGAGGCCGCGGCCAGCGCATGAAGGGCCGTTGTCAGTTTTGCCGTTTCGATATTGTAGCCAAAGGCTTCGCGGCCAATTTCGCTGGCCCGAAACAGCGTCTCCGGTGCCCGCAGCAGCCGGCCCGTATCGTCGATCAGCCGCAAACCTGTCAGCGCCGCCGCCGCATCGGCCAGTGCCGGCCACGCACCCAGATGCCGGAGCAACTCAACGCTGCCGCCAAACAGCGCCGTCGTCCTGGTTTCCTTGGCCAAAGCCTCGGCTGTTGGCGCAGGACCGACCACAGTCACCGTCAAACCGGCCTCGGCCAGCGCTAAGGCTGCGGCCAGGCCAGCCGGCCCCAGGCCGACAACGGCAACATCGCAATCGGCAGCATGGGCAGCCATGTGGATAACTCTTGCACGGTGAGCGCCCGCCTCAGGCATCCGCGCCGGATGCGTGACCGCGCTCTATCTCTGTCGGTTCGTAGAATAGCATGCTGCGACAAGGCATTGCGATGCGACGCAGCACCCCGTGAAGCTTGCCCCGGACGAGCGAGGTGGAAACTGTGGCGAAGCCATCTCGCCCCTTGACAGCAACTACGGCAATTTTGCGCTGACATTGGACCCCAAGTGGCGATGTGTCCCTCTGGCAGCACTGATGCACGCGCGACGCAGCGAGAGCGGTCGGGTGCACCGTGAAACACGATAACTGCATGAAAATAAGCAAGTTAACTGGACACACCTGGAGCCAGGGGCGCCTCTCGCACGAGCGCGACTGCGGTAAAAATCCTGCTATTCGGGCCTCAGAGTCAGCCCGCTGACACACGCCGTCGCGCAGCGCTGTTGCCATACGAAGGCCCCCATTTGGCCCCGATTTGCAGCCATTGAACGGGAACTCCGCATCGATTGCGATCACGAATCACCGGGCGCGGAAAACGAATCGTGCCATTTCCGTCACACAAAATCCTGAACCATGGCCAATTCTTCCTTTTTGCTTCACTGTTCGGGATTGCGTTTGCTAAGTCTGCTTCACCGACGAGGTCGATGGCCGTATCAGGCAATCGCACACCGAAAGGCTGATCGGCCAGAAACCGGTCTCCATAGTCGCTTGTGGCTTGGGGTAGCGTTAGTCCAGGAGAGTTCAATATGTATGGGGGACTGCTAAAGTCGGCTAGCGCAGTGGCGATCATCGCCGCCGCCGGCCTCTATGGCGCCAGCCCTGCCAAGGCCGCTGACCTTGGTGGTGATTGCTGCGCTGACCTCGAGGAGCGGGTCGCCGAGCTCGAGGCCACAACCGTCCGCAAGGGCAACCGCAAGGTTTCGCTCCAGATCTCGGGCTATGTCTCGCACCACCTGATGTGGTGGGATGACGGCCTCCAGAGCGATGCTTACATCGGCGACGGTGGCAACTACGGCTCGCGTTGGCGCTTCACGGGTTCGGCCAAGATCAGCCCACAGCTGACCGCTGGCTTCCTGTATGAGTACACCGCGTTCGCCAATTCGATCGGCAGCCTCAACCAGCTCAATGGCGGCGACGATCTCGGCGCTTCGGGCGGTGGTCCGGGCACAGGTGGCACGCCGGGCAACCTCGCCCTGCGCGATTCCACCGTTTGGCTGCGTCACAGCCAACTCGGCATGATCAAGATCGGTCATGGCTCGACCTCGACGGACAACCTGACGCTCATCGACGTCGGCGGCCTCTCAGGCGCTGCTACGTCGGACGTGTCACTCTATAACGGCGGCATGATCCTGCGTGAGAAGACGGCTCCGGGTCACTTGACCGGTGCTGGCGGCTCGACGCTCGGCCGCGTCACCTGGGGCAACATCATCCTCGGTGGTGAGTCGTGGGATACGACGCGTCGCAATCACATCCTCTACGAGACGCCGACTCTGGCTGGCTTCTCGCTGCAGGCGGCGGTTGCCGAGGACAACTACTGGGACGTCGCCCTGCGCTATGCGGGTGAAATCGGTGGCTTCCGCATCGCGGGCGGCATCGGTTACCAGGAGGACACCGAGTTCAACCAGCCGATCCCGAGCGTTCCGGCGAACTTCAATGCGCATTGCAATACCAACCTGGACTGCAATCGCAAAGAGTCGCAGCTCAAGGGCTCTGCCTCGGTCATGCACATTCCGACGGGTCTGTTCCTGACGTTCGCCGCCGGTACGCGTGACACCGAGAACAAGACTTCGGGCAACCTCGTTAATGCTGCTCCGACTGTTCCGAACCGTAACTTCGACACCAGCTTCTGGTGGCTGGCCGGCGGTATCTCGCAGAACTTCTTCGGCATCGGCAAGACGGTGCTGTTCGGCGAGTACGGCGAGCATAACGACGGCCTGCGCGTTGTTTACCAGGACGTCGTGTCGAGCAAGGCCACGACCTACGGCCTGGGCATCCTGCAGAACGTCGATGCTGCCGCGATGGAAATCTTCCTCACCTACAAGCACTACGAGGCTGATTTCACCATCACGTCGAACAGCGCGTCTTGCGGCGGTACCCGCAACTGCGCCATGCAGGACTACCAGACTGTCATCGTCGGCACCCGCATCTCGTTCTGATCGGATTGCAGGCAGAATTTCGAACGGAAAGGCCGCCTTCGGGCGGCCTTTCTGCGTTTCGGGGCAGGCACCAACGTGCCCGCGGCCGCGGCAGTCTCGTCAGCGGTCGGTTTTGTGCACGGCCCGTAGGCCGGGTCGCAGTCCGTAGGCCGGGTCGCAGTCCTTAGGTCGGGTCAAGCCGGGGCTCGGAGCCGGGGCTCGGGGAACGGCTCGGGGTCAGACCCCTGACGATTGCGTCAGAAGTTCATCTGCCACATCGCGTGTCAGGGGTCTGACCCCTGTCCAAGCGCAAGCGGCCGTCGGGTCGCAGTCCGTAGGTCGGGTCAAGCCGGGGCGCAGCGTGGGGGGG
>JBJXDZ010000147.1:0-9359 GCA_046154645.1 Hyphomicrobiaceae bacterium
GAGCGCTGACGGATGATACCCAGGGCGGCCAGTCGCAGCAGCTTCGACGCTCTCGAAGCCGCACTCGCTGAGATCGAGGCCATCAACGAAGGCGTCAATGAAGCGAACAGGATTGCTCTCGTCGACCCAGTCATCGAGGCATTCCGGCAACAATGTCGACTGCGCCCGATCCGCCCCTGCGATGAACCCCGCCATGCCAGCCCCCGCCGATTCAGCTGGAGAATCATAGCAGGGATGGAGTTTTCACACGACCAGGGTCAAACCGTGAATATCCGTCATCTGATCAATGAGTCTCCTGTACCCTCAGCTGCGGACAGTCGATGACACGATAGCCTCGCCGCTGCTTGATGGTCAACGCTCGTGCCGCTGCTGCTTGGGCTTCGCTCTCCGTCGCAAAGCTCGCCATCCGCACCGTGCCACCCTGGCCGATACGGCCCCACTCGCGGATCAGCGACACCGCGCCGAACAAATCCGCCTGCACGTCAAGCCGGTAAAACCGGTACAGGTTCCGACCGGCATCGATGCGAACAAGGTGGTGCGGCATGCGGCCAGTTTAGCCGAGACTGCCCAAGGCGTGACCATCCACCTGCACGCCGATGCCTCATCCGTAGGCATTGCATATTGTATTCGCCTCGGAAGGCCCGCAGCCTTCTCCTGTCACCAACAGCCACAGGAGGACGCATGAGCCAAACCACCAACCAACAACCGACCGGCGATTTCTACGCCCCGATCAACCGCTACAAGCAGCCCGGCGACGACAAGCCCATCTTTACCGGCACCCTCTCCAAGCCCGGCCATGACGCCAAGCTCCCCTTCGCCCTTTGGGCCTTCGAATACACCGACAAGAAAACGGGCGAGGTGAAACGCGGCTTTGGCGGCAGCATCAATGGAGTCGCCACCAACAAGCCAGGGCTTCCAACACGGCCCTCAGCAACGCCGTGCGCGACCAGGCGACGAGTATTGCCGACCGCTGCGTTACGCTCTTGAACGCCAAGCCCGATCCCAGGGATTGGACGACCGATGAGCACTTGTTGGTCATCCAGGCCGCTCTGCCGCGCGCCTTTGCCGTCGAATCCGTTCCGGCCCGTCCCTGGGTGGAGTCCGCGCCCACCCATGGCGCCACGGCAACGCTCCGCACCATTGATAGTGAGATTCCATTCTGATGACCGGACGGGCCCGCGCGACCACGGCGCTGAGCCACTGGTTCACCTGGCGGCACGTCCGCTGCAAGATCATCGAGCGCCCAAGCAATCTGGGCGATGGCGACACCCTGCTCGAACTGCACGTCATCGCTGCGCGCGATACGCCGGTGCTCGTCGCCGGTAGTCGTCGATCGCCATACGGGCTTGATCGGTCACCTCGAACCGCACAGGTCTGCCGGTCTTCTTCTGCCGGATGGTTGCGCGATCCATTGAAAAGCCGCTCGGAGCCACGTCATCGACGCGTACAGCGACGACGTCACAGCCGCGCAATTTGCTGTCGATCGCCAAGTTGAAGAGCGCCAGGTCGCGCTTCTTGCCTTCGATCTGCAGCTTCGTTCGTATCGACCAGACGTGGCTTGGCCGCAGGGGCGGCTTGGCACCGACGAGTTTGCCTTTGTTCCAGGGCACGCGGACGGGTTTGGCGAGCGGTTCAGTCGCAGGTGCATGGTCTTCCATGGTCTGTCTCCTTGGTTGCGAGACTGACCAGCATGCGCCCTCCCGGCCAATATGGTTGACGGGATGGCCGGTTTCGGCGAGCTTCTTCCGTGGCAAGGTTACGATCCGACGCCCCTGACCCAAAGCACGCGCGCAGAACCGCCACATCTCGGTGCAACACTGGGGCTTTCACGAGGTGGTAGCCAGAGACCAGACGCCCGATCAGAACCTCTGGTTAGCGAGCGACTTGCGCTGGCTGAAGTTGCTCAAGCGGCGCAGCCAGCGGGCCCGACTCTCGTGGGAACGGTTCACCACACTCACCAATCGCTTCTCCCCGCCGCACGCCGGGATATGCGCGGGGCGGCCGACAACGGTCGTCCCTACCGTGACCCCAGAAATAGTTCGAACAAAGCACGTCCCAGCGATCCGCCCCATGCTGCTCGAAAGCAAAAGGGCATAAAACGAAACGCCTCCGCTGGCACATACCAAAAAAAGCGCTCACCTAATTATGGCGCCCCATTGTATTGCCTCGAGCCGCAGTTGACGGAGGCGTAAGAAAAGCGTCGAACCGTGCTTTCACTATCGAGTAACATTCACAGGACGCCGCTTCGAGACCCGGTCGATCCATTACCTGAATTGTTCCGCGTCGATAACTGATAAGGCCAGTCGTCTGCATTGATTGCGCCGCCAGGGTTACTGACTTCCGATTGACTCCTAAAATGTTGGCGAGAAATTCATGAGTGTACGTCAGGTATTCGCCCTCCGCACGATCATGCATCATGAGAAGCCATCGGCTGATTCTTCCCGTCGTGGAATGCAATGCATTGCATGCGACCGTCTGCTGAACTTGGGACAGTAGCGTTTCCGAGTAGCTGACAAAAAGATTGCGAGCGTGTGCATTGTTGTCAAATTCAGATTGAAGAACTGCAATCGGACATCGGACCAAGGAGCCCTTCAGCTGCACAATGCATCGATTGAAAGACACGCGGCTGTACATAGCCGAAAATAGACCGTACGCACCTTCCCGCCCGATATTGGCCGTCTCGATCGCTGAGCCATTCTCCAATACGGTCAACAATGAGAGAACGCAACCCTGGGGAAAATAGGCGTGTCTGAGGGTGCCGCCAGCGTCGCAAACGACGGCATCAAGCTCGAGATCGACACGCTCAAGGTGCGGCTCGATGCGCTCGCGACTAGCTACCTTGAGCGCACCAAGCAGCTGATTGTGATGCGTGGGATCCCTTTGGGCTGTTGCCATGTCAGTTCTCCTGAGTCGCTGTCCGAGGTGGCCGCAGTTGCAATGAGGTATGTGGTCCATACCACAGACAGGGTCGTCGGCAGTGTGCAAAGTTAGGCGGACTTGAGCCGAGGAAAAATGGGGTCTGCCTCAGTTCATTCACGAAATCCCTGCGCTTGCTCTAGGCTTCCCGCCAGTTGAGAGAACGCAGGGCAGGGCGGTACCTGCTGAACCGGGGGGAAAGCCACCGCTCACAATCCGACGTTGGGAACACCCGCCGATCGTGGTGCATCTGACCTAGGAATGCCAGCCCCACGCTCCAACTCGGCGCTACCCCGCTGCCCGGGGAGGGTCGCGGGGCTGGCCTTGTCGAGAACATCTGTGCAGGGAATTGAGAATCGCGTCGAGAGCGTCTGCCATGTCATGCCATCGGAGGCGGAATTGAGCGAACTCACGACAGTGTAATGAGTTGATCTCATGCTGGAATGGTTGAGTTACATTGCCATGTTACTGTCGTTCGCGGCATTGTTGCGTGTCCTGATATTGGCCTTCGACTAGTGCCGTGCGCCAACTGCGCAAGCCATCCTACAGGGGTGCAGTGCACGCTAGAGCGACTAATCACGAAGAACACAAATCGACCGCGCCACGCGTGCAACGGTGGTTCCGGAACGTCAGTCCTGCCCAGGTGAAGGAATGTACTTAGTGTCAACATCCCACAATGGCTTGCTTGCCCTGCTGCATCGGGCGAACCAGTTGGCACCCCGAGTACTCCAGTGGGGGAGGAGAAAGTGGCCGCTTGACCTCTTCATGGTCGGAATAGACAATCTTCGGTGTAGGGGCTAGTTGGCGGGGACTTACATGCCGAGAGTTGTGTCTGACGAGCATGGAAGGACGTGGATGAGGACGCCCCGTCTGTGCGGCGATTTCACGGATTGGGGCAATCTGGATACAACTTCTCGTCGGTGCGTGGGCCGTGGCGCAATTCAACGCACCAAGAACCTCAATCGCCAGGCTCTCAACGATCACTCCAGTCGCGCCACAAGTTGAAACCCATTCGGCTTGACAGTCGGAGCGCAAACGCCTGGAGCGTCGCGCAATGGAACCGCAATTTTTCTTGGTAAGTGTCTACGATGCAAGTTCAGCACTACATCGACGATCAGGGACGCAAACTCAGCGTCTCCTCCGTTTTGAATAATTGGAAGTCCATGGCTGCGCTACATGGCGATAGCCTGTCGCGCTGTCTAACTAGGACTGCAGGCCTTGTCTTGGTCGAGCACACAAAACATCGAATGCAACTTTCGATCAATTGCAGCGCCATTTCTGAGGTCGCATTTGCGGCGGTGATCTACGAGCTAGCAGACCACGCAGAAAATACTGGTCTGCCGGTATTCCTCCTCGGTGAGGAAAACACAGTCCTGCGCTTCAGCAACGGCTATGCTGCGATCCAGCAGGTACTGTCTCAGTGGAAATCGATGTCACGCTTACCACGCAAGCCGTTTCGACGGGAGCGCATTCCACTGGGCGGCGCTAAGCGAGCGCCGTTCAGGCAGCTCGTAATGATCTGCTCAACGGATAAGGTAATGGACCTCACTTTAGTCCGTAGTTTTCTGCGTCGGGCATTCTGCGACCGGTTCTTGATCGTGCAGCCAGCTATCGATGAAGGTCAACTCAAGCTGATCGAAGTGGGGGCCGGATACCCACGTCTCGATGAGGCTTGGCGACGCCGCAGTCTCGGCTCGACGTTCGCTGAGTTCGGCGATAAAGGCTACAACACCTTCGTCCAGGACGCATACCGCGAGGCCTGGAATGCCCGACAGCCGATCCTTGAGGAGATCGAGGCATCCCTGACCATTGGGCCTCTGCCACCAGCTGTCGTCACCTATGAACGCCTGTTGGTGCCAATCCGCATTGCTGATGGCCCCGGCCTACTGAGCGCGACGCTGATCAAGGATTAGAGTTTTGGACTCGTCCGCCAGGACCTGGGTCAGTTGCTCGACTATTTGGCGCGGCGTCGACCAGATAATCTGGTAGTCTACATCGCCGTGCGTTGAGCCCCGGGAATGCAGCCCCATCTCAACATTTGCGTGGCCCGTCTTGTCTGTGAGCCCCTTCGCGACATTGCCTGCGGCGATCATTCCTGTCGAATAGTCCACGCCCCAAAGTGCATAGGCGTAAGCGCGAACCAGGCGCGACATGTAGAACGCCAATCCAAGTCCCCGATAGTCGCGGCGATACCAGACGGCGCCGGTGTAACTGACCAGCCCCGTCAACCGTCTGGCGGCATTCGAACTGACACGACACATTTCGCCCGGCAGTGCATTTGTCTGGGGGTGATCATAGAAGAGCCGCAAGGCTTCGCCTTCCTCTGCAAAGGATGTGCTCTGCCAATCAAACAATCGACCGGCATGCGTCGCGACCGACCGGTTCTGCAGATCACGACCGATCAAGCAAAAAGAGCGCTCGGACGACAACTTGTTCTTGGAAATGTCGAAAGTCGGCGTCAATGGAAGCCAACTGTCACGATTGGCGGCATTGACTGCGAGCAATTCATCGAACGAAGCTAAGGTTAGAATGACGCCTCTTTCGCGAAGTTGCTTATCGGCCAGCAAGAAATATTTAGCCAGCAGCTCTCGCGGACCTTGATTGATGATCAGACCCTCGATGAACTCCGAGGGCTGTGCAGGGCCACCTGCAAGATGTTGCTCGACAGACATCAGCGTCTCCCTGACATTGCAAAGTCGGGGAAAGACTAACTGAGTCGCGGAATGCAACTGTAGATTGACGATGGTTGTCCACTACCAAATGCCTGTCGGCACCAACTCTTCAGGAGGTTGGGGGCGGCATCTAGCCGAAGGAAAAACAATGACTTTTGCGGATGTAGGCTCATCGGATGCAGTCGTCTCACCGTCGAGACCGCAGAAAATCTCTGCCATCGTCAAGTCAAGAAATTTGGACAATCTGATCAAAGTGGCTGCCCCTATACGCTGGACGCCGCTCTCATAGCGCCGGAGTTCACGGACACTCAATCCTATATGAGTTGCCACATGGTCCTCTGTGGGCAACAGCTCCATCCTGCGGGTCGCAACACGCTTCCCCACATGTACATCAATACGCGACACCGGACCCTCACCATACGCAGGCAATTTCGGACCAGTATTCATTAGCTGAGAACGCGTTGCAAGCAGGCGCAACACGGAAGCTCTTGTCGACCGGCAGAGCAGAGGAAATGTCCGGTGCTGCAAGCGGCCGACCGCAAACTCCGGATCACTCGATTGCGAGTCGATGCGATTGGCCCGGTGCGTTTTTGTGCTCGGCGGTTGAGGACGGAGGGTAAGCCGACATCTCTGGCAGAGCAATCGAGGTGTTGACGACTGCGACGCCCGATGTCCGCACTCTCCGCACTGCGTTAGCAGGCTGTTGAATTTTCCGCGCGGGTAGGCTGGTATCCCCGGATGCCATTCGGGACGACGTCTTTTTTTCCATGGTCAGCGGCAGGGATCTGGCGATTTCCGCCCTGGTGGCTCACGCGGCGGCGAGCAATCTCGGCATCCGGATCAGATTGTAGGCAGCCATCGCGAACGTGAACTTGAAGCGCACGCGATCGAGACCGCGCACCTTCACTTTGGCCATGCCGGCGATGGTCTTGCCCCAGCCGAACGCTTCCTCGACCAGCTTACGTTTGCGCTGGCTCACCTTGTAGCCCTCGTGTCGCGTTGTGCGGCCATCAATCGCCGAGCCCTTGATTTTCGCGGCGACATGCGGCGTCACGCACTTCTGCCGGAGATCGGCGACGAAGTCGGAGGTGTCGTAGCCTTTGTCGGCGGCCAGCGTCAGCCGGCGCTCAGAGCCCGGATCCTGCCGGTCGATCATCGCCAGCGCCGCCTGACGTTCGGCCCGGCCGGTCGCCTGCGTCGCGTCGGCTTGAACGACAAGACCGTGCCGGTTCTCGATCAGCGCGTGCCCCATGAAGTAAAGCTTGGCCGGCTGGTTGTTGCTCTTGCGGAACAGCTTCGCATCCGGGTCGGTCTTGCTTGCGTGCGTGTCGTTGGCCCGCTTCTCGCCGTGGAAATCGCGCTCGCCGTTGCGGCCGGGAGACGGCGGCTCGTCGCTGCCATCCTTGGCGCGGAAGCTCTTCAAGCTGGCCCAAGCTTCGACCAGCGTGCCATCGACCGAGAAGTGGTCGTCCGACAGGAAGCGCTTGACCTTGGGGTGCCGCAGCACCGCTTCCAGGAAGTTGGCGGCGACGTCGGCATCGAGCAGGCGGTCGCGGTTCTTCGAGAACGTCGAGTGATCCCACACGGCATCATCGATACCGAGCCCGACAAACCAGCGGAACAGCAGGTTATAGTCGATCTGCTCCATCAGCTGGCGCTCGGAGCGCACCGAGTAGAACGCCTGCAGCAGCGAGGCCCTGAGCAACCGTTCAGGCGCGATCGACTGGCGCCCCGTTCCCTCGTAGAGCCGCTCGAACGCGGCATCGAGCGACACCAGCACCTCATCGACGATGCCCTTGATCACCCGTAGCGGATGCTTCGCCGGCACCCGTTGTTCCAGGTCGATGAACGAAAACAGCTACCCCGACCTTTGATCCGATCCGCGCATGCGAGCCCCCTCGACCTGGATCCCGAACCGAATCATATTCGCTCAACGCTGTCACCCGCCGAGAAGTTCAACAGCCTGTTAGTCAAGCCGGTGATCGGTAACGCGAACTGACCAGAGTTGACGTAGCCCCGGTGCTCAGCACCGATGAGGCAAAATCTGCCCAACACGGGTTCCAATTCCGTGTCCGCCGCAACACGTCGCCCCTCGACTGAGTTCGGGGGGAGGGCCGTGACCCCGAGGCGCGTGTGCAGGGTCAATTTCCCAGGCGCAGGAGTTTGAGGAGCGCGGCGCCCCTCACTCCGTTTCCATTGACTGTCGCTCAAAATCCGGCAGTCACTCTTTAACAGGTGGCGCCCGCCGTATGCAGTCGTCGACGAACGCTTTGCGCGCGGGGTGACCGCCATGAAGCCCTCGATTAGACGCTGCGGCTCCACAGTTGAACGCAATCTTCGCTCGCCGCTGTTCGGCGGTTTCAACAGGCGCCCGCAGACGGGGCGTGGGCGATTTCGGAGGTGTCGCGGGCTTGGCTGTGGGGCCAGAAGGAGCCGATGGAGTCGGTGCTGTCGGCTTTGCCGCACTTTTCGTCGCGATGCACTCGGCTATGAACGCTCTTCGATTCGGATGCGCGCCGTGGAGGCCCTTTTTGGACGCCTCGGCCGCGCACAAGAAATCAGCAGATGGCGAGGACTGTGCTTGCGCCGCGTGGCCGCCGCCTATGACGGCAACGACAACTGCCAGTGTGATTCGCAATGTGGTCATGGCCGCACCACTAGCTTGGTTATGCCGCAGAACGCGGAAGCGGACGTGATGCTGGCGAAGCAGACGGGCGCTCCTAAGAGGGCCGTCAGAACCTCGCGACGTATGTACATGAGCATTCCCCCTCGCGCGATCCCGGTCGGTATGTCGGACCTGTCGCATGATTTCGGTGAAATTGCCACCTCACGCTGAAAATGCTCTTTCCTTTGCGCGAAGTCGCTGTTGCGGCGGAGACGCAAGTCTCTCGCGCGATGACGCGGCTGGGTGTGTGCGATCTTCCTATTGCCGCGTGACCCAGATCTTCGGCAGACGAGGATTGAACTCTCCGTCTACCGGCCTTTCGGCTCGCGCACTCCGCGCAGCGGGCTGTCGCGTAGCGACTTTGTGCCCTGGCCCAGTCCGCTTTTGTGCTCATCGGTCGAGGACGGAGGTTAAGCCGACATGGTTGTGCCAGCGGCTGAGGCATTCTCGTCCGCGTAGCCCGATGTCCGAAATCTCCGCGCTGCGTTTGGCAAGCCGTTGATCGGTAACGCGAATGACCCAGAGCTGCACTCACCGCAATGGTGCCAACGTCCAATTGCGCTTCTGCTATGCCCGGGGTCAGCGGACAATACCCATGCCACACGCCCAAGCCGCATCGGTTCTATTGCAAGCCAGTAAAGCCGCCAATTCGATGGGAGATCTCGATATCTTTATTCTACACACCCATCAGGTGCGGTAAGCCGCGCGCCACAACCAGCACGCCGACCACGATGACGGTGCTGGCGAAGACCTGCGTCAGGAGACGCTTCTGGCCGGACAGCATAGCGTTGGCGCGCGAGCCCGCGATGCTACCGGCGAGACCGCCGGCCACGACGAGGGCGACGAGCTGCCAGTCAATGAAGCCCGAGCTTGCGTAGCTGGCCGCCGTCGTCAACCCGAACGCCGAAACGGCGACGAGCGATGTGCCGACGGCGATCGCCATGGGCATGCCAGTGGCGAGCATCAATCCTGGGACGATCAGTGCGCATTCCGGTGAAGGCGACCATGCGTTCCGGTGCATGGCGACCACTTGATCCGGTCGATGACGACCAGGGCGGCGCGTGTGCCTGATGGCGCCGTTGGATACGTTGGCTGATCTCAGTGTT
>JBJXDZ010000148.1:0-52212 GCA_046154645.1 Hyphomicrobiaceae bacterium
CGAACACTGAGATCAGCCAACGTATCCAACGGCGCCATCAGGCACACGCGCCGCCCTGGTCGTCATCGACCGGATCAAGTGGTCGCCATGCACCGGAACGCATGGTCGCCTTCACCGGAATGCGCACCCATCTCGACGTGTTCCGACTCCGCTCCATCGACGCTCGATGTCGGAGGTACTGCGGACTGGCTGGCCCTGACTGCATTTCGTGTCACCACGCGACCATCAATTCAAGGCCGCAAGGCCTTGACCGCTTTCCAATTCACCTCGAGTCCGAAGCCGGGTGCCTCGCTCAAGTGCACGCGACCGCCGCGATGCTCGGCGCCGCCCTGGAAGATGCGATGATGAATCGGGTGGTTCCTGTCGTCACCCGACGACTCGGCCCCGAATGCGGCATCGCCGAAGGCCGACGCAATATGCGCTTGAATGTGCGCGGCCGAGTGCGGGGCAACGGCCACGCCTTCCGCTTCGGCGTGCCGCGCAATGCGTAAGGCCTCGCTGAAACCGGCATAGCGTGTGCAATCGAACTGCACGAAGCCGATGGCGCCCGCGTCGATGAAATCACGCACGGTGAAGCGGTGCCACTCGCGCTCGCCATGCGCCAGCGGCATCGGAATGGCCTTGGCGAGCGTCACATAGTCGACGGGCTGCAAGTACCAGTGCAGCGGCTCTTCGAGCCAGAACACATCGTACTTGGCCACCTCATTGGCAAAGCGGATGCAGGTGGCCACGTCGTAGGGCGCGTTGAGATCGAGCATGAACTGGATATCGGGGCCGATCGCCTCGCGCACGGCCCGGGCGCGGCTCACCTCGTCGGCGAGCGAGAAAGCGCCGGCCTTGAGCTTCACCGAACGAAAGCCATTGGCCACGTAGCCCGCGAGCTCATCGGCACAGGCGGTGAGCGGCGCGCCCTCGTCATAGAAACCGCCCACCGCATAGGTGTGCACATCGGTGCGCGTGCCGCCGAGCAAGCGGAACACGGGCTTGCCTGCAGCCTTGCCGGCGATGTCCCATAGCGCGATGTCGATCCCGGCCATTGCCGCCATGAACTGCGGGCGCAGATTGCGCGACAGCGGGGCCGGCAGGCCGTCCCAGCCGCCGAGACCACCGGGCCGCGGCACCGTGATCGAAAACAGCCGATTCCATAGCGCTTCGATGTCGAGGGGATCGCGACCGATGATGACCGGCGCCATGTCCTCCAGCAGCTTGCAGACCACGGCTTGTGGCCCGGTCGAAATCTCGCCGATCCCGATGAGGCCCGCGTCGGTGCGCACCTCGACGAGCGTGAGTTCAACCCGCCGCGTGATCTCCTGCGCCGTCCAGCGCACACGTTCAGCCGCCATGCCCATGGGATGCACGACAAGGGATGTGATCTTCATGCCGAAGGCCTCGCCGGACGGTGTGGGAACAACCGTCAGCGTCGACCGCTGGGCCGCATTGTGTCAAGGCAACAAGTAGGGCGAGACGTGCTGCTGTGCCACCGGTCCCATCGCGCGCGATCAAGCCTCAAGCGGCCAAACCTCAAGCGGCATGACAGGCATTGCTCTTCAGCCGGTGAAGCAACTTTTGCACCTCATGCGCCGGCACCGGCTTGCTGAAAAGGTAGCCCTGCAGCTCGACGCATCCTTCTTCGCGCAGCCGGTTCAGCTGATCGGCCGTCTCCACGCCTTCCGCCGTCGTCGACATGCCCAGGTTCCGGCCGAGCCCCAGCACAGCTTGGACAATGGCCATGGAGTGCGAGGAATTGCTGGTCGACTGCGTGAACGAGCGATCGATCTTGATCTAGTCGAAGGGGAAGGAGTGCAAATAGCTGAGGCTTGAGTAGCCAGTCCCGAAGTCATCCATGGCAATCTTGACGCCGAAGTCGCGCAGCCGATGCAGAACGACCAGCACCTCTTCCGTGCGTTCGAGCAGCACCGACTCTGTGATCTCCAGCTCGAGGCGTTGCGGATCCAATCCGGAAGCAGCGATCGCTGCCATCACATCGAGGTCCAGGTGCCGCGTGCGAAACTGCGACGCGGAGATATTGACGGCGACGCGGCACTGGCTTGGCCATTGCGTTGCTTCCGCGCAAGCTTTCTTCAGCACCCAGGCTCCGATGTCGCCCATCAATCCGATGTCCTCGGCCAGGGGCAGAAAGTCAGCCGGCGAGACCAGGCCGCGCTCTGCGTGTTGCCAGCGGATCAGCGCCTCGAACCCTGACACTTCTCCCGAGCTTGCAACAACGAGAGGCTGATAGAACAGCTTGAACTCCTCGGTGGCGACGGCCTTGCGTAGATCCAGCTCGAGCTGGCGGCGCGCTCTGGCGCGTTCATCCATCTCGGCTTCGAACAGCCGATAGACACCCTTGCCATCCAGTTTGGCGCGATAGAGTGCCAGATCGGCGTTTTTCAGCAGCGCATCGGCGCAGGTGCCATCAGAGGGCGCCAAGGCAATGCCGACACTCGTACCGATCACCAGTTGCTGACCATCGATTTCATATGGTTGGCCAAGTTCCGCTATCACGCGATCAGCCAGCGATATCGACCCGTTGGGCTGCCCGGCCATCATTTGAATGATCGCAAACTCGTCGCCGCCCAGTCGCACCACGATATCGCTCTTTCGGACGACGGTCCGCAGCCGGTCGGCAACGCATTGCAGCAGACGGTCGCCGACTGGATGCCCGAGCGTGTCATTGATCTGCTTGAAGTGATCGAGATCGAGGCAGAGCAGGGCGAATTCTTCGCCCCGCTCGGTGCGTTTCGCGGCCGCCTCAAGTTCCTCGCGCAGCTTGCGCCGATTGGGCAGCCCGGTCAGCGCATCATGATGCGCCAGATGCACGATCTGCTGTTCCATGCGGCACCGATCGGTAATGTCGTCGTGGGTCGTGACCCAGCCGCCCTCTTCCGTCGGGTAATGTCCGACCTCAATGACCCGGCCATCCGGCAGCGCCTGCATGGAGACGCTGACCTGCCTGGTCTCGACGGCGGCAAGACGCTCGGCATAATACTCTTCCGGCGAGCGTGCAGGACAGTGGCCCTTCTTGACGCGATTCTCCAGGACCGTGCGCAGCTTGGTGCCCGGCGGATTTTCTGCGGGATCGAGGTCATAGACTTCGAAGTATCGCTTGTTAGCGATGACGATGCCCTGATCCGCATCGAACAGGCAGAGGCCGCGGTTCATGTTGTTGACCGCGATCTCGAAATGACTATTGCGTTGCCGCAAGACTTCGCGCTGCCGGTCCGTTTCAGCTTTGCTCGCCTCCAGCTCGGCCGTGCGACGGGAGACGCGGGCTTCCAGTTCGGCGTTCAGGGCAGCGAGTTGCGCGTGCTGCTGGTCGACGAGCCGGCTGATCCGATTGCCGTAGATGGTGACAAACGTGACCATCAGGACAATGATCAGGACGAAGCCGATCTCCACCTTGCGGTAGGTCGCCGACTCATTCAGCATCTCCTGCGCGATCACACTTTCGACGCTGCGGAGCTGCTGTCCGGTCGTTTCGATGCCAATCAGAACATCGCTGTAACGCCGATCCATGACTGCCATTTCTCGGCTGGCGACGTCCAACTCCCCTTTCGCATAATTGACGAGGAGTGATCTGGTGACGCGCACCATCTCCTCCAGATCCGTCTCGATCTTTTCGATTCCCGCTTGAACGCCATCCAACGATGGCACTGGAACCTTCTGTTGAATGCCGAATTTGACTTTTGCGAGAGCCGGGCCAAATGCATCGGCGGCTTCATTCAATCTGACAAGTTCACCGGCTGCGTTCTTGCTTTCGAATACGTCATTGCCTGGCGCATTGGCGCGGCCGGCGACACCGCGCAAGTCCGCCATCTGGTTATGGAGTTCGCTCCACTGCAGATTCGAGCGTACAGACGTGGAAAGGGCAGCGATCGATTGGTGCGTGAGCATGAGCCCGGCGATGACGGCCGCAACATCAAAGGCCGCCAGAAGGTAATAGACATGATGAATTCTGGTGCGCTTCTGCGTTGTCGTGCAGAAGGCGAAGATGGCGCGAAACGACCTCCCGCCGCGGCCGCGAGCAAGAGCTGCGACAAACCTAGCGAACGCCGAGGCCACGGCCTCGCGACCAGACGAAATCATCTCGGAACTCTCACAATGAAGCGCGCTGCAGACGTCGGCTCTGGGCGTCCGACAGCTGATAAACGCAGCGATCCGGAAGACCAAGTTGCCGGTGTCCAGGGGGTGGAGGTGAATTGAGCAGGCCGGCGGAACGCCAGGCGCGACATCTTCAGCGTCATGCTTTGACGGCGACCAGAGAGAGGCCGCGCCAGTATGTCGATGGCGAGGATGCGGCAATTGTCTTGAGAAATCGTCAAGTCCTTGGAGCAGGATGCCGGCAGCGCGGCGCAATACGCCCGAGTGGGCTATTGCGCCCTACGGGACACGGCCTGAGTGTCCCTCACGCCAATGCCTTCGCCAACCGATCTGCGGCGCTCTGCAAGTCGGCTTCCGGGAAGCCCGCGAAGCCGAGGATGAGGCCGCTGGCGGTGGGCGTCAGCGTGCAATAGTCGGCCAGCGCCGAGGTTGCGATGCCGGCACGCCGGGCGCGGTCTGCGGCCTCGCGGTCGGACATCCGGCGCTTCAGTTTCGGCGCCAGCAAGGCCACGAGATGCATGCCGGCCGTGGTCGGAGTGAGTTCCAGAAGCCCGTCGAGCTGTGGCTGCTCCGCCACCAGCGCCGCCATGCGCTTGGCATAGATGCGTCGCGTGCGTCGGATGTGCGTGGCGTAGGCGCCCGTCGCCATGAACTCGGCCAGCACCGGTTGCGCCACGATCGACGCCATGGCGCCGCGCCGCCGCAGATGCAACGTGGTCGGCTCTACCAGCTGCTCCGGCAGCACGATGAAGCCTAGGCGCAGGCTGGGCGACAGCACCTTCGAGAAGCTGCCGATGTAGATGGTGCGATCGCTGCGGTCGAGACTGGTCAGCGCAGGCAGCGGTGCGCCAGAGTAGCGATACTCACTGTCGAAATCATCCTCGATGATCCAGGCTTGGCTTGAGGCCGCCCAGTCGAGCAGCGCCAGCCGGCGCGACAGCGGCAACACCGGGCCGAGCGGAAACTGCCGCGACGGCGTCACGATGGCGCCGCGGGCCGCCGGGGCGAGCCGCAACGCCAACTCGACATCGAACCCTCCGGCGTCGACGGGAACTGGCGTGGTCGCGATGCCCGCATTCACCAACGCATAGCGCAGGCTCGGGTAGCCCGGCTCCTCCATCCACACCCCGTCGCCACGCTGGAAGGCCGCGTGCGTGAGGATGTCGACGGCGTCAGCGGTGCCGCTGGTGATGACGATGCGCGCGGCTGGACAATCGATGCCGCGCCATTCCCGCAGATGCACGGCGATGGCCGCGCGCAAATCCGCCCAGCCGAACGGATTCATCGGTCCGGTCAGATCTCGCCGCGGATTGCGCCACACCCGCGCCAGCAGCCGCGCCCAGTCGCGGTAGGGAAACAGCTGCGGATCAGCCGCGCCAAGCTGGAATGGCCGCGAGGGCTCGGGTTGGGCCATCGCTGCAGGCGCCGGCTTGCGTGGGGACGGCGCCACCGCCGGCCGGGCCACCTGCAGCATCTGCTCCGGCAGCGACGACGACACGAATGCGCCGGCGCCTTGCCGGCCCTCCAGATAACCCTCGCTGGCCAGCTGGTCGTAGGCAAGCACGACAGTGGCGCGGGAGATGTTGAGATCCACGGCCAGGCTACGGCTGGACGGCAGCCGCACGCCGCGTCCGATGCGTCCCTCGAGGATCATGCGGCGCAGCTGCTGCCCGAGCTGAGCGTGCAGGGGCTCGTTCTTGCGCCGGTCGACCTCGAGCGCGAGGACCGCGGCTGCAGCCGTCGAAGGGGTCTGAACTGGTCTGGTCATAAAAACTCAAATTGGCCATTTCGGCTGATCCACATGCCAGTTATATCGCAGCCCGGTGAGTTCGTCTTCTCGGGGAAGGTCACGATCATGGCACGCGACAGCAAGGCACCGAGCGAGCGGGTCCGCGTGAAGCGGCTGCATGAGCGCGGCGCCTATGACCGCGCCAGCATCGACGCCATTCTCGACGCCTGCCCGGTCGCCCACGTCGGCTACACCATTGACGGCGCGCCGTTCGTCACCCCGACGCTGCAATGGCGCGAAGGCGACCACGTCTACTGGCACGGGTCAGCCGCCAGCCGCATGCTGGAGACGACCGAAGGCGCGGATGTCTGCGTGACGGTGACCATGATCGACGGCTTGGTGCTCGCGCGGTCGGCCTTCCACCACTCGGTCAACTATCGCTCGGTGATGCTGCTCGGCCATGCCACCAAGGTGACGGACAATGCCGAGAAGGAAGCGCGGCTGAAGGCCTTCGTGGACGGCCTGTTCCCGGGTCGCTGGGACATGCTGCGGCCGGCGACTGCGAAGGAGCTGAAAGCGACCAGCGTGCTTTCGATTCCGATCAGCGAGGCTTCGGCGAAGGTGCGCACGGGACCACCCAAGGATGACGACGAGGACTATGCGCTCGATATCTGGGCCGGCGTTCTCCCCGTGACCACCCACATCGGAGCGCCCATTGACGATCCATTACTTCGGCGCGGTCTGCTGCCGCCGGAGCACGTTCTCAAGTACAGGATGGGTTGAACGATGGCGACAGTTCACACTGATACCGGCCACAGTGCCTTTGCGAGCGCAGGCTTCGCGTTCGTTCCCGCCGCCCGCATGCTCGAAATGCTGGAAGCGACGGGACCGCTTGGCGATTGGGCACAATTCGCCGCCAGCTGGAACGATCTCGGCATGGATACCTATATGGCCGACGGCGGTCGCTATCGTCGGCGCCGCCACGCCGTCTTTCAGGCGCCAGCCAAGGGCCCGATCACCCGCGCGCTGCACCAGCCCCACTATCAGGGCCTCGACTACAATAGCTTGAACGGCGGCATCGAGCGCTGGTTCGAGCCTGTCGCCGAGGCGACGGCGGCAGGCGAAACCCTCAACACGATTCTAGGATTCTGCCGGGATTGCTTCGGTACGTTGGCCCCGGACGTCCAGAGCTGGCATGTCGAGATGCATCAGTTCCGCATCGAGGCAAAATCCGGGACTGAGGGTCGCCCGACACCGGAAGGCATGCACCGCGATGGCGTCGACTACGTGCTGGTGCTGCTGGTGCGCCGCGAAAACATCGTCAGTGGCACCACGACGATTGCGGGCCTGGATCGCCGGTCGCTTGGTAGCTTCACCCTGACCGAGCCGCTGGATGCGGCCCTGGTCGACGACAGCCGCGTGTTTCATGGCGTGACGCCGGTTGAGCCGGACGATGCGACGAAGCCGGCGTTCCGCGATGTCCTCGTGCTAACATTCAAGAAGAGCGCGCCGCGTTGACGCGAAGGGAGAGCATTCAATGAGCACGACATACGCCGACAAATCACAGCGCTTCGTCGCCCTGCATGCACGATCCGGTTCGTTCGTCATTCCTAATTCATGGGATGCGGGATCTGCCCGCATGCTGACCGCGCTCGGCTTCGAGGCGCTCGCCACATCGAGTGGTGCGGCGGCAGGTACGCTCGGCCGCCGCGACGGGAGGATCACCCGCGCTGAAGCCATCGCGCACGCCAAGGCCATCGTCGAGGCAACGGATCTGCCCGTTGCGGCTGACCTGGAGAATGGCTTCGGCCACACGCCGGACGATGCGGCGACCACGATCCGCGAGGCGGCAGCGATCGGCCTCGTCGGCGGCTCCATCGAGGATAGCTCCGGCGACGCAGCGAAGCCGATTTACGACCTGGCGCTCGCCACCCAGCGCATCGAGGCAGCTGTTGCCGCCGCCCGCACGGCGCCGGCAAAATTCATGCTGACGGCGAGAGCCGAAAACTTCATTCGCGGCAATCCCAACCTCGATGACACGATCCAGCGCCTCCAAGCATACGAGAAAGCCGGCGCTGACGTGCTATTCGCGCCGGGCTTGCCGGATATCGAGACTGTGCGCCGCGTTTGCGCGAGCTTGAATCGGCCGTTCAACTTCATGGTCGGCATCAAGGGCAAGTCGTTCAATGTCGCCGACCTGACAGCGGCCGGCGTCAAACGCATCAGCCTTGCCACCTCGCTCTATCGCATGGCCATGACGGGCTTGATCGAGGCGGCGCGCGAGGTGAAGGACCAGGGCACTTTCGGCTATCTCGATCGCTCGCTGGCGACGCCCGATATCAATGCGTTCCTGAAGGGTTGACCGCGTCAGTCGACGATGTGGCCGCCATCGTAGAAGCAGGCGATGCGGCCGAGCGCAGCGCGGAAATGGTCCGACGCCATCAAGGCCGCGAGATCCTTGGGTGGAGGCGCGTGCGACGGGTTTTCCGCCGTCCCGATCAGCGCCGCCATTGCCTCGGCTGAACCAGGTTTCAGCTTCTGCCCTTCGAGGCCGCGCTCGATCAGCTGGGCCAAGAAGTTGGGATCGAGCGACGGCAGCGTCGCCATCAGTCCATGCACCAGCACCCGCGCCAGTTTGTGGTCGGCGTGCGCGGGAGTATCGACAGCGCGGCCATGATCCCACAGGTGGCCGACGGCATCCCAGCCGGCCGGCGCTTGCGGGAAACGCGGCATGAGGCTCGCCGCAACCTCTTCGGCAACATAGAAGCGATTGAGATTGTCGAAGAAAGCGAAGCGATAGTTCGCCGCCAGGATCGGCGCTTCCCAGGGCCCGGCCCGGCCATCGAGATTGCCCGGATTGACCGCCTCGACCACGATGACCTTGGGCCTGACGTGGCCGAGATCGAGACCGGCAAGCACCTGGTCTTCCGCGCCTTCGACATCGATCTTCAGGAAATCGATCGCCGTGAGCTTGGCCTCGCCGATCAGCGCATCCAGGCGGCGCACCGGCATGTCGATCGTGCGATAGCCGGCGCCGAACTGTTGCGCGCGCTCTGCCGCGGCCCGGTCCATGCTGGAGAGCCCATGCAGCCCGTCCACCTGGTGGAAGGCGACGCTGCCGTCCTTGGCCCCGGCCAGACCCTGATAGACCCGATCGCGCGGCCGGATATGCGCATAGGCCTCGGCCAGTGCTGCTTGCGGCTCGACGATCAGGCCCTGCCAGCCCTTCAGGTAAAACCAGAACGAGACGTTGTCGGCCACCGGATGCCCGCCGCCGACATCGACGTAGGTGCCTGTCGGCTGCCCCGCGAAAATCAGGTCGAGGTGAAAGTCCTCGAGGTTCTGGGCGTAGGAGAGGTGCATGGCTTGTCTCGGCTGCAGTGGGGGTGGGGCTTGCAACGGTGCACATTGGGACGTTGCGCCCCGCTCCCTAGCCATCCAGTAGCGAGCGCGGGGGCTCTCCCTTTCGGGCTGGCGGCACGCCACCTATACGGGTGACTATTCGGGTAAGCGGAGCGGCTTGGCATCGTAAAGATGGCGACTTCCAGCGTTGGAATTAAGGATCGACGCGAGATGATTGCCGTCCATTTGGTGTTGATGCCTCGCCATTGAGCCTGAGTTCACCGACCACTCACGCCACAGGCGGCGCGGCGGTGAGCCGGTCGAGCTCGCGATCCTTTGGCGCCACATACAGCACATAGCCGAGACGCTTCGCCTCTGCGGCGGCGGCACGGATTTTGGCCGGATTGTCGAGGTACTCGACCATCAGGATGGGCTTGCCTTCGTCCTTCATCAGGTCGAGCAGGTCGCGCGAGTAGGCGATTTCGCCTTTCGTGTTGGGCCGCTCTGGCGAGTCCAAGCCGAACAGCAACTCCTCCTTGCCCATGGCATCAACGGCGGCCCTGAGCGCCGGCCGCTCCAGCAGCGGCTCGGCATTCTGCATGATGATGACGAAGCCCGGCCGCTTTGCCTTGGCGTAGGCTGACAAGCGCTGCACGAACGCCACCATATCGGCATCGAGATCGGGCCGCGATTTGGCCGCTGCCTTGAAATGCCGCTTCAGATCCTCGGTGACATCGCATTTATCGAGGTAGATGCCGTCGAAGCCCTGCGCGATGATGCGGTCGAGATAGGCCTGCGGATTGCCGCACATCAGCTGTTGCCAGCCGGGATCCCAGAAGCAGACGGAGTAGTTCTCCTCCCACTCGGGGTTCTCGCCGAGCAGCCAGGCCGGCTTCTGCTTCTTCCAGGTGTTCTGCCAGTAGAATCGATAGCTTTCCGCCTCGCCGATCGACAGATATGCGATCACCAGCCGCCGCGAACCATCGGGCTTGCGCTTCAACCGGTCGAGTTCGGCCGGCTTCAGGGCCGTGTCGTCGGAGCCGTCGCGGGCATAGTCGATAACGAGCAGGTCGTAAGGCGAGGCTGCGGCCTTGTCGAGTTTCAGGTGCTGCAGCTGGTAGCCCCAGCTCTTGACGTTGGCGAGCGCCGCTACGGCTCCGGCGTCGCTCGAAGCGGGCCGGCTTGCAGGCGCAACCGCAGGCTTTGCCGCGAGCGGTTGGCTGGTCGGGCGGTTGGCCACGGTCTGAAGGCCTGCGGCGACAGGATGGTTTGGCGCGGCAGTGGACGGCGCAGCACGGGTCGTAGCTTTGCGGCCGAGCACGTAGCCCGCCGCCAGTGCGACAATGATCAGAATAATAATCCAGGGTAGCAGGTCGGTCATGCGGTCTCGCTTGGGCCAGAAGTTGAACGCAGCCAGTTTAAGCCAGCGCAGGCGGCCGGGGATAAGATTCTGGGCAGCATTTTTTTTGGGGTCGCGTTGCGGCAGGGTTAGCGCATCCGCGGGCGGAGCGAAAGTGGATGCTGCGGGACCATTCGAATGGTGCGCCGGATATGGCGCGCTGCCACGTGAACCCAGCGCCACTCAGCGCAGCGCACCAGGAGGCGTCGTCGCACCAGGCACGGTTTCCGGCAGGGCGCCGGGTGACGCGACAGGCCCAGATGGGGCCGTCGCCTGAGGCGCGGCGGCGGTGGCCGGCTGATCGGGCGCACGCAGGGTGAGCTCGCCAAGGTCGCGATTGGTGAAATGGATCACGAAGCCTTCCGCTTCGGCACGGCGCCGGGCCAGCGCCGCCTTTTCCGCGTCCGCCAGATATTCGACCACCAAGATGCGGCGATTGGCGCGCTTCAACTTGCGGAGTTGCTGCAGCGACCAGTCCACGGTGCTGGGATCATTAGGCGTGGCCTTATGGTCAATGCCGTAGAACAGGTCTTCCTTGGCCAGGCCGTCGATGGCGTCGACGATGGCCTTGTGCGCCACCAGCTCCTCTGCGTTCTGCAGCACGACGAGGAAGAACGGGTCGTTGGCCCGCGCGGTCTGCGCCAGATTGGTGATGAATGACACCATGGCCTTTTCGGCCTCCGGGTAGGTGGCCGTCCATTCCGCATGCGCATCTGCCCGATCGATGTAGATGCCATCGAAGCCCGCGGCCTTGATGCGCTCCAGGTAGGACTGCGGCGTCCCGAAAATCAGCCGCTGCCAATCAGGGTCCCAGAAGCGGACGAGGTAGTTGCCGTCCCAAACGGTGTTGAGATCGCCGAGCCAGGCCGGCTTCTTGTCACCGTCGAACCAGTCCGGCTTCCAGTAGAAGCGATACCGCTCCGCCTCGCCGATGGAGAGGTAGGCCAGCACCAGCCGCCGCCGCCCGTCCGGTTTGCTGCGCAGCTGGCGGATCTGCTCGGGGCTGAATTCCTGCAGGAAGCGCCGTCCGCCCGACAGCGCATGGTCGATCACCACCAGATCCAAGGGGGACGCGGCGATCTCGGGAAAGCGGATCTGGCGCAGCTGAAAACCCCAGCTGGCGACGGGCGCCAGCATCTGCTGGCGTTGCTCGGCCGGCGTTGGCGGCGTGACCGTTGGCGGCAGGGGCGGCGCTGGCCGTGCAATCCGCCGCTCTGGCCGTTTGCCGGGTTTGGTCTCGGGGCCGATGGCCGCGTTGCTCGCGGTCGTTGGACCCGGCGTGGCGGCTGCTGCCGTTTCCTGCTTTGCGGTCTTGGCGCGCTTGGCTGGCGGCGCCTTGGCCTTCGCCGGCTTGGTCTGCGGATTTGGTGTGGGATCAGGGGCTTGGGCTCGGGCTACATGCAGCGCGCCGCCCGCCAGCACGGCCAGCACCAGGGCCACGACCGCACGCGGACTCCGAAAGCTCAAGGGCAGCCAATTCACCACACGCATCACCCAGCCATTGGCCATGACCAGCCGTTCGGCAGGCGCCAAACAGCAAGGACTTAACCAAATCTAGTCGAAAATCGCTGCCAATGCACGGGGTGTTGCAAGCTGGTTCAGAAGTCGCGGCCCGGGAGCCACAGCCGTCCGAGATCGCGCGGGCCGATGTACGGCACGAAGCCGTGTTCCAGGCTGCGCCGCTTGGCGTCGGCTTTTTTGCTCGCCTCGAGCACATAATCCACCACCAGCACGGCCCGCCCGGCATCTTTTGCCAGCTTCAGGTTCCGCACGGCGGCATCGACGGCTCCCTTAGGGTTCGCCGCCTGGCCATGATCGATGCCGTAGAACAGATCTTCCTTGGCCACCGCATCGATCGCGTCGACCAGCGCTTTATGGCGCAGCAGCTCTTCGCCATTCTGCATCACCACCAGGAAGCCGGGCTCGGTCTTGCGGGCTTGGGCTGCGATGCGAGCGACGAACTCGACCATTTTCTTGTCGCTGCCCGGGCACTCCTTCTTGACCTCGGCGTAGACGTCGACGCGATCGAGATAGACGCCGTCGAAGCCGAGTTCCAACAGGCGCTGCACGGGCGCAGGATCGATGCTGTTGTAGTAGCTGCGCCCCTTGTCGTCGCCGAGCACCGTCTTCTGCCAGCCTTCATGGCAGAAGTTAACGATCCGATTGGCCTTCCACTGCGCGTTCTCGGTGCCGAGCCACTCGGGCGGATCTTCGGTCATGTACTCGGCGGTGAAATAGTCCTGCCGGTAGTCTTCCGCCTCACCAATCGAGAGATACGACAAGACCAGCCGCCGCGAGCCGTCGGGCTTGCGCTTCAGCCTCTCGACTTCCTCGCGCTGAAAATGCCGGTCACTGGCATGGCCGCCGGTGGCATCGACCACCAGCAGGTCGAACGGCGCCAACACGGCCTCTTCGACGCTGACGCCGACCAGCTGATAGCCCCAACTTTTCACCAAGCCTATCCGCTTCAGCCGCTCAGCCTGCGCTTTCGCGGCCTCGGCCGCATTGAGAGGTGCGGCAACTTGGGGCGGTGGCAGGGTCGGTGAGGTCGGCACCACACGGCGGGCGGCCGGTTGCGGTGTTGGCGCGGTCTGTACGGCGGCCTCGTCCGGCTTCGCGGCACGAGCCGGCGTTAACGGCAGCAGACACCCTGCGACGGCCATGAGGCCGACCAGGAGACAGGTGTGCGACGCTTGAAAACGCGACAGAACGCCCGGCATTACGCTCCACTCCAGGCACAACAGACACGGTACCGCCAGTGATAGGCGGTGATGCTTAACGTCCGATTAAGCATTCCTGCCAGAGCCATCGATCGGAATTATGGCTGCGCCAAGGACCGCTGGCATCGGCGAGCAGCACATTGCGCCACGCCGCGATCCAACAGTATCCTGTCCGGACACGACCGGCGACGGCAGGGCCGTCCCAACGGCCGAAGGGCAGGGCAACTTCGATATGGCAGATATGGTAACGGTCGCAGGTGTCGATCTCGAGATCGAGCAACGGGGTAGCGGATGGCCGGTGCTGGTCCTGCACGGCGGCGAGGGCCTCGGCGCTGAACGCCCCTGGCTCGACGGCCTGGCCAAGACGCGGCGCGTCATCGCGCCTTCGCATCCAGGCTTTGGCCGCTCGGCTCTCCCGGACTGGGTCGGCACCGTCGATGATCTGGCCTACCTCTACCTGGATCTCCTGGCCGCGCTCGACCTCCGCGAGGTGACCGTGGTCGGCGCCTCGTTTGGCGGCTGGATCGCGGCCGAGATGCTGGTGCGCTCGACCGCCCGCGTATCGCATCTGGTCTTGGCCGCCCCGCTCGGCATCAAGGTGGGAGGCCGCGGCGATCGCGACATTGCCGACATGCACGCCATGACCCGCGACGTGTTCTTGGACCATGCCTTCGCCGATCTCACTGTCGGCCGCATCGACGCCACCAAGCTGTCCGACATCGAATTGGCGGCCATCGTGCGCGGCCGCGAGGCGCTGACCTTGTTCGGTTGGAAGCCCTATATGTACAATCCGCGGCTCAAGCGCTGGCTGCATCGCATCGATTGCCCGACCTTGCTGCTGTGGGGCGACAAGGACGGCATCGTCACGCCGGCCTATGGCGAGGGTTGGAAGAGCGAGATCAAAGGCGCGCGCCTGGAGCTGATCAAGAACTGCGGCCACTTCCCGCTCTGGGAACGGCCCGAGGACACCATCCGCCACATCACCGCATTCACCGCTTGAATCGCAGTCGCGACCGCCACCAACACCACGGGAGCCCGCCATGCGCGTCTGGTACTTCTCGGAGATGGCCTATCACCCCTCGTGGGACGCAGGCCTCAAGCGCGGCTCGCTGCGCGTCAACTTCCCCAATCAGGTCGTCGATCCGCACGAAGCGCACAAGCTGCTCAACCGCTACCTCGACGAGTTCGCGTTCTGCGACGAGTCGGGGCTCGACATCATGGTCAACGAGCATCATTCGACGGCCACCTGCATGACGGTCTCGGTGCCGATGGCGCTGGCCATTATTGCGCGCGAGACCAAGACCTCGCGATTGCTGGCGCTTGGCAATCCCGTCGCCAATCGTCCCGATCCCGTGCGCGTCGCCGAGGAGATGGCCTGGCTCGATGTGCTCTCGGGCGGTCGCCTGGAAATGGGGCTGGTCAAGGGCGCGCCCTACGAGATCCATCCCGCCAACAGCAATCCCGCCCGCCTTATGCGCCGCTATTGGGAGGCGCACGATCTCATCCTGAAAGCACTATCGACCACCGATGGCCCCTTCAATTGGGAGGGCGAGTATTACCACTACCGCAGCGTCAACATCTGGCCGCGGCCGCTGCAGCAGCCAACCCCGCCGGTCTGGATGACAGGGCTCTCCGTCGAGAGCGGTATTGCTGCCGCCGAACGCGGCCATGTCATCGGGACGCTGCTGTCAGGCAGCGTCGCCAAGCCCATGTTCGACGCTTACCGCAAGCGCGCCCTCGAGCTTGGCCGTGTCGCGACGCCCGATCGCTTTGCCTACGCCGCCTGCATTGGCGTCGGCGCCACGCGCGCGGAAGGCCTTCGCCGCGCCGATCTCATCGCCGACTATGTGCGCACTGCCCCTGTGGTCCACGAGCCCTTCACCAATCCACCCGGCTACAATTCCGTCGGCGCCAATGTGGCCATGCTGAAGGGCGGCAAAGGCGGCTTCGTCAGGGACAGCAAAGGCAATCCCGTCGACCATCTGACCGCGACCGTCGAGCAGTTCATGGAAGCGGGCACGGTCTTCGCCGGCACGCCCGACGATGTCTACGAGCAGATCAAGGCCTTCAGCGACAAGGTCGGCGGCTTCGGCCATCTGCTGTTCTTCGGCCAGGGCGGTCACCTCGATCACAAGGACACCATGGACAACATCCGCCTGTTTGGTCGCGAGGTGATGCCGCGGCTGCGCGATCTCAATCCTGAGCCCAAGCGCAAAGCGACGGCCACCGCAGCGGAGTGACGCCATGCCAGCTTACGTTATTGCCGAGGTCGATGTGCAGGACATCGAGAAGTACAAGCTCTACGCCGATCGCGCGCCGGGTGTGACCTTGCCGTCAGGCGGCAGATATCTGGCCCGCGCCGGCAAGGTCGAGTGCCTCGAAGGCACGCCACCCAAATCGCGCATCGTCGTCATCGAGTTCAAGGACATGGAGACGGCGCGCGCCTTCTACTACGGCAAGGCCTACCAGGAGATCATTCCGCTCCGCCAAGCCGCCAGCGACGGCCGCATGTTCCTGGTCGACGGCGTGAAGTAGACGCTGGTGATTCTTGCCCCGCGGTTCACGCCATACATGTCATCCCGGGGCTCGTCCCCGGGACCCATCGGGCTAAGTGCTCAGGCGCTTGCGATTATGGCACCATGGGTCCCGGCAACAAATGCCGGGATGACAGCATTGGGAATGGAAACGCTGAGAGTTGGACGATCTTGGGAGGTCTGCACGCTCACCTCGGCAAGGCATCGCTGATCAGGCGGCCGAGCACGATCAGCTCGGGGCTGGTCTTGCGGTAGGTGCCGCCGATGGTGAGAAAATGCTCGCGCTCGCTGGCAACCGGCATCGGTCGCGCCGTCGCATCGCGCGGCAAGGTCGCCAACACCTCGGGCACCGCCGCATCGATGCGCGAGCGGATCTGGTCGAACGCCGCCACCGTTGCCGGCTCGGTCAGGCGCGGCGGCAGCACCGTCGCAAGGTGCGCCAGGTAGCCCGGCCAATGCGCCAGCATGCGATAGAGCCCCGGCACGAACGGTTTGCCGTCGGACGGCGTTGCGAATTGCATCAGCGTGCCTCGCGTCGCGGCATCGAGCTTCTCCGGCGCAAGCATCGCGGGCGGGGCAGGCAGGGGTGCCGGTTTCGCCCAACGCCCTGATGCCGGTGACGTGGCGCCACCCGGAGCCGCGCCCGCCAGCAGCGCCTTGACCAAGCCCGCGAACATCATGTTGGTGGGCGCCACCCGCACGAAACCATCGGCAATCGCGCGGATCGTTGCCAAGCCGTGGGTATCGACTCCCCACACACCCAGCGCATCGCGCGGGATCGCTGGCAATGGCGGCAGGTTCACGCCCGCTGCCGCCCGCTCACCGGCCATCTGTGCGGCGCCCGATCGAAACGCCGGCGCTACGGCCTCCCACGCCCACTCGAGAACGCCAGGCCGCGTCGCCAGATGCCGCTGGATCGCGGACACGTAGGGCACCCCCCACAGCTCCCGCACTTCGGCAAAGATGGCTGCGATCTCGCCCGTCGCCTCGTCCTCACCAATTTCAGCCAGCATGCCGTCGTCTCCTCAACCTTGCAGAGCCGGCACGACATGGCTTTGGAACAACTCCAGGCTGCGCGCGGTGTCGGCATAGGACATCGGGCCGAGGCGAAACTGGATGATCAGGCCGCCGGCGCCCGTCGCAGCGATCGGGGCCAGCTTGCGCGCCACCGTCGCAGGCGAGCCATAGACCAAGCCATGCTCGAGACTGGTGCGCGCCGGCGGTCCCTCGCCGGTCTTGGCCGGTGGTGCGATGGAGAGCCCTTGCTCGCGCATGACCTTGTCCCGCATGGCCGCGCGCAGCTCATTCATCGCCGTGAAGGCAGGCACGGCGATCCGCTCGGCTTCGGCATCCGTCTCCGCCACCACCACGTTGCGCCAGATCCAGCATTCGCCGGCCAGCCGCTTGATTTCCTCGGCACCGCGGCCGGTCTCCCGCAGCGTTCGCCGAAACAGGTCCATGCGTTCGGCGATGACGGCATCGGATTGCACATTGAGCATGAATGGTTTGCCCATCCGCGCAATCTCCACCATGCCGTGCTCGCTGGCGGCGGCCCGGATCAAGCGTGGATGCGGCTTGGTGCGCGGCGCCGGCCTGAGCTCCGGCAGTTTGAGATTGAAATATGTGCCCTTGTGATCGATTGGCCCGCCCTGCCAGGCCTTGATCATGAAGGCTTCCGCTTCCTCGAAGCGCGCCTGCGCCTCCGCTGGATCGATGCCGAAGCCCTGATAGTCGTAGACGTTATACGCCGTGCCGCGACCAAGCCCGACGATCAGCCGGCCCTTGGCGAAGTGGTCGATCAGCGCCATTTGCTCGGCAAAACGCGTCGGATGATGCAGCGCCATCTGCGCCACCGCGAACCCGATGTCGGCCCGCGTCGTCGTCACGGCCAGCGCCGCCGCAAACGCCACCGGATCGACATAGGCGCAAATGCCGTCGAAGTGATGCTCGGCCAGCCACACCACATCGAAACCGAGCTTATCGGAGAGCTGCCCTTCGGCCAGCGTTTCCGCGATGATCCGACCATCGTCCTCGCGCGAGCGGCTCTCGGGAAACAGGAAGTTGGAGAATTTCATTGTTATCCCCTGGCTGGCCCCATCCCGCAGCGTCGTCGTGACTCACGTTCGCAAGTGACACGATACCCAATGCCCGTCGGCGCCTTGCGTCAACTTTGGCGCCTCGATTTTGCACCGCTCCTGGGCAATGGGACAGCGCGTATGGAAATGGCAGCCCTTGGGCGGGTTGATCGGGTTCGGCACGTCGCCTTGCAGCATGATGCGCTTGCGCTTCACGGTCGGATCCGGAATCGGCACCGCCGACAGCAACGCCTCGGTATAGGGGTGCTTCGGATTGGTATAAAGATCCCGCGCCGTTGCAATCTCGACGATGCGCCCCAGATACATCACGGCGACGCGCGTCGAGATGTGCTCCACCACCGACAGGTCGTGCGCAATGAAGAGATAGGTGAGGCCAAGCTTCTCCTGCAGATCCTCGAGCAGATTGATCACCTGCGCCTGGATCGACACGTCGAGCGCCGACACCGGCTCATCGCACACCACAAGCTTCGGCTCCACGGCCAGTGCCCGCGCGATGCCGATGCGCTGCCTTTGCCCGCCGGAGAACTCGTGCGGATAGCGATGCATATGCCCCGGCTGCAGACCGACCGTGCGCAGCAGCTCCACCACCTTGTCCTCGGCGTCTTTGCGCGACGACGCCAGTTTGTGGATCGCCAGCGCCTCGCCGATGATGGCGCCGACGGTCATGCGCGGATTGAGCGACGCGAACGGATCCTGGAAGATGATCTGCATGTCGCGGCACAGCGCCCGGAGCGGATCGCCGGTCAGCGACATCACATCCTTGCCCTCGAACGTCACTTCGCCCGAAGTCGGCTCGATCAGCCGCAGGATGCAGCGCCCCGTCGTCGACTTGCCGCAACCGGATTCCCCGACCAGCCCCAGCGTCTCGCCCTTGTTGATCTCGAAGCTGACCCCGTCGACGGCATGCACCTGATCGACCACGCGGGAGAACAGCCCGCCCCGCACGGGAAACTTCTTGACGAGGTTCTTGACGGTCAGCAGTGGCTCGGACATCAGGACGGGCCTTCTCGGGTTCGGGGCCGGTGCAGCGACGTGGTCGCTCGTTAAAGGATGCAGGCCACCTTGTGCCCGGGCGCAACTTCGCGCAGCGGCGGCGGCGCCGTTGTGCATTCGGCCTTGGCAAACCGGCAGCGCGCTGCAAATCGGCATCCAACCGGCGGGCTGAGCAGGCTCGGCACCGTGCCAGGGATTGCTTCCAGCCGCGTCTTCTTGATGGCGGCCGTATCGATGCGCGGGATCGAGCGGATCAGGCCCTGCGTGTAAGGATGGCGCGGATTGGCGAACAGCTGCTCCACCGACGCCTCTTCCACCACCCGGCCCGCGTACATGACCACGACCCGCTGCGCCGTCTCCGCCACCACACCCATGGCGTGCGTGATCAGCAGGATCGCCATGCCGAACTTCGCCTTCATGTCGTTCAGCAATTCCAGGATCTGCGCCTGGATCGTCACGTCGAGGGCTGTGGTCGGCTCGTCGGCGATCAGCAGTTGCGGACTGCACGACAGCGCCATGGCAATCATCACCCGCTGCCGCATGCCGCCCGAGAACTGGTGCGGATAGTCGTGCACACGCCCGCCCGGATTGGGAATGCGCACCAGCGCCAGCATTTCCACCGTCCGCTCCAGAGCGTCCTTCTTGTTCAAGCCTTCATGGCGCCGCAGCACCTCCGAGATCTGCTCGCCGACGCTGTAGACCGGATTGAGCGACGTCATCGGCTCTTGGAAGATGATGGCGATTTCCTTCGCTCGGATCTTGTCCATCTCGGGCATGCTCAACGGCACCAGATCGCGGCCGCGCCACAGGATCTGCCCCTCGACGATGCGCGCCGGTGGCATCGGCACCAGCTTCAGCACCGAATGCGCCGTCACGGTCTTGCCGCAGCCGGACTCGCCGACCACGCTCACCGTTTCACCACGCGCGATGGTGAGATCGATGCCGTCCACGGCTCGTACCATGCCATCGTCGGTGGCGAAGTGCGTCTTCAGGCCCTTGATGTGCAGCAATGGCTCGTTCATCGGTTCTGCGGCTCCGCCGTCATTGGTGTACCGCCTCGAGCTTGTGCCCATCGGGATCGATGACAAAGGCTGCGTAGTAGGTGGCGCTGTATTGGGGTCGCAGGCCGGGCGCGCCGGCGTCGCTGCCGCCGTGCGCCAAGGCTGCCGCATGAAAGCCGTCCACGGCCACGCGCGTCGCAGCCCGGAACGCCAGATGGAAGCCGGGCCCGGGGGCACGCGCCGCCCCCGGATGCGCAAACAGCGCCAGCCGGTCGGGACCGCCCGCCTCCCCGTATCCGGCACCTTTGGCCGATTGCCAGACGCGCGCGCAGCCCAATGGGGCGAGGGCGGCATCGTAGAAGCGCAAGGCCCGCTCGAGATCGCCGACGCCAAGCGACAGATGTCCGAGCATGTGGCCTCACAAGACTCGCCGCGGATCGAGCGCGTCACGCAGGCCGTCGCCGATGAAATTGATCGATAGCACGGTGAGGAAGATCGCCGCCCCCGGGAACAGCGCCCAATGCGGCGCGAAATCGAGGTTGTCCTTGGCGTCGAACAGCAGCCGGCCCCAGGTCGGGATGTCCGGCGGGAAGCCGAGGCCGAGGAACGACAGCGTCGATTCAGCAATGATGGCCGCTGCCACGTCGATGGTGCCGGCCACGATCACCGGACCCAGCGCATTCGGCAGGATGTGCCGCACCACCTGGCGCAGGCGTGAGGCGCCAAGCGCCCGCGCCGCCTCGACGAATTCCTTCTCGCGCAGTGACAGGAACTGGGCTCTCACCAGCCGCGCCACCGGCATCCAGCGCAAGCCGCCGATGACGATGACGATCAGGATGAAGATGCCGCCCTCCGGCCCGAACACCGATTTCAGCGCATCGCGGAACAGATAGATCACCAGCAGCAGCAGCGGCAGCGCCGGCAGCGACAGGAACAAATCGGTGAGCCACATCAGCGCGCTGCCGACCCAGCCGCGCGACATGCCCGCGATCGCCCCGATGATGGTTCCAACCACGATCGCCACCACCATGGCCGCGAGGCCGACCGCCAGCGAGATGCGCCCGCCGTAGATCATGCGCGCCAGCAGATCCTGGCCCAGATCGTCGGTGCCGAAGGGATGCGCCCACGACGGGCCCTTGAGCTTGGCCGAGAAGTCGATCTCGTTGATCGGCACGCGCCAGATGAAGGGCCCGAGGATAATCGCCAGCAGCAGGATACCGAGCACGATAACGCCCACCACCGCCAGCCTGTGGCGACGGAACTTGCGCCACGCCTCCCGGGTGGGAGACACGGAGCGGGGCTGCGGCGCCGCGACGATGGGCGCGTTACCGGTAGCTGATGCGGGGGTCGAGCCAGCCATAGAGGATATCCGCGATCAGGTTGAAGAGGACGACGAGACAGGCGAAGACAAAGGTCACGGCCATGACGACGGGCGTGTCGTTGGCCAGGATCGAGCTGATCAGCAGCGAGCCGATGCCCGGAATGCGGAAAATCTGCTCGGTCACGATGGCGCCGCCGAAGATTGCCGGCATCTGCAGCGCCACCAGCGTCACCACCGGGATCAAAGCGTTGCGCACCACATGCTTGACGACCACCACGCGCTCGCCGAGGCCTTTTGAGCGCGCCGTCGTCACGTAGTCGAGACGGATCACATCGAGCACGGCCGAGCGCACATAGCGCACCAGCGAAGCGCCCTGGAACAAGCCCAGCACGGTGATCGGCATGATCGACTGCTTGAAGTGCTCCCAGTACCACTTCCAGCCGGTGGCGGTGAGATCGGACCGGTAGACGAAAGGCAGCCAGTCGAGCCCGATCGAGAACACCAGGATCAGCAGCAGGCCGGTGAAGAAGGTTGGCAGTGAGAAACCAATGAACGCCAGCGTATTGGCGATCTGGTCGAAGATCGAGTAGGGCTTGGTCGCCGCATAGACGCCGACCGGAATGGCGACCAGCAGGGCCAGGACTTGCGACGAGCCGATCACGAACAGCGTCGCCGGCAAGCGCTGCAGGATCAGCTGATCGACGTCGACGCGGGAGACGAACGAGAAGCCCCAGTCGCCGCGCAGCATGGCGGTGATCCAGTGCCAGTAGCGCTGCCACACCGGATCATCGAGCCCGAACTTCTGCCGCAGCGCTGCCCGCACTTCCGGCGGCACGTTGGGATTGGTCGCCAGTTCCTCGAACGGATCGCCCGGCGCCAGCGCCAGCACCGTGAACAGCACCACGCTGATGCCGAGCAGGCTCGGAATCGCGATCAGCAGGCGGCGCAGAATGTATTGACCCATTGTCTCACCTGGTGCCGAGCCGCGCCCGAAAGGCGGCGACCGTCGTTACAGTCGCCGCTCTGCGTGCGCAGATCAAGCCTCGCGATACCAAGCCGCGATCTGCCAAGTTGTATTGTCCCAACCCGACAGCGGCACGCGCAGCTTCAGGTTATGCCCGCCGACGATCGGGCGCGCCACTACCGGAATGACGGCGCGGGCCGAGACGGCGAGATCGTTGAGCTTGATGAACAGCGCCGCCCGCTTGATCGGGTCGATGGTGCCTTCCACCAGCCTGTAGGTGTCGTCGTACTCTTTGCTGCTCCAGCGCGTGATGTTGCGACCCTGCCATTTGTTGGCTTTGGTCGACGCTTCCCAGGACACGTACTGGTTCATGAACACTTCCGGGTCCGGCTGGGACATGGTCGTGGTGTACATCTGCAGGTCGCAGAAGAACTTCGTGTAGGTGTCCGGGTTGGCCACATCCGATGAGAAGTAGACCGATGCCGTGACCGACTTGAGCTCCAAGTCGATGCCGGCCTTTTGCGCTGCCTGCTTGATGATCTGCTGCGTCTTCTGTCGCGGCGCGTTGATCGAGGTCTGGTAGACGAGTTTCAGCTTTTTGCCGTCTTTTTCGCGAATGCCGTCGGCTCCCTTCTTCCAGCCCGCAGCTTCGAGGAGGGCCGCGGCCTTCTCGATGTTGAACTCGAACTTCATGTTGGGCGAGCGGACTTTCGGCGGATTGTTCAGGAAGTTCGCCGTTGCCAAGCCGGTGCGGCCGTAGATGTGCTTTTGCACGGAATCCCGGTCGACGAGCAGGTTCAACGCCTCGCGCACCGCTGTATCGGAGAGGATCGGGTGCTTGGACTTGAGGCTTGCCCGTTCGCCCTCGACTTCGTTCCATGGGTCGGTGGAGTTGAGCTGGATGAACTCGATGTTGCCGGTCTCGACGATCGACACCTTGCCTTTGCCGCCCTGCTCCAGGCGCAGCAGGATCTCATCTTCCACCTGCAGGTTCCAGGCGTAATCGTATTCGCCCGTCTGGATCACGGCGCGCGCCGCCGAGACGGCATCACCGCCACCCTTCATCTCCACCGAGTCGAAGAACGGCTGATTGGCAACGTGGTAGTTGGTGTTGATTTCACCGCGTACGATGTCGCCCGGCTTGAAGTCGACGAACTTGTAGGGGCCGGTGCCAACCGGCTTCAGGTTGGCCGGCGCTTCACGCGATTTGGCGCCCTTGAACTCGGCGAAGTGATGCTTTGGAATGATCATGCCGCGGGTGCCAACGAACGCATCGGCCCAGAACGGCGTCGGCTTACTGAACGTAATCTTGATCGTCAGGTCATCGACCTTCTCGACCTTCATGTCCTTGTAGCTGCCGATCGTGACCGACGCGGTCGCCGGGTCGGCGGCATATTCCCAGTTGAACACGAGATCGTCGGCGGTCACCGGCTTGCCGTCATGCCACTTGATGCCGGGTTTCAGTTTCCAGATCACCCAGGTCGCGTCTTCGGCCAGCGTCTTCTTCTCGAGGCTCGGCACCTCGGCTGCGAGAACCGGGTCCAGGTTGCCTTCGGGATCCCATCCGGCCAGCGGCTCATAGAACAGGCGCGAGCCATCCTGATCCTTGGTGCCGACGGCGAAATGCGGATTGAGCAGCGTCGGTCCCTGCCACCAGAGCAGTTTGAGCGGGCCGCCGCCGCCGCGTTTCGTTCCTTTGTACTCGAACTTCGTCTGCGCATGTGCCACGCCGCCCAGCGCCAGCAATTGCGTTGCCATCGGCGCCGTCAGCCCGACAGCGGCAACGCGCTTCACGAAGCTTCGTCGCGACATCCGGCCGGATTTCACGTTACCGATGAGTTGGCGCAGTTTGCTCTCGTCCATGGACTTCGACTCCGGATGACGCGGCTCTGGTTTGGCCTTGTGACAGGCCAGGGGCGACCGCTTAGGTGGCGGATAGAGTATCAAATCAATAACTGATCTCACGGTCAAACGACATGTGAAGTGCGCAAGCTTTGGGCATGGCTGCGGTCCAAGGCGGCAAGCTGGTACGACACCCCAGGCAAATTCTCACCGGAGTCAGCATCTTGCATCGCGGCCAATGATAGCTCTCAGCCGGTGGCATGCCGTCACCTCGTGTCCGTCGGCGCGAATGTTTCGCCGCGCGCGCAATACTTCCGCTGCCGACCACGCCGGTTAACGTTTGGGCGCTCGTGTCAGCAAGGCCGCCAAGCCGCCGAGCAAGGACAGCACCGCAAAGCACAGCAAGGACGCAAAGTATGAGTTGGTCGCGTCGCGCAGGATGCCAGAAAGCAGCGGTCCGGCCGCCTGCGCGACAACCTGTACGGACAACGCCACGCCACGGATGGCGCCAAAGCTCTGGCGGCCAAAATAGTCCGCCCACGCCACCGGCAGGATGACGTGCACGCCGCCGATGCCGAGCCCGAACAGCGCCCCGGCCAGCACGGCCACCGGCAGCGTCGTCGCCCCCATCATGACCACCGCACTGCTGGCCAGGATCAGGCTGGCCCCGGCCAGCGCCACCTTCACGCTGAGCCAGCGGCTCACCCACCCGTAGCTGAAGCCGGTGATCGCGGAGCTCAACGTGAACAGGCTCACCGCCGTCGCCGCACTGGCTGGCGATAGCCCGCTCTCGATCAGGTGCGCTGCCTGATGCAGGCTCATCCCGGCCTGCACCGGATAAATCAACGCCGTGAACAACGCCAAGGTCCAGAACGCCCGCGTCCGCAGCGCCTCGGCCCGCGTGTAGGCGGGCTCGGGCGCCGCGCCTGGAGCAACTGCGGCCCCGCTCTCACCCTCCGCCGCAGCTGGTCGCGGCGCCGCGCCATCCGGCAGCAGCCCGATATCCTCCGGCCGCCGCACCATCAGCAGCCAGCTCGGCAGGAAGCCCAGCAGCAGCACCAGCGCGCCGATCACCAGCCAGCCCGCGCGCCAGCCGTAACGTTCGATCATCGTGAAGCCGATGAACGGCATCACAATCAGCCCCGTTGTTTGCGCCAATTGCGCCAGCGACGCCGCCCACGCCCGTTGCGCCACGAACCAGTTGCTCACCGCACTGTGAATGCCGAGATCGTACGGCCCCGCCCAACTCATGCGCGCCACGCAATAGAGCAGATAGAACCCGAGCAGCGACTCGATGCGGGACAGCAGCATCAGCGTGACGCCCGTTGCCACCACCGCCATGCCGAGCACGATGCGTGGGCCTTGCCGGTCGAGATAGCTGCCGATCATCGGCGACGTGATCGCCGCCAGTACCCCGCCGAGCGATACCGCTCCCGAGATCGCCGTCCGCGACCAGCCGAATTCCTCGGTCATCGGCGTCACGAACATCGAGAGCGTCGCCACTGCCGGCCCTGCCCGCGACAGGCAGGCGAACGCCACGCAGCCAAGGATCACCCAGCCGTAATAGAACGGCAGGCCCTGCGCGAGGCGTTGCACGAGACGATTTTGCGGCATGGGATCCCGATGGCGAGCAAATCAGTCGGCACCCTTGCACGGCCCCCAAGACCTTCATAGCCTCACGGTGTATCTGTGATCGGCAAGCAGCGCTTGGCTCGAGGGCTGGCGGACAGTTGCCACAGGGGGATATCGAAATGAATGTCTTGTGGGTTTTCGCGCACCCCGAACCGCGCTCGCTGAATGGCGCGCTGCGTGATTTCGGCATCGAGACGTTGCAGGCGGCGGGCCACGAGGTGCGCCAGTCCGACCTATACGCCATGCGCTGGAAGGCCGTCGCCGATGCCGAAGATTTCACCGACACCATCCCCGGCGAACGCCTGACCTACGCCGCATCCTCCTATCAGGGCTTCAAGCACGGCACCCAAGCCGCCGACGTTGCCGCCGAGCAGGCCAAGGTCATGTGGGCCGATGCTGTGATCGTCCAGTACCCGCTCTGGTGGTTCTCGACGCCCGCCATTCTCAAGGGCTGGTTCGATCGCATCCTGGCGGCGGGTTGGGCCTATCGCGTCACTGATCCTGCCAACCCCAAGCGCAACCTCCGTTACGGCGACGGCAATCTGAAAGGCAAGCGTGGCCTGCAGATCGTCACCACCGGCGCCACTGCCGCGAGCCTCGGCCCTCGCGGAGTTGCCGGCGACATCAATGATCTGCTGTTCCCGGTCAACTACGGCGTCTTCTGGTACACCGGCATGTCGGCGCTGCCTCCCCATGTCATCCACGGCGCCAATCGCGTCAGCCTCGAGGAATACGCCCGCCTGGAAGCTGATCTCGCCGCCCGCCTCGCGACCCTGGCAACCGCTACGCCAATCCCCTACCGCTCGCAGAACGGCGGCGATTACGATGATGATCTGGTGCTGAAGCCGGGCCTCGGTGGGGCGCGACGAGGCTGGTCGCTGCGCGTCCGCGACGACAGCTGACGCCACTGCTACAATTGTATACGCGTGCCACCTCAAGGAACATCCCCATGCCCGATCGCGACCTGACCCCGAACATCCCCGAAGTCGTAGCTGAGGTGACGGCCCTGTTCGAGCGCTACGAGCAGGCATTGATCGACAAGAACGTCGACGTGCTCGACGCCACCTTCTGGCCAAGCCCCCATACCATTCGCTATGCCCTGCACGAGAACGGTTACGGCTTCGACGAGATTCACAAGCACCGCGTCGCCCGGCCTGCGGGCCCCGGCATCAAGGAGCGCCGCATCCGCCTGGAAATCCTCACCCTCGGCCGCGCCTTCGCCACCACGAATCTGGAGTTCAAGGTCCGCGGCCGCGATCTGATTGGCCGCCAGAGCCAAACACTCGTCCGCTTCCCAGACCTCGGCTGGCGTGTCGTCTCCGCCCACGTCTCCACCATGAACGACGCGCCGTTGTGGTGAGGGTGTAGGGTGCAATAGCGTAAGCGTATTGCACCGCCGCGATCTCCATCAGTGCAATACGGCCGAGGGCAAGGACAATCTTGTTTTCTGTTCGAGGCCTTCCCAAAACGTCAATTGTCATCCCGGTGCTTGTCACCGGGACCCATGGTGCCGCAATCTTCAACGCTCGTGGGAGATCCATCATGCTCGGCTACTTCGTCTATATCCTTGCCAGCCAGCCCCATGGCACGCTCTACATCGGCGTAACAAATGGCCTCATTCGTCGCGTCGAGGAGCACCGTGCCGGGGTGGCTTCGAAGTTCACCGCTAAATATAAGGTGCACATGCTTGTATGGTATCGGGAGTTTGGCGACGTCGCGGAGGCGATACAGCGCGAAAAGACGATGAAGGAATGGCCGCGCCAATGGAAGATCAATGAGATCGAACGCGACAATCGACATTGGGTGGATCTGTTTACAACGCTGCCTGGGGTGCGACCCGTAAAGCCACTCTGAGCAAGCGGAGAAATGGGTCGCGGGAACAAGTCCCGCGATGACATCGGTGGGCCGGTTGGGCGCCAAAATTGGCGACAGATCCACACCCCTCACATCGCAAATCGCGACATGCCGCCATCCACCGGAATGACGGTACCCGTGATGTAGCTGGCTTTGGGTGAGGCCAGGAACGCCACCAGATTGGCGAACTCCTCGGGCTCGCCGAACCGGCCCATGGGCACGAACTGCTCGATGTACTTCGCCTTCGCCACCGGGTCGGGATGCAGCCGCTCGCGAATCTGCTCGCTGTCGATGCGCCCCGGCGGGATCGCATTGACGGTGATGCCCTCTTTGGCGAGATCGCGCGCCAGGCCCTTGCCCCAGGCGTGCACAGCCGCACACGCGGTCAATGCCGCGCTCGTCGCCAGCGGCTCGATGATACCAGTCACGTTGATGATCCGGCCCCACTTCCGCGCCCGCATATCGGGCAGGAAAGCGTTGGTCAGCCGTCGCACGGTGGTGAACTTGAGATCGAAGCCCGCATTCCACACCTCGTCCGAAGCCACTGTCTCCGGCTTGCTCGAAAGCCCCGCGTTGTTGACCAGGATGTCCAGTGGCCCCATCGCGGCATGCACGGCCGCACGCACGGTTTCCGGCGCCGTCTTGTCCATCAGATCGGCGACAATGACGGTCGGACGGCGCCCAACCTCCGCCTTGATCGCATCGGCCAGCGCCTCCATGGGCTCCCGCCGCCGCGCCAGAATGGCGAGTGTCACGCCCTCGCGCGCCATCACCTGTGCGATGCCAACGCCGATGCCCGCACTCGCCCCTGTGACGAGACATGTCTTGCCGTCCAACTGAAAGTTCATGATCGGTCCTTGATGTGGCTGTCCGCTCCCGACCCAATCGCACGTTTTGCGATCGCCCGCGACAGAATCGGGCAGACCAGCATGGCCACCATCAGCCGCGACATCTGCATCGCCAGCACGAAGCGGACATCGACTGGAAAGGGCGCCGCCATCGCGATGATGGCGATGGAGTCGGCGCCGCCCGGGCTCGTCGCCAGATAGGCCGTCAGCGGATCGATGCCGCCGACCAACACCAGCACCACGGCCATCAGCCCGCACAGCACCATCAGGCTCACAATCGCCAGCAGGATGCGCGGCAGCTCCCAGAAGGCGTGCGCCAGGATCGGCCGCGTGAAGCGCAAGCCGATGCTCCACCCGACCAGCGCATAGGCCAGCGCCAACATCCACGGCGGCAGCTGGATCGCAAGCCAGCCGGTCTGTTGCAGCGCAATGGTGCCCGCGAACGGCAGCAGCAAGGCGCCGGCCGGCACCCGCAGCCAAGTCCCAAGCAGGGAGCAGCCCCCCGCCAGCCCCAGCGTCGCCACGAACCCCCAAGTCAGAGGCGGAAACCAGACCGTCGCCACCTGCACGGTCGCAACCCTGACGTCCTCCCCAGGGGACCAGAACCGTGCCACCAGCGCCGCCACCGCCACCACGCAGAACACCCGCAGATACTGCATCACGGCCACCAGTCTCGGGTCGGCGCCATACTCTTCCGACATCACGATCATGGCCGTTGAAGCGCCCGGCGACGTGCCCCAGATGGCGGTCGTCCCCGGCAGCATGCCCCGGTGCGTCAGCGCATAACCGATGCCGCTGGCCGCCAGGATGACCCCGCCAATGCCGAGCCCGAACAGCGGCCAGTGCAGCGCCAGATCGTCGAACATATCGAGCGGGACGCTCTGCCCGATCATGCAGCCGACCACGCCTTGCGCCACGATGAAGGACGTTGCCGGCATCCGGATGCTGGCGCCGGCAACCGCCAGGGCGATAGCCGCACACATCGGCCCGACCATGAAAGCCGCCGGCAGCGCGCACTGCATGGCGATCAGCGACAGCACCGCCGACAGCCCGAGCATGACTGCCCATTGCACGGGCTGCGATCGCGCCAACAGCCCGTTTCCGGCAAACCTCATTGCAGCTCCATATGGGCAGTCCGTCTTCGGCGCGGCCTCTCAGGCGCGGCGACCGTACGCTGCCCCTAAGGCAACTGCAATGCGCGGCCACGTCGTGCTCAGTGCCCGCGCGAGCCAGGATGAAACGGTAGGCAGAGTGACTGAAAGACCAGCACGACGGACGCCCCCGCTGCAGGCCAGGACTTATGGCCGGTGGTCGTATTGCTTTCTCCGGATTGCCACCACATACTTGCTGCCAACGAAGTAACGTCGGCGTGGAGGATTGCAATGTCGTGTCACCACTGGAGCGGTCGACTGTTGGCCGCAGCAATGGCGTTCGGGGCGCTCGTGGCGCCGCAGGCATCGTCCCCCGTGCAGGCGCAGGAAAAAGTCCTTCGCGCCGTTCTGCATGCCGATGTGCGCGTGCTCGATCCCTATTGGACCACGGCCACCATCGCCGGCATCCACGGCATGCTGGTTTACGACACCCTGTTCGGCAACGATAAGAACCTGCTGCCGCAGCCGCAGATGGTCGGCAAGTACGACATCAGCGCCGACAAGCTCACCTACACCTTCACCCTGCGCGACGGCCTCAAGTTCCACGATGGCCAGCCCGTCACCAGCAAGGATGTCCTCGCCTCCCTGAAACGCTGGGCGGTTAAGGACGGCGTCGGCCAGCGCCTGATGGGCTTCATGGAGAAGATGGACGCCGTCGACGACAAGACGTTCCGCTTCGTCCTCACCAAGCCCTACGGCATGGTGCTCGAGTCGCTCGGCAAGACCGGCACCTCCGTCCCCATCATCATGCGCGAGGCGGATGCCCTGATCGATCCCAACACGCAGATCAAGGAAGCCATTGGGTCGGGACCGTTCAAGTTCGCCAAGGACCAGTGGGTGCCGGGCAGCAAGGCCGTCTACCTGAAAAACCCCGATTACGTGTCGCGCCCGGGCAATGAGCCCGCCACTTTCTTCGCCGGCAGCAAATTTGCCGGTGTCGACCGCCTCGAGCTGGTCTGGATCTCTGACGCCCAGACCGCCATGCAGGCCCTCATCAACGGCGAGATCGATTTCTACGAGAACCCGAACATCGATTTCTACCCGATCCTGGAGAAGGCCAAGGGCGTCAAGCTGGAAACGACCGGCGCCATCGACTCGCACCAGGGCATGATCCGCCTCAATCACTTGCATCCGCCCTTCAACAACAAGAAGGCGCGGCAAGCCATGTATCTGCTGGTCAACCAGGAGGACTTCCTGCGCGCCGTCGTCGGCGACCCGAAGTACTATACGGTGTGCCACGGCATGATCATCTGTAACTCGCCATTGGCCAATGACGGCGGCAGCCAGCTGTTCAAGGAGCACAATCCGAAGAAGGCGCTGCAGATGTTCAAGGAGGCCGGCTATAATGGCGAGCCGATCGTCATCCTGGCCACGACCGACCACAACACCATTACGCCGGCGACGCAGGTCTTGATCCAGGCCATGCGCGAGGCAGGCCTCAACGTCGATGCCCAGTCCATGGATTGGGGCACGACCGTCACCCGCCGCGCCAAGAAAGAGTCGCCCGACAAGGGCGGCTGGAACATCTTCGTCACCACCACCGGCGGCATCAGCTCGTCGCACCCGATCCTACACACCTGGATCGGCGCGGCCTGCGACAAAGGGCTGTTCGGCTGGCCGTGCAGCGAGAAGATCGAGAGCATCCGCAATAGCTTCGGCTTCGCCCAGACGATCGACGAGAAGAAAAAGATCGCGCGCGAGTTGCAGGAAGTGGCGATGGACGAGGTGGTCTACGTGCCCTTCGGCCAGTGGAACCAACTGCTCGCCTACCGCAGCGATCGCATCAGCGGCGTCGTCCCCAATACCGGCCTCGTGGTGCTCTGGAACATCGTCAAGAAGTAACTTCATCCCCTCTCCCCATCATCTGCGCTTCGATGGGGAGAGGGTTAGGGTGAGGGGCGGCTGCTTGCTCGTGATGAGCGTGGTGCCGCCTTATGCCCTGACCTTCTCCCTTCACGATTGCAGGGTGCGGGGAGAGGGAGAGAGACAGTAATGACCGCGTACATCCTCCGCCGCCTGTTTGCGACCATCCCCGTCATGGGGGTTGTTGCCGTGTTCGTGTTCTTCCTCCTGCGCTTCGCGCCTGGGGATCCCGCCGCCATCATCGCCGGCGAGGATGCCACGGTCGAGCACATCGCCGCCGTGCGCGCCAAGCTCGGCCTTGACCGTCCGGTGCTCGAGCAGTTCGGCCTCTGGATCCTCGGCATGTTCCAGGGCGACTTCGGCACCTCCATTTTCTCCAACATGCCGGTGACGCGCCTGATCGCCCAGCGCCTGGAGCCGACGCTGGCCCTGACGCTGTCGACGCTGCTGGTCGCCGTGCTGCTGGCCGTGCCGCTGGGTGTGCTGGCCGCCGCCCGCTCCCGCCGCATGACTGATCGACTCGTCATGCTGTTCGCGGTCATGGGCTTCGCCATGCCGGTGTTCCTGGTTGGCTATGTGCTGATCTACGTGTTCGCCATGAAGCTCGGCTGGTTGCCGGTACAGGGTTACGTGCCCCTGGCGCAGGGGTTCTGGCCCTGGGCAGAGCGCCTGATCCTGCCCTCGCTGGCGCTCGGCATCACCTACATGGCGCTGATTGCCCGCATCACCCGCGCCTCGATGCTGGAAGTTCTCTCGCAGGACTACATCCGCACCGCCAATTCGAAGGGCCTTTCGACCAACCGCGTCTTGCTGCTGCACGCCCTCAAGAACGCCTCGGTTCCCATCGTCACGGTGATCGGCATCGGCATTGCGCTGCTCATCTCAGGCGTCGTCATCACCGAGACCGTGTTCAACATTCCAGGCCTTGGTCGTCTCACCGTCGACGCCGTCTTGAAGCGCGATTATCCGATCGTGCAGGGCCTGATCATCGTCTTTGCCGGCGTCAAGGTGGTGGTCAATCTGCTGATCGACATCTCCTACGCCTTCCTTGACCCTCGCATCAGGTACTAGCCCCTTGGCCATAACGCTCCCAGCCGATGCGCTGACTGCCCCCCGTCTCGGTGTGGCGGCCCAGGCCATGCGCTTCACCCGTCGCAATCCAACCATTGTCGTGGGCGGCGTGCTGCTGCTCGCCCTGATCATCATGGCCGTGATCGCGCCGTGGATCACCAGCGATCCCTTCCGCCAGACGCCGGCCAATCGCCTGCGCCCGCCGTCGGAAAAGTTCTGGTTCGGCACCGACCGCTACGGCCGCGACGTCTTCGCCCGCACGCTGTACGGCGCCCGCGTCTCGCTGGTCGTCGGCATCGCGGTCGCCGTGATTTCCAGCTTTCTAGGGCTGCTGCTCGGCCTGCTGTGCGGCTACTTCAAGCGCTTCGATGCCATCGTCATGCGCGTCATGGATGGCCTGATGGCGATCCCTTCGATCCTGCTTGCCATCGCCCTGATCACGCTGACCCGGCCCGGCCTCGGCATCGTCATCACGGCCATCGTTATTCCGGAGGTGCCGCGCATCGTCCGCGTTGTTCGCTCCGTGGTGCTCTCGATCAAGAGCCAGCCCTACATCGAAAGCGCCATTGCTGGTGGCACCAAGACCACCAAGCTGCTGTTCCGCCACATCTTGCCCAACACCATGGCACCGCTGATCGTGCAGGCAACCTACGTCTGCGCCTCGGCGATGTTGATCGAGGCCGGCCTCTCGTTCCTCGGTGCCGGTGTGCCGCCGGAGATCCCGAGCTGGGGCAACATCATCGCCCAGAGCCGCGACTTCTTCCAGATCGCACCCTGGGCCATCCTCATTCCCGGTGGCTTCCTGGCGCTCACCGTACTGGCCGTCAACATGCTGGGCGACGGCCTGCGCGACCGGCTCGACCCGCGGCTTGCGAGGCGCATGTGACACTGCTTCAGGTTCGCGATCTCGCCACCCACTTCTTCACCGCCGATGGCGTCGTGCGCGCCGTTGACGGCGTGTCCTTCGATCTGGCGCCTGGCGAAACGCTCGGCATCGTCGGCGAATCCGGCTGCGGCAAGTCCGTCACCGCCCTGTCTATCCTGCGCCTGATCGATGCCCGCACGGCCAAGATCGTGCGCGGCTCCGTCTCGCTCGATGGCCGCGACCTTGCCACGCTCAGCGAGCCGGAGATGCGCAGCATTCGCGGCCACCACATCTCGATGATTTTCCAGGAGCCGATGACGAGCCTCAATCCGGTGCTCACTGTCGGCACGCAGATCGCCGAGAATGCCGTGCGCCATTTGGGTCTATCGAAGAAAGCGGCGCGGGACCGTGCTCTCGAAATGCTCGATCTGGTGCGCATCGCCGATGCCCGCCGCCGCCTTGACGAATATCCGCACCAGCTTTCGGGCGGCATGCGTCAGCGGGTTATGATCGCCATTGCGCTGGCCTGTAACCCGAAGGTGCTGATCGCTGATGAGCCGACCACGGCTTTGGACGTCACCATCCAGGCGCAGATCCTGGAGCTGATCTCAGAGTTGAAAAGCAAGCTCGGCACCGCCGTCGTGCTCATCACCCACGATCTCGGCGTTGTCGCCGAAACCTGTGATCGGGTCATCGTCATGTACGCCGGCCGTATGGCCGAGACGGCGACCGTCGGTGAGTTGTTCAGCCAGCCGCTGCATCCCTACACGCGCGGCCTCATGCGCGCCATTCCGCGCCTGGATCTCGAGGCCGAGGCCAGCGGCCGCCGCCCACGCCTGAAGGAGATTGGTGGTCTGGTCCCACCGCTGACCCGCGAGATACCCGGATGCGCCTTCGCACCACGTTGCGAGTTGGCAACGCAGCGCTGCACCAGCGAGCGTCCCGCGCTCACTAACACCGGCGGCACCCACTTTGCAGCATGTCATGAGTGGCAGCGTGCCCCCGAGGTGATCGCATGACGGCGCCTGTCTCAAATCCACCGCTGATCGTGCGCGATCTGGTCAAGCATTTCCCGATCCACACCGGGCTATTACAACGCCAGAGCGGCGCCGTGCGGGCCGTCGACGGCGTTTCGTTCTCGATTCCTCGCGGCGAGACGCTTGGCCTTGTCGGAGAGTCCGGGTGCGGCAAGTCCACCGTCGCCAAGACGGTGATGAAACTGCTCGAGCCAACGTCCGGCGAGATCCGTGTCGGCGGCGTCGACATCACGCATCTGAGCCCGGCCGATATGTGGGCGCACCGCCGTCGCATTCAGACCGTGTTCCAGGACCCCTATTCCTCACTCAACCCGCGCCTGACGGCCGGCGAGATCGTCGGCGAGCCAATGGTCAACTTCGGCCTCGCCAAGGGCGAGGAGCTCAAGGAGCGCGTCGCCGACATTTTCCGCCGCGTCGGACTGCGGCCCGAAGGCATCGACCGCTACGTACACGAGTTTTCAGGTGGCCAGCGCCAACGCTTGGGCATCGCCAAGGCGCTGAGCGTCAATCCCGATGTCATCGTCGCCGACGAGCCGGTGTCGGCGTTGGACGTGTCGGTGCAGGCGCAGGTGCTCAATCTGCTGATCGATCTGCAGGATGATCTGGGCCTCACCTACCTGTTCATCAGTCATGACCTGGCCGTGGTGCGCCACATCAGTCACCGCGTCGCCGTCATGTATCTCGGCCGCATCGTCGAGATGACCACCAAGGCGGAGCTGTTCTCCAGGCCCCAGCATCCCTATACCGAGGCCCTGCTTGCCGCGGCGCCGAAGCCTGACCCGACCCGCAAGACCAAGCGCATCGTCCTCACCGGCGACGTGCCGAGCCCGGCCAACCCACCGCCGGGCTGCCACTTCCACACCCGCTGCCCCTATGCCGACGCGCAATGCAAGATCACGGTGCCGCCGCTGATCGAGGTGGCGCCCGGGCATCAGGTGGCGTGTCTGAAGCGGCCCGCCATGCAGGCGGGCACCGTCGCCAGATCGATCACGCCGGCCCCGGCATCGACACCGGCCGTGTCCCAGCCGCAAGCTGGCCGGCTGACCGGACCGTTGACCTGAAGCCGTCAGGGCGCGCGGCGATCCGTGGTTGGCGCAGCCCCACCATCGGGTGCCGGCCGCAGCTCGGCTCTGGCCATGTAGTCCTTGACCTTCTTGTCCTCCCACGCCTTGCCAAACAGGCTGATGGGCGCCAGCAGGCCAAGCCCGTGGCCTAATATGCCGATGCCCCAGCCTAGCAACGGCCAGTGCACCCACCAAGCCGTCTTGGTCGCCACGTTGATGCCGATCAGACCGGACATGACGCAGGTGAAAATGATGAGATGGATATAGAAACCACGAAGCGCTGCCACATGGCGCTTGGCCTGTTGCAGGCGAAGATCGTCGGTCATGCCACTCTCCACTGCTTGTTCAAGCCGATCTTGCAGGCGTCAATCCAGGTCCACGACCGCCTTGATGAAGAACGTGCGCTGCACGCCGTCGTGCTCGGTGATCGAGACATACTCGCCGGGAACGAGCTTGTGCTGGTCGAGCTTGAAGCCCGGTTCGTCGTCCTTGGCCGATTGCGGATCATAGTCGAAGGCCCAGGTGGCGCCGTGACTGCCGCCGCGCTTGTGTACCAGGCGTCCGATCTCCTCCGGTTGGCCAGGCCAGAACCGGCGCACGCGGCAGCGGTCGCGGTGCTCGCGCCACTCCGCCGCGTCAAGGTGACCGTCAGCGTCGATCGGAGCGATGAGGTCATAGCCGCGATCCAGGCTGCCATTCGGAAAGTCGTGATCGCGCGCCAGGGTCAGGCGAATGCGTTTCAGGGACATGTGCAGGCTCTCCCGGTAGCAGGGTTCAGTGCGACAGCAGAACGGGTAGCGTCATGCCGGCGAGAACATCGCGCGAAGCGCCGCCGAGAACGAACTCGCGTAGCCGCGAATGGCCGTAGCAGCCCATCACCAGCAGATCCGAGCCGAACGCCGCGGCCTGGCGCAGCAACTCGCGGCCAACATCGGCGCCGGGGGCTGTGGCTTGTGAGGCCTGCACTTTGGCGCCGTGACGGGCAAGGGTGGCGCAGATTTCAGCCGTTGGCAGGTCGCCGGCAGCTGGGTCCTGTCCCGGATTGATCCAGGTGACATTGACCTCGTCGGCGTGTCGGACCAGCGACCGGGCATCGAACACCGCGCGGGCCGCTTCCCGCCGGCCGTTCCACGCGATCGTGATGCGCTTCGGCGGCAGCGTCACAGCGCCGCTATTGGGCACCAGCAACAGCGGGCGTCCGCTTTCCATGGCGATGCGAACCGGATCCTCGATCAGCGATGAGCTGCCCCAGTCCGGGTCGGCTTGACTGGCGACGATCAGGTCGGCGCAGCGGCCATGCTCGACGACCATGCCAGCAACGGAGCCGAACAGGGCATCGGCTTCGCGCCATTCCGCCCGCAGCGGCTGGGCCGCGGTCGCATCCAGGAACTTCGCTTTGAGTTGCGCCATCTCGCCCCGGTAGGCTTCCCGGTGCGCGTCGATCGACACCGTTGTCCCCATACCGTCCACGGCTGGCACGACCACGAACGGCGGCACCACACTCAGTGCAATCAAATGCGCGTCCATGGCGCGCACCAGCGGGACGGCGGCGCGCAGCAAGCGCTCCGCCCGGCGGATATCGTGCAAATGCAGGAGAATTGTCTTGTACGTCATGGCGGGCCACTCCAATTGCCGTCGTCACATGATGGGCTTGATCCTGCTGCTGGCGTGCGGCAGCCGTGTCATCAAATGTGTGAAATTGTGTCTGATCAGCTTCGCAAGCCGCGCCAAGGCCGGGTTTGCGTTGGATCAAGGAACGCAACCATCCCGTCGTGCTCAACTTGCCCTACGTGAGCTGAACGGAGGTTGGCCAACATGTTCAAACACATTCTCATTGCCACCGATGGGTCCGAACTGGCGCAAAAGGCCATCGAGCAAGGCGTGGGTCTCGCCAAGGCACTCGGCGCCAAGGCGCTGATCGTCACCGTGACCGAGCCGTGGACATCGGTTGCGAGCGGCGACGTCGTCTTCTCCTATCCGGTCGAGGAGTATGACAAAAGCGCCGCCGCCAACGCCGCCAAGATCCTTGCCAGCGCCTCTGAGACCGCGAAGAAGCAGGCGGTTGCCTGCGACACGGTGCACGTGCGCGATCAATACCCGGCCGAAGGCATCGTCAACACGGCCAGCAAGCAGGCTTGCGACCTGATCGTCATGGCTTCGCACGGTCGCCGCGGTCTGTCGCGCATGCTGCTCGGCAGCCAGGCAAACAAGGTGGTCACACAAAGCCCGGTGCCGGTGCTGATTTGCCGGTGAATGGTCTGGCGCGCCCTCTAGCGCCGTGGCCCGGCGAGTCTCGACCATCGGCGGCGCGCATGCCATGATGGTTGCTCCCATCAGGAGCAACCGCGATGAGCACTGCACCCTCGCCGTTCACGGCCGCCACGCATGTCGTTTTCGAGCAGGCCGAGACGGCCTGTCCATCAGCCGTTGTCGACGGCGACCAGCTTTGGCTCTCGGCTGAGGACCTGCAGGCCGCGACCGGTTGGATGATGAAGCCAGAAGGTCTGTGCAAGGGCCCGGTCTGCGTGCCGGTGCCGCCGGTCCGCGCGCATGAGTTGGTGCGTGGCGCAGCCATCAATGCCGCGGGCTTCTGGCGGCATATGGGCCATCCCGTCGTTCACGATGCCGCCGGCGCCATCTGGGTCCTGGGCACAGGTGCAGGCCAGCGCTCGCAAGCCCTGCAGTCGCTTGAAGCGCCGGATTTCGCCCTGCCGGATCCGGCCGGCGCGGCGACGCAGCTCTCGAGGTTGCGCGGCAAGAAGGTGCTGCTCGCCACCTGGGCCTCGTGGTGAGGTTGCAGGACAGATCTGCCCGTGTGGCAGAATCTTCAAGATGAGCTCGCCGCGCGCAACTTCACTGTGCTGGCCGTGGCCATGGATGTGGCCGAGGCCGCGCGGCCCTGGATCGAGGCCGCCCGCCCGACCTATCCGTGCGTGATCGATCGCGATCACCACGTTGCCGACCTCTACAATATGGTCAACGTGCCCCAGGCGGTATGGATCGACGAGGCGGGCCGGATCGTGCGCCCGCCGGAAAACGCCGGCTCGTCCGACCTCTTCCGGCTGCGCGATCCCGTGACGCGGCAACTGGCGCCGGCCCAGATCGCCGAGCGTGATCGGATCAAGACGGCCTACATGGCGGCTGTGCGCGATTGGGTGCTGCAAGGGCCTGCCAGCCGTCACGTGCTCGATGCCACCGCCGTGCGCGCGCGCCTGCAGCTGCCGGACGACAGCATTGCCGCCGCGCATGCGCATTTCCGATTGGCTCAGGCGTTGCTGCAACGCGGGGATGCTGACGCGGCTGCTGTCCAGTTCGCCGCCGCGAGCCGCCTGCATCCGGACTCCTGGAACATTTGGCGCCAGGTGGCCGAGAAAGAGCCGAGCGGTCTGGCTGCGGGGCCGCAGTTCTGGGCCCGTGTCGAAGCACTCGGCGACCGTCCCTATTATCCGCCGGTCGATGTCGACAGGGCTTGAGCCCCTACACCGCTCATTGGGCCTCGCGCACCAGCCAGACGCTGAGCACCGATGCGGCATCGAGGAAGTCGTCGATTTCCATGGCTTCGTGTGGGTTGTGGCTGCCATTGGCGTTGCGCACGAACAGCATGCACGAGGGAACGCCGGCCACCGTGAACGTCGCGGTGTCGTGCGAGGCAGGGCTCGCCAGCGGCATCGTTGCAATGCCGACGGCGCCCGCAGCAGCGGTGAGATCCTGGAATAGCTTGGGACTAGATGGCGCCACATCGGCCGTTGCCCGCTTGCCGAGATCGATGCGAACGCCGCGCCGCTTTTCGATGTCGCGAGTCAAGGCGATGACCTGCACTTCAAGAGCTGACAGATGCGGCTTGTCGTAGGCGCGCACATCGAGGCTCAGCGTCATCAGGCCCGCGACCTTGGTCAGCGCATGCTCGCGCGCGTCCGTAGAGAAACGCCCGATCGTGAACGCCATGGGTTGCTTGGCGGCATCGGCAGCCTTCCAGATCTCGTCGAGGCCGAGCGCGAAATCACTGGCCGCCAGCACGGCATCATGCCGAAACCGGCGCGGCAGGCCCACATGCGCCCATTCGCCGTGGATGTTGATCTCAGGATAGCGGAAGTTGCCTGGCACGCCGGTGCCGATGGCAACGGATCGGCCAGCCTCGATCAATTGCGGTGCCTGCTCAATGTGCACCTCCACCCAGGCGCGGATATCTTTGGCGTTGAGCGACGACTTGCGCTGCCGCACCGCGTCGATGTCGGCGCCGCATTCGGCCATGTGCTGGGCGAGCGTGCGACCGGTATCGACGCGCCGTGCGTCGAGCGCGCCATCCGGCAGCACTCCGAACGCCGACCGGCTGCCGATGTAGGACACCTCGAACCACACGCTTTCCTCGGCGCGGATGGCCATGGTCGTGACATCGCAGGCGGGCGTGATGCCGAGCGACTGCAAGGCGCGCGTCGCCACCAGACCCGCGATGACGCCCGCCGCACCGTCGAAGTTGCCGCCGTTGCCGACCGAATCTAGATGCGAACCCATCATCAGGCGCGGCACCGCCCGGTCACGCCCAGGCAACGTCATGAACAGGTTGCGCGCATGATCGTAGCGCTGCTCGAGGCCAAGCCCTGTGGCGCGCTCCTCGATGACGCGATAGCCGAACTGCTCGCCGGCGCCGAAGGTGTCGCGCGTGACGCCAGGCCCGACCGGGTCGAGGCTGCCGGCCCGCAACGTATCGAAGAGGCGCTCCACATCCTGCTTCTGCGCCAGCACAGCCTGACGGATCTCGGCGCTCGATGGGGACGTGGACATAGGCAGCTCCTCGCAGGCTTAAGGGTCGATTGTCAGGCTCAGCTGAGCGTACGCCGCAGGAACTGCCCCGTGCCGACGGCGCTGTCATCGAGCACGCCATCCCGCAGCACGGAGCGCCCGCGCACCAGCGTGTGCACGATCCGGCCCTTTAGCCGCCAGCCGTCGTAGATCGAATAGCCGGCGCTGCTGGCGACCGTGGCGTTGTCGACGCGCGTCTCGCCAGCGATATCGATGATCGCCAAATCAGCGTCGAGACCCGCAGCGATCGCGCCCTTGCGGTGCGCCAACCCCATCGCCCTTGCGGGTTTGCCGGCCACCAGTTCGCTGATGCGCGCCAATGACAGGCCACGCTTGTGATGGCCCTCGCTGAGCAGCACCGGCAGCATCGTCTCCATGCCCGGGCAGCCGGGCGAGGCCTGCCAGATGTTGCCGGCTTTCGCTTGGATGCCGCGATGCACATGGTCGGTCGCCACCGTATCGATGGCGCCGGACACGAGGCCCGCCCACAACGCTTCGCGGTCGGCGGCCTCGCGCAGGGGCGGGTTGATTTTCGCGATCACACCGCCCTCCCAGGTGATGTCGTGCGTCAGATAATGCGGGCAGGTCTCGACCCACACTTTGGCGCCGGCCGCCCGTTGTGCTTTGGCCGCCTCCAATGCCTCGCTCGAGGACGTGTGCACGATGTAGACCGGTGCCTTGGTTATGCGCGCCAGATAGCCAGCCCGCTGCACGGCTTCGCCTTCGACGAACGCCGGCCGTGTGGCATTCCACGACGCCAGTCCACCCTTACCTTCCGGGTCGGCCTGCATGGTGCGATCGCGCAGCACCCAGGCGATCTCGATGTTCTCGGGATGCGGACACACCATGCCGCCGTGCTTGGCCGCCAGCTCGAACAGCTTGAAGAACGCGCCGTCATCAATGTCGGGCAGGCCAAGCCGCTTCCCTTCGCCACCACGGTTGTTCATGAAGAACTTGAACGTCGGCACGCCGTGCTCGGCAATGTAGCGCGGCACCCCGGCCAGCTGTTCCGGCGTCGAGATGATGAAGTGATAGCCGAAGTCGATGCGTGCGCCCGCCGTTGTCACCGCCACGACGTCGGCGATGATGCTCTCGAAAGGCTCGCTCGCCATCAAATAGGGGATCATGGTCGCGATGCCGCCGCGGGCTGCGGCGGCGGTTTCACGGTTCGCATCGCCGGGCACGCGAGGACGTGCGATGTCGTTGCCGTGGCCGAGATGCAGGTGCACGTCCAGCGCGGCGGGCATGACGACGAGGCCACAGGCGTTGAGAGTTGTAGCAGCTGTCCCGGCATGTCCAGGTGCGGCGATGGCGGCAATGCGCCCGTCAATGATGCCGATATCCACGTCGGAGAGGCCCTGGCCCGGCAGCACGGCGCGGCCGCCGGCCACGATGAGATCGAGGTGTGCCATGGTCTAGCCCTTCGCCTTTGCCAGCTCGCGCGCCGCGGTGAGCCCGGCGATGCGGCCGAGCGCGATTGCCGTCAGCAAGCCGTTGCCCGACGCATATCCGGCAGCGCCGCGCGCGCCCGAGATGCCGACCGCTGCGCCGCCGCCCGCGAACAGGTTGGGAATCGGCACGCCGTCGCGCCGTAGCACGCGGGCCTCAGTGTCGATCATCAGGCCGCCCTGGGTGTGAAACAATCCCGGCACGATGCGGCAAATGTAGAACGGCCCGATGAGTGGAGCGAGGCCGAAGTCACGGCGCCCATGAGTATCGCGCTGTTCGCCGCGCGCGGCAGCGTTATAGGCCGCGACCTCTCCCGCAACGGTCCCCTTATCGAGCCCCATCGCCTGCGCCGCCGCTTCGATCGTGTCGCCGCGCTTGAAGCCGCCGTAGTTGGCGAGTTCGCGGAATTCCTCTTCCTGAGCGGCCACGTCGAAGATGCGTTGATCGAAGATGGCCGCGCAGCCGGGCCCCGCCGCCATGACATTGGGCGTGAAACCGGAATAGCCCGCACTCTCGTCACCAAAGCGTCGCCCATTGGCATCGACCAGCACACCGCCCTTCTCGATCGTGGTCCATGACAGCAGACTGCCGTGCGGATCGGCGACGGCGGCATAGCCCTGATAGGCTGCCATGTTGCCGAGACCGGCGCCGAGCGCTTCACCCCAGCGGATGGCCTCGCCCGTGCTGCCGAGCGCGCCGAAATAGCGGGCACCGGCGATATCGGGGCAGAACCGCTCGACCAGCGCCTTGTCGCCGGCATAGCCGTTGGTGGCGAGGATCACCTTGGCCGCGGCGATCACCTCGCGCTCACCGGTCGGCAATTCGATCTCGGCGCCCGTGATGCCATCGCTGCTGCCCAGCAAACGAATGACCTTGTTGCCGGTCGCCAGCGCGATGCCCCGCCGCTCCACAGCGGCGATCAAATCATCCACCAGATCCTGGCCGCGCCGCGACACCGGCGCATGCAGCCGCGGCACAGAATGGCCGATGTGCTTGTAGGCCGTCACCAGCTTCAGCCGGCATCCGACGTGGTCGATCAGCCATTCGACGGTTGGCGCCGACTCCCGCGCCAGGTGCGCCAATAACGTCGGATGATCTGATTCACCAGCGATGGCCGTCAGGTCGGCCACCAGTCGCTCTGGCGTGTCATCGATGCCCGCTTCGCGCTGGAAGCGACTGCCCGCCGCCGGGATCGATCCCGTCGACAGCGCCGAGTTGCCGCCCGGACGGTCCATCTTCTCGAGGATCGCTACTTCGGCGCCCGCGTCCGCGGCAGCGATGGCAGCGGCCAGCCCGCAGGCTCCGGCACCGATGACCAGCACATCGAGGCTCATTCGGCGGTCCGCGCTGTACGCAGCTTGGTCAATGCCGCGAGCGTATCCGTGGTCGTCATCACGTCCGCATACTTCGAGGCCATGTCGAACAGGTTCACCGCATGCGACGAGGCGCTGCGGTCATAGACAGCGTCATGTGGAACGACGGCGCGGAAATTGTAGGCAAAACCATCCACCACGGTGCCGCGCACGCAGCCGCTTGTGGTGCAGCCCGTCACTACCAGCGTGTCAACGCCGAGATCGATCAGGTAGCTGGTCAGCGGCGTGCCGAAGAAGGCGCTCGGATGCTTCTTCGGCAGCAGGATGTCACCGTCGCGCGGCGCGATCTCCGACACGAAGGCATAGCCGCGCTCGGCCACGGTCATGAGAGCCGGAACTTTGTCGGCGAGACGCCCGGTATCGAACGCCTCTTTGCGCGACACATAGGGATAGAGGATCGGCCAGTTGCTGGCGCGGAACTCCGTGACCAACCGGCTGATCTGCCCGACGGCGGCCCAACCAACCTCGCCACAGGACGTCGGAAACTCCTTGATCGCTTCCCAGAACGGCTTGGGCTCCGTGCCGACCGTGCGGTACTGCACATCGATGATCAGCAGCGCCGGCCGTTTGCCCATGCCTGAAGGGCGGCCGAACCCGGCGGCGCGATAGGCGCGCTGCTCCTCCTCGCTGATGATGCCGTCCCAGGGTTTCATGACACGCCTCCGCACCGACCCGCGGCTCCGCATACCGCAACGAGGTGCATCGTAACCTCGTTTCGCGGTGCCACGAAAGCGGCGACTATGGGGGCTGCTACAGCGATAATTGAACGATAACTAATTTTAAGAGTTGCAGCTACCCGGCCAAGCTGCACCACGCTCTGCGCTTGCGCTGGCCCCGCGCCGCGTCATGCGCTAGGTCAATCGCGTGCAGCCCAACCGAGTGTGCAGCCTACAGATGACCGAGACCGCCACCATCTTTGCCCTCTCGAGCGGCCATGGCCGAGCCGGAGTCGCGGTCATCCGGATCTCCGGCCCTCAAGCCGGCCCCGCTCTCGACGGCATGGCAGCGCCGCGACCGAAACCGCGCTATGCAGCGCTGCGCCGTGTTCGCCATCCCGCCTCAAAGGAGGTCCTTGACGAGGCCCTGGTCCTCTGGCTGCCCGGACCGAAGTCGGAGACCGGCGAAGACATCGCTGAGCTGCAGGTGCACGGCAGCGCCGCCGTCATCCGCGCCGTGCTCGATGCGCTGGGCACCATGCCAGGTTGCCGCCTAGCCGAGCCCGGCGAGTTCGCCCGTTGCGCCTTCGACAATGGCCGCCTCGATCTCACCGCCGCCGAAGGCCTCGCTGACCTGATCGACGCCGAGACCGAGGCGCAACGCCGCCAGGCCTTGGCACAGGCTGGTGGCGCGCTGGCCCGCCTCTACGACGGCTGGCGCGACGGCCTCCTCGAAGCCCGCGCGCTGACGGAAGCTGCCATTGATTTTTCCGACGAAGGCGATGTCGCGGCCGACGCCTTGTCCAAGGCCGCCACCCGCGCGAGCGCCTTGCGTGACGAGATCCGCGCCCACCTCGCCGATGGCCATCGCGGCGAGATCATCCGCGACGGCTTCCGCGTTGTCATCGCGGGCCGGCCCAATGCCGGCAAGTCGAGCCTCCTCAATGGGCTGGCCCGCCGCGACGTGGCGATCGTCTCCGATGAACCGGGCACCACCCGCGACGTGGTCGAAGTCCGCCTCGATCTCGGCGGATATTCCGTGGTCCTGACCGACACCGCGGGCGTCCGCGAGACCACCGGCCGCGTCGAGCAGGAAGGGATCCGTCGCACCCTCGCAAGGGCCCGCGATGCCGATCTGGTCCTCTGGCTGATCGACGCCACGGCCCCAGATCCAATCATCCCAACGGAGATCAGCACCGGCTGTGCGCCGGTCGTCACCATCTACAGCAAGGTCGATGCAGCACCAGGACACTTGCACGACAGGAGTCCTGCCTCTGCGTTGCAAGTGTCCTCCCACAGCGGGTATGGCCTGACAGACCTCACCGCCACCCTCGCCAACGAGGTCAAAACCCGCCTGGGCGCTGCCTCCAGGCCCCCTCCGAGCCAGCAAAGGCACCGTTTGGGCCTGGAATCGTGCCTCTCCGCGCTCGACCGCTATCTCGCGTCAGCCTCGCATGCGCCCGAGCTCGGGGCCGAAGATCTGCGCCAGGCCGCGGATGCCCTCGGCCGTATCGTTGGCCATATCGATCCTGAAGAGGTGCTCGGCGCCATCTTCGGCCGCTTCTGCATTGGCAAGTAACGCGCTCGGGCAAGGGGGTCAGAACCACGGGTCGGGCACAGACATGAACGCAAGCGTTCATGGTGATCGCATCGACGGCTCGACCCGAAGATGGGTAGGGTGCAATAGGCCGCCTTCGGCCGTATTGCACCGCAGGAGATCGTGGCGGTGCAATACGCTTCACTATTGCACCCTACCTTACGCTCTTGTGGCGAGACTTCGATCGTAGGTCGGGTCAAGCCCTGCACGGGATTTCTGGCGATGCTTCGCGGTCTTTGCGGGCGATGCTCCGCATCGACGGCGCGACCCGACAGACGTAAGCCGAGAACGTCGCGTGAATCTATCGTGGACTCCGTCGGGAATGAGTCGCTAACAGTCAAGACGTTTCACGTGAAACGAAATTCCGGAATCGAGTCATGGGCTTGCGGACTCCAATGCACCGATTCGATTCGCTAATCAGGCACTTAGCGCCTTCGCCTCGCGCGCCCCGCCGGCGATGAAACACACGACACTGATGCCATCTCCCCGCCGATGCGCTACAAGGCCGGCAATCCGCCCAGAGTCGGCCCGTCTCGCGGCCACACCGGCTTTTGACCCAAGATCACGCCATGAGCACCCTGAAGTTCGATGTCATTGTTGTCGGCGGCGGCCACGCCGGCACCGAAGCCGCCGCCGCCGCCGCTCGCATGGGCGCAGCAACGGCTTTGATTACCCACAAGCGTGCCACCATCGGCGAGATGTCGTGCAATCCGGCCATCGGTGGTCTCGGCAAAGGCCACCTGGTCCGCGAGATCGACGCCCTCGATGGCCTGATGGGCCGCGTGGCCGACGCGGCCGGCATCCAGTTCCGCCTGCTCAATCGCTCCAAGGGGCCGGCTGTCCAGGGCCCGCGCGCCCAGGCCGATCGCAAGCTGTATCGCCGGGCCATGCAGGCCGAAATCGCCGCTATTCCGGGGCTCACCGTGATCGAAGCCGCCGTCGACGACCTGATCGTCGAGGCCGGGCAGGTGGCTGGCATTCGAACCTCGACAGGTCAGGACATTCGCGCTGCAGCGGTCGTGCTCACGACCGGCACCTTCCTGCGCGGGCTCATCCACATGGGCGATGTCCGCATTCCCGCCGGCCGCGTCGGCGATGCCCCGGCCGTAGCGCTGGGCGAACGCCTTTCGGCGCTAAAGCTGGCCATGGGCCGCCTGAAGACGGGCACGCCGGCCCGCCTCGATGGCCGTTCGATCAACTGGGCCGATCTCGAGATGCAGCCCGGCGACGATGAGCCGGTGCCGTTCTCATTCCTGACCGACAGGATAGTGAACCGGCAGATCTCCTGCGGCGTGACACACACGTCCGAGGCCACCCACGCCATCATTCGGGCCAATCTCGGCAGGTCTGCTGTCTATTCCGGCGCCATCAAGGGTACCGGCCCCCGCTATTGCCCCTCGATCGAGGACAAGGTCGTGCGTTTCGCCGACCGCACCTCGCACCAGATCTTCCTGGAGCCGGAAGGCCTCGACGACCACACCATCTACCCCAACGGCGTCTCGACCTCGCTGCCCGAGGCCGTCCAGGCAGCCTTCCTGCGCACCATGCCGGGCCTGGAGGCCGTCCGCATCATTCGGCCCGGCTACGCCATCGAGTATGACTATGTCGATCCGCGCGAGCTGGCCTCCACTTTGGAAGTTCGCCAACTTCCAGGACTGTTCCTGGCCGGCCAGATCAATGGCACCACGGGCTACGAGGAGGCCGGCGCCCAAGGGCTACTGGCCGGCCTCAATGCTGCGCTCCGCGCTTCGGGCCGCCAAATGGGCGATGGCGTCATTCTATCCCGTGCTGACGCCTATATCGGGGTCATGATCGACGATCTGGTCACCCGCGGTGTCACCGAGCCCTACCGCATGTTCACGTCGCGGGCCGAATTCCGTCTGCGGTTGCGCGCGGATAACGCTGATCAGCGGCTCACCCCCATAGGGCAAGCGCTTGGTTGCATTGGAAAAACGAGAGAAACATCGTTCATTAAACGTCAGGCGGCGCTGGCGGCCGGCCGCGCCATGCTCGACAGCCTGAGCGTGACGCCGACCGAAGGCGCCCGCCACGGCCTAGAAATCAACCGCGACGGCCGCCGCCGCTCGGCCTTCGATTTGCTGGCCCTGCCGGATGTCGACTATACAACTTTGACCCGAATCTGGCCCGAACTAGGTGCCGCGGCCCCGGAAATCGTGGCCCAGTTGATCGTTGATGCCCACTATGCCCCCTACATCGAGCGGCAGGCCGGCGACGTGACTGTGCTGCAAAGGGACGAGCGCACCCTGATTCCGGCCGATTTCGCCTATCTGAGCCTGCCGGGCCTATCCGTGGAATTGCAGCAGAAGCTGGAACGCAACCGCCCGGCGTCGATTGCCCAGGCCGCTCGCATCGACGGCATGACCCCGGCGGCCCTGCTTTTGCTGCTGGCGCACGTCAAGAAGACCGCGCCGCGCCCTGTTGCCAGGGCGGCGCTATGACCGAAAAGGCCAAAACTCCGGCAAGCCAGGTCCATATTTCGGGTCCAAAGGACTTCGCCCAGGCCTTTTCTATTTCACGTGAAACGCTCGAACGGCTGAAAATCTACGCTGGGCTGCTTGAAACCTGGCAACGAACCATGAACTTGGTTGCGCCCAAGACCATTTCGGAACTCTGGCAGCGCCACATGGCCGATAGCGCACAGCTCGACGCCTTGGCCCCGCCGGGCGGCCATTGGGTCGATTTCGGCTCCGGCGCCGGCTTTCCAGGGCTGGTGATCGCCATTCTGCGCGCTGAGCAGGACCAGAATCGCCCCTCGGAGCCGCCGCAACGCGTCACGCTGGTCGAAAGTGACATCAAGAAATGCGCTTTTCTGGCTGAAGTGGTCCGCAAGACCGGCCTGAAGCCCCTGATCGCTGTGGAGATCGTGAGCCAGCGTATCGAAGCCCCGGCGACTCGGAGTAGGCTTGGCTCCGTCCAGGTGGTGTCGGCACGCGCTGTGGCGCCACTGGCGGAGTTGCTGGCCCTGTCGGCCCCGGTGTTCGGCCCGGAAACCCTGGGTTTGTTCCCGAAGGGCCGTGGCGCCGAAGCCGAGGTCGAGGCCGCTAAGGCCCACTGGCAGTTCACGTCCCGGTTGCATGCGAGTTGTACGGATCGCGAGGGCGCCATCGTCGAAATTCGGTGCCCCTCGCCGAGGACGGAGGGTTGAACACATGACTGGTACGCCGTCTGCCCAGGGCCCAGCGGGCCTCGGGACTGTGCGGGTTCTGGCCGTCGCGAATCAGAAAGGTGGCGTCGGCAAGACCACGACCGCCATCAATCTCGGCACGGCGCTCTCGGCCGTGGGCGAGCGCGTCCTGATCATCGATCTGGACCCGCAAGGCAACGCTTCGACGGGGCTCGGCATCGCCGCTGACGCTCGGCCCTTGACCACCTACGACGTCATGGTGGGCGACGCCACACTGTCCGCGGCCCGCATTCAGACCAAGGTGCCGCGTCTCTCGATCGTGCCGGGCAACGCCGACCTGGTGGGCCTGGAAAGCGAATTGATGGCCGAGCCGAACCGCGCCTACCTGCTGCGGGACGCGGTCGCCCGCTTTGCCGCCGAGCAGCGGACGGCCGGCCCCGAGGGCGTCACCTACGTGCTGATCGACTGCCCGCCGTCGCTGAGCCTGCTGACGCTCAATGCCATGGTGGCCGCCGCCGCTGTGCTGGTGCCCGTGCAGTGCGAATTTTTCGCGCTCGAAGGCATTTCGCAGCTCAAGGACACCATTGATCAGATCCGCGCCACGCTCAATCCGGGCCTTGAAATTCAAGGCGTTGTGCTGACCATGCACGATGCCCGCGCCTCCCTGTCGCGCGAAGTGGCCGACAACGTGCGCCAGTTCTTCGGCGCCAAGGTCTACCAGACCATGATCCCGCGCAACGTGAAGGTGGCGGAAGCGCCCTCGCACGGCCAGCCGATCCTGGTTTACGACCAGAGCTGCCCGGGCAGTGTCGCCTACATCGGGCTGGCGCGTGAAATCATCGAGCGCGAGCGTCAGTACAAGGCCGCGTAGGTCTCTGGAAAATAAGAAGAAGGGGGTCCGGGGTATCCCCGGGCGCGGGTGGGCGGCAGCCCATTCGCGAAGCGAACACGCAAGAAGCGCCAAGGGAGCGACGACCAATGTCTGAACCAGTGCAACGCAGCCGTTTGGGTCGTGGCCTTGCGTCGCTGATTGGTCAGCCCGCCAATACCAGCCAGCCGCGCTTGCCGCCCGAGGGCGAACAGAAGATCGTGGCCATCGACATGCTGCGCGGCGGCAAGTCGAACCCGCGCAAGTCCTTCCGCGAGGAGGATTTGACCGAGCTGGCGGAATCGATCCGCCAGAAAGGCCTCGTGCAGCCGATCATTGCGCGGCCCGATCCCAATGGCGGCTTCGAGATCGTCGCCGGCGAGCGGCGCTGGCGCGCCTCGCAGCTGGCCGGCCTGCATACGGTGCCGGTCATTGTGCGCGACCTGAACGACCAGGAAACGCTTGAGCTCGCCATTATCGAGAACGTGCAGCGCGCCGACCTCAATTCCATCGAAGAAGCGTCGGGCTACAGCGAACTGATGGAGCGGTTCTCCTACACGCAGGAAATGCTGGCCGAAGTCATCGGCAAAAGCCGCAGTCACGTCGCCAATACGCTGCGGTTGTTGAAATTGCCGGATGCGGTACGCAGTTTGGTTTCTGATGGGAAACTCACCGCCGGCCACGCCCGTGCGCTGGTCGGCCGTGAGGACGCCGAGAAACTCGCCGATAAAATCGTGGCGCAGGATATGAATGTCCGCGCCGTCGAGGCCATGGTGCAGGCGCTGGAGAATGGCACCACGCCCCGCCGCGCCCGCGAGAAAGACGCCGATACCCGCGCTTTCGAAAAAGAATTGGCCGATATTCTCGGGTTAAAAGTGGAAATAAAACGTGGCTCCGGCGAAAGCGGCGTCCTGCAAATAAAATACGGCAATTTCGACCAGCTCGATTATCTCCGCGAGCGGCTCGTGGGGCAGGCTGGTGGTGGCGGGCAGGGGTGAGAGTGTGAATAGGGAGTGGGGCCATGACAGCTGTTGCCGAACTCTTCAGCGAGCTCGCAGAAAAATCGAATAGCATGACGCTTCACCCGAAGAGTTTATTTCGAGGTCAGTCAGATTCGGGCTGGGGCCTCGCCACCTCGTTTGGGCGGATTGCTTGCAAAAGAAAACTATCTCGTTCACAAGCATTGCAATTAGAACGAGAGGCAGTGAACAAGTTTGCGGTTTCTGCAAGAACGATACTCCCTATCGAATTGTTGGCAACTCTACTTCCAACAGACCAGGGTATCGATTTCTTGGGCTGGCTCCCAACAATGCAACATTTCTCAGCACCAACAAGGATCTTGGATTGGAGTATGTCGCCCTGGGTAGCGCTGTATTTCGCGTGCTCTGAAAATGAAGATATCGATGGTGTGGTCTGGTTGGCCGATTTTGGGAAGATCAATCAATATTGGGAAAATAGATTCGAGCATCAGAAAATAAAGAACGTTGCAGTATTGATGGTTGATGCTCACTCGGAAGAAATGGTGGTTTTGATGCAAACGCGTAGCAGCAATGAGCGCATCGAGGCTCAGCAAGGTCGTTTTATGCTCTGCACAAATCCACTGGCAGATCACGAGCAGGTACTATCGAAAGCGGGCGCTGGGGCGTTGACAAAAATAGTCGTACCTAAAGAATTGAAGGGGCCTGCAATGGTCAAGCTTAACGCAATGAATGTAAACGCCAGAACATTGTTCGCCGGAGCGGACGGTCTCGGGCGCTCACTCAATGAATATTGTAAGAATTGGGACGCAAGCAGCATCATCGTATAGCATTTGGCCCCAGTCGATCCGCCAGCGCACGAGGCCCTCGCAACTGCGGACGTGACGTCATCTGGGGCAAATTCATCAGCACCCGCCCCTCCCCCGGATCAAGTGTCCGGGGCTAACCCTCTCCCCGTTGCAAGTGCAGGGCAGCGGGGAAAAGGGACGTGGGCACCTCGTCCGCTTCTGGTTGTGGCCCGTCTCGTCTCCGTTTACATCCGTTTCCTCGCCGTTTGATGCAGTTGCAGCAGCGGACCTGTCTTCAACGGGCGGCAATTGGCGCGAGTGATCCGCAGCGATGCCACAACCTCGTCCCCTCTCCCCGTTGGCTGCACTTCAACGGGGAGAGGGTTAGGGTGAGGGGCGGCTGCTTGTGCCGGCCTTAAAGCTCGTCACCGCTTTCTGCAAAATCCAGCACCGTCTCGAGCACGCCGTCCATGTTGTCGAAGACGTCGCTATTGGTGACGCGGAAGATGCGATAGCCGAGGCGCTGCAATTCGACGTCGCGAAGGGCATCGGCCGCGATTTCGGCGTCGGTTCCATGCGTGGCGCCATCCACTTCGACGATGAGGCGACGCTCGCGACACACGAAATCAACGAAGTAGGGTCCGATTGGCACCTGCCGGACGAATTTCAAGCCCGCGAGCTGGCGGTTGCGCAGTTCACCCCAGAGCTTTGACTCGGCAGAGGTATCGTTGGCCCGCAGCACACGGGCGCGGACGGTTTTCCAGGGCTGTGCGCGGCGCATTTGGCAGGCCAGAGGTCGGTTGCGGTAACGGCCTGAGCAAGCGGCCGCCCCTCACCCTAACCCTCTCCCCATCAAGCGCAACGATGGGGAGAGGGGACGAGTGCTGCAGCGCCGTTTCGGTCGTGGCCAGCGCGAGCCGCGGCGCAATACGGCCTGCCGGCCAATTGCGCCCTACGGGGGAACCTCGATTAACCACCGCGAAAAAATCACGCTTGAGGGTGCCTCCAAACTTATCCCCGGGTGCGGTTTCTCGCGGATACTGCGTCTCGCCTGTCCGACCGGAGTCGTCTTCGCGAGGCAAATCGAGGCGCGGACAGGCCGCGGCACCCGAAGCCACCGGATTGACCACCG
>JBJXDZ010000149.1:0-3391 GCA_046154645.1 Hyphomicrobiaceae bacterium
TCAAGTGCACCGTGACGGTGCTGACGCCGGCTCGACTGGTCGACTCCACATAGTCCACACCGCCGATCGCGGAGACGACCCGCTCGATCGGCGTGCTGAGAAAACCGCGGACGGTTTCGGCGCTGGCACCGTAGTAGACCGTCGTGATGACCACGGACGAGCTTTCGATCGTTGGATATTGCTGCAACGGCAGGGTCGTCAGCGCCCGCCACCCCGCGAGCAGGATCACGAGATTCACGACGATCGCCAGCACCGGGTGCTTGATGAAGATGTCGGTAAACGAGCGCATGCGGATGTCCTTATTCTGTTATTCCGATTTCCTCAGCGTTCGCCGACGACCATCTTACCCGATCCGCTCTTATCCTCTGGGCTGCCGGCGATCACGACAAGCGCGGCTTCTCGCAGCTTGAAGGACCCAGAGACCGCTACTTGTTCACCGGCAGATAGCCCAGCGTGAATCACCACCTCATCGCCGAGCATCGCGCCGCTCTCAACCGGCCGCACGTGCGCACGCGTCTTGCCGCTCTTGTCCAACTCGATCACGAACACCTGATCGCCGCCAGGCCCCTTGCGCATTGCGCTCGCAGGAACCGCGACCGCCTTGCGTGGCGAGCCGACCGGTACTCGAACACGCACCGAAGAGCCGGGAGACGGCGCGTTGGCCGCGCCTTCGATTCTCGCGCGCACCGTGGCGTTGCGAGTCGTAGAATCAATACGCGCGTCCACCGCAACGATTCTGGCAGAGATTGGAGACGATTGGCCGGCGGCGGATACCTCGACGCTGTCGCCTGCCCGCAGGCCGGCGGCGACCTGCTGCGCGACTGTGAAGTCCACATGCACGGCGTCGTCGATACCCTGCAGCGTCGTGAGTTCAGTGCCCTCGTTCAGATACTGACCAAGGTGAAGGTCCGCCATGCCGACTCGCGCACGGAACGGCGCTCGAATGGTCTTGCGGGCAATGATCGCCTTGGTGCGCGCGATCTGCGCCAACGCGATATCGAGGTCTGCCCGCGCACGATCCACTTCCTCCTGGGTCGTGGCACGGTCATGACTCAAATTCATTCTGCGGGCGAGCACCGTTCGCGTAAGGGCAGCTTGCGCTTCCTGCGCTTTCAGTTCAGCTTCCTCGACGGACACATCGAGCCCGACGAGCACCATGCCCGTATCGACGATTTGCCCGGGCGTGAGACTGACATAACGGACAGTGCCGGGGAGCTCGTTACGCAAGGTAATCGAGCGCAATGCCAAAATAGTTCCGATGGACGTGGCCGTGTGGCGGTGCTCAATTTCCTTCGCGAAAGCAACGGTCACCGACTCCATCGGCTCCGGTTGGTTTGCGGACGCGGCTACGGCTGCCTGTATGGCCGTATACTTCCAGGCCGCCAGGCCTACGCCCACCGAGACGACCGCGGTGAGTAGGAGAAAAGATCCGATCCAACTCCGGCGATTCATACGCGACACCCTCCCGAACGCTTCCTCGGCGCACTCTTGGCCTTGGATGAACGGCGATCCTGTGTCGCGTGGGCAAGCATGTCCTCCAGCGCGCGGCGCACTCGAACGACACGGTCTTGTTCGAGTGGAACGATTCCCAACACCCAGTCGAGCCAGAGTCCATCGATCGCAGCGGCAACCGCTTCGGCGACGCCCGGCGGCAAGCCATCCTTGGCAATGCGCAGATGGAGGTCGGCGTAGACCGCGCGCATGGGCTGGATCAGCGCGGGGTTCTGAGCGAGTGCCGCAAATACCGCGGAGGAACTGCGGCGCAGTTCCTCTGTCCAGCACTTGGCGTCAGAAAGGCAGTGGTCCAAGAGCGCGCGCGCCATGCGCCCGGGCCCTTCCGGTGTGCGTTCGTAGGCTTCGGTGTAACAGGATCGCCAGCCTTCGGCTGTGCGGATGACCAGCGCTTCGACGAGCCGATCCTTCGACGGGAAGTGATGCAGTAAACCGCCTTTGCTCATGCGCGCCTCGGCGGCGACGGCGTCGAGCGTGAGGTTTGCGATGCCCTGACGGGCAACCACAGTTTCGGTGGCGTCGAGAAGCGTGTCTTGCAGCTTTGATGTTGTCTGTTTCATGAGTGAAGCATACCGTCCGGTCGGTCTGGTGTCAACCGTCCGGTCGGTCTGTTTATGACCTCTGGCATGTGCGGTCGATTTACTCGATGGACTGAGCGCCATTTTCATACCCCACCCCAGCCGACCACTGTCTCCGTTCCACTTCAGTTTCTGAGCCCGTGTTGCGCAACCGGCGCCGGTCGTCCGGTTGAGTGCGGTGGCGCCACGGCGTATCGAATCGGACGTGGCTGCGCCTTTCTGCCTTGCACCACGATGCGGACCTCTTCGATGACTCCGCCGCACTTCGCGCAGATCCAGGCCGTGATCGCGAGAGTCCCGCTGTCGTCCAGCACGGTCCGACCCCTTCCACCCATGACCGTGTCATACCAATGCCGACACGCGATCTGATTCTTCTCTCCTCTCATGTCTCCCTCCTGTAACATTCTCAACGTGACTACGGGTTCACGTTCACATCGTCTACCCACCCGGCATATGGCATAGACTGTTCCCGACAGACGACGATTCGATGGTGCGCTCGTAAGCGATTGAACAGTAAGGAATTAGTGAGTAGCGAACGCGGTTTCCGGAAGATCGAAATAGCGCCGTGACGACTTTGTGACTGCCGACATCTCGGCAGATGACGATAGATCGGCGCCGGCCAGGACTGATGTCTGTTTGTGGAGCCCCTCGCATTACAGCCGTGGCCTTTCCGATATATTTGCGAAATTCGACGGATAGAATGCTTCCGCTGGAAGAATGTTGTACCGCCTTCGAAGTTCTTCGACTTGTTCGCCCATCACAGGCCAGTAGTCCCAGCCATTGTTCAGATCCACGTTCATCGCCGCACCTCGTCGCACCGCGATCATGGCCTTCTCAGGGTTGAAGAATCCCGTCCTGGCCTCGGTGATCGGCGTCATGCGAACACCCACATGGAACTGCAGAAGGACGAAGAGGATGAAGGTAAAGGGGTCGCGGTGCTGAAAGCCCGCGCTAAAACAAGCAACCTGGACCTCCTCCTCTGGGGCCGTCCCGTAACCCGATAGAATGTGGGCGCAATCGTGAAACAGAATTTGTTCCGGAGCGCCACCCTTTTCTCCGGGCAAGGCGAAGCCATTTTTTTGACAATATTCCCAATAGACCCGTCCCAATGAACCGGCAGGATACTTTTCCAAGGCCTTGTAGCGGGCCGTGAGTTCGGCGTTTTCATACTGCCCCATGAGACCACGCACCAACTTATAGATTCCCCCGATTCCCTCGTCGTTCCAAATCCCTATGACCTTTTCTCTTAACCAGAACCGGCGCGCCAGATCGAGCCGAAGGCGCAAGATTTCCCCCTTCAG
>JBJXDZ010000150.1:0-29819 GCA_046154645.1 Hyphomicrobiaceae bacterium
GCTTGCCGACAAGGTCGACCATGTGATGCTGGTCGGGCACGATCCGGGCATCCACGATCTCGCCCACATGCTGAGCGGCGCCGGCGACATCGCCCTGCGCCGCCTGCTCAGCATCAAGTTCCCGACCTGCGGCGCGGCGGTGATCGATTTCACCACGAACCGATGGCGTGATATCGCTCCCGGCACCGGCACGCTGCGCCACTTCATGGCGCCGAAGAGGTTGCCGGGCTGAAGGGTCCGCCCCGTGCGCCCCGTGCCGGCCCCGACATTCGAACCCTTGACGCGTCACGCCGGCGCCCGCTACGCCGCTATTTCCAACGATCGGTGCCACGCCCATGATTCTGCTCATCGATAACTAGCATCGCGGCCCGATGCGGTTCGACGACGTCCAAAATAATCCACCAAAATCTTGATTTCGCTGGATATTGCTCCCACTGACGCCAGTGGCGTCCGTTGGCATCCGATGAAAAAGTGGGTACCAAAGCGGGTATCAAAACCCAGGACACCCGCTCCATGCCGCTTACCGACACCGCGCTTCGCAATGCCAAGCCCAGCGCACGACCGTTGAAACTCACGGACGGTGGCGGCCTCTACCTGGAAGTACGACCAACCGGGGCGAAGCTCTGGCGCTATCGCTACAGGATTGCAGGCAAGGAGAACGTCTTCGCGATTGGTGAATATCCGAGCGTTAGCCTTGCAGCTGCACGCGAGAAACGCGTCGAAGCGCGCGCACTCGTAAAGCGAGGCATCCACCCTTCGCATCACCGCCGCGCCGAATTGCTCGACACCCTTGCCGACAATGCAAACACCTTCGAGGCGGTCGCTGTCGAATGGATCGCCAAGAAGAAGCCAAATTGCACGCCCTACTACGCTCGCCAGATCGAGACCTTTTTGGGCACCGACGTTTTCCCCGAAATCGGCAAGTTGCCTATCCGCAGCGTCACGCCGGCTCATCTCCTGAAGATCATTCAGCGCGTCGAACGGCGCGGTGCCGCCAGCGTCGCGATCAACCTCCGTCAATGGTGCTCTGCCATCTTCCGCTACGCGGCCTCAACCTTGCGAGCCGACGCGGACCCAGCCGCTACCTTGATAGGAGCAATCCACCGACCGCGAACGGTACACAGGAAGCCACTCAGCCGCGACGACATCACCACCTTCAGCACCTCGCTTGAAGCATACGGCGGCTATCGCACGACCGTAATTGCCTTGCGCCTCATGCTCTTGACCTTTGTGCGAACCAAGGAGCTTCGCGAAGCGCCATGGTCGGAGTTCGACCTTGACAGAGCAGAATGGCGGATCGCCGCCCAGCGCATGAAAATGCGCGACCCTCATATCGTCCCGCTCTCACCGCAATCCGTCACGCTCTTACGTGAACTCCACACGCACACGGGCGGACGCCACTACCTATTCCCCAATTACCGCAATCCCGACGGCTGCATGACGGCAACGACGCTCAACCGAGCGCTTGAGCGCATGGGCATGAATGGTCGTGATACCATGGGCTTTTCGGCTCACGGCTTTCGCGCCACCGCCTCCACCATTCTCAATGAACTCGGCTACCGGCCGGAAGTGATCGAGCGCCAACTTGCCCACCAGGAACGCAACAAGGTGAGGGCGAGCTACAATCAGGCCGAATACCTCGCAGAGCGGCGCGACATGATGCTGCAATGGGCGGACCTGATCGACCAGATTGCGGGCAGTCCTGCGAAGGTTGTGCCGTTCAAGCATGTCGCGCGATCAAGCTGCTGACAACGGTTGGCAACGCCTAGTTGCCCTCTTTGAACCACCTTTGCATGTTGAATTGCAACACAAGAAGTCTGCATTCACAGCAGGTGAAATATGGCCGACGAAGTATACAAGATTGCGATCGAGCGAGCGCGCAAGCTGCGTGCCGAACTTGAGCGATTGGATTCGTTCATCGCGACGTATGAGGAACTGTCATCTAGTCCACCGATTGCGGCCCCCGAACCAGCACCGGCTCATGAGCCACCGCAGCTTTCGCTCTCGGCCGACGCGCCCCAGCCGGCGAAAGCCGTACCGCAAGGCGAACTTGAGCGCATCGCCATGCGCGTTCTTTTAGAGAACGGTGCGCCGCTCCAGCGCCAAGCCCTGTTTGAACGTGTCAAAGCGACTGGCACGGCTATCGGAGGTAGCGACGAGCGCGCCAATTTTGGCTCGAAGATGAGCCGTTCGACGCGCTTCGTGAACCTGCCCAAGCTCGGATATTGGCCCGCCGACAAGCCATGCGAAGCCGCCGGCTACCAGCCTGGAGGCACGGCGTGATCAAAGTGCAAGCCAACATGACAGCCATGGCGCCTTCGCTCGGAGCTTGACGTGAGTTGGTTACACCGGGGGCGCGTCAACATCCACTGTTCGGCCTGCCGCATGTGCGGCCCAGGATCGGATTCTGGTCAATCGGCGCATCTTGGACCATCTTAGAGGCCGCTGCACTTTGGTTGAACTGCGATCCAGATTACGTGAACATTGGCACGATCGCACCCTACCAGCGCGACGAATTCGGCAGGAAGTTTTCTGAGAGACACTCGCTGTTAATTCGCGCCGTGCAGGCTGCCGACCTTCAACACCCTTTACGACCCTCGCTTGTATCGGCTTGGGCTGATCAGATCAATCTACCGCTACCGACCGAACTTCGCGAAGCCATTGCCGCAATCGAACTTAAGCGCGGATCACAGTTGCGGAATGAGCGCCCATTGGCGCCCGATAACAGCTATGCGAACCCAGCGGCCATTGATCCTCGTGAGCACCGGACGCTTCAGATCATGATCGCAGCGATGGCCACATACGCCTACGGCTACAAGCAAGGTGCGCTACGCCAAACGTCAACAGCCAAGATTGTCGCGGCAGTGCAACATATTGGCCTCACGATCGATGAAGGCACAGTCTTGAAGCACATCAGAGAATCTATCGAGATTGCCCACGAAGAAGCCGATCCGAAGCCGAATTCGGATTAGGATTACCGAACTCGGCCAACGCTATCCGTGTATCGCCTAGCACGTCTCCATTCGCCACCGGATGGAGACGCACCATGAAATCACCGCCCCAGCTACCTGCAACCGGCTTCGTTCGCCTGTCCGCGATCCTCGCTCCCAATGGACCGATCCCGGTCAGCAAGTCGACGTGGTGGGCGGGTGTCAAACAAGGGCGCTTTCCGAAGCCGATTAAACTCGGCCCGCGCATCACGGTTTGGCGCGTCGAGGAAATTCGCCGCCTGTTTAGCACAGACGAGGCATGAGCGGATGCCGCGAACCTTTGACGCGCGGCGCGTGAAGCTCAATCACAGCTACACGATATGGGAAGCGGCGGACCTTCTTGGCGCCCACCGCAACACCGTGCATGCATGGTTGAAAGCAGGCTTGCCGTACATGCAAGACAAGCGTCCTTGGCTGATCCTCGGCCGCGACTTGCGCGCCTTCCTCGATCGCCGCAAGAAAGCAAATCGGGTCCGCTGCCCCCCGGACCACCTCTATTGTTTGCGCTGCAGAACACCTCGGCTGCCAGCCGGAATGATGCTCGATTACACGCCCGTCACGGCGAAGTTCGGCAATCTGAAGGGGCTCTGCAGCGTCTGTCACGCATGGACAAATCGCAAAGTCAGCCTTGCGAAGGTCGAGGCCGTCGCCGGCCGCTGCCAGATCATGTTTCCGCAGGGACAGGAACGAATAACTGCATCTGCCCAGCCCAGCTTGAACAGTGACAAGCCGACGGAGGACCGCCGATGACCCAGCACAACCCGGTGAACGAGCGAATCAAGCGTCAGTATTTCACCTATTTGAAGGAGGCCAAGCGTTACAGCGCTCCGTCGATCGACGCCGCCGCCGCCGCCATCGCCAGCTTCGAAGCACACACGCGCTGCCGCGACTTCAAGCGCTTCCGCATCGAACAGGCAGTCGCCTTCAAGCGGCACCTCGGCAGCCGCGCTAGCGCCGCATCCGGCGCACCGTTGAGCAAGGCCACCCAGCGCCGAACGCTCACCGCCCTTCGCAGCTTCTTCATCTGGTTAGCCGACAAGCCCGGCTATCAATCCCGCATCCGCTATACAGACGCCGACTATTTCAATCTTTCCGAGAAGGACGCGCGCATCGCGACGGCGAGACGCCCCAAGGCCTTCCCCTCGATCGAGCAGGTTCACGCCACCATTGCCGCCATGCCGGCGGCATCCGTGATCGACAAGCGCGACCGCGCCCTGCTCGCTCTCACCCTGCTGACCGGCTGCCGCGATGGCGCCCTTGCGTCTCTCAAGGTCAAACACATCGATCTTGGCGCGAATTGCCTCTTGCTCGATGCACGGGAAGTGAAGACCAAGTTCAGCAAGACCTTCGTCACCTGCTTCTTCCCGGTCGGCGGCAATGCGCACCTGATTGTCGCCGATTGGATGGAAACGCTTCGATCCGATCTACTTTGGGCGCCGACCGATCCGCTGTTCCCCAAGACGCGGATGGAGGCGGCACACGGCGAGGGGTTCAAAACGACCGGCCTTGAACGGGCTCATTGGAGCAACGCCAGCCCCATTCGCCGAATTTTCCGCGAAGCATTCGAACGCGCGGGCTTGCCGCCTTTCAACCCGCACAGCATACGCGACACGTTGATCCAGCTTGGCCAGCGGGTATGCCACGGCCCCGAGGAATTCAAGGCCTGGAGCCAAAACATCGGCCATGAAAGCGTGATGACCGCGTTCAATAGCTACGGACAAGTGAGCGCGGAACGCCAAGCCGAGATCATCGCCGGCCTTTCCCTGAAGCCTGCCGAGCCCGCAAATCTCAAACAGCTTTTGCTTCGCGCGGCGGATGCCGTCGGACGCGAACACACCCCTTAAATCGACGGTTGTTATCGCCACTCATCCTTGTCAATCGGCGCGCAAAGTTGCACCGGTATTGCACGCCGGTGCACACCATCACCAAAATCGGTGACCCCACATCGGTCGTCAGATCACCGACATATCATCGCGGCGAGAGAAACCCGTGTTAGCGGCCTCGCCTGGACAGTGACTCAAGTCGGCATATTGCAGGCCGTCGTCGCGGCGTGCATAACTCGGATAGCCGGACCGTCCGGTATATAGTTCCCAACAACAGGAGATACCCCCTTTCTCACCTTGTAGTTCATTGAAACCGAATTGGCCCCATCCAGCTTTACGCACCGAGCGCTAATAGTAGAGAAAGGACAAATTTTAAGCGCCATTCCAATGAACGAAAGGGTTGTCGCTATCAATTTCCGACAAATACCGCCGTCCCATTCCGAATCCGACAAGTTCACTACACAGAATGCCGCCATCGTCCATTAAGGCAACCTCTTGGATACTCTCGACCGCACCACCGGAACGATATTCATTGGTTGCATCTTGAGTTGATGCTTTAGTCGCGCCAGACGGCTTGGTGACGGACGTGACTGCGTGATCTAATGGGTCGTACAAGATCGGACTCCTTAGCTGAATACTGCCCAATGAGTGAGGGCAATATGCTTCGCTCCAAGTATCATGCCACCTCCGTCCGGCTGCCAAAGAGGCCAGAAAGCATCGATTCTTATACCTACGCACATCATTTCATAGACGTGTGCTTTGCGTTATGCGAATCAATACTGGCAATGTGCTTCGCAATTTGCAATGGCGTGCACAGGAGCTAATCGGCATTCTCGCGTTATCCAGGCTGGAGTGCGCATAGTGCAAGTGCTGGAATTGCGTGCGTAATTGATTAAGACAAATGCAGTAACAACAGATTAGACTCGGCGTCGAGTAGCAGGCACGCCAGGCATCGCCAACTCATTTGAATGTCGAGAGAGATCACCAAATGGCGGCCTCGCAGCACGAACGCAGCATTAAGCCAGCGACACACCTCCACGCAAAGACGCGGGACAATCGGATTGATTTTTTTCGTGGCATAGCTATGCTTTGCATCTTCATCGATCACATTCCGGGCAATTTCGTTTCTCGCCTTACCCTTCATAATATGGGTTTCAGCGATGCAGCTGAATTATTCGTGTTGCTTGCTGGCGTTTCGTCAGCTCTCGCATACGGCAACCACCCACAAAGTGATGCGATGATCCTCAAGCGTGCAGGCCAAATCTACCTCGCACACCTAGCATTGGTTCTGCTGGTTGCCGCACTCATTGCAGCCGCTGCCTTACTAAGTGGCGAAAACAGCCTGCTCCACAATGCAGCAGTTGCTCCGTTCGTAATCGATCCGCTGGCCGCATTCACTCGCACCGTGAGCTTGCAGCTGCAGCCCGAGTTTATCGATATCCTTCCTCTCTATCTCATGCTGTTGTTGTGGCTGCCGGCATTGCTGCGACTCGGCAGATATAGCCGCAAACTGACGCTAGTAGTAGCAATAGTGATCTGGATAACTTCTATTGCGCTCCAAATTAATCTGCCCGGACCACGTCAGGGCGGCTGGTTCTTCAATCCTTTTGCGTGGCAGTTGATCTTCAGTATCGGCGTGATCATCGGACTGCGCGAAGCAAAGGCAAAAGGTGAAACACGACTGCCGAGGTACCGGCTGATGCTTATTTTCGCAATCGGCTTCTTGGCATTCTCATTCGTCCTTAGTGCTCCGTGGGCACAGCTACCGATCATGGAGGTGCGAGAGTTTCGATTGTTACCACCGGATCTCGTGGGATACGTCAGTAAGACCTACCTGTCACCTTGGCGGGTTACCCATGTGCTGTGCTTGACTTATGTGACGGCGTGGTACGTGCCGCGCGATTCAAACTGGCTGAATTCACCTCTTGGTGTGGGTTTACGGGGATTGGGCCGCAAGCCCCTTACAATGTTCATGTTGGCGTCACTGTCTTCATATGCTGCTGGCGTGGTGTTTATCCTATATGGCAAGGGGCTACTGCTTCAAATTTGTAGCAACTTGGTGGGGCTGGCACTCCTCGCGACCCTCGGCAACGCCCGTGGGCACTCTCGCACCCGTTCTTCATGCGAGGAGCGACTAGCGCACCGCGCTGAGACCTCTCGCGGTTCGGCCCTCGCATGATGACTGTTATGCCGCATTGGGCGCGGTTAGCGTCGGCTCTGATGTTCGCATTCCTCTTTTCTCCGGCGGCAACTATCAGCACGGCGCGTGCAAGCGATGTGCAGTTCCACGAATTCACGTCTGTTGCCCTTGGCCGCACTATCAAATACTCAGTATATCGACCGTCCGCCGCTAGAGGCGAGACACGATTTCCGGTGCTCTATCTGCTTCACGGTGCGGGAGGAAGCGAACGGTCTTGGCCCGATGAAGGGCGGATCAAGGAGGTCGCGGATGCGCTGATTGAAAATGGATCTATCCAGCCGATGCTAATCGTCATGCCTGCGGCGGGTGGCTGTTGGTGGATCGATAGTCCCGACTGCCTGATGGAGACGATGTTTTGGAGCGAATTGGAGCCGCTGTTCGCGGCTAGGACCGATGTTGCATCGGGCCGTGGGGCACGGGCGATTGCGGGGGTATCGGCGGGCGGCCATGGCGCCATACGGCTGTCACTCACTCGACAGGATCGTTTTGCTGCGATAGCGGCACTCAGTCCGGCGATTTATGCCGAAATGCCGCCAGAGCACTCTAATGCAAGAACTAACACAGCGTTTCTCGACAAATTTGGTCATTTCGATCCGCTACGATGGCAGGCGGCAAATTATACCTGCGCCGTCGCCGCCCATCCGTCTGCCCAACATTTTGGCTCATACTATATCGTGGCCGGTGATCACGATGAATACAATCTTGATTTGGAGGCCGTTCGCTTCCATCGTCATATGCTTGCGCTGAGCCATGGCACCAGTCAGCTCCGGATTCTCGATGGTGATCATACATGGCGTTTCTGGTCTAGAGTAATCGGTGACGCTTTGCGCCACTTAAGCGCAGGAATGGAACCGCTGCCGTCGACAGCAAATCGACTTGTGCCATCGCGGGGACTACAGCCATTGCCGATTTATGGTCGGCAATGAAAATGCACTCCGATCGAGCCTGTCGACTTCCCCATTCGATGCTATAAGTCTGGTATGATCGAATCGCGGCATGCCCACCTCGTTGAAGCGTTCCGACAATGCGCCAACTGTCGAGCAAGACAACATCCGAGAAGGGCCACATGATCACGGCGCGAAATACACCATCCGTTCTGATTGTCGAGGATTTGGCAAGCTTGTCACAGACCTACTTATCGTTCCTGTCTCGTGATCGCCTCAATTTATTCGTGGCTTCGACGGGCAAGGCAGCCATTCAGCATATGGATGAGTCGCCTCCGGACGCTGTTGTTCTCGACGTTAATCTGCCTGACATGAATGGACTCGACATTCTGCGCGAAATCAAGCGGCGACAGATGCCGACAGAAGTAGTCGTGATCACCAGCAACGGTTCGATCAATCTGGCGATAGACGCGATGCGCGAAGGGGCGTTTGACTTCGTCGTGAAGCCGTGCACAGCAGATCGGCTGCGAGTAACTGTGCGAAACGCGATTGAGCGAAGATCCCTGTCAGACAAAGTCCAGTCGCTGAGGGAGGAGTTTGGCCGTGACCAATTTTGTGGCTTTATCGGCCAGTCCCTGCCTATGCAGGCGATATATCGGATGATACAGAGCGCGGCCCCGTCCAAGGCGACGGCGTTCGTAACTGGTGAGAGCGGCACCGGAAAAGAAGTTTGTGCGGCAGCGCTCCACCACTTATCGAAACGGCGTCAAGGTCCTTTCGTGCCTCTCAATTGCGCAGCAATCCCGCGCGATCTCTTAGAAAGCGAGCTCTTTGGTCACCTAAAGGGATCATTCACAGGCGCCACTACCGATCGCCTGGGAGCCGCGATGCGCGCTGATGGAGGAACGCTTTTCCTCGACGAAATCGGCGAAATGGAGCCAGCTTTTCAAGCCAAAATGCTGCGGTTCCTGCAAACAGGACAGGTACAGCGGATCGGAGATGACCGCGTGCACGCAGTCGATGTCCGAATAGTCTGCGCGACCAATCGTGATCCAAAGCTAGAGGTAGCGGCGGGGCGCTTTCGCGAGGACCTCTTCTATCGACTTTATGTCATTCCCATTGAGTTACCCCCACTTCGCGACAGGGAAGCGGACGTGTTGTTGCTAGCACGCGTCATGCTCAAGCAATATGCGTTGGACGACGAGAAAGAGTTCGTGGAATTTGCCCCCGATGTTCAGGAAGCATTGCTGCGCTACCACTGGCCCGGAAATGTACGCGAATTGCAGAACGTAGTTCGCAAAATCGTCGTTCTTGGCAAAGGCCCAGTTGTCAGTTTCGACATGCTCCCGACCGAGATCAGGGCGGTACGCGAGGTAGGCACCACCGCATCGTCACTTGCTGTTATCGCCGCATCGCAGTCGTCCGGTGCCACGGCGTCGGATGATGTCGTACTGCCGCTGGATGAGCTGATTGACCGCGCCATACAGTCAGCGATTGCCCACTGCCATGGATCAATCCCAAAGGCAGCGACACTTTTGAAAGTCAGTCCCTCGACGCTGTATCGACGTCTGCAGGCGCGCGCCAACGGCTGATGCCAGTTCTCCGCGGGATCTGAAACGGCGGTCAAGAATAGCCCGCCAGTTTTCTAGTCTTTGCTGCACGCAACCGCTACGTCATCCGTGCGCGCGGGAGTGGCTTCGCGCATTGCAATGCAGAATGCCAAGTGCATTTTGCAAAATAGGAAATGGGCGATTATTCACATTCGATTAACGCGACAAGTCTTTGATTTGCAATGTGATTATTTGGTCAGCAAGTTGGCACGCGTCTTGAGAGTGCATTCGCGATCCCAGTTCGCACCGCACACTCAGGAGCACTGAAGATGGCCAACGCCGCCGCACGCCCCGCCCCGTCGATCGCTCGCGTCGAATTGAGCACCGCGCCGATGCCATTGAAGTCGAAATACGCGCCTTCCGACGTGACCTGGTTTAAATCGCGATCCATCAAGGCAGGCGGTCGACATTCCGTTCGGCCGGCGCGACCCGCGGACGGCGGACGGAATGTTCGTCTTTTCGGCCTCAAGATCTTCGATACCACGGTCTGCCAAGCCGCGGATTGGATCGTCGATCGCGCCATTCGTGGACTCGGCACGCAAGTGTCATTCCTCAATGCCCACTGCGTCAACGTCATGTCGCGCGACCACGCCTACTTCGACGCGCTCGACAACTCCGATCGCATCTTCGCTGACGGCAGCGGCGTCGGCTTGGCTGCTCTCGCCGGTGGCATCACGCTCAAGGAAAATGTCAACGGGACCGACTTGTTCCCGGTGCTTTGCGCGGCCGCGGCAGAAGCAGGTGTCAGCATGTTCCTGTTCGGCGGGCAGTCGGGCGTCGGCGATCGCGCTGCGGCTCACATGGCCGCTGCATACGGCGAATTGTCCATTGCGGGCACCCATCACGGATTCATCAAGGGCAAAGAGGAGGAAGATCGGCTCATTAACTGGATCAATGCCAGCGGCGCCGAGATCCTGCTTGTCGGACTGGGCGTGCCCTCACAGGAACTCTGGATCACGCGCAATCGACATCGTCTATCGCCTGCCGTGATCATCGGCGTCGGCGGCTTGTTCGACTACTACTCCGGTCGCATCGCGCGTGCGCCGCTGTTCATCCGTGCGTTCGGTTGCGAATGGCTGTGGCGGCTGGCGATGGAGCCGCGGCGGCTCGCGAAACGCTATCTGCTCGGCAACATTGAGTTCCTCGCTCGCCTCGCGCGGCTGCGCATTTTTGCGCCCGCATCGTTCAATCAGCAATTCACAACCTGATCCAACAGCGCAACTTCAGCATTGTGTTCAATACCGGAGTTCGGTTCCATGTCTGCCATCGCTGCACTTGCGCAAACTTCGCTGTCACTACCGGACCAGGCTGTATTGCATAGAACGCCTAAAACAAGGCCGCGCGTGAAATCCTGGTCGCGCAAGATCGTGGCCGATCTGACGATAATCGCCTGGTGCAGTATATCAACAGGCGGAGCAGCGTTGGCGACATGGAGCGCGGTTTCGCTGCGCATAGCAAGCCAAGAACAGTCCGCAATCCTGATATCGCTGCTGCCCGCCGCCGGAACACTCTCTCTGCTGTTGGCCTTTCTCGTGCGCCGGGGTCATAAATGTAATATGGGGACTTACGCGATCTGTGCGATCACAGTCGCAGCGTATGCACTCGCACTCCTATGCTCGACCAATGCTCCGACCTTTTCGGCGAACTTGGAACTGTTGATTCTCTGGATCAGCGGCGCTGGCATTTCCGCGGCCGTCGCTTCCTATGCGTTGGCCCGAATACTTTCTTTTGACGCGATCGGCTTGAGGTTACGAATCAATACTGCAGTCTACGGCGTGAGCGCAGATGCGTCTAAGCTTTGCCGGGAGCTTCGGCAATCAAGCGACCACAATTTCGCCGGCCTGTTCGAGGATCGCTGCACGGTCGGGCGTGTGGAACTGTTTGGAGTTCCTGTGATCGGCGGCGTCGGCGATTTGACGGATCTCGTCCGCCGGGGACTGATCGACGAGATCATACTGGCGATCCCACCAAGCGCGGTCGAACGCACCAGCGCCATTGCCCGGCAATTGAAGCAGTTTCCTGTTGACGTTCGCATCAGCGTCAAGGTCGATCCCGCAGTCGGATCGCTCAAGAGCCCCTCGCCGCCGTCGCACCTCGCCAGCGCCCGCCTTGTCGAAGTGCATGCCGCGCCGATCCGCGACTGGGGAGTAATCCTCAAAATGATAGAGGATCGCGCTATCGGCATCATAGCCTTGGTCTGCGCCGCTCCATTGTTTCTGTTCATCGCTGCCGCTATCAAGCTCGATAGCCCAGGGCCGGTGTTTTTCCGCCAGAAGCGTCACGGCGTGAGCGGCAAATCGATCGTCGTGTGGAAATTCCGCTCCATGCGGGTCATGGAAAACGGCCCCGTCGTGCAACAGGCAACCAAAGGCGATGCGCGCGTCACCCGTGTCGGCCGCATCCTTCGCAAGACTAGCTTCGACGAACTGCCGCAGCTCATCAACGTCGTACTCGGCGACATGTCGCTTGTCGGTCCCAGACCGCACGCTGTCGCGCACAACGACTACTACGGCAACCTGATCGCCAATTACAATGGCCGCAATCAGGTTCGACCGGGCATCACCGGATGGGCACAGGTCAATGGCTTTCGTGGTGAAACGCAAGATGCCGAGCAAATGGCCCGGCGGGTGGAGCATGACATTTGGTACATCTCGAACTGGTCGTTCTTGCTTGATCTTAAGATCCTGCTGCTAACACCCGTCTTCGGCCTCGTTCACAAAAACGCCTACTGACGGCGGGACATATGACACAGTCAATCAATGATGCAATGAGCAACCATCCCAAGGTGTCGGTGATCGTTCCCTGCTTCAATGCAGCCGCAACCATTGAGGCGACAATCGCCTCAGTGCGCGCGCAATGTGAGGCAGCCATCGAGATGATCGTGATCGACGATGGCTCGACGGACGGCACCGCTAATCTCGTCCGAAGCTTGACTACCAGTGATAGCCGACTGCGCCTCATCGAACAGGCCAACGGCGGGCCGTCGGTGGCACGCAATCGCGGTGTCGTTGAAAGTTTTGCCGATATTGTCGCCTTCCTTGACGCGGACGACCTGTGGCAACAAGATCATCTAAAGCGCCACCTGACCGCACTGGCGGCCGACGATCGATTGGGTGTCAGCTTTTCGCCCTGCACGATCATCGATCAGGCTGGCTTGCCGACAGGTGAGACCACCCGGACGTGGCTAAGCGACGTCACCCTTGCTGATATCCTGGCTTGCAATCCAACCGCGACCTGCTCGTCGATCGTTGCCCGCCGCCAGGTATTCGATGATGCTGGCCTAATGCGAACGGACATGAGCCATGCCGAAGACCAAGAGTGGCTGTTTCGCGTCATCCGTTCGAAATGGCTGGTGCGCGGAATTCCGCGCCAGACGGTTGTGTACAGAACCAGTCCGGGAGGACTTTCAGCAAGCACCGAGCGCATGTTAGCGGGGTGGCAAGTGTTCGTCGAGCACGCCCGCAAGCTTGAACCATCACTGGTGCAGAAGCACGAGCCACGCGCTGCTTCTCGCATGCACTTTTATCTGACGCGCCGCGCTATCCGCACCGGACAACCGGGACACGTCGCGCGCGGTTACTTCGCTCGCGCCATCGCAGCGTCTCCGCGCACCGCCGCTCATTCGCCACTGCAAACAGCGGCACTGGCCGGCGCGTGCCTTGCGCCTCGCCTAGCCAATACTGCCTTAGCCACCTTGAGGAGCCTTCGTTATGAATGATCACGTGCCCGCGTTCACGGTGGTAGTTCCACTCTACAATACCGAGCGCTATATTGCGGCGACCCTCGACTCAATTCTGGCCCAGACCTTCGCCGACTTCGAGATCGTGGTGGTCAACGACGCATCCACCGATCGCGGTCCTACCATTGTCGACAGTTATATCGCCCGCGACGCACGCATTCGCATGGTGACGCAGGACAACCGTGGTCTTGCCGGCGCGCGCAACAGCGGCATCCGTCAAGCACGGGGCTCATATATTGCCTTGCTCGATGCCGACGATCTATGGACCCCCGACAAGCTCGCGCTCCATAAGGCTCATCTCGATGTCAACCTCGACATCGGCGTCAGCTTTGCGCCCTCGCTTTTCATCGATGAAAATGGCGCCAGCCTCGGCATCGCCCAGACACCGAAGCTCGATGACATCGACGCCGAACATGTGTTCTGCCGCAATCCGGTCGGCAATGGATCAGCCGCGGTGCTGCGCCGTGCCGCCGTCGACGACATCGCGTTCACGATCGAGGTGGATGGATCGAGCCGCACCTGCTGGTTCGACGAAACGTTCCGGCAATCGGAAGATATCGAGCTTTGGACCCGGATTATCGCCACGACGTCCTGGCGGTTCGGTGGCATCCCGCAAACACTGACCCATTATCGCGTTAACAGCGGCGGCTTGTCGGCCGATGTCGACAAGCAATTCGCGAGTTGGCGCCGCTTCCGCGACAAGCTGGCTGGCATCGCTCCTGACCTTGTCGCAAAGGCCGGCCGTCGCGCCGAAGCCTATCAGTGCCGCTACCTCGCACGGCGCGCTGCGATTAGTGGTGCTGGCGCAACCGCGCTGTCACTTATGGCAACCGGGCTGCGCCACCACCCGCACATGCTGGTCGAGGAGCCGACCCGCACAATCCTGACGTTCGGCTTCTCCTGCCTCGCGCTTATCACGCCGGCATCACTTTTTGGGGCAATCAAGGATGCGGTCTTCAAGTCGACGGCCAAACGGCCGCGCCCGGTCTTGTCCATCGGACCGGTACTTGCTGCCGCCTCACCACCTTGACCCGACCGAGTGGACACCATCAAATGCCAGCGGCCTTTCAACTTTCGTCCCTGCTCTCAGCATGCGCATCGCGCCTCGCTGGTGACCGGCTTGTCCGCAATCTGGGCTGGTATGGTGCCGCCGAACTGACCGCGAGACTGTCGCGGCTGCTCGCGACAGTCATTCTGGCGCGCCATCTTGGCGCCACCGAACTCGGCATTGCCGCGATTGCAATCACCTGCTTTGAGCTGATCCGCGTGTTGACCAATAACGGCATCGGGCAGTTTGTGGTGCGCGCTGCGAGCGATCGGCTTGACGCCACGTGCAACGCCGCTTATCGGGCAAGCTGGTTCGTCTGTGGCACTGCATTCGTGTTCCAAATCGTCGCTGGCGCCTTGATCGCGCACGTTTGCGGTCGCTCCGACCTGTTCGCCATGATCGTCTGCCTTGCCGGTGTCTACGTTCTGATGGTGCCCGGCCTGCTGCCGGTTTACCTCTTGATGCGGAACGGTCGGATCAAAGCCATTGCCGGCGTCGGCGTGGCTCAAGTCGCCATCGACAACCTGCTGACAGCAGCCTTCGCCATCGCTGGCTTCGGCGCCTGGGCAATCGTATTGCCAAAATTATTAACAGCGCCGATCTGGCTGATCGGCGTGCGCCGATGCCAGACTTGGCATCAAAAACCAGCCGCAGGCTATGTCGACAGTCACGAATTGATCCGCTTCACCGTACCGATCCTGGGCAGCGAAATCCTGGCTGCGGCCCGTGTAAATCTTGACAAGCTTGTGGTGTGGGGAATGCTCGGCGTCGATGCGCTCGGAATCTACTACTTCGCCTTCAATGCCGGCATTGGCTTCAGTCTGGCACTGACCAGCGCGTTATCGACCTCACTCTACCCCGAACTCGCTAAGCTTGCTGGAGCGCCGAAGGAGATGCGCGATCGATACGACAGCGCGATCCGCAAGACCGCCCTGCCGATTGCAGGCGTGATCGTGGCGCAGGCTGCCGTCTGCTTCGTCTACGTGCCGCTGGTGTTTGGGCCACGCTGGCAAGATGCGGTGACGCTTGTCGCTTTGCTATGTCTTTCGGCTGCGACCAAACCATTCTTCGATAGCGGTGCCCAACTGCTGCGCGCCGCCGACCGACCTGCAGCTGAGCTCGCCGCCGCTCTGCTGCTGACGTTCCTGACGCTCGCCGCTTTAGCAATCGGCCTCACCCGCGACTTGACAACCGGCGTGGCACTATTCGCCATGGCGTCGATGGCGCTGCAAGCGCTGCTCGCGTTTTGGGCGCGCGACTTCGTAAATCCACGCGACATTGATCCTACTCCGCAGACTCCGCGCTCCCACGTCACTCAATCGATGGGAGCCTGACTTGTACTCCATCACCCACCTCATCGACGATGCCGCCGTCGGCGGTGTCAATCGCATGCTGGCCGATCAGACACGTGCGCTATCAAAGTCCTTCAGTATCGATCAAAAATTGGTCAATCCGCGCCATCCGCTGCCGCCACAGGTCGACGCTGATATCGCGATCGTTCACTTCACGCCATCGTGGTCTAAGCTACCATTCCTGACACTGCTGAGGGCGCAGCGCGGCGACAAACCGATCGTGCTCGTCGAGCATACCTTCACACGAAATTTCGAAGAGCGCTGCGTGCCGAGCCGCAAGCGTTTCCGGCTCATGCTGCGATTGACGTATCAGCTCGCCGATGTCGTTGTCGCGGTCTCGCGCGGACAGGCCCGCTGGATGCAGGAGGCGAGCCTCATCCCCGCCGAGAGACTCGTTGTCATTCAGCCTTCCGTCGACATAGCGCACTTACTCGATCTTGCGCAAGCGCCGCTGCGTCCGGACCGGCCGCTTCGGCTCGCCGCATACGGCCGCTATTGCCGGCAGAAGGGTTTCGACGTGCTGATCGAGGCCATGCGTCTCCTGCCGTCCAAAACTGCGACGCTCGATATCGCCGGTTATGGCCCAGACGAAGTCGCTTTAAGACGTGCTGCCACTGACAGTTCGGACGTGCGCATTGAACCTGCCGTCGAGCATTTGGGCGATTTTCTCGCCGCCCACGATGCTATCATCATACCCTCCCGCTGGGAGGCTTTCGGACTTGTGGCCTTGGAAGCCAGGGCGGCTGGCCGCCCCATCATCGTTGCCAATGTTGATGGCCTCGTCGAACAGGCCGCGCCCTCGCACGGTGTTATTGCCGCGGTCGAGGAGCCTGCGGCGTTGGCGAAGGCGATCCTGGCACTCTCTGAGGCCGAATTGCCGGAAATGGGAGCGGCAGCGCGCCGATCGGTTGTGAATCATTTCAATAGTCATCTAGTACAATGGACGGAATTGCTTGGACGGCTCACTGGCCGCGTCGTCAAATCGGAGGCAGCCTGAGGATCTCGCCAAGCGAGGATAAACGATAAATAAACGACGTTGCAGGATAGTCAGGTTTGGTCATTACGGCCAAATTCGTCCGGACAGGCCCATGACGATCGCAACCGAAGAATTCGCGGGCAAATGGCAGTCACCACCGCCCACGCGGCCGGATGGCCTGAGCCGCACCCCGCTGCGATTGCTGCGGGCCAGTATCCGCCTTGCCTGGGTCGCAACCGTCGCCGCCATCGTCGTGGCAACGATGCGCGCACCGCGCTCCGTGCGGCGTTATCTGGTCGGCGGCATCGCCACGACATCTATCATCTGGTTGATCGTCGGCGCCTACCTTGCCCTCGCCAAGCCGAGCTATACGACCCGCTGGACGTTGATCCTACCGACATCGACCAGCAGCGTCAGCATGCAGGTCGAAAGCATCGGCCACGCCCAGACCACACCTAGCTCCCCTTTCGGAAGCGCATCACTGAGCCCCAAGGTGATCTACAAGGAAATCATTGGCAGTGAGCAGGTGAGGCGCGCCGCCGCCCAAGTGCTGGGCATGAAGCTCGAAGAATTCGGCACCCCTCGCATCAAGCTGATAGATGAGACGGCGCTGATGTTGTTCGAAATCAACGGCCCATCGGCTGAGCTGGCACAGCAAAAGGGAAATGTGTTGATTGAGGCGTTTCATCGCCAACTCGACATGTTAAGGCGGGACGAAATCCTGCGCCGCGCCGAAGTGGTGCAAGAAAGCCTCAAATCCTATCAGATCAACCTGCAGAGCGCCCGCGACCGCATCCTCGACCAGCAGCAGCGCACTGGTGTGCTTTCGCTCAATCAGTACAACGAAGCCTCTACTGGGCTGGAGCTGATGCGCCGCAGGCTCGCTGACGTGCGCGCCGAGATAGGGCGCCTGACGGTCGAGCAGAAGCTGCTTGGCGCTGAGATCGGCATTGCCCCTAAGGCGGCAGCAGCGCTGCTCCGCCTATCGGCCGATCCGGCATTCAGCAAGGTCGTCAGCGAGTTCGCTGACAGCAATTCACTCTACCAGCAAGAGGCAGGCCGTCTTGGCCCAAATAATCCGCTACTCGCAGTGTCCCGCAAACGAGCTGCGGCCGCCAGCGAGCAATTGCGAACCCTTGCCTTGGCGGCTGGGCTCGACGCCGATGCCGATGCCGAACCAGTGGCGCTGGTGATGAACGGAACGCACCGGTCTGAACTGGTAAAGGCGATCGTTGCCAGCGACGCGGCGATCGCCGGCAAGCGTGAGGAACTGGCGGCGCTCGAAGCCGAGTTCCGTCAGCACAGCGAAACGATTACGCGCATGAGTGGCTCTGCCGCCCGTCTCGAGGATCTGCGCAAGGATCACCTTGTGGCAGAAGCGGTCTTCACCTCGGCGCTAGCGCGTCTTGATACCAACAAGGTCGATATCTACGCCTCATACCCGATGGTTCAGACGCTTTCGGCACCCGACCTGACCGAGAAGAAATCGAGCCCCAATACACTGGTAGCGATGCTTGGTGGTTTGGTCGCGTCCTTGCTTGGACTGGTCGCATGGGGGATGGCATGGCTCAGACACATGTTCGCCCGGAAACGCTAGAAGAACACCTCATCTACTGGTCGATCGTCGGCACCTGGGGCATCTGGGTGATGGGCGGATTGTATATTCTGGCGCCTGCACTTGGTTGGACGCTTGCTGCAATCGCCACCGCCCGCCGACTGGGCTTGACGAAGGCGCCGCATGCCATCGACCGCGCCAGCCTCCCGATCGGTAGCGCAATTTGGTTGCTGTTCATGGCGTTCATGGCGGTGGGGCTGCTCATCGGTCATTCCGACTACGATCTTGGTTCGGCGCAGACGATCAAGTCGTTCGTCGGTTGGATGAAGGGATGGGCGCTAATGGCAGTGTTCATCTACGTAGGCGCTACCATGCGGATCAGACCATCGATCGTCTACCGCGCCACCGGAATACTTGGTGCCCAGACGGTGGCACTGGCGCCGATCTTCGTGCTGGCGGCCTTCGCGCATCTGCCGCGGCCGCTATATGTCTCGCCATTGCAAGCAGTCGGTGGGCCAGGCCCGGAATTCTTCACAGTCGAACTCTATGGCATTGAGCCCGAGACTGGGGGGCCCCGTTGGCGCTTCTTCGCCCCTTGGGCGCCGGCCGCGGCATTCGTCGCCAATATCGGCTTTGTATTCGCACTTTATGAGAAAAGCCGGCTGTGGAAGGCGATAGGCATCGTGGCGACACTTGTCGTATGCATACTGTCCCAGTCGCGCCTGGCGCTCATTGCCATTCCCGTCGTCAGTCTCCTTACCGTTGTGCTTTCGGGCCTGAGCCGATCCTTGATCTATTCCATCGGTGCGGCAGCCTCCGCAGCCCTTCTGCCATTCGTCGATACGCTGATCAGCCTCGTCGACGATGCCATCACCCGGTTCAAGAACGCGCGCGCGTCATCGAGCCGAGTACGAGCGACACTACAGTCGATCGCTATCCATCGCTGGTGGAACGAGGCGCCGATTTGGGGCCACGGCATTGTCGAAAAGGGACCCCATCTCGTCGAATACATGCCGATTGGTTCGCATCACACATGGAACGGCCTGCTCTACGTCAAGGGTATTGTCGGTTTCCTCGCACTCGCAATCCCACTCGCCTGGAGCTTTTTCGAAATGGTGGCGAAGTCGCAATCCGACAGGGTCGCTCGCGCTGCACTTGGCGTATTAATCGTACTAATCCTGTATTCGTTCGGCGAAAACCTGGAGATCTTGGTCTACCTGTTTTGGCCGGGCGTCGTCATCATCGGGATCGCGACGCGTCGGCGTTACATCACTCCTTACCACGGCTACCTGGGGCGTTACCGCCCATCCTGAAGGCGATCAGTTCACCACTGCCGCAGCACATGGCCGGTTTGCACCGGCAGCAGGAGCGCCTGCAGCACGGTGGCAGCCTCCTTCAGATCAGTAACGCCGCTGTCGTAGCAGGCGATCGCGTCATCCGGCATCAGGTAGGGATTGATCGCATCACGATCGGGGCTGCGCACCAGATCCTCGATCGAGCGCTGAATGACCTCGGTGCGCAGTGTTTTAGGGTTACGGCTGATTAACACACCGTAGCGCCGGCCATTACTTGCGAGCGAGCCGCCAACACAGTTCGAAGACACGAGTCCGGCAAGCAGCCTCGTGCCGTAAGGGATGTTCTGTGACTGCTGGCCGATCGCGGAATTGGCATTGGAATTGGTCGGCTGTGTCAGGTTAGACTGAAAAATGCGAACACCCGGCGGCGTGATCTGTGACGGGCGCACCAGTGCGGACTGAAAGCAGCTCGCCTCCGCGACTTCGATGTGATCTCCTTCAATCAGCGCGATATCGTCGACCGGCGCCCCAGTCACTGCACCGCGCCAATCGAGCACATAAGTGTGCTTGCCGCGCACCAGCGTGACACGCGAAAGATCGGCGTCCGGGCGCACTCCGCCGCCAGCGCGCAAGGCAGCGGCGACGAAGCGGTCCACGGGGTTGTCGCCCGACTTGTTGAGCATCTTCTCGCCCTTGTCGGAATCCTTTACGCCTCCAACCACCACCCGCCCGGGGAGGAAGACAGCGCCTGCGATCGTGATGTTGATCGCGGCATAAAGTACTGGCCGTAAGCTTACCCGGAATTCGCCGCCATTGAACATGCCACCTCGCACCAGCGTACTCTCGATCTGCCGCGACAGCTGATCATTGGTCAGACCGACCGCCTTCACCGCGTTGGAGAATGGCAAGATGACTAGGCCGTCGGCATTTATCACGTAGTCACCGGAGAAATCCGGCGCTCCCGGTACTAGTAGACTGAAGCGGTCGCCGGGCGAATAGCGCATCCTCAGATTGCTCAGCGACGACCGCACCTTCCTCCTGCCCGCCGGCATCATGAAGTTCGTGGTGCCGGCCGGAGGGCACTGGACATGCGAGAACGAAAGATGGCCAGGCTCGTTCTCGCCCAGTTTCTCGCGATCGAACATTACCGATTGATGATTGCCGGGCGGATGCATCCGTGCGCATCCCGCCAACATCGCGATCGCGACAACTCCAGCGACCGCCATTCTGATCCAGGCCACGACCATCGGCGCAACCCAGAGCGCGCGCGCCTGCTCGGCATGAGTTGCGGTTGCAGTTCGATCCTCATTTGACATCGACTGGTCAGTCGCCCCTTTGCAGATCCTCCGTAGCGCACTAGCGCAGAGGTTGCAGTTTCAAGGGTTAGTTGACCGATTCCGGGGTAACGAACAAGTCCCGCATTTAAATATCCTGTGCACAGCATCATTAACCGGGGAGGTCTAGAATGCACTTGAAAGGCGGGGCCATTAACTCAACCTATGGTTGATAATGAAGTTGCCCGCTGCGCAATTTCAAGTTTGGGTGGTTATGCGCCTACAAGCTCTAAAACAGCAATTCAGGGATGCGTGGCCGCTGTTACTGCTGACGGCCGTTCTGCTGAGTTTTGTATGGACGCTCGTCGCCATGACGATTGCCGATGCACGCAAGGCGACCGAACTCGATACGATGCGCGAAGCAGAAACGATGAACAAGGTGATTGCAGAGCAGGTTCTGCGCGCCGTCACCGCGGTCGACTATGCGCTCAACTTCGTCGCCTACGAACTGGCGGAAAACGCTTCGGCGGGCCGTCTCGCTGCCCTCGTGCAGCGCGGCGCGGTGCAAATGGATACGCTGGTGCTGCTCAGTCACGTCGATGAGACGGGACGGCTGCAGCAAACGAATAATGGCCCCTCAGTGCAATCGATAGATCTATCCGATCGCGAGCATGTCAGGGTCCATCTCAATAAGCAAAGTAGTGGGTTGTTCATCGGAAAGCCGGTGCTAGGGCGCGCTTCCGGACTATGGTCGATCCAATTGTCGCGGGCCATGAACTCCGCCGAAGGCAAGACCGCCGGCGTCATCGTCGCTTCGATGGACCCGCGCTATTTCGAGAGATTTTGGAACGGCGCCAAGTTTGGCAATGGCTATCGGATCGAACTGTTAGGCGCCGACGGTGTTCTGCGGGCCCGGAGCGAGAACGTTCACGAAGCCTTGGTGGCTGGCTTCAGCAGGCCCGAAATCGCCCATAGGGTGACTGAACATCCGAGCGGAACGATCACAAATCGTCAGCCCTCAGAGGCAGGCGTCAGCACCGTGATCTATCAGAAGTTGGACGGACTGCCGCTCGTAGTGACTACCGCTTTTGACGCGATGATCCTGGATAAATCGCTGGCGCCAATCCGCTCCCATTATCTAACGCTCGGCTTTATGGCCTCGGTCGCAATTCTGGTGCTTGGGATATTCTTGGCAAGGCGAACGACCCAATTATTCGCGCAGCGGCGGCAGGCTGATCTGGCACGCCAGCGCCTGCGCGATGCGATCGAGTCAATCCCAGACGGCTTCGCGATGTTCGATCAGCAAGACCAACTAGTGCTGTTCAATTCAGCCTATCAGCAGATCTACGCCACCAGCCCGGATCTGGTGCGCGAGGGCCGCACTTTCGAGGACATCATTCGAAAAGGTGTGCAGCAAGGAAGGTTTCCGCAGTCCGTCGGGCATGCCGAGGCATGGATCGAGGAGCGTGTGCAAGCCCATCTCAATCCGACACATGCAGTCGAACAACAGACCGACGACGGACGATGGTTGCGCATTGAGGAGCGCCGGACGCATGATGGCTGCATTGTCGGTATCCGCGCCGACATCACGCAGCTTAAGGCCCGCGAACTCGCGCTCTCACGCCAGACAGAACTACTTACGACCACCTTCGATCACATGAGCGAAGGGTTGACGGTAGTCGATACCCATGGCGTGCTAGTCGCCTCCAACCAACAGTTCGCGCAGATCTTTTCACTGCCAGTCACGATCGAAACCAACGGCACCGCGTTGGCTCAATTGCTCGCCATCTTCGGTCAGAACGAGCACATCATCCTCGACCCTCGACTTGGTGACGCCGAACACGTGTTTAATCGCAGCCTCGTGGAACTGGGGCGCTCGATCGCCTGGCACAGCTCGGACGATCGAATCATCGAAATGAAATCGACGCGCCTCCCTGACGGCGGGGCGATAACCATTTACACAGACGTTACCCAGAACAGGCGCCACGAACAACGCATTCGGCACAGCGAAGCGCAAAAGTCCGCAATGGTGGCGTCTGCGATTGACGGTGTGGTTGTCGCTGACGACATGGGCTATATCATTGAATATAATAGTGCTGCGGAGAAAATCTTCGGCTGGACGGCCGAGGAAGCCATCGGCAGCAAATTTAGCGACTTGCTGGTGCCGCTCGTCAGTGGTTCCCCCGAGAAGACCATCGCCGAACCCTGGGTGGGTGAAACTCGCCATCGCGTTCTCGGCCGGCTCAGTGAACTGCAGAGCATCGACCGCACAGGCAGGACGTTTCCAGTCGAAGTCGCGATGTCTGAGGTCAGGCTCGATAGTGGCCGCATATTCAGTGCCTACATCCGCGATATCTCCGATCGCAAACGCGCAGAGAAAGAGATGAGCGCCGCCCGCGCCGCAGCCGAAGCCGCCAATCGCGCAAAATCGGAATTTCTGGCCATGGTCAGTCATGAAGTTCGGACGCCGATGAACGGGATTATCGGTTTGACTGGGTTACTTCTCGACACGAACCTTGATCCGCAGCAGGAGCGTTATACTAGAGGCGTGGATGAGTCGGCGAATCGGCTGTTGTCGCTGATCAACGAAATCCTTGAGTTTTCCAGGATTGAGGCAGGCCGTCTGGCATTCGAAAGTGCCCCATTCGAATTGGCGCAACTTATCTCTAGTGCTGTCGATACGACCCAAGTTCTGCTCGGACGAAAGCCGGTCGAGGTTCGTGCTTGGATCGATACTGCTTTGCCACCTGTGCTTTTAGGCGATGCCAATCGCATCTATCAAGTAATCCACAATCTGCTGGCCAACAGCGCCAAGTTTACAGAAAATGGGGCGATTGACGTCAAAGTCGACTTGCTGCGGTCGCAGAATGACAATGTGCGGTTGCGTTTCGAAGTGACAGATAGCGGCCCAGGCATACCATTGGATGCGCGCGCATCCCTGTTCGAGCCCTTTGAACAGGGTGCTCCCGATATCGCACGTCGTTACGGCGGTTCTGGACTTGGCCTGGCGATTTGCCAGCGCCTGGTCGCACTAATGGGCGGCACAATCGGACTATCGAGCGTTGAAGGCGCAGGTACGACGTTTTGGTTCGAGATTGAACTCCAACGAGGCGTGCTTGAATTGCCTGACAATGAGATTGCCATGCCAGTGCCTGCCGCGACTGTTAGCAGAATGCGGATTCTCGTTGCCGAGGATACGCCAACGAGCCAACTCGTGATCCGTTCGATGCTCGAACGGCTCGGTCATCATGTTCAGGTGGTTGGCGATGGAAAGGAAGCGTTGCGAGTTGCAGCTTCGTCAAATTTTGATCTCGTGTTCTTGGATCTGCAGATGCCGATCATGGGCGGCCTCGAAGCAGCGCTGGCACTGCGCAAACTTCCCGCGCCGGCCAGCGACACTTTTATCACCGCCTTGACTGCTCAGGCGCACGCTGGAGTGCACGAACAAACTGTTGCTGCGGGCATGGATGGATTTCTCGTCAAGCCGATCTCGCTGCATCGCTTAAGGGCATTTCTTGCCGAAGTCGATGCCCATCGCCAAGTACGCGCAAGAATGCGATCATCGGCTAGACCGTCCGATGGCGTAATCACATGCATTGAGACAGCAGATGAATTGGACAAGCTCCTTCCTCTGAGTTTATCAATCGATATCCAGACGGCGGAGGACTTGCGGCAATCATTAAGTGACCATGAGCTGAAATTACTTCTTGAGCAGTTCAATAACGATTGTGTGGAGGTTCTCAGCACTATTACCAAACTACTCAAATCGAAAGATTGTGCCGCGCTGCGCAGCAATGCTCACAAATTGTCTGGGCTGTTCGGCCAATTTGGCATGACCTCGGCAGCCACTCTGGCGGAAGCCATTGAAATCGCCAAGTCTGACGACGAGTGCTTCGCTCTAGCGACGCGACTTTTAGCACGCGCCGTTGACGCCGGCTCGAGAGAAGAGTCCCATTTCAACAGCTTGGCCGAAGCGAAAATGTCAACAGAAAATTTTGGCTTGCCGAGTGCACGCGGTCAAACCTGAAAGTGGCCTTGAATAATGTGTGAACTTTCCAATGGCTAGCGCAAGCCGCTCCAGTCGCCGAACGTGACGACTACACGTAGTGCGTTTAAAGGTTTCAATCTCAGACCAAGAATTATCACCGACGACATCGAGAGTTGGTTCACTCCGGAGCGGGTTGGCAAGCCCGCACCGCTTGAGGTTCAATCATCGAGCTTCAGTGTCTTGACACTGATCACCAGTGAAAAACCATGAAATTTCAACGCCTAATTTCAGCGAGATTTCGTACAAGGTAACAGCTGCAATACGGTTTATGCCGAGTTCATATTTTTGAACTTGCACAGCGCTGAAATTCAAAATTTGGCCGAATTCTTCCTGGCTGAGCTCGCGATCAACGCGCAAAGATCGCAGTCTCAATCCCACTAGCCTGTCGACTGAGTTTAAAGTCGAGCGATTGTCGTTCGAGGACAAGAAAATTGGCCTATTTTGCACGACTTGACGTTCCTGCTGCACAAAAAAAGATCGCCCCGGCTGTAGTATCGCATGGTCGCAGCCCCTGGGGCTATTGCCGCGCAGCAACAGTCAATGTTTTTTTGCGTGGTGGCTTCCAAGTAATTAACTTGATTCCTCCTCATGGCCTATTGGTTTAAATTCGTCTAAATATCCCCGTGTGCAGCTCGTGTACCGGGCGCGGTGGGGGGCTCCGATGATGCAATTTCTTGATGGTCGTACGTTCTTTATCGACGATGTGGGGAATGTTTGGGACAACGTGGATAAGTTTTGCACGCAAGTGGCGCGGCAAAGTGATGTCCGTGAGACGCGGCGCTTCCTCGTCAAGAGCATGGGTTTTGTGGAGTTCACAATTGGGGACCGGCACGTTCGGCTGCAACTTCGTCCCAGTCACGTCAGCGGTCCAACGATTGCTGGCCTCTGTTTCTTGCTCGGCGACCTTCCCAGCACGAGGTGTTCAGCCGTCTTGCATGACGATAAAGATGCGACGTCTCATGTTATCTTGCCTCCATCTGGATGTTGCGCCGCAGCAGTTGAAAATTTGGTGGCGCGCGCACGCGAAGCACGATTTGAGGTTCTTTCGACACGCCGTTTAGGGCCTAAGGATCTCGCCAATTTACCTCCGTTACAAAAGGCGCTCGACTACTGGCTCAATTGGCCGACCAATCACAATGACACAGCGTTTGAGCAACTCTTGCGTGAAGATCTCGGCGGTCGGTACGTCGTTTTCAACCAGATGATCGGCGCGGGCGCCTTGCGCATTTCGCGTGTTGGGCCGGGCTTGCCCGAATTTGCTGTCAAAACATTGGGGTTGTTGAAGGGCCGGGACACCGATCTCATTCATCCCGACCCTGCCTACGGCAAAGCTTGTGCAAGTGCCTACGCGGAAGCTCTCGATCGATGGGAACCGCTCATCGAAGATGTGGAAGCCAAGGCGTTTTGGCCACATTTCGGCCGATTACGCCGTCGATATACGCGTCTCATTCTGCCGTTTTGCGCCGCCGAAAGTTGTGGTGTATTAAGCGCGACGTTGGCGAGCAGTTGCGGGCTGACTCTCAATCGAGCGATCTGAGAGGAAGATCTTTGAACTATTGATGATGTGGATCCCCTCCATCCAAACGAGAGCGACGCGCATCGCTTCACCCAGGGGGCCATCGATCATTTGGACATCCCAATCGACAACCGGATAGTCAAACCGGTCGGCAAAGCCTCGCGCGTGAATTGATGGTTGCATCACTGAGCACACGAAGTCTGGTGACCACCTGGCAAATGCCAATGCTTTAGCAATCTTGGGGAAGATGGCTGAGAGTTGGCGACCGCGATAGTTCGGATGGTACCAGGCCGCTCCACTATAGACGACCTGTCCTGTCAACGATCTCGCCGTTGGCGCGGTGACGATGCATCGCTCACCAGGCAGTCGCATAGCGATCGGATCTGCATAGAACAGCCGCAGCGACTCGGCTTCGTCATGAAACGATGTGAGTGACCAATCAAACAGACGTGCGGCATGTGCAGCGACGACACGCCCCGTATGGTCGCGCCCCAATATGCAAAACGCCGTTTCCGGCGTCACGTTACTCTTTCGATGGTCGAAAATCGTCAGAAGTGGCAACCAGTTGTCGCGATTGTCCTGGTTGGCGATCAGAAGGTCTTTAAATGTGCCGACTTCCAACTTCAACCCCAGGACATCGGCCGCTGCGAGTGCTTTAAGGAAGAAGCGACCCAAGAGGTCTGGTGGTCCGTAGTCGATCCGAATGTGCTGCAGAAATGCGGACTGACTTTGGGTAACCGGAGCAATGGCACCCTGAGTAGTTTCCAGATTGGGCATGAGTGTCTCCGAATCAAAAAACCGGTTGCGTGACACCAAAACGATACCTAAGGTATCGTGCATAATGGAACCCTAGGTACCCCTCTGTTGAGGTAGCTAAAGAAGTCAAGTGTGGATAACGTTGCGTTCGCGGAGTAGCTTTTGTGGTAAGTTCAAACGAACTCGGACTGCGGGGCGCCCCAGCGACCGCCGCAAAGTATATGCGTGTCGCCGATCCCGTCGACATTAGGGTGGGCCGACGGCTCCGGGAGCGTCGCACCGAGCTTGGCCTCACTCTAACAGCTGTTGCGAGCGCTCTGGGCATCGCGCGTCGACAGGTGACCAAATACGAGCAGGGCATCAACCGCATTTCGCCGGCGCGCCTAGAAAAGGTCAGCGAATTGCTGGACGTCAGCATTAGCTGGTTCTTCCAGCCTGAGCCGGATGCCCCTCTGCAGCAAGGCAATGCACAAGATGAAGGGTTGGCGATACGACTCTTATTCGCTTTTCGTCGGATCAAGTCACGAGACGATCAGATGACGTTGATAGATCTCGCGGAGCGGCTGGCGCCACCGACGTCGGACAACGTGGGGTAATGCCAGCAACGAGACTTACGCGTGCTCACTCGCAACTGTCTTGACGGAGCGAATATGTCCAAGCAGCCTCAAGCCAGCTCATTAGCTGCCATTCAATCGGATATGCCTGTATCAACAGGCGATGGAGCGGAGCTCATCCAGGCGTTCGTTGATCAACTCGCCTACAATGCGTCGTTCTTTCAGCAATTGCGAGAACGGGAGGCCCGCGAGCTCTTGCCGCCAGAGGCCGAACACGCGCTTGCATCGGAGCTTGAGCGCTTGGACGACAGACTATGTCAACTTGCTCGCGAACTAGCTGTCGTCGAACTTGCTGATGCCGATGTTCTTCGCGCTAAGGCATTGGCCATTCTAAATGTCGGTGATCCCACATCCGAGGATTTGACGATAGTGCTGGCGCGATCGTTGGCCCGCACAGCGATCGCGTTTTTTGACAATAGGCCGGAGAAATCAGCGTAAGCGCAGCGCCGCTCTTTCAATTACCCACAACTGCGTCGCTCTCCTTGAGCGCAGGGTCGCGCAATTTTTTGAGGTGCTGGATCCGATTGTGTTTCCTTGTCTGGGTAACCGTGGTCTCCCGGCTACGGTTGTGACGTCTTGCGCCACACTTTGCAAGTTCTGGGGCGCGCTCTGGCTGCGACGGCATTTCCATCGGCTTCGATGTGACGCCTTCTTTGCCAAGGAGACAAGTCGATGAGTTTCGCGTTGATCGATGCAAAGAAGGCCGACATTCCGGTCGTGGGCGGGCACTTACGGACACAATTCTAATTGCAATGTCGTATCACCACTTGATGATCGCCTCAGAGCCCATCCCGAAAAAGCTTGAGTCCGAAGAATCGGTTGTGATTCCTTGGTCCGAGGCGAGGTGGTTCGGGGAGGCAGGCATGTGGACGGCAGGGAACCGGGCGCAGTACGAGCGCAAAGGGCAGCGTTACCCCTCCGATCTGACCGACGAGGAATGGAATCTCGTGGAGCCCTATCTGCCGCCGGCACGGCGGGGCCGGCGCTTTCCGGCGGTCGACCGCCGCAGTGTGCTCGACGGAATTCTGTACGTGCTCACGACGGGCTGCCAATGGCGGCAACTGCCAAAGGACTTCCCACCGAAGACGACCGTGCACCGCTATTTCATCGAGTGGCACACGGACGGTATTTTGATGCGGCTCCATCACGCGCTCTACGAGGAAGCACGGAAACTGGCGGGAAGGCACCCGACGCCCACCACCGCCATCGTCGACAGTCAGAGCGTAGAAGGCGCAGATAAAGGGGGGCTCGCATCGATCCTTCAGGGTACGACGCGGGTAAGAAAATCAATGGCAAGAAGCGTCACGCCGCCGTCGACACGCAAGGCCTGCTGATCAATTTCGTCGTCTCGCCGGCCAGCGTCCAGGACCGCGACATGATCGCGCCGATGCTCAAAATCGCGCGCCGCCGTTTCCCCGGCCTCGAACGCGCCATTGCCGATGGCGGCTACCAGGGCGCGGCAACTGCCACGGCGGTCAAGACCGAGGCAGGCCTGCCGCTCGAGATCGTCAAGCGCTCCGACGCGGCAACAGGCTTCGTGCTCCTTCCCAAGCGCTGGATCGTGGAGCGCACTTTCGGGTGGCTCGGTCGATGCCGCAGGTTGGCCAAGGATTTCGAAAATCTCACGCGCTCGCACGCCGCATTCTTCGTGCTTGCCATGATCAGGCTCATGGTGCGCAGAATATCAAGACTCGGAGCTGCATCGTGAATTTACGGGACGGACTCTTAGTGGCATCATTTAAATGGCCGCCTGGCAATTGCTCGTTGATAATTTTGAAAAACCAGTCAAGATATTTCTCATCTGAGCGAATGTTGCCCTGAACAGATACAAACCAAGTCCAAAACTCTGGTTGAGCTTCCCTAATGAAATTCGCAGCCCGAACATGGGCGGCATGATCATATTTACAACCCGGAAACTTTGGTTTGTCGATGCTGCACATCAAACCACCCCCACACTCTTCCCTTCAACCCCGACCTTCACGAACCGAACCTCCCGCGCCGGGAACACCTTGGCTTTCAGCTCTTTCACCATCTCCTCGGCCCCGCCGAACGGGGCGATGACTTCGACGATCCAGAGCTGGCGCTGATCTTCCGGCACGGCGGCGCCGCTTTTCCAGTCCTGTGGTCGCAGGCGGCCGA
>JBJXDZ010000151.1:0-26895 GCA_046154645.1 Hyphomicrobiaceae bacterium
GCCAGCGACCACGGCGTCAGCGAAGCGCTCTATCTGCGCGATCCCGACGAGAACGGGATCGAATTGTACTGGGACCGCGAGCCGAGCCTGTGGCCGCGCACCGCGACCGGTGCCGTTGCCATGGACAATCGCCGGCTCGATCTCGCCGACTTGCTCGCAACCCACGCCTGATCAGCGTGTGGCAACCGTGCCGGTCGTCGCCGCCATCCAGACGTCGAGCGCGGCCCGGGTCGCCGCCACATCGTGCACGCGGAGGATCTGTGCCCCCTGCGCCGCCGCCGCGAGGGCAACGCCGATCGAGCCCGATACGCGCTCGGCCGGCACCGTCACGCCCGTGATCTCGCCGATGAAGCGCTTGCGCGAGGCACCGACCAGCACTGGCGTGCCGAGCGCGTGGAACAGCGATAGCCCGGCCAACAGCTCCAGGTTGTGCCCGGTGGTCTTGCCGAAACCGATCCCCGGATCGACGATCAAGAGGCGGCGGGGGAGACCAGCCGTGACGCAGTCTTCGATCCGCTGGCAGAGCCAGTCGAACACATCGAGTGTCACCGCATGGTAGCGGGGCGCATCCTGCATCGTCTTCGGCTCGCCTTGCGCATGCATCAACACGACCGGCACCTGCAATTCAACCGCTGTCATCAAGGCTGCCGGATCGAACGTGAGCGCGGAGACGTCGTTGACGATATCGGCGCCGGCGGCGACCGCCTGCCGCATGACCTCGGATTTGCGCGTGTCGATCGAAATCGGCACCCTCGAGCGCGCACGAATGCCCGTGATGACCGGCAGTACACGGGCCAGTTCCACGTCGACCGGCACGGGATCGGCGCCAGGCTTGGTCGATTCCCCGCCGATATCGAGCAGATCGGCACCGTCAGTAACCAGCCGGATCGCATGTGCGACCGCCGCCGCGCTTGCCGCGTGGACACCGCCGTCCGAGAAGCTGTCGGGCGTGACGTTGACGATCCCCATGATGCGGGGCCGGTCGAGCGGCAGACCGGCAACGGCACCGCGCGGGGCGGCGAAACGATCGCTGGCCAGCAGCAACGCATCGGTTGCGGGGCTCTGCTGGGCGATCAGATCACGCGCCTCGGCGATGGAGATGACACGGCTGTCCGACCAGCCGTCGCTGTGGCGCTGGATCAGCTCCAGCGCCGTGAACACCAGATCCTCCCGCTCACCGATCCGCACCACCCGGTCGGGTGATGCATTGATGCGCGCAGGCGGGCGGGTCAGACGGCCGACGGGCCGGACGTAGGTGGCCGTACTCACGGAGCCTCGCTGCACGACATCACGGCGACTTCATCCCAAAGAGGACCCGGCACGCTCACTTCTCGACCGTGCGGATGCCGGCGGGGCCACCCGTCGTCGTGATGTTGCCGATCGGGGCCAGCTTGCTGGCGTTCCAGGAGTAGCCCATCACCTGCTGTTCGACCATGCATTGGACAAACACGCGCTTGCTGTTCGTCGACCAGACAATGCCCTGGCACCAGCGACCGACGTCGGCCTCGGCCACTTTGGTCAATTGCGTGCCCGAGCGGCGCAGGATGATCAGCTTGCCCTTGGCGGCGAAGAACGGTGAATCCGAAGGCTTGTTGGTGCCGTTCATGACCGAGATGGCGACGTAATTGCCATCCGGCGAAATCTTGATGCCCTCGGGCGTCTGGCCAACGGTCACGGTGTTGACCACGCGCGACGGCTTCAGCCGCAGATCGATGACGCTGATGGTGTCGAGATCGCCTTGGCCACGACCGATGTTGGCGACGACGGCCATCTCGCCCTTGGCGTCGATATCGATGCCGTAGGGGCGCAGGCCCGCATTGATGTCGCGCTTGGTGTAGGTGACCTTGGTGCCGTCAATCTCGAGCACGGCGATCTTGTTGGCGCCTTCACCGTCCATCGTCACCAGTGCGCTACGGCCGTCGGGCGCAATGACGATGCCTGAGGGGCCCGACTTGTCGTCGCCGAGCTTGATCTTGTCCGGCAGCACCGTCACCGTTTTTCCGGCGATGGTGAGCACCGACACCGTGCCCTCGTTGCGATTGGCGACCAGAGCCAATGTCCCCGCGCGATTGATGGTGACGCCGGCGGCCCCGAGCCCGACCTTCAGCGTGGCCAGAACCTTCGGCGCGTAGGCAGGTGGCGCCTGCTTGCCGCGGATGCGGGCGGCGATATTGCCGACCACGCCGCCGGTCTTGTTCAGTTCGATCACCGTCAAGATATCGGCGGGGACCTGCTTGCTCGGATCCGCGGGATCAGGCTGCTGCGCCGCGGTGACCAGCGCGATTTCCTCATTCGGCGTCACGGCGACGCTGGTCGGAGGGCCGGCGACGCTGGCAGGCACCTTGATCTCGCCCACGGCCTTGGGCGGCGAGGCGGCGAGGTCGATCAGCGTCACGCTGTCGACGCCGGCCTTGTCATGAGTGGTCTTGCCGTCGTTGAGTTTCATGCGGCCGTCGTTGGCGGAGACGGCGAGCTGGGCCTGGGCGGTGCCGAGGGCGACAGCGGATAGCGAACAAGCAAGGCCGAGGGCCATGACGCGGAGCGCGGTACGAGACAAGCAATCCTCCCAAAACACCAGAACGGCGCCACGATCCAGCATGGCGCCGCCAGTGTAGCACCGGGTCAGGCGGCGGCGGAAGGCGTCCTGCGGGCGCCTACCGCCAACGAAGATCTATTTTTTCTGACCCATGGTTGCCTTGATGCGTTCCAGATCTGCTGGCGCCTCCAGGGCACCGCGCTCGGCTGCCCGCTCATAGAGGGTCAGGGCCCGGTTCATGTCGGGGGCGCCGTCGCTGCGCGCGAGCTGGCTCAGGTAGAAGGTATCGAACGAGCGCGCCAGGGCCAGCAGGGCTTCCGGAATGGGACCGTTGAGGGCGGCGATGAACCGCTTCCTGGCCTCGATCACTTTGCCGGCGGCAAACAGTGCGCGGCCTTCCTCGAGCTGGGCTTCCGTGGCCTGCACGTCCGGCGCTTCGGGCGGTCGGCCGGTCCCTGTCGTTGCCGGCGGCGTCACCGTGACGGTCGCCGGCAGCGTGGTTGTGGCTGGGGCGGATGGCGCCATGGCAGCAGCTGGTGGAGGCGCCGACGATGGTGCTGGAACCGCGGGTGGCGCGCGCAGAATTTCTGCTGCAGCCGGCCCGGCGGCGGGCGTTTTGGGCGGTGCCACGGTTTTCGGTGTCGTGACCGGTGGTGCCGTCTTGGTCACAGCCTTCTTGACGCGTGGCTGGCTGGCGGCTGGCGACGTCCCTGCGGGTTCCGTCACCATCTCATCCTTGATCGAGCCGGTGCGCACCGTGATCTCGTGCGTTGCATGCCGAAGACAACCGGACGTCGTCAGTCCGACCACCAGCATTGCCCCCATCACCATCATTCGATTGACGAATGCCATGCTTCCACCCCGTTCCCGGCCACGCGACGCACGCTGCTGGCAAGCAAGCACTGCGATTCGGGTTGGTGGGTCGAGGTGGGGCTGTGGATAGACGGGGTCAGAAGCCAGAGTTACGCCCGCAATCCACAGGCGATGCTGGATTGTGGCACGAGAGTCGCTGAAATTGGCACTTATTCGCCGGGCACGAGCACAGAACCGGCAGCCGTGGCCGATGTCAGTCCGAGCTGACGTCGCGCCTGCTCGCGCAGCAAATCGATGGGCTTCAGGCGTCCCTCGACCTCGAAATGCCAGAACGTCCAGCCATTGCAGGCGGCTTTGCCCTGCACTTCGGCGCCGAGGCGATGGATCGAGCCTTGCCGGCCCGCGAGCGCCAGCGTGCCGTCGGCGCGGACATCGGCCCAGATGCGGCCGCGCTCGTCGGTAAGGCGGGCGCCGGGCTCAAGGATGCCAAGCTCGATGATGGCGCCGAAGGGCACGCGCGGCTCGGCGCGTTTGGAGCGCGCGGTCTCCAGCGCATCACCGGCGAGTGGCTGCACGCGCGCGATGCGCTCCTTGGCGGCTTTGACGTAGTCGGGATCACGCTCGATGCCGATGAAGCGGCGGCCCAAGCGGCGGGCAACGGCGCCCGTGGTTCCGGTGCCGAAGAAGGGGTCGAGCACGATGTCGCCCGGATTGGTGGTGGCGATCAAGATGCGCGCCAGCAGGGCTTCCGGTTTCTGCGTCGGGTGTGCCTTGCGGCCGCCGTCATCCTTCAGGCGCTCAGGGCCCGAGCAGATGGGGTAGAGCCAATCGGAGCGCATCTGCACGTCGTCGTTGAGGGCCTTCATGGCCTCATAGTTGAAGGTGACGCGCGCCTTGCGGTCACGGCCGGCCCAGATCAGCGTCTCGTGGGCGTTGGTGAAGCGCTTGCCGCGAAAGTTCGGCATCGGGTTGGTCTTGCGCCAGATGACGTCGTTCTGCAGCCAGAAGCCCAAGTCCTGGATTGCTACGCCCAAGCGGAAAATGTTGTGATAGGAGCCGATGACCCAGATGGCGCCATCCGGCTTCAGGATGCGCTGGCATTCCTCCAGCCACGCCTTCGAGAAGCGGTCGTAGTCGGCAAAGCTCAGGAACTTGTCCCAAGCGTCATCGACACCGTCCACAACGGAATTGTTGGGGCGTAGAAGCTCTCGCTCGAGCTGGAGATTGTAGGGAGGATCGGCGAAAACGAGATCGACGGATCCGGAAGGAAGGTCTCGAAGTCGCTGGAGGCAATCGCCGTCCAAGACTCGATCCACCGGTAAAGCCGTGCGCGTGCGACGACGCTCGCCCATTGAACGCTACTCTCGAACAGATCCCACAGATGCATAAAGTCCACGATTCGACTCCCGTGGCGGCACCCGACGCAACACTCGGTAAACAGAGTGTAAAGGCCAAGTGGTTAAGAAGCCGTTAAGGGCGCAGCCCGTGGACCGCAGTCTCAGCATAGCGAACAATGCGGCGAACGAAAGACGAACGTTGCCGAGGCGGTGAATGGGGTGGGTGGGGACGGCGGGGGAGTGGGGAGGCGTGTGGGCCGATCGCATAGCGCGTCAACGGCTGGTGAATACTGCCAGCCGCAAAAAAACGGCGGGCGAAGCGAGTTCGACTTCCGGCCTCGCCCTAATCGCATCGGCTCTGCGACATTGGCTCCCCAAAGCGGTTCGGGCCAAGACCGACCGTTGCCGAGCCCAGAACTACTCCTTGCCGCGCGACTGCTCATTGGTAGTCTTGCAGTCATTCGGTGATGGGCGTCTCGGCGAGGAACGCTGCGGCCTTCGTCGAAGCACTTTGATGCCGTTGGAAACTTTTCATGAATGCAGCTGCAGCCCCCACACGTGGCCTCATCGGCAGGCTAGTCGGCTTAGTCATCAAGCTGATGGCACTGCTGCTCATTGTCACTGCTGTCGCTTGGATCGCTACGCGACCCGTAACCCCTGATGCATTCTACAAGCATGCGCTCCCTCAAGACGCCGCGTTGGGCACGCTGCTCAAGAGCGAGCCCTTCACCAAAGCCGTCCCGACAGGCGCGAAAGGCTGGCGCATTCTCTACGTCACCACGCGTGGCGGACAACGCGCGCTTGCGAGTGCTGTCGTCGTGCTGCCTGAAGGCTCAAGTACCGCACGGCCTGTGATTGCCTGGGCACACGGTACCACCGGCATTGTCGACGGCTGCGCTCCGTCGGTCCTCGACAAGCCTTTCGACAACGTGCCGGACATCAAGGCCATAGTGCGCGAAGGTTGGGCCTATGTTGGCACCGACTATCCTGGGCTCGGAACTGGAGGCGGGCACGCCTATCTCGTCGGAGCGGACGCTGCGCGCGCCGTACTCGACTCGGTCCGGGCCGCCCGGCAGCTAAAGGACGCCAACCTCAGTGACCGCATGGTCGTGTGGGGACATTCGCAGGGTGGGAACTCAGCTCTCTGGACCGGAATGCGCGCGGTCGAGTTCGCACCGGAATTGCAAGTGATCGGCGTTGCAGCCCTCGCACCTGCGAGCGATCTCAAGGGACTAGTGCAGGCGTCGAAGAGCAGCATGTTCGGCAAGATTGTGTCATCCTACGTGATCGCTGCTTACGCGCAGGCCTATCAGGATGTGAAGATGGACGACTACGTCAGTCTCGGCCCGCGCGTGATTGCCAGCGACATTGCGAAGCGATGTGTAGCCGGCTATCAGACCTTATTCTCAGTGCTGGAAACCTACCTGCTGCCGGCCGAAGGGATCTTTCGAAAAGATCCGACGTCAGGGCCACTCGGCACACGGCTGGGTGAGAACACACCTACCAACATCGTCACAGCACCTTTGCTCATCGCGCAAGGCGAGATCGATGATGTGGTGCTGCCCGAGGTTCAGAAGCGCTACGTCAACACGCGGTGCTCAGCAGGTCAGCGCATAGACTTTCGGACCTATCCCGGCCGAGATCACGTCTCGGTCGTGGCGCCAGATTCCCCACTCGCGCCGGAGCTGATCCAGTGGACGCGCGATCGCTTCGACGGCAAGCCCGCAAAGAACACCTGCCAGTAGGGTTCCAACCGCGCCGGCCTCAAGACTGGCCGTTGCCGGGAGCTGTGCGGCTGTTGTCGGCGTTGCCATATGGATTCATGCTTTGGGTCACGTGCGTCGGCACTCCGCGATCAATCGCTCGCCGATGTTGCGACAGCCTGCCCCCTGACCGCTGCCATCGTCGATCGCGACGCCATCGCAGCGGGCGCAGTCACACTGTACCGCGCCCTGGCTACACGCGACGGCCAATGAGGTGCGCGTGGCGGGTGAGGTCGGCGGGGGCATCGACGTCGGAGAGCGTGGTGGTGAACCCGACGCCCACACCTACACGAATGCCAGCGCCGACACCGTCGCCGACGCCTCTTAGATTGGCCAGCACGTCGGCCAGGGTGTCGGCATGTGACCAGCGGACACCCGCGTAAGGCTCGATCAGGCGTGGGCGGCGACGTTGGCCGACCAGCCAGAAGCCGCCATCCTCGGCGGGGCCGAAGACGACATCCCGGCTCCCGAGTACGTGAAAGGCTGCACGGATATCAGCGACGCGAATGTCGGGGATGTCGGTGCCTATGACGCAAACGGGCCCTGGAGGGAGGACGCGCATCGGGCGCTGCATGCGGGCGCCCAGATCACCGCTGCCTTGGCCTAACCGGCGCACGTCGGCCGGAAATACGCGCGAGCGCGCATCGGCATTCGGCGTGATGGCCAGATGTGTTTCCCAGAATGGCTGGCGGGCGAGGCGCGCCAACAGGGCCGCCGACGTGGTGCGATAAAAGCGCAGCGCCGCGCTGACGCCGATCTGGCGGGCCAGCCTCGTCTTGACGCGACCGGCGACCGGCACCTTGGCCATGATGACCAGCCGACACGCAAATGGCCGACAGGCGAAGGGCGCCGCGACTTTGCGCGACGCCCCCACCGATTGTCGTTGCAGTTGCCGTTGCGGGCGATTGCTCATCACAGCGCGATGATCAAACAGCCTTCACCGGCACCATGGCGTAGCTCTTGCCGTCCTTCTTGATACGACCGGCGCCGGGCATGCCCCAGTGGTAGCCAGTCACGATGGCGCCACCACGGACCGCGCGCTCGAACAAGGCGCGGCGATTCTTCTCGGCCAGCACCGCATCCTGATCGAAAGCAACCTGCCAGCCGGGGTTTTTCACGAACAGCGCCTGGATGTTGGAGACGTCGCCCGAAACGATCATTTGCGCGCCGCCTGAGGCCAGCACATATGCGGTGTGACCGGGTGTGTGTCCGTTGGTGTTGATCGAGCGGATGCCCGGCGCAACGTCCTTGTTGTCAGCGACCTGCTTGACGTTCTTCCAGGTCGGCAGCGTCGCCTGAATGCGCTTGGCCAAGCCCTGGCGGGCTTCCGGCAGCTTGGCGATGACAGCCGGATCGGCCCAGAACTTGTACTCGGCCTCAGGCACGATGATCTCGGCGTTGGGGAACAACTGCGCGTTGGTGTCCTTGGCCATCAGACCGAAGATGTGGTCGCCGTGAAAATGCGTCACGACGATGGTCGAAACCTTGGTCGGATCGATGCCGGCGGCGGCCATGTTCTTGGCTGCCAATAGGCCCGCCTTCGGTCCACCCGCTTGTCCACCTGTGCCGCTGTCGAACATGATGATCTTGCCGCGACGCTCCGCGAATGTGATCGTGAAGGGGATCGGCACATGCTCCTCGGTGAGGCCGGCTGCTTTCAGCGCGGCTTTGGTCTCATCCACCGAAGCGTTCTTGATGAAGGCTGGATCGTGCGCCTTCTCCCAGATGCCGTCGTAAACCTGGGTCACGTTCCAATCGCCGACCTTGAACTTGGCGTAGCCACGCTCCACGAAATTGACCGGGGCTGCGGCAGCCGGCTTCTGGCCGGGCTTGGTGCCGGGGCCTGAGCCGGCCAGCTGGGCATTGGCCGACGATACGAACTCCAGCGGGCCGTTCAGTCCGAACGCCGCGCCAGCCGCTGCAGCCGACACCACAATACCGCGCCTCGAAATACTCTTCATGTGTGCTCCTCCCATCGATTCCTTCGACCCTCCACGCGGAGGCCCTTCAGCGGGGGCAAGCTACGCTGAACGGCACTCGGGCACGACCTGCAATATTTCAGCTTCACGGGAACGTGAAGACCGGTCGGTGCCGGCAGATTTCAGCGATAGAGGCGGGAAATGACGCGCGTTGGCACCCGCAGGTAGAACAATGACAGGCAGGCCAGATTGCGGGCGGCCCGGAGCGCGTAACCATCGCGGCGATAGCGGATGGCGCTGGTCACGGCACGGGAGCGCAGGATCACCATGCGCTGGCGGCCGAGGCGACGGGCCATATCCACGTCCTCCATCAAGGGGAGGGCCTGGAAGCCGCCAAGGCGCTTGTACAGCCGGCTCGGCATCAGCAGGCCCTGATCGCCATAGGGTAGGCGCAACAGTGTACAACGTAGCGTGACGCCAGCCTCGATCAGGCGCGGCTTGAACCCGACGTCATCCAGGGCAAAGCGAAATGCCGCCGCCGATTCAGGGCGATGGCCGGTGTCGACGCGCTCCATGAAGGCGGCAACGTCCCGTTCCCAGCCCGGTTCGAGGACCGTGTCGCCGTGCAGGAACAGGAGCCAGGGGAAGCGGGCGGCATCGGCTCCGGTGGCGAGCTGGCGGCCGCGGCCGGCTGGCGCGCGCAATATGGTGGCGCCTGCCTGCTCGGCGATGTCGAGGGTGCGGTCGCTGGAGCCGCCATCGACGACGATGACCTCGCGCACCAGCCCCTCGACCGTCGCCGTCACCAGCGAGGTCAACGAGGCGGCAAGCCCCGCCTCGGCATTGAGCGTCGGTACGATCACGCTGATCATGCGGTCCAGCCGTGCTGCCTCCAGATGGCAGCCCTTATAGACCGGCAGTCGGCGCCTCGACAGGGGACGATTTCAGGGATCGCAAACGCATGGCAGCACGCCGCAACTTCGCGCCGCTGGCGGGCACGGAGAGAGCAAGGACGCCGCAGGCCAGCATGACCGGAGCCAGAAACCACAGTGTGCCGAGCAGCACCAGCACCGTTGCGACGGCCCATAACACCGCTATGATGTGCTCGATCAGCGCCAGTAGCTTGGATTGCGAATGACGGCGGAGCATGCCACGCCGATTGCCGGGCATCGGGTGCCACAGATTGAGCAATGCGGTCGATACACAAGCGCCAGCGGCCATGATCAACCCCACCAGGCTCGCCACGGGCGAGACCAGGGCCAACGCCAGTACCGGTAGAGTTGCCAGGGCGAGCACCGGCGCCGCGATCGCCAGCAGCTTGGCCCGATCGACCGCTGCGGGGGCGACGGGGGCGGAAGCGATCAGCTCAGGCGCATCCTCGCCCGAGACCGTGATCCAGGCCAGCGACGCAGCGATCTGCGCCAGGATCACAACCAGCGACGGTGCCACTGCCACGCCGACCGGCAGCGAGCCGCTTTTCAGCAACACGATCACCAGTGGGATGGTGTAGATCACCTGCAGCGAGACCTGCGCGAAGAGGCCGGGATCGCGTAGCAGCAGTCGCCATTCCTTGCGTCGGAGCGAGGCGCCAGGGCCGGTCCGAAACCGGCCATCGCGCCAGCGCGAGGCCTTCTTCTCGAGGGACGCCGCGCCGGCTGCCGCGAGGCTGGCCGCGGCGAAATGCTGCGACAGCAAGGCTATCGCCAGCGCAAACAGCAAGGCTCCCATGATCAGGAGAACTGCCATCGACGCCAGATCGCCCATGGCCGCGTGCACAGGCAAGCTCAGGATGGTGGACAGTGCCGAGCCTTGGGCGGTGGCGGCGGCGAGCCAAACCAGGACACGGTCCTGCAGGCTCGCCGGCAACAAAATCACGATCTGCGCGGCGAGCACGAAACCGCCACCGATGGCCGCGGCGGAGAGTTGCATGACCAGACGTGCGCGGCGGGCACCCAGCATGAAAAACAAGCCAATCGCCACCAGCAGCGCGATCGCCGTTGCGAAAAGGCCCAGAGCCAGCAGCGTCGGATAGACAGCCAGCCATGTCGGCCTACCCAGCAGCGCCCCCATGTTGGCGAGCGGCAGCACGAGCACGGCGATCGAGCCGAGCGTGCTGGCGACGATCGCCACCGCCTTGGCGGCGAAGACGCGATGCCCGGGCAGAGGCGAGCCCATCAGCAGATCGAGGTCGCCACGATCGTAGAGCGTGCGCATGGCGCCGAACAGGCTTTGAGCGATCATCCAGCTGAAGAGGCAGATGACAACGCTCGACAGCAGGCCGGCGCCGGACGCCTGCACCAGGGCACCGGCGAGAACGGGCTCCAGCCAGCGGGCGACGGGCCACGCCAACAGGTGCGAGACGACCACGGCGGCCACAACGATCAGCCATGGCCGGGCGTTGCCAACGGCACCAAGCATGCCAGCGAAACGGCGCCAGTTGAGCGCCACGTCATGACTGATGAGCCACAGGAAGCTTCCGGGCGCTGGGCTCATGCTGCAACTGCCTCGCGACGGGTGAGCGACAGGAACAGATCCTCCAGCGTCGAGTTCGATTGGCCGGACGCGTGACGCAGTTCGGCCAGCGTACCCTCGGCGACCAGGCGACCGCGGTCGACGATGCCGATGCGGTCGGCGAGGCGCTCGGCGACTTCGAGGATATGCGTCGTCAGGATGATGGTGGCGCCGGCCTTGACGCGGGCGGTGAGCAGATCCTTGACGTGTCGGGCGATGGCGGCATCGAGGCCGGTCAACGGTTCATCGAGCATGATCAGCTTAGGCTCGTGGATCAGTGCGCCTGCCAGCGCCACCTTCTGCTTCATGCCGCGTGAGAACCCCTCGCAGCGCTGATGGCGGACCTCGCCCAATTGCAGGACTTCGATCAGCTCGGCGGCGCGTTTCTCGGCGGTCCGCGCATCGACGCTCTACAGCCCGGCGACGAACTCGAGATACTCGAGCGGCGACAGCTTGTCGTAGAGCATGGGCTCATCGGGAAGCCAGGCCATGATGCGCTTGGCGGCGATCGGGTCGGCAACCGCGTCAATGCCGAAGATGCTGATCGTGCCGGCGTCCGGCTGCATGAGCCCCGCCGTCATGCGCAAGGTGGTGGTCTTGCCGGCGCCGTTGGGGCCAAGCAAGGCGTAGAAGGCGCCGGGTGCGATCTCGAGATCGAGGCCACCGACGGCGACCTTGGCACCGAAGGTTTTGCGCAAGCCGCGCAGGGCGACTGCTGGCACTTGTTCAGATTTCGTAAGAATTTCGGCCCCGACGGACGCCATTGCACTCGACACGCACACACCTCGATGGCTTGCCGGGGGGTGTGATGACCCGCCGGTTGAACGCCGACGAACGATAGTGGCGTTGGCTTGCCATGTGGTTAAGCGGCTGCGCTTGGCTCAACCCGGGACAACGGGAGACCATTACTTCCGCTTGATGATCTGGCTCCAGCGGTTGGTGGTGTGGCATTGCGCACAGTCGGGGCGTTTGCCACGGTGGATATCGTCCTGCTTGTGGCAGTCCAGACAGACACGGACTTGGGATTGCGGCTTGCGGGTCTCCTTGAGCGGCACCTTATGGCAAGCCGCACAGTCGACTTTGAGGTGCTTGCCCGTGAGCGCAAAGCCGGTCTCGGCCTCGCTATGGGCGAACTCGCGCCGGCGCTGCTTCTCTTTCAGAACCTCGATCTGCTCAGCAAGCGTGCGCGGCTTGGCGCCACCCAGACTCATCGGCGGCTCGTCGATCCGACGCTGCAATTCCTTGATCGCCGTGCGTTCCTCCGCTGTCGGTGGGGGAGGTGTGGACGGAGGCGCCGCGGCCACGATGGCCGGCGGTGGTGAAGGCGTGGCAGGCGCAGGCGGCAAGGCTTTGGCTGGAGGAACCTGGACGACGGCTTTCGGTGGCTCGATGCGGGTGGTGGCCTGCGGCTCGGGTGCAGGCTTTGGCGCCTCGGCGACGCGCTTGACGGGGACGGGTTTTTGCGGCGTGGCGGTGGGCGGGGTCGGGGCGACCTCGGTCGTCGTTACCTTGCGAACGTCGGGGGCAGCGGCCCGCGCGGGGGCCGTCTTGCGCTCGGACGTGGCGGGCTTGATGGGCGCGACAGGTGTTACGGCAGCCTTCTGCTCCGGCGGAGGCATGTCCCACACGGCGTAAATGTGCAGCACGGCAGCTGCAATCATGACCAGGAACACAGGCAGGTGGAACAGCCGCCAGCGGGCCCAGATCTGCTCGCGCACGGAACGGCTGGAGGCATGGCGAGCGAACCGGATATAGGCCACGAGATGGGCACCGACGACAGCCCGCAGTCGCTCGTGATCAGCGCGCGCCAGCCGCAACTCGCTGGCGCATTGGGCCAGATATTGCGCCATGGCCTGGCTGAACTGGCGGCGGTAGCGCTCCACCTGCCAACGGGCGCGGATGCTGGCGACGACGCCCTGCCGGGGGGTGAGGAGGTCCGCGTCGAAGGCCTCGAGGTCCTCGATCAGGCGGCGGCGCGTGGCATGTTGGCTGTCGAGACGGGTGAGCGTCGCCGCGATGGCGTCGAGCTGCTCGCGGGCCTTCTGCTTGCCGGCATAGAACTCGGCGCTGACATTGGCATAGACGAAATGGCCGATGACGCCGCTTCCGACCACGATCAGCATCGTCCACAGCGCCACATTGGCGTTCTTGCCGCCGAGGCCGAAGTTGGTGTGATAGAGAATGAGCACCGGCCCTGCGAGGCCGAGGATCATGTGGACATGAAACCAGGCTCCGACGCTGCCGACCCGGAAGCGCTGGGCCAGGGCCTTGCGCAGGGGATAGAGGATCAGCAGCAGCATCATGCTGGCGCCGGAGACACCAAGCCAGAAGCGCAAGCCGCTGCCAAAACGAATGTCGTCCAAGGCGTTGTGCAGCGCCTGCAATGGCGCATCGGCGAGCGAGCCACCAAAACTGTAGCCGAGCCGCAGCATGATCCCCGGAGCAAGTGCCAGAAGAGCCAGGGCGATATAGACCAGCACGGTACGCGTGCGCGCATTCGGGCGTGCTGCAGCCGACAGCCCACCGGCCGCGGCAACAGATCCCGGGGCGCCGGTGACCGGCGCGCGCGTATCGGCGTTCAATGGCAAGACTCGGCTACCCCTCAAGGCCCTTCATAACTTCCGTCTGCCGCCCGTGTCCCACAGGGTCAAGGCAAGATTGCGGACGCTTCGGTGCGACCCAAATGCTATTTGGTAACGAATAGCTAAACAATGTGTTGCTGATGTAGCCAGTCCGGGACCGGCGGCTGCCTCGATGGCGCCGCAAGGGCCCTGCAAACGATGGCCTGATGCTACAGCTTCTCCCCACCCCCGAAACCGGGATCCTGATCCTCAAGTATGCCCTGGGCCTGCTGGGGCTATGGGTGCTGTTCGGCCTCGGCCGCAAACTGCGTGAGCGGGCCTCGGCCAGTCGCCGGCAACGCGCGGTCGAAGCCGGCGGCATGGAGCCCCCGTCGCTGCACCCCGTCATCAATCCCAAAACCTGCATCGGTTGCGGCGCCTGCACGCACGCTTGCCCGGAAGGCAAGCTCATCGGCCTGATCGGCGGCAAGGCGGAGCTGCTGGATCCCGCCGCCTGCATCGGCCATGGGGCTTGCAAGACAGCCTGCCCGGTGGGCGCCATCGAACTCGTATTCGGCACGGCGCGGCGCGGTGTCGACATCCCGCTGGTGACGCCGTCGTTCGAGTCCAACGTGCCGGGGCTGTTCATTGCCGGCGAGCTTGGCGGCATGGGGCTGATCGCCAATGCCGTCGAGCAGGGTCGGCAAGCCGTCGATGCCATCGCCAAGAGCGACCGCATCGGGCAACCCGGCATTTACGATGTGGTTATCGTCGGTGGCGGCCCGGCCGGCATCTCAGCCAGTCTCGCGGCAAAGGCTAAAGGCCTGCGCTTCATGACGCTCGAGCAGGATTCGCTCGGGGGCAGCGTGGCGCGCTATCCGCGCGGCAAGCTCGTAATGACCCGCCCGGCCGAGTTGCCGCTTTACGGTCGCGTGCGCCTGAAGCGCGTGCGCAAGGAACGCCTGCTGGCGCTGTGGCAATCCGTCATGCAGAAAACCGGATTGCAGATCCAGCAGGGCGTCCGCGTCGAACGCATCGTGCCGACGGACTGGGGGTTCGAGCTGGCGACGACGGCCGGCCCGGCGAAGGCCGGCACCGTGCTGCTGGCAACCGGCCGGCGTGGCTCGCCGCGCCGCCTCGGTGTGCCGGGTGAGCAGTTGCCCAAAGTGGTCTACAGCCTCGACGACGCCGCGCAGTATCGCGGCCAGCATGTGCTGGTGATCGGCGGTGGCGACAGCGCGCTCGAAACCGTGATCGAGGTGGCGAAGCATCAACCGGCCAGCCTGACGCTGTCCTATCGCGGCACGACGTTCGATCGGGCGCGACCGGTCAACCGGCAGCGCTTCGAGGATGTGCTGCGAACGGGGCGCATCGCCTTTCACCGGGCGTCGCAGCTCGTCGCTATCGAAGCGGACCGCGTCACCATCGATGAACCGGGTCGGCGCCTCGTGAAACGCAATGATGCCGTCATCATCTGCGCCGGCGGCTTGCTGCCCACGTCACTGCTCAATGACATCGGCGTCCGCGTGGTGACCAAGTACGGCACGGCGTGAGTGGCGTGAAGCCATGTCCCGCTCGGCTGGCGCCCCGCAGCGCCAGCTAGAGATCGAGTTTCACTCCTTCTTGGCAAGCAGTCCCAGCTTCTCGATCACCGGTTTCATGTCCGCGGCGATGGCCGCCATGCGCGATTTGAAAGCCGGTCCATCCAGGTAGGCCGGGACCATGTTGTATTTCTCCATCAGCGCGAGCACCGCCGGAGATTCCAGCGCCGATTTGAAGGCGCTGTGGATGCGGGCAGCCACCGCGGGATCCAGGCCTTTGGGTGCCACGAGGCCAAACGAGACGTCGAGCTCGAACGGATAGCCGCTCTCGCGCGATGTCGGTACGTTGGCGAACGACGCCAGCCGCTTGTCGGTCCACATCATGAGGAGGCGCATTTGCCCGGAGTCGACATGCGGCTTCCATTCGGTGCCGGTCACCATCAGCGCGACGTGATCACCGAGCACCGCGGGAATGATCTCCATCACGCCCTTGTGCGGCACGTGGGTCAATGAGATGCCAGACAGTGCCTGCAAGCGCTGCATGCCGAGGTTGGCCATTGAGCCTGCGCCCGGCGTGCCATAGGTGATCTTGCCCGGGTTGGCCTTGGCATGGGCGACGAGGTCGGCCCAGGACTTGAACGGGCTCTCGGCCTTGATGGCGATGCCGATCGGGAAGCTCGCCATCTGCATGAGGTAATCGAAATCCTTTGCCGGGTCGAAAGCCAGCTTCTGCATGAGCGGCAGATTGGCGAGGCCGGCAGAATTGCTCACATTGAGAGCATAGCCGTCGGGCTTCTGCGTGACGGTAGCGCCCATGGCAACACCGCCAGCAGCGCCCGGCTTGTTGTCGACCACCACGGGCTGCTTGAACGCCGCTGCGACGTGTTCCGCCATGGCGCGGAGCACGAGATCCTGCGGCGAGCCGGCCGCAAACGTCGAAACCAGCGCAATCGGTCGATTCGGGTAGGCCTGTGCCAGGGCGTGCTGGGGCGCCACTGTACCAAGTGCCAAGGCCGATGCGATCAGTTGACGGCGATCAAGATTCAACATGGGCTGTTCCTATCCAGATTGATTTGGGCTGCAATCGCGGCGCGTGCACGTGACACACCTCTCCCGATCCGGGCGCCGCACCAGGCTGGGCAGGTCGATGAAATTGGAGTGCAGATTATCCGCTGCGCTTGCGGCGGCCGGCACCAGGGATGGAATACTGCTCGTTGGCCGCGATGATGCGTTCGAGCAAATCGTAGAAGGTTTCGCGTTCTTCGGCGTTCAATGGACTCAAGATTTTTTCGCGCGCGAGTGAAACCTGGCGGGCTTGATTGAGAAACGCCTGCTTGCCGGCAGGAGTGACCGTCAAAATGCGCGCCCGCCTGTCCTTCGGATTGACGCTACGATCAACAAAGCCGAGCTTCTCTAAGCGATCCACGATCAAGCCGATGTTGGTACGATCGACACCGATCCATGCGGCAAGGCTTATCTGGTCGAGTTCAGGGTGACGCTGAAGTGCGCCCAATGTGCCGAATTCGCTATGAGTCAAGCTTTCGTTTTCACATGCTTCGGCCCAAATGGCTGCCGTGATCTGCATGAGGCGGCGAACCATGGGCATCGGTGCCCTCGCCAGCGGGATTTTCGTTGTGGTGCACATCTCAAGTCCGCCGTGCAGGGCCGCTGGCCTCTGTCGAGACTCAGGCTTTGCCTTGGCTGTCGTAGCCGGCCTGGCCGAGCGGCTTGGCATCACATCGGTCTTGTGCGCGCTTTTGGTCATCGGCAACACTCGATCAATTATTTGATGATCATAATATCGCGCAATATATTGATCATGTCAACTGCACATATGCCGGCGCCGACAATCGCATGCGGCGGTCAGTGGATTGCATGTGCCATGCCGCGTGAGGCTGATTTCAGCTGCCCGGCTCGAAGCTCGGTGCGGCCATAACAAAGCCGTCAAAGGTGAAGGCGGGGGCGACGGTGCAGCCGACAAGCGTCCAAGGCCCAAGCGAGCGGGCCCGTTGCCAGTGATACGGCGCCACGACGATCTGCGGCGCCTCGCCGGCAACCAGATTGGCCCCGAGCGTGCGGCGCACCGGCTTGGTCGCGGCGTCCGGTGCGGTTGCAATCTCGAGCGGCGCGCCGGTATGCCAGTGCCAGACCTCGACGGCGTCGACGGTGTGCCAGCGCGAAATCTCGCCCGCTTGCAACAGGAAATAGATTGCCGTCGATAGCGCGCGACCGTTCGCATCCTGGCGCGGATCGCGAAACGTCTCGCGATAGTGCCCGCCTTCCAGATGCGGTTGCAGGCCAAGGCGGCGAATGATGTCGGCGGCGGTGAGCACGGACCTCAGCTGCGGTTCTTGCGCTCGCGAATTTCGCTGAAAACCTGCCAATCGGCCGATTTCTCCATGCCAAGGCGCTTCCTGATGGCGGGTGATTGCGGGCGCAGGAACGGATTGGTGGAGAGTTCGGCCCCGATTGTCGTCGGCAGCGTCGCCTTGCCGGCGGCAAGCAGCTTCTCGACCTCGGCGGCACGCGTCTTGAGCGCTTCGTTCTCGGGTTCGATTGTCAGCGCGAATTTGACGTTCGAGAGCGTATATTCATGCCCGCAATAGACCGTCGTGTCTGCCGGCAGCTTGGCGAGCTTGGCCAGCGAATTCCACATCATCTCCATCGTACCCTCGATGACGCGGCCGCAGCCGACAGCGAACAAGGTATCGCCGGCGAAGGCGACTTTGGACGACGGGATATGAAACGTGATGTGACCGGCCGTATGGCCGGGTGTGTCGAGCACGCGGACCTCGCTGTCAGCGAACGTAAACGTGTCGCCCTCGGCCACTGTGCGGTCGAGCCCCTTGATGCGCGCGGCCTCGGCTTTCGGGCCGATGACGGTGCAACCCGTCTCCTCCTTCAGCGGCAGGACACCATCGGTGTGGTCGGCGTGGTGATGCGTGACCAGGATGTGGGTGAGCTTCCAGCCCTTGTTGGCCAACGCCTTGCGGACAGCGGCGGCCTCTGGCGCGTCGATCGCGGCGGTCTGGCCGCTGGCCGCATCATGGATCAGGACGCCGAAATTGTCCTTCAGGCAGGGAAACTGGTGAATCTCGAGCTTGGACATGGCGCACGCTCCGGGTGGTGGTTGTCCGTCTGCCCGGCAACCTATCAGCGATCGCCCGGATTGCAACGTTCGCGACGGGACCAGGTCTGTGCCGGTTCGGCTTGGCATCGGCGCAATCGCGACGCTTCGCCATTTCCGCGCCGGTCGGTCTCGTCTAACATCGCCCTTCGAGATCGGGCCACCCGTGCCCGCCATTCCAGCGCGAGGCCACCATGGCACCTATGCCGCCGAACAAGGACCTGCACGTTCTCTTTGCCCATGTCGCTTATGAGTTTGCCGAACCGTTCACGGCTCGGAAAACCGGCATCAGCTTCGACATCGCGCGCAACTTTGCTGAGCTCGATGCCAAGCTGCCGAACGCGGACGTGCTCTCTGTCTCCATGATGTGGAAGAACGAGTTGGCCCCGAAAGCCAAGCGGCTCAAGCTGATCCAGTCGATCAGCGCCGGCACCGACCAGTACGACAAGGCCGTGCTCAAGGCACATGGCATTCGCTTGGCTAGCGGCCAAGGCGTCAACGCCAATGCTGTCGCCGAGCATGCCATCGCTTTGATTCTGTCGTTGTCGCGGCAACTGCATCTGCTGCGCGATCACCAGTCGGCCAAGCACTGGCGGCCCATGCAGGGTGATCGCCGCATCCGCGAGGATGAGATCCAGGGCAAGACCGTGCTGATCGTCGGGCTGGGCGGCATTGGTCGACGCTTGGCCGAGCTATGCAAGGCCTTCGGCATGACGGTCATCGGCACGCGCCGCACGCCCGCGTCAGGTGGTGGGGCCAGCGATGAGGTGCACGCCGATACCGAATTGCTGCGGCTCATTCCCCGAGCCGATTTCGTGGCGGTGACCACGGCACTGACGCCCGCGACGACAGGCCTCATCAATACCGCGGCCATTGCCGCCATGAAGCCGACCGCGTTCCTGGTCAACGTCGCGCGCGGCAAGGTGGTCGACGAGGCAGCCCTCACCACGGCTTTGCAGGCGAGGAAGATCGCCGGCGCGGCCCTCGATGTGACGGTGGAGGAACCGTTGGCTGCGGCATCCCCGCTGTGGGCCATGCCGCAGGTGATCGTCACCCCGCATTCAGCAGGCGAGACCGTGCGCTACGAGGACCGCGTCATCGACCTATTGATCGAGAACGTCGCCCGTCTGCAACGCGGCGAGACCAAGCTCGCGAATGATGTGGTGTAAGGCGGCGGTGTCCGGCTTTGGACTGAAAAATAGCTCACATCCCACCCTTCAGCCACGCCCGCTTGTCGAAGGCGACGTGATCGCCAAAGTGATCGACAGTGGTTGGGGCCGACAGCGCCGCCAAGCCAGCCTGCGTGTAGCGTTGCGTCGGTTGCTCCATCAGCCGGTGCGGCCGCGCTTTCACCCAATCGTCTGCTGGCAACAGCGTTGCGCCACGCTGCACCACATCCCAGATGTAGTAGTGGTGCGGAATGACGATTTTCGGCTGCAAGCGCGTGATGATCGATTCGAGCGACTTGTGGCTCATGACGTGTTGCGAGCCGTCCACCGGCAGCAGCGCGATGTCGATGCGACCCAGCATCTCCCAGACGTGCGCCGGCGCGTCGTGCCGGTTGTCGCCCCAATGCAGGATGCGCAGGCCGCCAGTCTCCACCACCACCAGCACATTGTCCCACGACCGCGGATTGTTCGGCGGCGTCACGTCGGTATTGTAGATCTCGCGATAAACCTTCACGAAATCGTAGGTCCCGGCCGAGTTGTCGATCGAGTGCTTGTCGCCAATGCCGGTGATCTCGACATCTAGAAAGCGGAACATGCCGATCGGCCGATCCAACAGCACATGCGCGTCGAGCCGGTTCAAGCCGTCATGATCGAAGTGCGCATGCGTTGAGACGCCGATATCCACCGCCGTCATCGGCATGTCGTGATAGTACCAGTCCTTCGTGCGCGAGGGATGATTGCGCCAGGGATCGACCATGACGGTGACGCCTTTCGGCGTCGTGATGCGGAAGGCAGAGGCGGCGAAATGCGCGATCTCCACCTCTCCTAAGTCGCGAGCCGAACCCTTCTGACGTTGCAGCTCCAGCATGCGGTTGTGGTTGGCCTGGCTCTGCCAAGCCACTGGTCCACTGTCGATATCGGCCATGCTGACGCCCCCCCGCGACTACCGCGCTTACTTCTTGTCCTCGTCCATGACGCCGAGCAGGCGCTTCTTGAAGTCTTCCGGCGCTGCGCGTCCCGCATCCACGTAAGCCTTCTCCACGGCCTTGATGGATGGCACGAAGATGTCCTTGCGGCGCTCCTTGGTCCAGTTCTGCGAGGCGATGATGCTGTCCACCGAACCCTGGAACTGCGGCATCACCCAGCGTGCGAACAATTCGAAGCTCTTCTTGGTGTTGCTGGCATTCGCCCACTCGTGCGCTCGGAACATGAAGCCGCCGCAACCACCACGCGACAACTCGATGAGATGGCGGATGCCGCGCGCGATGGTCTCCGGCGAGCCGACCAATGTGGTGCCCATCTTGACGCCTTCGCGCAGCGGATCGTCGGCGCGTCCGGCCGGCCGACCCAGCGTCTCCTCAAAGTAGCTAATCGTTTCGACGCGTTCGCCCTTGCGCACTTGCGCCAGGGCTTCCTCGTCGTCCTCGGCGCAATGCATGTTGACCACCAGGCTCCATTGCTTGCGGTCCATCTTGCGACCGTGCTTGGCGGCTTCGACCTCGGCGATCTTCCACTGCTCCGACAAGGCCTCAGGCCCGCCAGGCAAACCGGCGCCGAGCGACAGCACGGCCGTATCGTACTTGCCGGCCATGACCATGGCCGCTGGCGTCTGCGTCGACGCCACCGCAATCTTGAAGCGAGGGTCCGTATAGGGGGCGAGATGCAGGCGTGCCTCACGCATCTCGAACCAGTCGGTCTTGATGGTGACCGGCTCCTCGCATTTCAGCAGCCGCGTAATTGCGTCGAGCGATTCGTCCATGCGCCGTCGCTGCGCCTCGGCCGGAATGGCCAGCATGTAGGCGTCCGACACCAGCGCACCGGGTCCGCATCCGAGCATGGCCCGCCCGCGCGTCATGTGATCGAGCTGCACATACCGCTGCGCCACCATGAAGGGGTGGTGATAGGGTAGGCTTGTGACACCCGAGCCGATGCGGATGTTCTTGGTTCGCTCCGCCGCCGCCGCAATGATCAATTCCGGCGACGCGATCAGCTCCCAGCCTGCCGAATGATGCTCGCCGACCCAGGCTTCGTCGTAGCCGAGATGGTCCAGCCACTCGATCAACTCGATGTCTCGGCGAATGGCGAGCGTCGGGTTGTCGCCAGCGCGATGGAACGGCGCCAGGAAAATTCCGAAGATCAGTCCCTTGTGCGCCATCAGTGCGCCTCCTTGCTGGCTTTGACTTGGCTGTCGCGATGAGCGACCACTAAGTTAGCCTGCCAACGATGTCCACGCCAGCGACCCGCTGCAGCCCTTCCATGCGATTGATCCCATGCTCACGCTTTCACTTTTCCGGCACGCCAAATCCAGTTGGGACGACCGCTCGTTGCCCGACGACCAGCGGCCCCTCAATGCGCGCGGGCGCGACGCTGCCCCCCGCATGGGACGCTATATGGCCGATGCCAAGTTGCAACCGGGCCGCATCCTGTGCTCCTCGTCAACGCGCACTCGCGAGACGGCGGCCTTGGCCTTCGCCGGTCTGGCCGACTTCCCGCAACCGAAGTACGTCGACAGCCTCTATCTGGCCACCGCCGCGCATCTTCTGGCGACCATCCAGAAAGGCCCCGCCGGCATCACCCATCAGATGTTGATCGGCCACAATCCCGGACTGCACGATCTGGCGCTTGAGCTGATCGGCAGCGGCCCGTCGGACGCCCGACGTCGGCTGGTGGCCAAGCTGCCGACCGCGGCACTGGTGGTGATCACCTTCGATACCACCATGTGGAAGCATGTCGCTGTCAGCACCGGTCGGCTCGAACGATTCGTCACCCCGCGTGATCTGCAGACCGTGCAAGATTGACCGGCGACACCGCTGCCGCCTAACGTACTAGCGAAGCGACCATGCAGCAGCCAGGAGGCACACCGTGTCAGAGAACATTCGCACGGCCCGCGGGCTCAGCGTCTCCGTCACAGATCTGACGCCGCCCTGGTCGCGCGCCAGCCGCCCCATTGTGTTTCAGCACGGCATCGGCACCAATCGCGATATCTGGGCCGGCTGGCTGCCGCGTCTCGCAAGCAGCCGCAAATGCGTGCGCTTCGATACGCGCGGCTATGGCCAGTCCGTGGTGCCGCCGAAGGATCACGTCTGGTCCATGGACGAGATGTTGGCTGATCTCATGGAGGTTGTGGCCACGACAGGGAACGGCCCCGTGCATCTCATCGGCGAGTCGCTCGGTGGCACCGTCGTGCTGCTCGCCGCCATTCGCCATCCCGACAAGGTCGCTTCCGCCACTGTCTCGAATACCGCCTTCAAAGGCGCCGGCATTCAGCACGTCAAGGCTTGGCGCGACGAGTTTCGCAAGGTCGGTGTGCGGGCGTGGAGTCGTTCCATGATGGAGCGACGCTTCGTGCAGGGCGCACTCAACGAGGCGCAGCGGTCGTGGTTCGAGACCGAGCAGGACAAGTCCCCCGAGCATGTTACCGTTGGCCTCGGCGAGATGCTGGCCGCCGCTGATCTCACGCCCGAGTTGCCGAAACTCAAGTGCCCGCTGTTGATTCTGATGCCAGATCGCAGCCCCTTTGTCCCCGCCCGCATGGCAACGGACTTGCTCGAGCACATCCCTCAAGCCGAGCTGGCAATGTTCCCGGGCGTGCGCCATGGACTGCCGTTCTCGCACGCTGCCGAATGCGCCGACCGGGCCGCCAACTTCATCGACCGCGCTGAGCGTGGCGACACAGGCCGTGGCCGCCTGGCGCAGTAAAGCGTGACGCAGGGGATGCCCGATCGGGCGCATTTCATCCAATGCTTTCAGCCTATTGACCGCACATTGCGGCCCGCCATCGAGATTGCGCCACCCCTGGGGATATCGGGGACGGCACAGTATGGACACGGCTTGCGCCCGGCCGAATCACCGTAACCACGAACTCAGCGCCGCCCCGCGACTCAGTCATTTCGCGATGTCGGCCAAGAGATCGCATGCTGTCGTGGAGGAGGGTGTTGCATGTCGCTTATTGTGGACGATAGATCGACCGCGCATTGGCGGATTGCGGCTGCAGCAGCGGTGCTGTCTGGCGCCATGCTGGCAGCTGGTTGCGCCCAGACGGCGCCGAAGCTCAGCTATTCCGCCGGCCCCTCGCCGATGGCCGCGAGCGCTCCGGAACGGCCACCGATCCCGGCAGCTGAGAAGGCCGTAGCCGAGAAGCAAGCCGTACGCTCGGCTATGCTGGCCAAGGCCGAAGCCGAGCCCAAGGATGTGCCGCGCACCATTATCGCCGCGCGCACCCTTAAGTCCGAAGGTCGCATTCCCGATGCCTTGCAATTGGTCGAGCGTAGCCTGGCCATCAATAGCAAGGACCCGGCCATCGTCCGTGAAGCTGGCTTGCTGTCGCTCGATGCCGGGCAAGTCGCCAAAGCCGAGAAGCATCTGCGCAAGGCAATCGAGCTCGGCGCTACGGAATGGCAGACACGCTCGGCTTTCGGAGCCGCGCTCGCCGCCCAGGGCAAACATGCCGAAGCCCAGTTGCAGCTGGCCAAGGCTCTCGAATTGAAGCCGGATCATCCGGCGATTCTCAATAATCTAGCTCTCTCCTACGCACTCGATAACAAGCCAGCCGAGGCCGAAAACGTGCTCCGCATCGCGGCTGGTGCCAAGGGTGCTCCGAAACATGTGCAACACAATCTGGCGATGGTGCTTGGGATCCGCGGCAAGACCAGCGAGGCCGAACGCGTGGCCACGGCCGCATCTCCCACCAATCGCGCCACAGCCAATGCCGCGTTCGTGAAGTCGCTCGCACCGAAGCAGTTGGACACGAACGTGCCGGTCGCTACAGCGCCATCAGGGGCAGTGCCCATCAAGGCCGCGCGGGCGCCGGCTGAGTTCGAGAAGCCCCTTCTGCTGGGCGTCGGCGCGCCAAAGGATAGCCCATAGGCCGGGCCGGCGCGCGACCCCGTTCACACCGTTTCAACAGCTCCTAGAAAAAGACCATCAGCAGTCAATCGCCGGTCCGCACGTCAGCAACGATGTGCCGACTGAAACTTGCCAGCGGGCGCTCTCTCCAGTCGAGAGAGCGTCCGTTTTTTTTCGGATCTGCGTCGCGATCACACGGTGACCATGATCTTCATGATCAGCAGTGCCAGCGCGTTGTTGAGGGCATGCGTGACCACGCCCGGCCAGATGCTGCCGGTGGAAGCCCTGAGCCACGAGAATGTCAGCCCCATCGCGAACACCACGATCTGGCCGACCAGGCCGTACTGCAAATGCATCACTGCAAAGATGGCGCTCGCCAGCGTCGCGCCACCCCAAAACCCCAGCGCGGTGCTCTCCAGCGTTCGGGAAAGAATGCCGCGAAAGACGATCTCCTCGATCAGGCCCGCCAGGATCGCCGCCGCCAGAAAACAGAGCCACAACCTGGCATCCCTGGCGATTTCCAGGAACGGCGCCATGTCCTGCGCCACGCTGCCGCCGCGCCCGCCCGACAAGGGCACCACCACGACTGACACCGCGAGCTTGACCCCGAGCACCAGCGCGATCGCCTTGACCCAATCACCGCCGCTGAACCGGACGGGCAGCAGATTGATCGCTGCAAAGCGATTGCGCCCGCCCCAGCCGGCGATGCGCCAAGCCAGCGCCAGCTCGACCAGCGTGACGACGAGTTGAATGCCGACCACCAGCCATTGCTGCGTTTTGTGGCCAAGCTTTTCCGAGGCGCCTGCATCGAGCATGGCGTCCCACCCCTGCATCCAGCAGATCGCGCCCTGCAGCAATGCCAGGGCCAGCAGTTGCCCGCCGCCGAAGATCAGCACCGACGCCAGCAGTGCGCGCCATACTGTCCACGGAGCAGCGTCGCCCGGCGATGGCAACGGCACCGAGGGCACGGACCCCGACATCGGTTGTTCGGTCATGGGTCCTCATCTGCGGCAGGACACGCGTAGGCCGCGTGCCGGTCTGCCGCTGGTCAATTCACAACACGTCTAGCATTAGCCGCGATAGTGCGAGAACTGCCCCTTGGGCCGATACTGCTCGAGATACTGCGGCACGATCGTGTCCATCGCATGGGCGCTCAGGATGCCGAGGCCGGCCAATGTGCGGCCCTCCTTGGTGGCCGCATCGCTCACCACGTTGTCGACCTGCAGCATGCGCACCTGATCGACCGTCAGAGGCCGCAGCGTGTTCGGCAGCGGCACAGTCATGGCAGCACCGAGCTTGGCCAGCCAGAACGGCATGCGCAGGTACCAGCGTTCATGGCCGGCCCAAGCCTGCGTGCGATCGAGCAGCTTGCGGAACGTCACCACCTCGGGGCCGCCAAGCTCATAGACTGCACCGGGCTTCGCACGCCCCTCGACGGCTGCCACGATGGCCGCCGCGACGTCGCCTGCATACACCGGTTGAAACTTGGTGCGACCGCCACCGATCAGCGGGATCAGGGGCGCCATGCGTGCCATGTTGCCGAACCGATTGAACAAGGCGTCCTCGGGTCCGAAAATGAGCGACGGCCGCAGAATGACGGCATCGGGAAAGCGCTCCAATACGGCTGCCTCGCCGGCGGCTTTTGTGCGTCCGTAGTGGCCTTTCGAGCGCGCATCGGCGCCAATGGCGGAGACATGCACAAGGTGGCGCACGCCAGCGGCGCGGGCTGCCTGTGCGACTGTTCGTGCACCCTCGACGTGCACCGCGTCGAATGTCTGCCGACCGGATTTCACGAGCACGCCGACCAGATTGACCACGGCCTCCGCGCCCTCGACCGCTCGCGCGACCGAATCAGGGTACCGCAGGTTCGCCTGCACGGCGTGAATCTGGCCGACGCCGCCCATGGGTTGCAGATGCCCGGCCAGATCCGGTCGCCTGGTTGCCGCCCGCACCCGGTAGCCACATCGGGCCAGCGCCCGGACCGTGTGTCGACCGACGAAACCCGACCCACCGAAAACTGTGACCAGCGCCCCGCTTTCGAGCCTTGATGTCATCGTCTGCAACCTCTCGCGCCGCTGTCGTACCGGGCCATCCTGCTTCAGCCTGCCTGATCCAGTCACAAGCCACCCAGTGCCGAGCAATACATGGCACCGCCGTCGGCCTCAAGTCCGCCACCCGCCGCAGCCCGCCTACATCCTTGCCTGCCCCCAATCAAGGCGCCGCCTGGACCCTATGTGCTAGGCATGACTTGGGCGCAGGATGCTGGGCCGGTAACCCTGACACTGGTGGCCTCAGTGGGGTGCGGACAGGTGCTTGCAATTGCCGAAGCTTTGGGTCATATACCCGTCGTGTCGCCGTTCCACGTGATCGGCTGGCGCCCCATTGGATGCGGGTGTAGCTCAGGGGTAGAGCATCACGTTGCCAACGTGAGGGTCGAGGGTTCAAATCCCTTCGCCCGCTCCAACTTATTGTAATCGTTGATTCATCGGCCTCCGGTATGTTCCGATGGTGCCACAAACGGTGCCACAGATCGGAGTTCAGATCGATGCTGGCCACGTCTCGGACAACCTACCGCAAGCACCATTTGACCCGTTGGCGTAGCGGCTGGCGCTATCGTCGCGCCATTGCGATTTTAACCACGGCGAGAATTTCGGTTTGGCAAAGTTATCCCCGGGCGGGGGTGGCGGGGTTATTCTGTGGCTGTCCCGCCGCGGTGACCAGGGTGCACTCGAGAGCTCTTCAAGTTGCACGCGGCGAGATGCTTGAGATCGGT
>JBJXDZ010000152.1:0-40045 GCA_046154645.1 Hyphomicrobiaceae bacterium
TCCCGGAAGCCGCGCGCAGGTCGTAGCGACGCGGGCAAAGTTGAGCGCTCGAGCGCGCGGCTATCCGGGATCTCGCCGCCAGCGGTGTGCCCGAGCTTCACACACGCGATCCCGGATCTGCGTGCGGCGCACGGTGTGCGCCCACTTCGTCCGGGAAGACAGAGAAAGGGGAGAGCTTGGAGAACACCACAACCAAGCACTTGGTTCCCGGAACCCTAACCCCATCACTTGTCTTCCCGGAAGCCGCGCGCAGGTCGCAGCGGCACGGGCAAAGTTGAGCGCTCGAGCGCGTGGCTATCCGGGATCTCGCCGGTCGCGGCGGCCCCGAGCCCGACCCACGCGATCCCGGATCTGCGTGAGGCGCACGGTGTGCGCTCACTTCGTCCGGGAAGACAAGTGGGAGTGAGAGTTTGGATAACACCAAAGCCAAGCAGGTGTCTTCCCGGAACCCTAACCCCATCACTTGTCTTCCCGGAAGCCGCGCGCAGGTCGCAGCGGCACGGGCAATGTTAAGCGCTCGAGCGCGTGGCGATCCGGGATCTCGCCGGCCGCGATGTGGCCGTGCCTGATCCACGCGAATCTGCGCGAGTGGGCTTTCGGCGAAGGCCTGAACGCAATCGGCGGGTGGTCGATGCCCGACCACCCGCCGATCAAGGTCTCACGCCCGCAAACGCGATCAGTGGCAGCGTTGCACCCAGTAGCAGCGGCGGTTGTAGCCGTGACCCTTGCAGACGTGGTAGCGGCGGCAGTAGACTTGTTCGACAAGGCTTTGCGGCGTTGACTGCTTCAGACTGTCGAGAACGCCGCCGGTCGGCGCTGCCTGCACCGGCGACATCGCCAGCCCCAAGGCCAGCACGAAAGCGGAGGACGCAAGAGCGAACATCTTCATTTGGAATTCCTTCATTGTCGCGTTGAAATGCCGGTACTAAACTCGCCATCACTCGCGATGCTGACGGATCTGGAATGATGCTCACCCGATTAAACCTCGAGCTGCAGGCGCGCGTCACCAAATCCGTGCACATAATGTTAATGTTACATTAACTTGTGCCAACGGGCATTAACGATCGCAGGAGATGCCAAAATGACCATCCGCGTTCTCGATCCGACCAATGAGCGCACGGCCGCACTTGGCACGCTGGCACCGCGCCTCGCCTCGCTCAAGGGCAAGTCGGTCGGCATCATCTCCAATGGCAAGGAGGGCACGAAGGGCTACTTCGGGCACTTATCGCGGATGCTGAAGGACGAGCATGGTGCCGCCGAGGTGGTCATGCGCATCAAGTCCAACTACAGCGCGCCAGCCGACGCCCACATCGTCGACGAGATCCGCCAATGGCATGCCGTGGTCACCGGCATTGGCGATTGAGGCTCGTGTTCATCGTGCAGTTTGCACGACTCGATCATGGCAGAGCGGGCAGGCGTGCCTGCCATCGGTGTGATGACGACGCGGTTCGTCTCGGCAGCCGAACTGATGAGCCGCGTGCTGGGCATGCCGGACTATAAATTCGCGATCATCGCGCACCCGGTCGCGAGTGCCGACGACGCCAAGCTGCGCGCCATGGCAGCGGCGACCAGCGCCGACGTGCGCCGGTTGCTGCTCAACTCCGGTTGACCTGCATGCGAACGCGACGCGGCTACAGTTGCGCCGGCGCGGACCCAAGCCGCAGTCCGGCCTGGTGCATCAGGGGCACGACGCGTTGGCCGAAAAACTCGAGGTCGGGGAGAAAATCGTAGAAGTTCACCTGCACGCCGTCACAGCCGGCCGCCTGCAGGCGCTTGAAACCCTCCACCACCTGCTCCGGCGAGCCGACGATATGCACGTTGCCACCGATCACCCATTGATCGCGCGTGTTGCCCTTCCATGACGATTGGTCGCCGGACGTGAAAGTCTTGTGGAAGTTGTCCGCCGCCACCGGATCCTGGTGATCGAGAATGGCTTGATACTGCGCGCGCGCCTCCGCTTCCGTCTCGCGACAGATCACGTGCGGGTTGATGATGGTGCGGATGTCGCGCCCGGCAGCCCGCGCCATCGCCTTGATCCGGGCGTTGTGGGCGGGGAGCGCCGCGCATGCTTGGTCCGGATCGGCGCCGGCCGGACTGGTGACAAAGATCAGATCCGAGTGGCGCGTGGCATAGGCGAGACCCGCCCCCGACGACGCCGCATTGACCAGCAGGCAACGGCCATTGATAGGCTTCGGCGACACGAACGCGGCCTTTGTGCTCCAATGCGCGCCTGTGACGGTCAACTCCGCGTCCTCAAGCCACAATCGCTTGAGCAGCGTGGTGAACTCATCGGCCATGACATAGCGCGTATCGTGCTCGATGGGCGCGAGCCCGAACATCTCGAACTCGCTGCGCTTATAGCCCGTGACCACATTGAGGCCCCAGCGACCTCCGCTCATGCTGTCGATGGTGGCGCCGAGCTTGGCCAGATGCAGGGGGTGCCAGCCATAGAGAATATGCACGGTCGAGATCAGCAGGATGCGCTTGGTGATCGCGGCGAGCCCCGCAGTGACAATCAGCGGGTCGGTCGATTGCTCGCGAAAAGCCATCCGCCCGCCGTAGCCGCCCTTGCCCATCCATTGGGCCAGGCCGAAGACCAGATCGAACCCGAACTGCTCGGCACGAACGGCACAGCGCGCATTGTATTCGAACGTCCACGACGTTTGCCTTGGCGCCAGCGACGGGCTCCAGGCGCCCGATTGCAATGGCAAAAACAACCCCAGCATCAGGGGATGGCGCTTGGCCGCCTCGAGATGGGGCGAAGTGAATTGCCCGCTGCTTGCCGCTGTCATGTCAGGCGTCCTTGGCACTGCCTCGCCGCACCTGACCATACTCAGAGTTCGACCAGGGCCGCCAGCCTTCGTCTGCGAACGCGGCCAGCGGCCGCGCATGGCCGCCCCACCAGCAACTGCAACGCAGGTGCGCACTGCCGTCACTGCTGCCGGCCATGATTTCCCGTGCCGCATTCTTGCCGCCACCGGAGCTTGGCCCTAAGACTAGGTCACGACCAAGTCCGGACATGTACGGGGCCAGCGGACACACGTCCGCAACCGCCCCGCGACCGAAGTGGAGTGCCCGTTGAGCGAAAGCATCGTAGCCGAGACCGCGAGCCGCATCTTTGCCGATCTCGCCGATCCCCAGACCATCAATGCCGCCAAAACCGACAGCTGGAAGCAGCCGCTGTGGAACGCCTTGGAAGAGTACGGCCTGACTCTCGCGTGGGTGCCGGACGACCTCGGCGGCGCGGGCGCAGGCCTTGCCGACGGCTTCGAGATCATGACCATCGCCGGTCGGGCCGCCGCCCCGGTGCCCATCACCGAGACTTTGCTGGCAGGGTGGCTGCTGGCCGAGGCCAAGATCGCCAGCCCTGCCGGCATGATGACCCTGGCCCCGTTCCGCCCTAAGGACCGCATCACGCTCAATGCCGACGGCACGCTTTCGGGCCGGGCTCGCGGCGTTCCCTACGCCCGTGACGCCGCCCACATCGCCGTGCTCGCCCATGGCGCAAAAGGCGCTGTCGTTGCGCTGGTCGATGCCAAGAGTTGCCGCATCACCGATCATCGCGGCATCGCTGGCAACACGATCTACGAACTCAATTTTGACAAGGCCAAGCCGGTACATGTGGCGGCTGCACCAAAGGGCATCGACCAGCATGCCTTGATGTTGATGGGCGCCACTGCACGCAGCCTCAATACGGCGGGTGCTCTGGCGGCGATCCTCGCCATCTCCGTGAAATACTCGGGCGAGCGGGTTGCCTTCGAGAAAACCATCAGCAAGTTCCAGGCCGTGCAGCACAACCTGGCCCGCCTCGCCGGCGAGACGGCGGCCGCCACAACGGCTGCCACCTCTGCCGCCGATGCCATCGCCAACGCCACTTCGCTTGCCGGCGATGGCATCTACCTGGAAGCCGCCTCGGCCCGCATCCGCTCCGCCGAAGCCGCGACCGAGGGCGCGGCCATTGCGCATCAGGTGCACGGCGCCATCGGCTACACCAAGGAGCACATCCTGCACCGCTTTACGCGTAACCTGCTCACCTGGCGCGATGACTTCGGCAACGAGAGCCAGTGGGCCGTCGATCTTGGCACTCGTATCGCAGCCAAAGGTGCCGACGAGCTCTGGCCGCTGGTGGCTTCGAGATAACGTTTCTGGCGGCGCCAGCGCACTTTGATGTGGCATCCGGCGCGCGCCACCACCGTACCATGACCCCTTCCTCACGTGCCCAACGGGTAATCCCATGTCCACAGCCCTGACCTTCGATCCCATCCGCCTGCCGAAAGAGTGCGAGGAGCTGCGCAAGGAAGTCCGCGCCTTCATCAAGGAGGAGATTGCGCTCGGCACCTTCGACCCCAGTGCCATCGGTCGCGACGACTCCTTCAATCGCGAGTTCAGCCGGAAGGTCGGCCAGAAAGGCTGGATCGGCCAGACCTGGCCGAAGAAGTACGGCGGCCACGAGCGCAACTTCCTCGAGCGCTATGTTGTGACCGAGGAGTTCCGCGTCGCCAATGCGCCGGTGCGGGTGCATTTCACGGCCGACCGCCAGTCCGGGCCGACGCTGCTCAAGTACGCGCCCGAAGCCGTCAAGATGGACATTCTCCCACGCATCTGTCGCGGTGAATGCTGCTTCGGCATCGGCATGAGCGAGCCGGGCTCCGGCTCGGACCTGTTCGCGGCCAAGACCAAGGCCACCAAGGTCGACGGCGGCTATCTGATCAACGGCTCCAAGATCTGGACCAGCAACGCGCATCAGGCCGACTACCTGATCGCGATCTTCCGCACCTCGCCGCCGACCAAGGAGAACCGCCGCCACGGCCTGACCTCGTTCCTGGTCGACATGAAGAACACCAAGGGCATCACGTGCAATCCGATCATCCAGCTGTCGGGGGCGCACGAGTTCAACGAGGTGGTGTTCGAGGACGCCTTCATGCCCGACGCCCACCTCCTCGGCGAGATCGACGGCGCCTGGAAGCAGGCGACCAGTGAGCTCGCCTATGAGCGCAGCGGCCCCGAGCGCTTCCTCGAAACCTTCCAGGTCATGATCGAGCTGGTGCGGGTGCTGGGCGACAAGCCGGACCTGCGCGCGGCCGAAGGCCTCGGCCGCCTCGTCGCGCAACTGCATACGCTGCGCCGCATGTCGGTGTCAGTGAATGGCATGCTGCAGGCGGGCAAGGAGCCGGTGGTCGAAGGGTCGGTGGTCAAGGATCTCGGCACGCTGTGGGAGCAGAAGCTGCCCCACAAAGCACGCGAGGTGGCAGCCTTCGTCGACAGCGAAGAGTTCGGCAACCGCGCCGCCTTCGAGGAGCACCTGGCCTTCGCCACCACCATCGCACCGAAGCTCACCATCCAGGGCGGCACCACGGAAGTTCTGCGCGGCATTATTGCCGCCGGCCTCGGACTGCGTGGACGGTGAGCACGATGCGCAAGAAGCCTGACATCGGCGCCCTGCTTAATCCGAAGACAGTGGCCGTGATCGGCGCCGCGCCGAAGGGGCAGGGCATTCGCGGCCGTATTCTCGAGGTGCTGACCGCGCACCCCTACACGTGCAGAATATTTCCCGTCAGCCGCACTCTCGATGAGGTGCAGGGCCTCAAGGCCTATGCCTCGATCGAGGCTTGCCCGGAGCCGGTCGATCTCGCCATCTTCGTCATCCCAGCCAAATTCGTCGCCGACGAGTTGGAACGCTGCGGCAAGGCCGGCGTCAAGGCGGCGATCATCATTTCCTCGGGCTTTGCCGAGGAACCGGGCGAGACCGGCGCCAAGATGCAGACGCAGCTGCGTGCCATCGCCGACCGATACGGAATGGCGGTGAATGGCCCCAACTCCGAGGGCTATACCGCCTTCGAGACGTCGTTCTGCCCCACTTTCAGCCCGGCCGTGGTGCCAAGCGGCGTGCCGCTGATGCCGGCAAACCTCACCAACGGCCGCATCGCCGTCGTCGCGCAATCAGGCGGCATGGGCTTCGCGTTTTACGATCGCGGCCGGCCGAAAGAGATGGCATTCAACTATGTCATCACCACTGGCAACGAGGCGTGCCTGGAGATCTTCGACTACGTCGAGCACCTGATCGACGAGGGCAAGACGGACGCGTTCTGCCTCCTGATTGAGGATGTGAAAACGCCGGAGACCATGCGTCGGGTCGCCGCCAAGGCGTTGAAGGCCGGCATTCCGCTGATTATCAATAAAATTGGCAAGACCGATGCTGGTGCGCGGGCTGCTGCCTCGCATACGGCCGCACTGGCCGGCTCCTACAGCGCCTTTCAGGCGACGGCACAACGCTATGGCCTGATCGAAGGCACCAGCCTCGAAGAGATGGTCGACATCGCCCAGGGATTCCTCGCCTGGAAGGGCCGCCTGCCCAAGGGCCGACGCGTCGGCATCTGCACGGCCTCAGGTGGTGGTGGCGGCTGGATGGCGGATACCTGCACGCAACAGGGTCTCGAAGTACCGTCGCTGGACGCAGCAACCCGCGCCACCATCGATCCTCTGTTGCCGAGCTACGGCACCTCGCAGAACCCCGTCGATGGCACGGCGCAGGCCATTCGCCAGATGGGCTACGGTGGCATGGCGAGCCTCGTCATGCCCTCGCCCGTCATCGACGGCATTGTCGTCGTCATGAGCGGCCGCTCGGCGGATCACGTCACGCATGAGGCGCCGAAACTGGCGGCGCTCAAGGCTACGGCGCCGAAGCCGATTCTGATGTGGAGCTATACGCTTCCCGCGGCGGCCTCGGTGGAAGTGCTGTCGAAATGCGGTTTTCCGCTATTCACCAACATGCAGCATGTGGTGGCGACGTTCCGCCATATGGCCGAGTGGAACGCGCATCGCGAGCGCTTCCTGGAGACTGGCGAGACGACTGCCAAGCCATCTACGGCACAGACGTCAGTCGCTGCAGCGCTGGCCAAGTCGGCGGGCGCTTTGACGGAGGCGCAAGCAAAACCGCTGCTCGCGGCCTATGGCATCGGCGTTGGTGCAAAGGAAAAGCTTGTCACCTCTCGCGAAGCGGCCATCGCAGCCGCCAAGGAAATCGGTGGTGCCGTGGCGCTGAAGGTGCAATCGCCTGACATTCTGCACAAGACGGAGGCCGGTGCCGTCGCGCTCAATGCCTGCACCGCCGAAGACGTAGGTGCCGCCTACGATCGCATCATCAAGAACGCCAAAGCCTACGCGCCGCATGCCAACGTGCAGGGCGTTCTGGTGCAGGCCATGGCGCCGAAGGGCCGCGAGGTCATCCTCGGCATCAACCGTGACCCACACTATGGCCCCATGCTGATGCTGGGCCTCGGCGGTATCCACGTCGAGGTCTTGAAGGATGTCGTCTTTGCGCCGGTCCCCCTTCAGCCGAGCGAGGCGCAGGCGATGATCAGCCGCCTCAGGGGCGCCAAGCTGCTCGACGCCCATCGCGGTGAACCTGCTGCCGATAAGACGGCTTTGGTGGATCTGATGGTCCGCCTCGCGCATTTCGCGGCCGACCATGCCGACGCAATCGCCGAGATCGACTTGAACCCGGTCATCGTGCACGGTGAAGCCCACGGTCTCACCATCGCCGACGCACTGATCGTGACGAAAGCATGAAGTGTCATCCCGGTGCTTGTCACCGGGACCCATCGTGCCGCAAAATCGATCACCAAGAACCATACGCTGCGATGCAACGACGACAATCGCACCCTCTGCACAAGTTGAAAAATGGGTCCCGTGGACGAGCCACGGGATGACAAGTCAAAACAGGAAGCACGCCCATGACCCAGTTCACCGATATCGCCGTCACTCGCGAGGCCCATGTCGCCACCGTCGAGATCAAGCGGCCCCCGCACAACTTCTTCGACATGTCGCTGATCAAGCAGATCGCCGACGCCTTCGAGGGCTTCGACAAGGACCGCGAGATTCGCGCCATCGTACTGTGCGCCGAGGGCAAGTCGTTCTGTGCTGGCGCCAACTTCGGTGACGGCTCCAAGCTCGACGCCAAGGGCAACCGCCCGAACGAGAACCAGATGGGCGGCCATCTCTACCAGGAAGCCGTGCGCCTGTTCCGCACCAAGAAACCGGTTGTCGGCGCCATTCAGGGCCCCGCCATCGGCGGTGGCCTCGGCCTGGCGCTGGTGCCTGACTTCCGCGTTGCCGCCCCGGAAGCCCGCTTTGCCGCCAACTTCACGCGATTGGGTTTCCATCCGGGCTTCGGACTTACGCATACGCTGCCGGCACTCATCGGCCAGCAGCAAGCAAACCTGATGTTCTATACCGGCCGCCGCTACAACGGCGAGGAAGCCGTCAAGATCGGCCTTGCCGACGCCCTGGCACCTCTGGCTGAGGTTCGCCAGGTGGCGCAGGCCATGGCCAAAGAGATCGCCGAGAGTGCGCCTCTCGCCGTCATGGAAACGCGCGCGACCGTGCGGGCCGGGCTCGCCGATCGCGTCAAGGCTGCCACCGACCATGAACTCAAGGTACAGAGCGAACTCCGCCAAACCGAGGACTTCAAGGAAGGCGTGAAGGCGGTCAATGAGCGCCGCGTCGCCAACTTCCAGGGCCGGTAACAGAGAGGGGCTCTCGTCCCCTCGCCCCGTTGGCACAACCACTCAGAGAGAAGCTCCCGCGCCGCGATGGGCGAACGGGGAGAGGGAGAATACGTCCATGGCCCGCTTGCCCTACATCGAGAAATCGCAGCTGCCGCCCGAGCATCAGGACCTGATGAAGCGGGACATCTCACTGTACAAGCAGCTGGTGCACAGCCCCGGTGCGTTGCGCGCCTTCCAGGGCCTCGGCTATTACATCCGCTGGAAAAGCCCGGCCGATGCGCGCCTGCGCGAATTGGCCATCCTGCAAGTCGGCTGGCTGGCGCAATCACCCTACGAGTGGTCGCATCACGTCAAGATCGGCTACGACTTCGGCGTCACCGACGACGATATCAAGGCGATGATCGCGGAAACCGAAGGCAAACCGTCGAGCCTGGATCCCGTCGCCAAGCTCGTGTGCAAGGGCGCCCGCGAAATGACCACGGAGGGCGCCATGGCGAAGTCCACGTTCGAGGCGCTGCGCCAGCACATGTCGAACGAGCACCTGGTCGATCTCATCGTCACGACCGGCTTCTACAATGCCGTCGTGCGCGTGCTCGCCAGCCTGGAGATCGATGTCGAGCCGGAGTACCAGAAATATCTCGACAAGCATCCACTGCCGAATGCGAAATACTGATGGATGGGGTCAGACCCGTCCCGCCGGAGGCGGGCAAGAAGGATGGGGGTCATGACCCCTCCGACGGAACACAGCTGCGCTGCGCCGCGCCGTCGCGTAGACTGATTGCACTGCCGGAATAGGCATAGCCGCCAAATGAGCTGCGCCATCCGGCGAGAGGAAACACTCGGGAGGACTCGGCATGATGTCGAAATTCGTCACAGGGCTGGTTGCCGCCCTCGGCTTGACCACGTTCGCGGCAACGGAGGCCCTCGCGCAGAAATCCGGCGGCACCTTGCGCGCCTATCAGCGCGAGAACCCGCCCTCGGCCTCGATCAACGAGGAAGCGACGATTTCCACCTCGTTCCCGTTCATGTCGCTGTTCAATAACCTCGTCATGTTCGATCCGGCCAAGAAGGTCGAGGGCCTGGACACCATCGTCCCCGACCTCGCCAAGAGCTGGGCCTGGGATGACAGCCGCACCAAGATCACGTTCAAGCTGAATGAAGGCGTCAGCTGGCACGACGGCAAGCCGTTCACCGCCAAGGACGTGGTGTGTACGTGGGATCTGATCAATGGTGTCACCGAGGGCGCCCGTAAGAGCCCGCGCAAGATCTGGTACGACAACGTCGAGAAGATCACTGCCGACAATGACCATCAGGCCACCTTCCACCTCAAGAACCCGCAAGCCTCGCTGCTGAACCTCCTCGCCTCGGGATTGACGCCGATCTATCCGTGCCATGTCGCCGCCAAGGACATGCGCACCAATCCGATCGGCACCGGCCCTTTCAAGCTTGCCGAGTTCAAGCGCAACGAGGTGATCAAGGTCGTCAAGAACCCCAATTACTGGAAGAAGGGGTTGCCCTATCTCGATGCTATCGAGTTCCGCATCATCCCGAGCCGCTCGACCCGGATTCTGGCATTCGGCGCCGGTGAATTCGATATGACCTTCGTCGACGACGTCACCATCCCCTTGCTCAAGGACATCGCCAGCCGGGCGCCGACGGCGGTGTGCGAGCTCAATCCTGCCGGCACCTATGCCAATGTCATGGTCAATCGCAATGCGCCGCCCTTCGACAATGCGATGATCCGCAATGCCATGACGCTTAGCTTCAACCGCAAGACGTTCACGGACATCCTGGGCGAGGGCAAGCTGCTGGTGGGCGGGGCCATGATGCCGCTGCCCGAGGGCCGCTGGGGCATGCCGCCGGAGGTGCAGAGCGCGTTGCCGGGCTACGCCGCCGATGTCGCCAAGAGCCAGGCCGAGGGCCGCAAGATCATGGAGGGCCTGGGCTACACCAAGGACAAGCCGCTGAAGATCAAGGTCACGACGCGGGCCCTCGATGCCTACAAGGACCCAGCCATCCTGCTGATCGACCAACTCAAGCAGATTCATATCGAGGCTGAGCTGTTCGTCGCCGACTCGACGGTCTGGTACAACGTGATGCAGAAGAAGGACTACTCGGTGGCTCTCAATGTCACCGGCGTCGGTGTCGATGATCCCGATGCGAATTTCGTCGAGAACTACTACTGCAAGTCGGAGCGCAACTTCACCAACTACTGCAACCCTGATGTCGATCGCCTGATCGGTGAACAGTCGAAAGAGCCGGACCAGACCAAGCGCCGCCAGATCGTCTGGGAAATCGAGAAGCGCCTGGTCGAGGACGCGGCCCGTCCCGTTCTGTTCCACTCCAAGAACGGCACCTGCTGGTTTCCGCAGGTCAAGGGCATCACGCGGCACAACAACAGCATTTACAATCAATGGCGTTTCGAGGACGTCTGGCTCGACAAATAGGCGGCAACAGGACACACATCAGGCTGGATGCAGTGATGTGCTAGAACGGACATTGATTGGCTGGCTGAGAGCGACTAACGTCGGCGCCAATCAAAAAAGGCTGAATGCCTGTGGCTGACTGGACAAACCAGCGACCCGGGCACAAGGGAGGACGTGAATGTTTCGCAAGACGCTCGGCGCCATCGTGGCTGCCACCATCGCCATGACTGGAACTGCAGCCCCGGTGCTGGCGCAGTCGCCCAAGTCGGGCGGTACGCTGCGGATTTATCACCGCGACAACCCGCCGTCGGCCTCGGTGCACGAGGAATCGACTGTCTCCACGCAGTTGCCGTTCATGGCCATCTACAACAATCTCGTCATTTACGACCAGACGAAGGAAGTGACGAGCCCGGAGACGATCACGCCGGATCTCGCCGAAAGCTGGGCCTGGGATGCCACCAACACCAAGCTGACGTTCAAGTTGCGGCAAGGCGTCAAGTGGCACGACGGCAAGCCGTTCACCGGCGCCGACGTCAAGTGCACGATGGAAAAGCTGACTGGCAAGCACAAGGACGCTTTCCGCAAGAACCCGCGCGCCATCTGGTACCAGAACGTCAAGGACGTCGAGGTCAAGGGTGATCACGAGGTTACGATCGTTCTGAACCGACCCCAGCCCGCCATGCTGTCGTTCCTGGCGGCCGGCTATTCACCGGTCTATCCCTGCCATGTGTCCTCGAAGGACATGCGCACCAACCCGATTGGCACCGGTCCGTTCAAGTTCGCCGAGTTCAAGCAGAACGAGTCGATCAGACTGGTAAAGAACCCCGACTATTTCAAGAAGGGCAAGCCCTACGTCGACGTGGTCGAGATGCGCATCATCCCCAATCGCTCGACCCGCATCCTGGCCTTCCAGGCCGGCGAGTTCGACATGACCTTCTCGCAGGACATCACCATTCCGCTGCTGAAAGACATGCAGGCGCAGGCCCCGAAGGCCCAGTGCGATGTCAAACCGCAATACGTGCATCGCAATCTGATGGTCAATCGCGAGGTGGCGCCGTTCAATAACGCCGAATTGCGCCGCGCGCTGGCCCTGTCGCTCGACCGCAAGGCCTTCATCGACATCTTGACCGAAGGCAAAGGCGATCTCGGCGGCAACATGCTGCCGCTGCCCGAGGGACAGTGGGGCATGCCGCCCGAGGAACTGGCCAAGATGGCGGGCTACACGGATGTGGAAAAGAACCGCGCCGAAGCCAAGAAGATCATGGAGAAGCTCGGTTACAGCGCGGCCAATCCGCTGAAGATCAAGATGTCGACGCGCAACATCGCCATCTATCGCGATCCGGCCGTCATCCTCATCGACCAGCTGAAGCAGATCTATGTCGAGGCCGAGCTTGAAGTGGTCGACACCACGATCTGGCACGCCAAAGCCGCCCGTCGTGACTATACGCTCGGCATGAACCTGACGGGCATGTCGGTCGATGATCCCGATCAGGTCTTCTATGAGAACTACGCCTGCAAGTCGGAGCGCAACTACACCCAGTACTGCAACCCGGAGGTCGATGCCATGATCGATCGCCAGTCGCAGGAACTGGACAAGGAGAAGCGCAAGAAGCTGGTCTGGGAGATCGAGCGCAAGCTCAACGACGAGCTGGCCCGTCCGGTCATCTATCATCCACGCGACGCCACCTGCTGGCATCCGCACGTGAAGGGCTTCGTGCAGCACACGAACACGATCTACAGCAACTGGCGTCTCGAGGACGTCTGGCTCGACAAGTGAGCCGGGGCCGACGGGCGCTCCAAGACACGGCCCGGCGGGCATTCCCAGATCATGGGAGCCGCCGGGATCACGCACCGTCCCGGCACCTTGTGACCGCCGGCTGACATTCGCCTAGGAGTAATCGCGTTGGGCGTATATCTCATCCGTCGTTTCGCGCTGATGCTGCTGACGCTGTTCGGCATGTCGGTGCTGATCTTCCTGCTGCTGCGCGTGTTCCTGCAGGGGAACATCGCCGATATCTTGTTTGAATCGGCAGGCCTCGTGAACCCGGCCGAGAAGAAGAAGATCGAGGTCGAGCTGGGCCTCGACCAGCCCTATGTGATCCAATATTGGAAATGGATCAGCGGCCTGCTGCGCGGCGACATGGGCTTTGCCTACGTCTCGGAAAAGCCAGCCTGGGACGAGATCGCCCCTCGGATCCCGATCACCGCCAAGCTCGCGTCCATGGCGCTGTTCTTCTCGGTGCTGTTCGGTGTGCCGCTTGGCGTCATTTCAGCCGTCCGCCAGAACACCTGGCTCGATTATGCGCTGCGCGTGGTGAGCCTCTCCGGCTTGTCGCTGCCTTCGTTCTGGCTCGGCCTGCTCATCCTGATGGGCTTCGTCAACTATTTCGGCTGGATACCCATCTACTCGCGCGCGCCAACGGGCTTCTGGCAGGAGGTTGGCTTGTTGGCCATTCCAGCTGCCGCTGTCGGCTTCCGCGCCTCGGCGCTGATCATGCGCCTCACCCGCTCCTCCATGCTCGAGGTGCTGCGGCAGGACTACATCCGCACGGCTCGCGCCAAAGGGGCCTCGATCCAGTCGGTGAACTACAAGCATGCGCTGCGCAACGCCGTGCTGCCCGTGGTCACCATCATCGGCATCGAGGCGGCGTTCCTGATCGGCGGCCTGATCGTGACCGAGACCGTGTTCAACATTCCCGGTGTCGCCCGCTTCCTGGTCGAGGCCATCCGCTGGCGCGATTACCCGATCGTGCAGAACCTCGTCATGTTCATCGCCGTCGTCGTGGTGACCATCAACTTCCTCATCGACATGGCTTACGTCCTGCTTGATCCGCGGATCAAGTACGAGGACTGAGGCGAGCGAACTGTCCAGCGCGAGGAGCGCGATCACCGTGGCCGTCTTAGACCATCAAGCCGAGCTGAACCGGGCCGGCGCCAACATCTCCAGCCGGTGGGGCACCATCGCCTATTTCATCCGGCGCTATCCGCTGGGTGCGATCGGGGCGCTGATCTTCGCGCTGTTCGTGCTGACCGCCATCTTCGCGCCATTGCTCACCGGCTTTGATCCAACCTCGACCAACGCTAAAACCTCGCTGGCCAAGCCCGGAGCCGCCGGTCACATGCTCGGTGCCGACTTCATGGGCCGCGACTTGTGGAGCCGCATCGTCTATGGCGCCCGCATTTCCCTTGCCGTCGGCATTGGCGCCACCTTCCTCGGCTGCTTGCTCGGTGTCACCATCGGCCTGATGTCCGGCTACTTCGGTGGCTGGTTCGACCTCATTGTGCAGCGCCTGATCGACATCATGCAGTCGCTGCCGCTGCTGGTCATGGCCTTGGTGATGGCCGCCTCACTCGGGCCGTCGATGACCAACACCATCATCGCCATCGCCATACCCTCGATTCCGAACGTGGCCCGTATCATCCGCTCGAACACACTGCAGCTGCGCGAAATGCCCTACGTCGAGGCTGCCCGCGCCGTCGGCATGAACGAGATCGAGATCGCCTTCCGGCATGTGCTGCCGAACACCATCGCGCCGCTGATCGTCCTTGGCACGGCGCAGCTCGGCTCCGCCATCCTGACCGAGGCATCGCTATCGTTCCTTGGCCTCGGCATTCCCGAGCCGCATCCTTCCTGGGGCCGCATGCTGTCAGAATCAGCGGCCGAGTATGTGCGTACCGCACCGTGGCTGGTGATTTTCCCGGGCATCGCGATCAGTCTCGCCGTGTTCGGCACCAACCTCCTCGGTGACGCCGTGCGCGACATTCTCGATCCGCGCCAGCGCACCTGAACCCCAGTCCATGACCGCCCCCATTCAGGAGCATCGAACGGTGACAGCTACGGCGACGGCCCCCGCGCCCACACCCGTCAAGGCGGCCGGCTCCGACGTTCTCCTCGACGTCGCGAACCTGCAGACCTACTTCTTCACGCGCCAAGGCCTGGTCAAGGCCGTCGATGGTGTGTCGTTCGCGCTGAAGCGCAGCGAGACGTTGGCCATTGTCGGCGAATCCGGTTGCGGCAAGAGCATCACGGCGCTCTCTCTGCTGCGACTGATCCCCGATCCGCCAGGCCGCATCGTCGGCGGCGCCATCAAGCTCGACGGCGTCGATCTGATGGGGCTCGACGAAGCTGCCATGCGCAAGGTGCGCGGCAACGACATCTCGATGATCTTCCAAGAGCCGATGACATCGCTCAATCCGGTGATGACGATCGGTGACCAGATCGCGGAAGTGCTGCTGCTGCATCAGGGGCTGACCAAGGTCGAAGCGCGCGCCAAGGCCGTCGACATGCTGCGGCTCGTACGCATTCCCGTGCCCGAGCAGCGCGCCAAGGAGTATCCGCATCAATTGTCGGGCGGCATGCGCCAGCGCGCCATGATCGCCATTGCGCTCGCCTGCAACCCGAAGGTGCTGATCGCCGACGAGCCGACGACGGCCCTCGACGTCACGATCCAGGCCCAGATCCTGGATCTGATTCTCAATCTGCAGAAGACCCTTGGCACCGCCGTCATCCTCATCACGCATGATCTCGGCGTCGTCGCCGAGACGGCCGAGCGGGTCATCGTCATGTATGCCGGCCGCAAGGTCGAGGAGGCGCCGGTTGGTGAGCTGTTCGCAAAGCCGCTGCATCCCTACACGCGCGGCCTGATGAACTCGATTCCCCGCCTCGATCTGATGCGCGGCGTCGATGGCGAGGCGGAACGGCTGCAGGAAATCCCGGGCATCGTGCCGGCGTTGACGTCGCTGCCCAAGGGTTGCGCCTTCGCACCCCGCTGCCCGCTGGCCGAGGACCGCTGCCGCGCCACCTATCCGACCTACGAAGAGAAATCACCCGGCCACTGGGCGGCATGCTGGCGCTCGCAAGACGTTCCAGGAGGCCGACATGGCTGAGCGCATCGACCACGACATGCCGATCGCACCCGTGACAGGCGCTGCATCGGCGGTGGCTGCCGGAATGGCCAACGCTGTCATGCAGGCGCCGCTGCGGCCACCGGGTCCGGCACTGGGCACGGCGTCACTGCCCACCGCCATGGTCGCCAGTGCTACCGCCGCGACTGTCATCACGCCACGGCCGCAAGCCAATGGCGCCGGGCCCGCGAGCCACAGCGGCCCCCGCAAGGCCTCGACCGATCCGCGCGACGTTGTCCTCGAAGTACGAGACCTGAAAAAGCACTTCCCCGTCAAGAAGGGACTGCTGCGCAAGACCGTCGGCCATGTCTATGCCGTCGATGGCGTCAGCTTCACGATCAACAAGGGCGAGACGCTGGGGTTGGTCGGCGAATCCGGCTGCGGCAAGACAACCGTCGGCCGCACGTTGCTGCGTCTTGTCGAACCGACCAGCGGCGAAATCCTGCTCGAAGGCAAGGATGTCTCGAAGCTCTCCAAGGCTGAGTTGCGTCCTTACCGCCGCGAGATGCAGATCATCTTCCAGGACCCGTTCTCCTCGCTCGATCCGCGCATGTCCGCCGGCAACATCGTCGGCGAGCCGCTGATGGTGCATGGCGTCGGCAATGCCGAGGAGCGGCGTCAGAAGGTGGCCGAGATCTTCGCCCGCGTCGGCCTGCGCCCACAGCAGATGGACAACTTCCCGCATCAGTTCTCCGGCGGCCAACGCCAGCGCATCGGCATCGCCCGCGCGCTGGCCCTTAATCCGAAGCTGATCATCGGCGACGAGCCGGTGTCGGCCCTCGACGTGTCGATCCAGGCGCAGGTCATCAACATCCTGATGGACCTGCAGAAGGATCTGGGGCTGTCGTATCTCTTCATCTCGCACAACCTGGCCGTGGTGGAGCACATCTCGCACCGCATCGCCGTGATGTATCTCGGTCGCATCGTCGAATACGCCGACAAGCGCACGCTCTTCACGGCGCCGAAGCATCCCTATACGGAGGCACTGCTCTCGGCCGTGCCCGTGCCCGACCCCTCGATCCGGCGCAAGAAGCTGGTCATCGACGGCGACGTGCCAAGCCCGGTCAAGCCGCCGCCGGGCTGCCACTTCCACACGCGCTGCCCGTTTGCCGAAGCGCGCTGCAAGGTCGAGGCGCCGAAACTCAAGGACGTTGGCAACGGTCAGCTGGTGGCCTGCCATCTGCGGTGAGACTATGCCCGTGTAAGGCCACGCCCGCGCGCACGGACGGCACACGTGTGCGGAGGAGAACCGCTTGCCGCCTGCGCCTTGGCGCGCCGGCGGGTTGCTCCCATGCCTGTACGCCCCTCACGCCGTCGGCTTGCCACCCGGCCAGACCGGCTTGCCAGCCAGGCTTGGCCACCCGGCTGGCGCTTCGGCGGCGGCGCGATTGGCCTCGAGGCTGCGGCCGGCTTTCCATTCCGCAGCGACATAACGGCGCCCCGTCACGCCATCGGCTGCCGCCGAGCACAGCCACACGATCGGCGGCACCATGGCGGTAGGCGGGATCAGGTCCGTGCGCTTATAGCCCGACGCATCCGGCACCATGGCTGTATCCGCGGGGCCGCCCGGCACCACCACATTGACCGTGATGCCGTAGGGCTCGAACTCCTGCGCGTGGCCCGCCGACATGGCCTCCAGCGCCGCCTTTGATGGCCCATAGGGATGGAAACGCCCGCGCAGCATGGTGAACATGCTGGTGGTGACATTGATGATGCGGCCAGACTTGCGCGCCTTCATGCCGGGCACGGTGGCCCGCGTCAGATACCAGGCGCCGTTGAGGTTGACACGCAGCATCTGGTCCCAAATCTCCGGCGTAATGTCCTCGATCTCGACCAAGTCGGTGAAATGCTCGTCGCGAATGACGCCCATGCCAAGCGCACCGTTGTTGATCAGGATATCGATCTGGCCGAATGCTTTCTCGGTGGCCGCGACCGCCTGCTCGCAGGCCTTGTGATCAGAGATATCCAAGTGCAGCGTTGTGAGCGCATTGGCCGACGTCTTATTCGCCTCGACCAGCGCCATGAGGCCCTTGGCATTGATGTCGGCGGCCATGACTTTCGCGCCGGCGTCGAGAAAACCTTTGACGATGGCGCGGCCGAGGCCACCCGCTCCCCCCGTGATCAGCGCAGTCTTGCCGGATAGCTCAGACATGGTCGTGCTCCTGTCGACATATGCAGGGTCATCCGCGATGTGGCTTCCGCCTGCCAGCCGACGCCCCCGTGCTCACGCAATCAGCACATCGCGCGGCGTCTCTGGTTCGACGCCCGCCGGCAGAAAGCGGCGGAACCATTGCACCGTCGGCCCCATCACCTCCGAGAATGCCGGTTCGGTGTAGACCTCGTAATGGCCATAGCCGCGCAGTACCACGAGGCCCTTCGGATCGCCCGCCTTGTCATGCAACGCGAGCGATTCCTCCGGCGGCACCAGCCGGTCGTCGTCCGTTGTGATGAACAGGATCGGGCGCGGCGCGATTTTGTCGACCACCCACTCGGGGTGAAACTCCAAGGTCTCATCAATGAAGTCGAGCGGCAGCGTATTGATGGCGTTCGGATTGTTCTTGCGCGCCGCGGCCGCCAGCTCAGCCGACTGCCGATCGGCCAGCAAAATCTCGCTACGGTCAGCCCACTCCGACTTGCCGGTGAGCACACGGCTTTCGCGATCCTTCTTGGACCGCGCCAGCAGGTCGTGCCACTCATCGGGCCGGCGTACCGAGCGCATCCAGCGTGCGCCATGGCCGACACCCACGCACGAGACGACGCAGCGCGCGCGATCGTCGATGGCGGCCGTCCACACCACGGTGGCGCCACCGTAGCTGGTGCCGTAAAGCCCGAGGCGATCCTCGTCCACCTGCTCCTGTAGCCCGAGGAACGTCATCGCCGCCTGCACATCGGCGACGCGGCTCATGGGTGCGAGCCGGCTCCTCTGTCCCTCACTGGTGCCCCAGCCCTTGTAGTCGAAGGCCAGCACCACGTAGCCCGCCTCATTCAGCACGCGCGCGTTGTCAGGGAGATAGAGATCCTTGACGCCGGTGTAGCCGTGGCAGAGCACGATGCCGGCGCGCGTCTCACCCGCCGCGATACCGTCGGGCAGGTACAAATCGCCGGCGAGCTTGAGGCCTTCGCTGTAGAACGTGACCGGTTTCTTCATGTGATTGATGCCTTCACACTTTGCCGTCGACGAAGCTCTGCAGCAGCGCATTGGCGATGGCGTGCTTGGCCGGGGCGGTGAGGCCCTCCGGATGCCGCCGTTCGAGCATGGCGCGGCATTCCTCGCGTGTGAACCAGCGCGCCTCGGCGATCTCGTTCTTGTCGATAGTGATCTCGGTCGATTCGGCGTAGCCGATGCAGCCCATCATGAGGGAATGCGGGAACGGCCACGGCTGGCTCGAGTGATAGGCGACACGGCCGACCTTGATGTTCGTCTCCTCCATCACCTCGCGGCGCACCGCATGCTCCATATCCTCGCCGGGCTCAAGGAAGCCGGCCAGTGTCGAGAACATCTTGTTCTGGTAGCGGTGCTCATGCGCCAGGATGCAGCGCTCGCCATCCGTCACCAGCATGATGACCACGGGATCGGTGCGCGGGAACCAATCGAGGCCGCAGCCGCTGCACTTTTTCCGCCAGCCGCCGTCCTTGGTCAGCGTCGAAGCGCCGCACTTTCCACAGAATTTCTGGTTCTCGTGCCACTGTGCCAGCGCTCGGGCCTGACCGGCCAGCGACTGCTCCTCAGCACTGAGCGCGCCCTGCATGGCCAGCGTCCGCAGATCGACAGCGGGGCGCAGAAATTGAACGGCGCCCGGCAGGCTTTTGGCCCGGTGATCGGACAGCGCCAGGGCGAGATGGGGCGTCCCGTCGTCTTTCGATACGCCCAGGAACAGTGCGTCGTCGATGGAAAGTCCAAGCTGCGCGACTTCGGCCCGTGACAGCCAGCGCAACGAGGTGCTGGCGCCCGGTTCTGCTGTCGCCATAACCACAGGTTTCAGATCGCAGAACATCAGATAACGGCCACGCGGGTCGGCGCGTTGCGCGGCCATGAAGGCCTCGTCCGCGCGTTGCGGACCGCAGCGTTCCAGAAGTGTCGTGGCGGCAACTGTTGGCATCGAGACATCCCCCTGTCCATGTGTCCGGGAGATCACCATAGGGGCGGCTTTCATGCAATGCCGGCGATGCCGTTAAGGCTGGTCGAAATTTCGCCACACTGAAAGATTTCTGCCGCCGCGGCCCGTTGACGCCACCCAAGCGATGTGCGCAATTGAGCCACCCTGTAAGAAGGTTCCAAGGGAGGAATTCGAATGGCACTTGGTTTCAAGAAGGGGGCGATCACAGCTCTCGGACTCGCTGCCGCACTGGCCTTCGCCGGCCCGGCTGTAGCGCAGACAAAAACACTGAAAATGCAGGCCTCTTGGCCCGCCTCGCTGACGCTCTTCGACAACTTTACGATGTTTGCCAAGCGCGTCGACGAGTTGACGGGCGGTCGCGTGAAGATCGAAGCGTTGCCGGCCGGCCAAGTCGTGCCAGCCTTCGAGGTGCTCGACGCGACGCACAAGAAGGTCATCGACGGCGCCCACACATGGGCTGGCTACTGGGTCGGCAAGAACAAGGCCGCGATCCTGTTCTCGGGTGGGCCGGGTGGCCCGCTCGGCATGGACCACATGGACTACCTGTCCTGGATGTGGGAGGGCGGTGGCCTCGACCTCTACAATGAATTCTACCAGAAAGAGCTGAAGCTCAACGTCGTGGTTCTCAATATCCTGCCGTCGAGCCCGCAGGCGCTCGGCTGGTTCAAGAAGGAAATCAAGAACCTCGAGGACTTCAAGGGCGTGAAGTGCCGTCAGACCGGCGTCGCGGCTGAAATCTTCAACGAAATGGGCATGCGCACGGTGAACATGCCGGGCGGCGAAATCATGCCGGCCGCTGAGCGCGGCACCATCGATTGTGCCGAGTGGGTTGGCGGCATCGAGGATCTGCGCTTCGGCTTCCATACCATTTGGAAGTATCACTACGCTCCGTCGCTGCATGAAAACGTGTCGATCGGCGAGTTGCTGATCAACAAAGAGGTTTGGGACAGCCTCGGCAAGCTCGATCAGGAGATCGTGCGTGCGGCGGCGACCGAGACCATGTTCCGCTGGTGGGCGAAGTGGCAGCGCCAGAACGCCGAAGCTCTGGTTGAGCTGCGCGACAAGCACAAGGTGAACGTGCTCGAGACGCCGGCCGAGATTCACACGGCCTTCCTGGCCGCTTGGGATCGCCTCGTGGTCAAGGAATCCGAGAAGAACCCGCTGTTCAAGAAGATCTGGGATTCGCAGAAAACTTTCGCCTCGGTCAGCGTGCCAGCGAAACGCCTCTACTATCCCGCCTACTCACTTGCCGCCGATCACTACTGGGGTAAGAAGTAATGATCAGACGTCGGGGGCCGCTTCCGCAAGGGGGCGGCCCTTGGCGCGCCTGCCGGGTGGGGGCTCGGCAGTTAGGGGTGCGGTAGAAGTCAGTCATGCGTTCCGTCCGCCTGTGATCGCGTTTAACGCTGGGGGAATCCGAGTGTCCGAGCTGAACAACAAGCCTGGGCCCATCTATCTGGGCATTATTCGTACCATCGACTTCATCGTCGAGAAGCTGACTTTTGGCTTCGCTATCATCATCCTGCCACTCGTGCTCGCCAATGCGGTCGAGGTGGTTTGGCGCTACTTCCTGCAGGATCCCACCATCTGGGCGCTGGACGTCACCACGATGTCCTTTGGCGCCTTCTTCATGCTGGGCTGTGCTTACGCTTTGCAGAAGGGCGCCCATGTGCGCACCGACATGCTCTGGGACAAGTTCTCGGAGCGCAAGAAGGGAGTCATCGATAGCATCGCTTTCGTGTTCTTCTTCATTCCGTCCATGGCCATTCTGCTGTGGATCGGCTGGGGCAGCTTCATGGACGCCTTCAACATCAACGAGAAATCCAACTCCGGCGCCTGGCAGCCGATCATCTGGCCGCTGCGCGGCATGGTTCCGCTGGCCTTCGGCTTGCTCATGTTCCAGGGCATTTCCGAGCTGATGAAGAGTCTGTGGGCCGCTCGCACGGGCGAAGTCCTCGTGAAGCACGAAAAGATCGAGGTCTGACGCCATGGCCACCACAGAGACAAGCGCACCACAAGAAGGTGGGTCACGTACGCTCACTATCGTCAGCATCGGCTATCTGCTGCTCGTTGTCGGCTGCTTCTTCCTGCCGCTGTCCTTCAATGAGCGGCTCGGCATGGTCATGCTGCTCGGCATGGTCGGCGTCATCTTCGTCGGCTTTCCGATCTCGTTCACGCTGCTGTTCCTGGCCCTCGTCTTCGGTGGTATCGGCCTCGGCACCTTGCAAACCTTCAATCTTGCGGATCTCACGATCTGGGGAACGATGAAGGACGAGATCCTGCCCTCGGTGCCCCTGTTCATCTTCATGGGCTATATGACCGAACAGGCAGGTCTCATGGAGCGCCTGTTCGTCGCCTTGCGCAGCATCTTCGCGCGCATGCGCGGCTCGCTCTACATGGCGGTCATTCTGACCGCGGCCATCTTCGCCATGGCGACCGGCATCGTCGGCGCCGCGGTCACCGTGCTCGGCATCATGGCTGGCCCGATGATGATCAAATCCGGCTATGACGCGCGTCTGTCTTCGGGCGCCATCGCCGCGGGTGGTACGCTCGGCGTGCTCATTCCGCCAAGCGTCATGCTCGTCGTCATGGGCCCGACCATGGGCGTGCCCGTCAATCTGCTCTACTCGGCAGCCTTCGGTCCGGGCTTCCTGCTCGCCGGCAGCTATCTCGTCTACACGCTGACGCGCAGCTTCATCAATCCGTCGCTCGGGCCGCCGATGTCGCCGGAGGAGCGCAAGACCACCTACATCGAGATGACCACCGAGAAGATCAGCCTGCCGGTCGATCTGCTCGGCATGTTCTGCTTGGCCGTGTGCACCTATGTTTTGCTGAACTTCCTCGGCGAATCGTTCGGCCGTCCAGTGCCGGCGATCCTGGCCAAGTCGGCCGGAAACAAGAAAGAAGTGTTCACGCTCATCAAGGAATCAGTCACCTGGGCCATTGTGCCGGCCCTGTTGACCGTGATTCCCTATTTGATGAGCAAGTACTTCAGGGCGATCGTGCTCGGCATCGCGCCGCTCAGCGCCCTGATCGGCACCACGCTCGGCACCATCCTGCTGGGTCTCGCCACGCCGACGGAAGCCGCCTCGTGCGGTGCCGCGGGCTCGGCGATGTTGGCGCTGATCTACGGCAAGCTGAAGTTCGGCGGCATGACACGCGGGCTCATCACCACCGTGTTGGGCTTCGTGTGCGCGGTCGTCTGCGGCTGGATTGGCTACAAGTATGTCGGCGGTGCCTCGGGCACGGCGCTCGGTGCCATCATCGGCATGTTCATCCCGGCGCTGTACATGAGCCAGCCGCTGTTCAACGCCGCCATCGGCACGCTCGTGACAACGTCGATGGTGCTGTTCCTGGCCGTGGCCTCGAACGTGTTCGGTGCCATCTTCACGAAACTCGGCACGGCCACCGTGATCACCAACGGCCTCGTCGCCTTGCCGCTCGGTGACTGGTGGAAGCTGGCACTGGTGATGGTGCTGATCTTCGTGCTCGGCTGGCCGTTCGAGTGGCCGGCCATCATCCTGGTGTTCCTGCCTATCTTCTTGCCGGTGATCGAGAAGCTCAAGTTCCCCGGCATCGCGAACAAGCTCGAGTTGCTGGTCTGGTTCGGAGCGCTAACGGCGGTCAATCTACAAACCGCGTTCCTCAGTCCACCCGTGGCCATGTCTGCTTATTATCTGAGAAACGTCGTGCCGCAGTGGTCGCTCTCCACCATCTATCGCGGCATGGCGGATTACATGGTCATTCAGGTCATCTGCCTGACCCTGCTGCTGTTGTTCCCGGAGATTGCGCTCTACTTCATGCGCGCGGCCCGCGACTGAGCCAAGCCCAGGCCTGAACACATTTACCAACGGCCGCCCTCGGGCGGCCGTTGTGCGTTTTGGTGCTGACGCGGGTTGCAGGTTCGCCGTGCGGACGCTAGATAGGGTCCGGGAGACTGGCGGCGGACGTGTCCCTCGCCAACCGGGTCAGGTCCGGAAGGAAGCAGCCCTAACGATCAGGCCGCGGGTCGTCCGTCAGTCTCTCAAACTTGTCGCGCCTTCAAATGCCCACTGAGGCATGCGGCGTGCGCTGGTGGACAAGACGACGTAATTGGCGTGTCAGCGGCCCCGTCGCCACTCCGCTCCAGGTCGCGTTGAGAGGCGACAGCCCTATGGCCAAGAAACCCAGCGGCAGTGACAACCCTCAACCACCGCCGGTCAATGCCGCGGCGCCTGCGACGCCCTACGTCGTCCTCGCACGCAAGTATCGCCCCGCCACCTTCGATGACCTGATCGGCCAGGAGGCGATGGTCAAGACGCTGCGCAACGCCTTCGCCGCCGACCGCATCGCGCAGGCTTACATGCTCACCGGCGTTCGCGGTGTCGGCAAGACCACCACCGCCCGCATCCTGGCCCGGGCACTCAACTACGCCGGCCCCGGGACGCCAGACCGGCCGACCGTCGATATGCCGACGCCCGGTATTCATTGCAGCCAGATCATCGAGAGTCGTCACCCGGACGTGATCGAGATGGACGCCGCCTCGAATACCGGCATCGAGGACGTGCGCGAGATCATCGAGAACGCGCGCTACAAGCCGATGGCGGCGCGCATGAAGGTGTTCATCATCGACGAGGTTCACATGCTCTCGAAGAGCGCGTTCAACGCGCTCCTGAAGACGCTGGAGGAACCGCCGCCGCACGTGAAGTTCATTTTCGCCACCACCGAGATCCGCAAGGTTCCCGTCACGGTGCTGTCGCGCTGCCAGCGCTTTGATCTGCGCCGCGTCGACGTGCCGGTGCTGTCGGCCCACTTCAAGCGCATTATCGAGAAAGAAGGGGCCACCGCCGAAGATGGTGCTCTTGCCCTGATCGCACGTGCGGCCGAAGGTTCCGTGCGCGACGGCCTCTCGGTGCTCGATCAGGCCATCGCGTCCTGCCTTGCCGGTGGCAACCCTAACGTCACCGAAGCCGCTGTCCGCGACATGCTGGGCCTTGCCGATCGCGGCCGGCTGTTCGATTTGCTCGAACATCTTTTCGCCGGCCGCACGGCGCCCGCCCTTGATGCGCTCGCCGCCCTGCATCGCGACGGCGCCGATCCCGCCGAGACGCTGGCCGATCTCGCAGAGGCCGTGCACACGACGACGCGCATCAAGATTGCGGGCGTGGATGGCGGCGGCGAAGGGCTTTCGGCCGAAGAGAAGCGTCGTGCCGCAGCGCTCGCGGCGACACTCTCCATCGCTGCGCTGTCGCGCGGCTGGCAGATGTTGCTTAAGGGCCTCGATGAGGTGCCGCGCGCGCCGAACGCGCAAGCCGCAGCCGAGATGGTGCTGATCCGCATCGCCCATGCGGCCGACCTGCCGGGCCCCGAGGACATCCTGCGCGCCCTCGGTGGCGGCACCGCCAGCCGTGTCACGCGACCGGTTGCTGGCGGAGATGGCTCGCCAGCCCCGTCGCGCGACGAACGCCGCCCACTCAACGAGGCGCCGCCCCCGCCAACCAGCGCTGATGCCTATGGCGCATTCGATGCGTCGATTCCGATGCCTGATGCCGAGGATATCTCGGATGACGACGACCCGGAAGCGCAGCCGATGTCGGCGCCGCCCGTGCTGGCTGATCCCCGCTCGTTCCAGGACGTGGTCGATCTCGTCGGCCAGAAGCGCGATGCGCGACTTAAGGTGCATCTCGAGGACGACGTCAGCCTGATCAAGTTCGACGTTGCCGGCACGCTGGAAATCTTCCTCATGAACAACGCACCGGCTGCCATCGCCAATGACCTGCGCGAGAAGCTCACCAAATGGACCGGCCGGCGCTGGATCGTGGCGCTCGGCAAGCGACCCGGCGAGCGGCCGATCGGCGAGGTCAAGCGCGAGCGGGAGGCAGCCGAGCTGGTGGCCTTGAAGGCGCATCCGGCGCTGGCGTCCGTGCTCGAGCAGTTCCCGGATGCCAAGATTGCCAGCGTCAAACCGGTCAGTGCTCGACACGACGACGACCAGGCGACGGGTTGAACGCGGCGCCAATAGGCAATAGAGGCGAGCAGAGGACGGCGTAGCGTGGCCCTCGAAATCGAGCGCAAATTCCGTGTTGTCGGCGACGGCTGGCGGGCCGCCAGCAGTGAACGCCGGCAGATCCAGCAGGCCTATCTCACCACAGGCGGGCGCGTCTCTGTGCGCGTACGCATCATCGGCCGGGACAAGGCGACGCTCACCCTCAAGACGATTGCCGCCGGCATCTCACGACATGAGTTCGAATACGCCATTCCGGTGAGCGACGCTGAGCAACTGTTTGCACATCGTGACGGCGCCATCGTCGCCAAGACTCGTCACATTGTCCAGCTTGGCCAACTCACCTGGGAAGTCGACGTGTTCGAGGGGGCCAATGCGGGATTGGTCATTGCCGAGGTTGAACTTGCCAGCGTCGAGCAGGAGATCCAACGGCCCGCGTGGCTCGGCGAGGAAGTGACCAAAGATCGCCGCTTCTACAACGCGGATCTGGCCCGCCACCCGTTCAGCTCCTGGTAGCCTCGCACTCTAATGATCATCGCCGGCGTAGATCCACATCGATTGTGTGTCACCGGCGCGCGTGAAACCGCACTTCGCATAGAACGCTGTCGTGGCTCGATCGGCCACCAGCATGTGCTGGTGGAAGCCGGCGTAGCGGGTCTTCAGGCGTTCGATGATGCCGCGGCCGACACCGCAGCCATGGTAGGCGGGCAACACCAGGAGGTGCGGGTAGTAGACAACGAGATGGCCGTCGGAAATCGCATTCCCTAGGCCGACCAGTGTGCCTCCATCCCACGCCGTGACCAGCGTGTGTGAGTTGGTCAACGCCTTGTGCAGCAACTCCGGCTTCTGCGCCGATGACCAGCCGTTGGCAAGGTAGAGCGCCACGACGTCGACAATGTCAGGCACAGCCGCGTCGTCGTAGCGAATGCTGGGGCTGCTCATGTGTGGCGCACGACGGGCCGCGGCATGCCTAAGTTCTCGCGCAGCGTCGCGCCGCGGTAGTCCTTGTGATAGAGGCCGCGGCGCTGCAGCTCCGGCACCACCAGGCGCACGAAATCCTCGTAGCTGGTCGGCACCGACGCGGCGCCGACGACGAAGCCATCGCAGGCTGGAGTCGTAAACCACTCCTCGAACTTGTCGGCGACCGATTTCGCATCACCCACCCAGGGTGGCGGCAGCTTGCCACGTCGGGTGATGGTGATGAAATCGCGCGGCGTCGGCTTCTTGTCGCCCATGGCGGCGACGACGCGGTTGCGGCCCGACTGCGTGCCTGTGAAGCGATCGAGTTCGGCCTCGGTGAAGGGTTCATCGATGGGCTTGGAGCCGAAATCGAAGTTAGTTGCCTCCGACAGCAGCATGAGCGAGTCCACTTCCAGCGGCAACGTCTCGATCAGGGCGAACTTGTCCTCGGCCTCCGCTTTGGTTTCGGCCACGACCGGATGGCACAGATTGGCAATCTTGAAGTGCTCCGGATTGCGCCCGGCCTTGGCGACGTCGGCCTTCAAGTCCGCAAAATTCTTGGCGGCCGACGCGAGATTGGGATCGCTGGTGAAGATCAACTCGCCCCAGTTGGCGGCAAAGCGCCGGCCACGGCCCGATTGCCCCGCCTGAATTACGACGGGATGGCCTTGCGGCGTGCGCGGCACGGTGAAGGGTCCGCGCGACCGAAAATGCTCGCCGCTATGATCGAGCCGGCGCACCTTGTCGGGATCGGCAAATCGGCCACTGGCGCGGTCGACGATCAGCGCGTCATCGGCCCAGGTGTCCCAGTGCCCCTTGACCACGGCCATGAATTCGTCGGCGCGGTCGTAGCGGGCGTCGTGCTCGATCGCCTCCTCCAGTCCCATGTTGCGCGCCTCGACGTCGTTCATGGAGGTGACCACGTTCCAGGCGGCGCGCCCCTTGGTCATCAGGTCCAGCGTCTGGAACAGCCGCGCCACATGATAGGGATGATAGTACGTGGTCGAATAGGTGGAGCCGAGACCAAGCCGCGTCGTCGCCATGGCCATGGGCATCAGACACGCGATCGGGTCCATCTTGACGCAACGGATGCCGTGCGCAATGGCTTCGGCAAAGCGCCCGCCGTGAAATTCCGGCATGCCGAGCCGGTCGTCGAAGAAGGCGAGCTGGAATTTGCCGGCTTCCAGGACCTTGCCGATGTGGGCATAGAACTCGGGGCTCGAGAAATCGAGGCGCGAATCGGGATGACGCCAGCTGCCGGCGAAGTTCGAGCAGTTCTGCGCCTGTAGAAATCCAACCAGGACGATCTCGCGCATGGCCAACGGCCTCCGTTCGGCGTTGCAGACGCGGCGTCGCGGTTCGAGCGCAAAGAGAACGCTTTGGCGGCGATGCGGTCGTCGACTACAGTTCTTGCAGCGTAACGGCAGCGCGCGGGCCAGCGCAACTGCCAACAGCGCCAGGCTCGCACGCAGATGCGACCGAAGACGGAGAGGGAGCGGACGTCGAGGTGCAGCAGGACCAGCGCGAGCCACCAGATCGACTGGTGCCAACCGACCCAACACCGCATCGTGCGAGGCTGGGCACGGTGTTGGCGCCGTTCGGCGTGCGCGCGTTCCGCTTCCAATGGCCGGGTGATCTTTTCACCGCAGTTGCCACCGAGATGGAGGTGGTGATCCTCGGTTGGTACGTTCTCAATGAAACCGGCTCGGTGCTGCTGCTCACCTTGTTCGGGGCGCTGCATTTCTTTGGCACGCTGTCAGCGCCGCTGATCGGTGTCATTGGCGATCGTATCGGGCTTCGTCGCCTGCTGACCCTGATGCGCACGCATTACGTCGTGCTGACCACGGCGCTGACGCTGCTGGCGCTGAGTGGGCAACTCACTCCTGTGGCGGTGTTTGCGGTGGCGACGGCGATGGCGCTGGTGCGGCCGTCCGACATCAGCGTGCGCACGGCGCTGGTCGCGGAGTTGATGCCGGCGCATCTGTTGACGGGCGCTGTAGGTCTGTCACGTTCGACAGGCGATGTGGCCCGCATCGTCGGCGCCTTGGCCGGTGCCACGCTGTTCGCCCTGTTCGGGCTTGGCTTGGCCTATGTCGTCGTGACGTCGCTCTATCTGTCGGGACTCGTGCTCACCTTTGCTGCGGCGCGCTTGGCCGCCCCTCGCAATGCTGCCGTCTCGCGCCCAGGCGCCCACTGGCGTGAGCTTGCCGCCGGCCTCTCTTATGTCTGGCAGACGCCGCATCTGCTCGGCGGCATGTGGTTGGCGGTCCTCGCCAATCTGACGGCGTTTCCGTTGACGGGCGGCCTGATGCCCTACATCGCCCGCGACGTGCACGGCCTCGACAAGACCGGCCTCGGATTTCTGATTGCCAGTTATGCCACCGGTGCGCTGCTCGGCTCTTTGACTGTTGGCGCGGTGGGGGGCCGGTTGCGTCTCGGGCGCACCATGTTGGTGGCGTCGCTGGTGTGGCATGCACTCTTACTGGCCTTCGTGCACATGCCGAACGCCACAGCTGCAGCGTTGGTCCTGGTGGGGGTGGGCTTCGCCCAGAGCATAAGCATGGTATCGCTTGCGGCCATGCTGCTGCGCACCACCGAGCCTCAGTTCCGCGGCCGCGTCATGGGTGTGCGCATGCTCTCGACCTACAGCCTGCCGCTGGGGCTTGTTTTTGTCGGCTGGTTGATCGGCCAGATTGGCTTTACGCTTTCGGCAACGCTGTGGCTGGTGATGGGTGTGGCGCTCACGCTCGCCATCGGTGTCTATTGGTTCGCGGCCCTCTGGCGGCTCGATGCCCCCGCGAATGCAAGGTGAGGGTGGTCGGCTGGCAGACCAGCCTTGCGTCGGTGATGAGGCGCGAGGTTGGCCTCGGCCATAACGAGTCGTGCTAGATTTTCGTCAAGACCTAAATCGAACTCAAAGGCAGACCTATGCAAGTGATGGACGTGATGGCGCAGATCATGAAGCGCGAGGGCATCGAGACGCTCTTCTGCTTCCCTACCACGCCGGTGATCGAGGCGGCGGTCAAGGCGGGCATCAGGCCGGTGATCTGCCGCCAGGAGCGGGTCGGTGTCGACATGGCCGCGGGCTTCGCGCGCACCAGTAATGGCAAACCGGCTGCCGCCTTCGCCATGCAGTATGGACCGGGCGCCGAGAACGCGTTTCCGGGCATCGCCTCGGCCTTCTCCGATTCAGCCCCCGTGCTCTTGCTACCGCTCGGTCATCCCCGCGATATCGCGCACACGTTCCCGATGTTCAACTCGACGCGCACATTCGCCTCGGTCACCAAGTCCGTCGAGCCGGTGACGCAGCCCGGCGACGTCGTGGCGGTTATGCGGCGCGCCTTCTCCGCCCTGAAGACTGGCCGGCTTGGACCCGTGATGGTGGAGATCCCCACCGACGTGGTGACGGCTGAGCTCGGCGACCAGCCCTTCAACTATACGCCCGTGCGCGCTGCGCGCTCGGCCGGCGACGCCCGCGACATCGACGATGCCGCGCGCATGCTGGTGGACGCCAAGTCGCCGATGCTGTTCGCCGGCCAAGGCGTGCTCTATGCCGAGGCCTCGGCCGAGTTGGTGACGCTCGCCGATCTCCTCCAGGCGCCAGTCATGACCTCGACCGACGGCAAGAGCGCCTTCCCTGAGGATCATCCCTTGGCGCTCGGCTCCGGCGGCATTGTCTACACAGGTCACGGCCGGCATTTCCTGCACGCCTGTGATGTGGTGCTGGGGCTCGGCGCCAGCCTGACACGGCACAACATCACCACGCCGATCTTTCCGGAGTCAAAGCGCATCATTCACGTCACCAACGATGCTCGCGATCTCAATAAGCACTATGCCGCCGAGGTGTCGATCCTGGGCGATGCCAAGCTGGTGCTATTGCAGCTGATCGATGCGGTGCGCGACCGCTTGAAGTCGAAGCCTCGCCAGCAGGGCGCCAAGGCGCAAGAGATTGCGCAACTGGCACAGGCGTGGATGGCCAAATGGGCGCCGAAGCTCAACTCGAATGAAAGGCCGATGACGCCCTATCGCGTCATCTCGGAGTTCACGCGCGTCATCGATGCCAAGGACGCCATCGTCACGCACGATTCAGGCAGCCCGCGTGATCAGGTGCTGCCCTTCTACAAGGCAACGCGGCCGCGCAGCTACATGGGCTGGGGAAAGTCGCATCAGTTGGGCACCGGGCTCGGCCTCACCATCGGCGCCAAGCTCGCGGCACCGGACAAGTTTTGCGTTAACTTCATGGGCGATGCTGCCTTCGGCATGACCGGCCTCGATTTCGAGACGGCGGTGCGCTCGGGCATTCCGATCTGCACCATTGTGCTCAACAACGCCACGATGGCCATCGAGATCCCGCATATGAAATTGAGCCACGAGAGGCACAATGCGCGCGATCTCGGCGGCAATTACGCCAATCTGGCGCGGGAACTCGGCGGCTGGAGCGAGCGAGTCGACGATCCCGGTAAAGTCGCCGACGCCATTCTCCGCGCCAAGCGCGAGACGGAGAACGGTCGCGCCTGCCTGCTGGAATTCATCACTAGCGCCGAAACCGCCTTCTCGCATCGCCGCGGCGTCGCGGATTGAACCAACCAACATTGAGCAGCGAAATCATCGTTTCGCTGTGAGCCCCCTCACCCCAACCCTTTACCCAGGGGGAGAGGGAGTAGCCGTCAGGATCAATCGACTTTCTTGCCTCTCCCCTCGGGGAGAGGCCGGCGCGCCTCAACTGTAGCACGGTCGTCGACACGACGAGCGCGCCGGGTGAGGGGGCTTCAGTCCAAGTCAAAACTTTTGACTGAGTGTATAGAGTCGGAAATCGAAACACGCGAGGACACACACATGAACGTCGGTTATGTCGGACTGGGCAGCATGGGCGGCGCCATCGCCAAGCGGATGCTCTTGTCGCGCCAGATGCGGCTGTTTGATCTGGCGCCGGAGCGAGCGGCCGCGTTGCAGGCAGCAGGCGGCATGCCGACGCAAAGCCTCGCGGCCTTGGCCGCCGAATCAGACACCATCTGCCTGTGCCTGCCGACATCGGAGAACGTGCGCACGGCGATCTTCGGTGAGAACGGTCTCGCCAAGGGACTAAAGCCAGGCACCATCATCGCCGACATGACCACGGGCGATCCGCTGCAGACCAAAGAGATGGCCAAGGTGCTCTCCGACAAGGGCGTCGAGTTGATCGACGCGCCGGTCTCTGGCGGCCCTGACGGAGCGGCGGCCGGCACGCTCGCCATCATGGTTGGTGGCACCGCAGCGCAATTCGAGCGCATCAAACCGCTGTTCGAAAGCGTCGGCCCCAACGTCTTCCACATGGGCGATGTCGGTACTGGGCAGACCATGAAACTCGTCAACAACATGCTGCTCGCGGGCTGCAAGGTGTTGACCTATGAGGTGATGGCGCTCGCCGCCAAGAACGGTCTCGAGCCGAAGCTCGCCGGCGCCGTCTTGCAAAAAAGCTCGGGCCGCAACGCCACCACCGAGCGCACGCTGCAAGGCACCCTCGACGGCATCTTCCGAGGCACGTTCAGTCTCGGCCTTATGACCAAGGACGTGCGGCTTGCTGCCGAACTCGGCAAGAACACCGGCGTGCCGATGCTGCTCGGTCGTATGGTGGAAGAGCTGCATCAGGTGGCCATGCTGGAACATGGCGCCAACGCCGACGCCAACATCATCATTCGAGATTTCGAGGCGCGTGCCAAAACCAGGATCACGAAGTGATCATCACGATGGCAAGTTGAGACACAAGGCTGTCAAACAGCGCTCAAGATCGCCCCTTGAGCGGGGCGCAATCTTGCCCCTCCCGCGCGGATCATTGGGGTGGCTGCTACCAGGAGTTTCGTTAAGTTGAGAGCGGGCTCCCCCCGTCGAACGCCGTCGCCCCGCCAAAGCTGCTTACGATTGGGTATTCCGAAACCCACCCGCGTCGATCAAGACTCGGAGTTTTTGTATCGCGCGACCCGGCCCTTTGGGTGTACAAGCGCCCCGTGACGCTCGACTTCTCTCGACCCGGCAAATCGAAGGATACCACCTTCATCGAGAGCCTGAAGGCGAAGCAGGACAAGGAGTGGCCGGGGATGGCGGCGCGGGCGCTGGCATTTCGCGACTGACTTAGGTCGGCTTCAGCTGATCGCGCGTGCAACACGAAATCCAAAACTCACGCTGCGATTGTCGGGAGAATACCAGGTGCGATCGGCGGAACGCAGCGTGTGCGGATCGCCGCTCCAGCAACCGCCCCTCAAAACGCGCGTGAAGGGCTCGCCATCTACGGACCACGGCGTGCCATCTGTCGGGGCACCCGTATAGCTGAGATGAAAAACGTCCTCACACCACTCCATGGCGTTGCCGTGTACATTATAAAGTCCCCAGGGATTAGGGTTGAAACTGCTGACAGGTACCGTCCCGCTACGCTTGGCACCTTTTGCACCACCACCTGGGTAAGGATCAGCATTGCCGTCATAATTCGCTTGGTTGGGTGTGATCGCTTGCCCCCACCAGAACGGTGTCACGGTACCGGCCCGTGTCACATACTCACGTTCTGCCTCCGATAGGAGACGATAAGGCTTGCCGCTTGTTCTAGCGAGCCACGCGGCGTAGGCCTTGGCGTCATCCCAAGCAATACACACCACGGGATGGTTATCATCTTGCGGAAATCCAGGATCCTGCCACGACGCGCTCTCACTTGCTTGCCACTGGCCATCCACAAGGACATAGGCATCAAGTTTAGTTTGATAGGCCGTTGCACGAGCAAACTCCGCAAACTGACCGCGGGTGACAGCGTGTCGGCCAACGGCAAACGGTCGATCAAACACGACCTCGTGCTGTGGGCTTTCTGTTCCTTTCAACCAGTATTCGCGCATTGGCTCGCACTCGGGCGATCCCATCAAGAAGCATCCGGCGGGCACCACCACCATCTCGGGGCCTTGCTGATGATCCTTGAACCATTCTGATTTGCCATTTCCCGGCAGGAACCATCCCTCGGGTGCACCATGGACATGAGGCGGCGCATCGACTTTGATCCTGCCTTCGCTGCGAAAACGCGCCGCACTGTTCGATGGACTAGGAATTGGATCTGTGGATGAAGGCCGGTCGGCGCTCCCGGAGTTCCGTTCAACCCCATCCAAACGCGCGTCCAAGGCGAACTGCCGCAAGCTCGGCGCACCGAACCGGCGCCAGGTGCGCTCATACTCGACGAGCCGCTGATAATCAGGTGTCGGATAGCGGCCTGTCAGCCTTGCAAGCGATTCCCACAAGGGATCCAGAGAATGACTGCGCGGCGCGCCGTCCCAGGCGGTCAAGTCAACGTAATCCCGACGCCGATTGCCCGCGGGCAGACTGCACTCTTCGATCTTCACCGGCAGCAGAATGCCGAGTTCTGCCGCCAGATCGACCTCCTCATGCACCCATTCCGAAGCGACCGCCCTTGCGCACCAGAGCGCGATCAAAGCTTTAGATGAGCGAATGCGATGATCGATCTGGCGCCCAAAGTCGCGGCCTTTCACAAGGTGATAGTCGAACCATACCGAATAGCCGTGCAGTCGGACGATCTCGGCAAGATGCTCGGCGGCAGCCCGACGCTCACTCTTGTAAGTTATGAAAACGTCGTCGAACGCATCGGTCATCGCGCCACGTGCTCCGCAATCGCAGCACCGTAACCAATTCCGCCCTCTCTGTCAGCGGGTGGGAGCCAATTGGCCGTCCAAAGTTGGTCCTGACCAACAAAGGGGCTCCCCCCGTTTTCCCCCAACCACTTGGCCACAATCAACCACGGTCACCTCCCTTGGGCGACTTTGGCCGACTTGATTTAGCTCGGAATTGGCGCGCCTCGACGGAACTTGTTCGAACTCCTTGCTGGCCGCGCTAGAGGCGATGGAAGTTGAATTATGTGAAGCAAATCAACTGTTTGAACTGCACCCAGAACCATAGAATGGCAGAGCCCTTGGGAAATGTTGGGCGGAAGACCGAGCCACATCGCAACCGCCCTGCGTCCGCCGGAGCACGGTGACAACCATTCGCTGAGTTTCGATAAAGGATGATCCCAAGGCGATTTCTACCGCCGCCATGGCGTCCCAAGACATGGCCTGACTCAAGAAACAGCAGCCCGTGGTGGGCTGCAGTTAAGCGACCAAAGTTCCCAATGAGCTGCCCTTGCTTGTGGCCAATCTCAAATCTCTGGCCCTCCTGCTGGGTCGTCGCTGACGATTAGGCTCCGCCGTGTTGCACGCCATCTGGTGCCTAGGCAGCCGATGAGCTATTCGTCAGACGCTACACAGACTGTACAGCAGAGGTGCAGAACACGGCATTTTCTCCTCTGAGCACAGCGCCCGGAACTGATACTGGAGAAGCTCGGAGCAATCGAAGCGCGACCAAAAGGGGGCGTTATGCGCCGCAGTTGTTTGGCAAGACGTTTAGTCTCGGCTGTTTCAGCCTTGGCTGTTGTGGAAGCCGGGCCGACTATTGGATTGGCCCGCGCAGCGGATGCACCGGCTATTACTGCTGCAGCCACTCAACTTGCAAAGCCTGATTTAATAAAGGCTTCACTAGGTAAAGTACTTGTTGCCGTATCACCAGATGTACCCGTAGGTTTCAGAGAAATTTTAAAAAGAAACACAAAATTCACAAGTATAGAAATTGTTGAAGACCCAAGCATAACCTCTAAGCATGGAAAAGTTTACATTGATGGTTCTCTTATGCAAATAAATGTGTTCGGAAATGGGCTCGCAACAGAATTTCCATTTAGTAGATTAACCTCTGCTATGATTTACATAAAAGAATATTTAGAAACAAAAAAACCAAGTATCATTGGCCCTGTTGCACCACCTTGAGGTTCCCCGGGAATTCCCTCTGATCCCCCCAGCCTAAACTGAGCCGCATGGCACTCTTTCGGCATCATGCCAGAAGATCGTCCGACATCACCGCGCAAGGTTCGTATCCTGCTCTCTGTTCCGCTCTCGCCGGATCAGAAGAGCGAGCTTGTGCGTCGTGCCGGAGTAAGGCCGATCAGTGCCTATGCGCGGGACGTGCTGTTCCCGGCCAATGACAACCCCGCTCCCCGCCGCGCTTCGCCCAGGGATCGGGAACAAGAACAGCTTGCAGCATCCATCCTGGCCCAACTCGGCAAGGGCGAGGCCGCCAGCAGCCTGCGGGAAATCGCACGCGGGGTGCGATTGGGTACTATTGTCGTGACCCCCGAGACCGATGCTGTCCTGCGTGAGGCTGCAGCCAACGTGAATGCGACCGCCCAAGCCGCCTTGCGAGCCTTGGGCGTCAGGTTCCGGTGAGCCCCCCATGATCCTCAAGGCCTCACAGCGCGGCGGCGGCAAGCAGCTTGCCCAGCATCTCTTGCGCCGCGATGACAACGAGCATGTTGAGATCCATGACATCCGGGGCTTTGTCTCGGATGATCTTCTGGGTGCGCTGAAGGAGGCGCACGCCATCAGCAAGGCCACCAAGTGCAGGCAGTTCCTGTTCTCGGTCTCACTCAATCCGCCGCCCCAGGAGCGGGTCGAGATTGGCATCTTCGAGGATGCCATTGCCCGGATCGAGGAGAAGAACGGTCTGACCGGCCAGCCGCGCATAGTCGTCTTCCACGAGAAGGAAGGACGACGGCATGCGCATGCAGTCTGGAGCCGCATCGACGCCGACACCATGACCGCGCGGAATCTCCCGCACTTTAAGCTCAAGCTGCGCGACCTGTCGCGTGAGCTGTATCTGGAGAATGGCTGGAAGATGCCCCCCGGCCTGATGAACAGCCGCGAGGCCGATCCGCGCAACTTCACGCTTGCTGAGTGGCATCAAGCCAAACGGGCCGGGTTCGCTGCTCGCGATCTCAAGGACATGATGCAGGAGTGCTGGGCCTCTTCGGATAACGCCCGTTCGTTCACGCAAGCGCTCAAAGCGCGTGGCTTTACCATTGCGCGCGGCGACCGGCGCGGCCATGTCGCGATTTCGCCGGAAGGCGAAGTGTTCTCGCTTGCCCGCGCCGTGGGGAAAACGACCAAGGATGTTGCCAAGCGACTCGGCGATCCAGCCAAGCTGCCGGGCGTGGCCGACGCGCGGGCGCAACTCGCAAGCGATCTCACCCAGACCTTCCAGCGGCACCGCATGGAAGCCGATCAGCAAAAGCGGCAGCAACTGGCTCCGCTCGATTTGCGGCGCAAGGAGATGGCGCAGTCTCATCGCGGCGAGCGCGTGCGCCTTGAGGGCGGACAACAAAAGCGCTGGCTCGCGGAATCCCAGGATCGCTCTGCAAGGTTTGCAGGGGGTGTCCGTGGGCTGTGGAACCGCCTGACCGGCCAGCACGCCGAAATCCAAAAGCGCAATGAGCGCGAGGCTTATCTGGCGCTCGCGCGCGATCGTGCGCAGCGTCAGGCTCTGATTGAGACGCAAATGACCGAACGCCAAGCGCTGCAAACGCAGATCAAGGCTATCCGAGATCGGCATGCTGGCTTGCTGCGGGATCTTCGCTCCGATCACCAGCAGGTGAAGCGCACGCTCTCGGGTCCTGCCGTGATGAAGGACTTCGAAGCACAGGCCAAGCCTGCCCCGGTCAAAGCCGCGCCAGCGAAGTCATTGAAGGAGAGCGGTGTCGCAACGCCAAAAGAGCGGCTGGAAAAACTGCGCGGTCGCGGAGGCCAAGCGGCGGAGCCGAACAGTGCTGCGCCGGCCCCCACGCCGATGCAAAGGCTGGAACGGTCGCGCGAGGCACGACCCGACGAGTCAGCGCCGCGTCCTCCGCGCAACCGAACGCCGGATCGAGAGCGGTAGACCTCAGGCAGCCAATCTGCCTGAGGTCTTGATTGCGATACCAAGATAGCGTCCAGACTTCGTCCGGAGGCCGACTGCTCTTGCAAGCGCTGCAAAGCGCGCGGCGAACTGCTCCGCATCGAGTGCCTCAACTTTCTGCCCCTCACACCAGACCTCATAGGACGCTAAGATTTCAGCGTCGGTGATCGATGCCGCCGGCATCGGCACGAGGGCTTCGAGCACGAAATCCTCGACGCTGCCGATCCGTCGCGCTTCGATCAACGCGGGTGAGCCTGAAGTGGGTGCCTCATCGCCTTTGCCGTCGCGATGTACGCTGCCATGACCGCTGGCCAGATACAGCCCCATCGAGGAGCCAAATTCGACCACCAGTGCCACGAACACGATGAGCGCCAGCCGCACATAATCCGAAGGCAGCGCCATGAGCTTGGCCAAGATCGTCACTTGCGGATCGCGCTCCTGCCCCGCACCCTGGATCTTGAGTTTGCTCAGCTCTGCCTGCGCCACCGTGATGGCGGCGCTCAGACGCTGCGCCTCTTGCGCAGCAGCCAGCTCGCCCCTCTGGCGAAAATACCCAGCGCAGAATTCGCGGCTGGCGATCTCGCTCGCTTCAGCGCAATTCCTGCTGCGGGCCCACAGGCGATTTTGCTCCGCCGATCGTAGATCCTCGGCAATTACCCCTTCCGGGCGATGCGCCGGAAGTGTTGCAAGTGCCGCTTGCATACGATCGTATTCGGTTTGTGCTCTGGCGTAAGCCTCATCGATCGCCGCGCGGTTCTCCACCAACACGCCACGATTATCAGCGGCAAAGCCGATGGCGCTCAGCAGCGAGAAGCTCGCGAACAAAAGGAAGATGACGCAGCCGCTGGTCGCCGCCACGATCCGCCGTGCGTTCCATGCCCAGGCGATAAAAAAAGGCAGCAACGCCTTGAGCAGGTCAGCCGCCGCCGAGGCCGCGCCCAATATCTGCCCTTCGAGCGGGGTTTTTCCGAGCGAGGCCAGGAACACATAGTTCATGGAGGCCGAGACCGCGCTCATTACGAGCGCGGCCCCGATGCCCAAGGTTGAGAGAAAGGTGCGCATGGCAGTAGCAGCCTCCGGTGAAGGATTGGAACTGCTGTTGCGTAGCGGTGTTTTTGCGGCTCTGTGGGAGAGCTACTTCCTCTTTTTGTCTTTCTCGAAAGCGTCAAGCGCCGCCGAGAGCAGCCGCGCTTGGCTCAAGCCTTCGGCGTTGGCGAGACGTTTGAGACGCTCCGCATCCTGCTCCAGAATGCTGAGGTTCTTCTGCACCCGCTTGCCGCTGGCGCGCGCGGGCTTGGCCGGAGCCGCGAGGGCTGCCGGAGCGAAATGGCGCTTGATCGCCGCGAGTTTGCGGAAGACGGGCATGGCCGCTCTGTCGTTGTGGTTCTCGGGATTTCTAAAAAAGGTGGACGACGGTCGGGGATGGACAACCGGGAGCGGATCACCGCTCCCGGTCGAAGTCCGATCTGGCTCGGCCGCGCATGCGAGCGCGGCTGTAGCCATTCTCAAGACGAGCACGCGCTTCTTCCAGTTTTTCATCGATGAAGCGGATGCGCTGTTCTGATTGTTGATTGAGTTCTTGTTTGACTTGGGTGGCTTCCCAACCGGAGGGCGTAAGATGCAGCTCGGCCCGTGGCCGGGGCCGAGCTGCAATGCGTTGGTCGCGTTCTGCGCGGGTTACTGTGCCTGGAGAGGCGAGATCAAAGTCCTTCTTTGTGTTCACCGCTCATAACGGGGACCGGCATCGCGGGTGGATCGATCCTCCCTGCTGCTGTTGCTGCGCTTCTCATCGCGCGAGGCTTCGCGGCGATCGTCCTTACGATCACCGGGGCGATCACCATCACGGGCATTGTCTTTGGCTTCTTGCAGACGCTCTTGCACAGAGCGCACCGTGATCCGACCATCAACCGGAAGAGAGTCGAGTTGAAGGTTGAACCCTTCCCCGTCCTTATGCGCCCAGACGGCACCAATGCGGTTGAAGTAGGATTTCTGGCCTTCGCCCGCTTCTCGCACTTGATAAGCGATATGGGTTGGGCCTTTGGGTTGGTTTGGATTGTCATTGCTCATATCTGATCTCCTTTGTTGTCAGCTAGGTTTGAACCCCTCCACATATGCCCAAGTGCCACTCGCGAATTGGGGGAATGATTCAAATTTCTTGGGCACGCTTTCGCGGATCACGCGCACCAGCTTGCTGCCCCAGCCAGTCTCGATCCGAACGGAACCCTGCGGCGGATGATAGTAGGGGAATCGCGTTTGGCCTGAACGAATAGTGCTTGCATCGCCAGCGGGTATGGATTCTTGAGAGGACTCCTTGCGATTCGGGGAGGGGTCCGATGCAGTTCTTCGTTGCCGCGCTCGACGCGA
>JBJXDZ010000153.1:0-62671 GCA_046154645.1 Hyphomicrobiaceae bacterium
CGGCTCTGCGCGATGCGCGCTTTCGCGCGACCGCTCCGTCCGGGGAAGCAAGTGGATGGGGTGATGTTTGCTGCTACATCGACGGGTGCGCCGAGGGCATGAGAGAGGCGATTGGCTCCGTCGCCCGAGCCTCAGTCCGACCGGCCTCGATCCGACCGGCCTCAGTCCGACCGGCCTCAGTCCGACCGGCCCCCTGCCCCCACCCCACCGCTTGCGTCCCCGGCCGAAGCGGGCGACGGTGACGTCGCGCGCGCAGAGCCGGGGTCGCTTGGATGATGGCGAATCTCGTGCCCGACAGCGCCTCCATCGCCAAGCCGCAGTCGCACTTTTTGCGTCCGTGGGAATGGCAGCAGCTGGGCGTGACGACTTCAACTGCAGCGTCCGCTCACCCCCTCAACTCACCTCGCCGCCATCGGCGCGGGGGGCCACCACCTTGGGCGCGGCGCTGGCAGCCTTGGGTGTGCCCGCGTTCAAGTCCTCGCGGAAACGGTTGGTGATGGGATAGCGACGGTCACGGCCGAAGCTGCGCGAGGAGATCTTCACGCCGGGCGCTGCCTGCCGCCGCTTGTACTCGGCGAGATAGAGCAAGCGTTCGATCTTCTTGACGATCTCGGGCGCATGGCCGCGGGCCACAATCTCCGACAGCGGCATCTCATGCTCGACGAGGCAACTGAGGATGTCGTCCAGCTGCTCGTAGGGCGGCAGCGAATCCTGATCCTTCTGGTTCTCGCGCAGCTCAGCCGTTGGTGCCTTGGTGATGATGTTGTCGGGGATCACCACGCCGGCCGGACCTTTGGCCCCCTTCGGCACGTTGGCGTTGCGCCAGCGGCAGAGGCGATAGACCTCCATCTTGTAGAGATCCTTGATCGGGTTGAAGCCGCCGTTCATGTCGCCGTAGATGGTGGCGTAGCCGACCGACATCTCGCTCTTGTTGCCGGTCGTCACCAGCATGCCGCCGAACTTGTTGGAGATGGCCATCAATGTGGTGCCGCGCACCCGGCTCTGGATGTTCTCCTCGGCGACATCGCGGGGTTTATCCGCGAACATCGGTCCGAGCATGCCGTAGAGACCATCGACGGCGGGTCCAATGGCCACCGTATCGTAGCGAATGCCCAGCGCCTTGGCGCAGGCCGCCGCGTCCGTCAGGCTGTCGCTGGACGTGAAGCGATAGGGCAGCATGACGGCATGGACGCGCTCGGGTCCCAGCGCATCGGCGGCCAGTGCTGCCACCAGCGCGGAGTCGACGCCGCCCGAGAGCCCCAGCACCACGCCGGGAAAGCCATTTTTACTCACATAGTCGCGCAGGCCCAGCATGCACGCGGCATAGCCCGAGGCATCGCCCTCCTCCAGCACGGCCTTGACAGCAGGCTTGCACCGCCACCCCGAGCTGGTTCGCTGCCACTCCGTGATGACGATCGCCTCCTCCCAGGCCGGCATCTGCACGGCGAGCGACTTGTCGGCGTTGAGCACGAACGAGGCGCCGTCGAACACCAGTTCATCCTGGCCTCCGACCTGATTGAGATAGGCCAGCGGCAGCTCGCTCTCGACCACGCGCGCCACGGCGACATTGATGCGCACGTCATCCTTGTTCCATTCGAACGGCGACCCGTTCGGCACCAGCAGGATCTCAGCCCCGCATTCGGACAGGCACTCCGTGACCTCGTCCTTCCAGATGTCCTCGCAGATCGGCACGCCGAGGCGCACGCCCTTGAAGTTGAGCGGCCCCGGCAGCGGTCCGGCGTCGAACACCCGCTTCTCGTCGAAGACCCCGTAATTGGGCAGGTCGACCTTGTAGCGCACCCCGGCGATGCGGCCGCCTTCGATCAGGGCTACGGCATTGTAGACCTTGCCGTCGTCCGGCCACACCGTGCCGACCAGCATCGCCGGGCCGCTGGTGATCTCCACCGCAATGGCCTCCACGGCGGCACGGCAGGCCCAGGCGAAGGCGGGCTTGCGCACCAGATCCTCCGGCGGGTAGCCGCAGATGAAAAGCTCCGAAAACAGGATCAGATCGGCACCCTTGGCGCCGGCCTCCGCATGCGCCGCCTTGAGCCTGGCGACGTTGCCGGCGATATCACCCAGCGTCGGGTTGAGCTGGGCAAGGGCAATCTTGAGGGTGTTGGTGGTCATTGGCGCGTTGATCCGGCTCCGCTGCGGCCCTGTCCGCCACTCATAGCGGGCGGGTCGGCGTCTGGCCAGTGAGGCGGGCGTGGGCGCGGTGGGGGCAGCGCATATTGCCGACGCCGACCTCAGGCAACACCAACGCACCCTCGATCATGGTCGGCGAGACGTGTTCGACCATGGTGCCCGAAGCCGCAGCGTTGGCGCGGGTGGTGCCGGAGGCGGCGTCAGGCAAAGGGAGAGTTGGGAGCGCGGTATCGACTGCAACGGATAAGGTGGTTCGGCCGCACGACGCCCGCCCTGCCCACAAGAGCAGCAGCGGCGAGGCCGCGCACGTCCCTTCTCCCCGCTGCCCTGCACTTGCAACGGGGAGAAGGTTAGGATGAGGGGCGGCCACAAGTAGAGAGGTCACGAGCCATGTCTGCAGTACCTCCAGCTCCGAGCGCCAAGGAAACGAATCGGAAACGTGGCGGCCCCGGGCCAGGAGCAACACAAGCCAGCCTCGGATGATCAGACGCCGTGTGCTTTTGGCGCACGTAGGCCGCTCGGAACACGAGGGAATTTTTGCTGCGTTGCAGCTGAACCGCGGAACCTAATGGCAACGAATGGTCGGCAAGGTCATGCTTGCGTCTGCCAGCTATGCCAATTGCCGCGGCGCATGACGCCGGGTCCTATCCGGTCGAGCCTGATATCAATGACGACAGCGGAATTGGGCAGTTAGCGCGCCTTCTGAATGATCAAACTCGCAGCGATCATAGCTACTTCTCTGGCAATCCCGCCTTGCGCAAACCGTCGAACATATGATCGGCGTCTTCCGGGCGCCGGAACGAGCCAACTCGCCGTTGTTTGCGGTCGCTCGTGTATGTCGGGTCGAGACGGAGGATTTCGGACACTTCCCTGCGCGCCTCGTCGAGTTGGCCCAACTGCGCGTGGTTGGCTGCCCGCCAGATATGTCCACCTCGAAAGTTCGGTGACCGGGAGGTGCATTCCAGCAGCCACGGCTGCGCCTCGGCGTACCGCTTGAGCATGTAGTAGGCAGCACCGAAGAAGCCGGCCCCCGCTGCCGGGTAGAACGGGTCGAGGTGCGTCATCGTGCGCAAGACCTTGATGGCCTTCTCGGCTTCGCCCCCGAAAACGAGCGCCAGACCATAATGCCAGTTGGAAGAATTGGGGTTCAGGGCTGTTGCCTTCTCGAACTCGGCGATCGCCTCGGCGTGCCGGTCCATGAAACTCAAGACGAGCCCCAGGTGTTCGCGCGCGATTGCCAGATTGGGTTCGAGCTGCACGGCCTTTCTGGCGATCTCGTGTGCTCGCTCCAGAGCGGCATCCGTCAGATAGTCGTCGTCCAATCGATGGATGTAGCCGCACAAATAAGTGTGTGAAAGCACGGCATGGGCGCGGGCATATTTCGGGTCGATAGCCAAGGCGCTCTGCAGGTGCCGTCGGGCCTCGTACAAGTCGGCCGCTCGATACGTCGTCAAGAACGAGGCTAATGCCCCTCTTGCCCGCAAGTAATGATCATATGCCTGCCAGGTCTGCGGCGGCCGCGCCAAGACGCGCGCGACTTCCAATTTACCCACATGCGCAGCCAGGGTCGAAACAATGGCTCGCACGACTTCGTCCTGCACCGCGAAAACGTCCACCATCTCACGATCGTAGCGCTCCGCCCAACAATGAGCGCCAGTGATGGCATCGACGAGCTTGGCTGTGATGCGAACGTGCTGTCCAACCTTTCGGACACTGCCGTCCAGTAGATAGCCGACGCCTAGTTGACTTCCGACTTGCCGGACGTCGACATCGCGGCCCTTCAATTTGAAACTCGAGTTGCTGGCGATGACGTGCAACTCCGAGAACCGTGACAACTCGGTGATGATGTCGTCGGTGACGCCGTCGCTGAAATACTCCTGCTGCGGGTCGCTGCTGAGGTTTGCGAACGGCACAACGGCGATCGATGGCTTTTCAGACAATGGCAGCCGCGCGTCGCTCATGCGCGACGCACCGGCCGCCGCCGCAGCCCCGCTGGTTTGGTCCTCCCGTTCCACGCGCGCCACGAAGCAATAGCCGCGGCCGGGGATTGTTTGCAGATCGTGTGCCACGCTCCCATCGCCGGCGAGCACCTTGCGTAGAGCCGAAATCTGCCCCTGAAGGTTGTTCTCCTCGACGACTCTGTCGGGCCAGACCTCGGCCAAGAGCGTATCCTTGCTCACCACCTGACCTCTCCGCTCGATGAGCGCCAGGAGCACATCGAGCGCGCGCGAGCCGATCCGAACCGGCGCATCGCGCAACAGCAGCTCCCGCCGCCCGATCAAAAGGCGGAAGAGACCAAACCGGTACTCCCCAGCGTCGCACGGAAAGGATCGCACCCCAGCCGCGGCTCGAGACGTGTGGTTGGCGTCGCTTGTCACCCTTGGCACCGGACTACAGGATAATTCAGGAAAATTCAGATCGCGGGCAAAGACTTTGCAGGCCTTGCGGCCTACCAGTATCACAGTCGAGCCGCCGAACTGCAAGGCTCGGGTCATCGATCGGTCCTGAGGCGCTGCACAGTCGACACCACAGACGCTCCCGAAGTTCATCATCGACCGTGAAAATCCAAAGGTTGGCAGCCTCGGCTCGGGTGATCTCAAGGGTGCGGCGGCCAAGTCGAACGAGGCACTCGCGACGCGCGTTGGAGAAACAGAGAGGAGACTCGCGATGAAACGCTTGATCACGTTGTTTGCTGTGCTCGTGGGCTGTGCCGGGATCGCGCAAGCGCAAACCGCTGCCCCTGCGCCGATCATGCCCGATGCAATCAAATGGACCAGCCCGCCGACGTTACCCGGCGTCCAGACCGCTTGGGTCTTGGGCGCGGGCGACAAACCCGGCGCCTACACCCTGCGCGTCAAAATCGCGCAAGGCTCGCGCATCCCGCCGCACACGCATCCGGAAGAGCGCCACGGCACGGTGTTGTCCGGCACGATGTATCTCGGGTTCAGCCCGACGTTCGACGAATCGAAAGCGATCGCGATTCCGGCCGGTGGCGTGTGGGTGGCGCCGTCCAATGTCCCGCACTTCCTGTGGGCCAAGGACGGCGAAGTCGTGTTTCAGTGTGCCGGCGTCGGCCCGAGCGGCACGCACTTCGTCAAGCCATAGCGGCCGCCTACCATCCATTCGATAGCTGCTGGGCACGGAGGCAAGCGTGGCGCGACGTTGGCGGACTGCGATCGGAAGCGGCTCCATCGCAATCGGCATGGCCCTCGGTGGCCCGGCGGACGCGCAGAAGTCCGGCGGCACGCTGCGCATCTACTCACCGGACAGCCCGGCCAGCATGTCGTCGCACGAGGAGGCGACGGTTTTCGCCACCGGCCCGATGATGGGCGTCTTCAACAACCTCGTCTTGTTCGACCAGCACGCGAAGCAGAACAGCCTCGAAAGCCTGAAGCCTGAGCTTGCCACGAGCTGGGCCTGGAGCAGCGACGGCAAGGCTCTCACATTCCAGCTCCGCCAGGGCGTCAGGTGGCACGACGGCCAGCCGTTCACTGCCAAGGACGTCGAGTGCACGTGGAACTACGTCATAGAGAAGTCCGAACAGAAGCTGCGCATCAACCCGCGCGTCTCGTTCTTCAAGAACCTCGAGCGCATCGAGCCGAGGGGTGAGCATGAGGTGACGTTCCACCTCAAGGAGCCGCAACCGGCCTTCATGATGCTGCTCGGCGGCGGCTCGGCACCCGTCTACCCCTGTCACGTCTCGCCCGACGTCATGCGGCGCAAGCCGGTCGGCACCGGACCGTTCAAGTTCGTCGACTACAGGCCGAACCAATTCATCCAAGTCGAGCGCAATCGCGACTACTGGAAGCCCGACCGGCCCTATCTCGATGGCATTGAGTGGACGATCATGCGTAGCGCCGGAACGGCCATCCTCGCCTTCACTGCCGGCAACGTTGATCTGACATTTCCGACCGTACTCAACATCGCGCAGATGAAGGACCTGAAGAAACAGATGCCGACGGCGTTGTGCGCGGAAATGCCAGGCACCAACAACCGGAACGTCATCATCAACCAGGCGGTGCCGCCGTTCGACAAGCTCGAGGTTCGGCAGGCCATCGCGCTGGCCATCGACCGCAAGGCATTCATCGACATCATCGCCGAGGGCCAGGGCGAAGTCGGTGCGGTGCTGCAGCCGCAGCCGGCCGGCCTCTGGGGCCTGTCGCCGGAGCTGCTGAAAGAACTGCCCGGCTACGACGCCGACGTGCAGAAGAACCGCCGGCAGGCGCGCGCCCTGATGGAGAAGCTCGGCTACGGGCCGCAGAACCGGCTGAAGTTCAAGCTGATGGCACGCGACCTCGCCTTCTACCGCGATCCGGCCGTCATCCTCATCGACCAGCTGAAGGAGGTGCATTTCGACGCCGAGCTCGAGGTCGTCGAGACGGCAGCCTACTTCCCTAAGCTCCGGCGCAAGGACTTCGCGGTCGGGCTCAACCTGCAGCCGAGCGGCCCCGACCCCGACCTAGTGCTGGACGCCTTCTACGGCTGCGGCTCGAATCTCAACTGGGACGGATACTGCAACGCCGAGATCGACAAGCTGATCGTCGCGCAATCGCGCGAAGGCGACGCGACGAAGCGGCGCCAGATTCACTGGCAGATCGAGAAGCGCCTCGCCGACGAGGCGTCGCGGCCGATCATCTTCTATCCGAAGACAGGGACCTGCTGGCACCCCCACGTGAAGGGCTTCACACTGCAGGTGAACAGCATATTCAATCAATACCGCTACGAGGACATCTGGCTCGACAAGTGAGCGGCTCGTCCCAAGCAATCACTGCTCGTCACGAAGATGAGAACGAAAGCGGAGCCGGGCGTCAAGCTGACATCAACCCGAACGACGGTCGAAGGATGGCTTGTTGCGCCGCACACTGTGGTGGCGGCCTAGTCAGGCACATGTGCCACACGGGTGTTGAGCCCCGACACTACGACCGGTTTGGGTCAACAGCGCCGACTTCCGACCGCTCGTACCGATCCGATTTCTCGACAGGTTGACCTCGAAAGCTGCCGTCGTCAATTCCGGCTTCGGAGCAAGTTGCCGCCCCTCCCCCGGATCAAGTGTCCGGGGCTAACCTTCTCCCCATTGTAGAGCAGGAATAGGGAGAAGGGACGTGGGCGGCCGCTCCGCTGGTTCGGCTTCGGGCCACTCACATCACCGCCCGATGATCCGAAAAACTAATGACAACCACCCACGCTGACCGCGAGCGTCCGCAGCCCGACCACCTGCCGCCCCCGCTCACCCGCCGACATTAACCAGTCTCACGCCGAAACAGAGTTAATCCCAGAATCGGCCCGCCGGCAGCGTGCGGCAACCCGTTGGCACCCTCCCTGGCCGGGCGCATGCCGATGGCCCTGCAGCAGCTCGCCTGAGCCTGCGCGAGCCCTATGCCAAGTCGAGGGGGCGGTGCTGCCCCGCGTCCGGACGAGATCGGGCAGCTGGCGCCACCCAAGTTCCCCAAGTTCCCCTTGAGCCACACCTCGGGCCGTGACAGGCTCCAGCGTGGCCGGACGGGGCAACGCTGGACCGCGGGGACCAGCAGCAAACGGCTGTGCCCCATGTCCGCGCTCCTGTTGCCGCTCCTGGCCTCGGCGTCTGCCAATGACATGCTGCTGTTCGTCGCCATCGGTTTCGGCGCGCAACGGGTCGACGGCGCGCTCGGCATGGCCTACGGGCTCACCGCCACGTCCATCCTGCTGAGCTTTGGCACCACGGCGGCCGTGGCCAGCGCCAGCGTGCACGCCGCCGAGGTGTTCACCACCGCCACCTCGGGCGCCGCGCACTGGAAGCTCGGCAACGTCAACCGCGCCATTCTGCTGCGCCTCGTTCCAGCCGGTATGGCCGGCGGGTTTCTTGGCGCCCATATCCTGGCCGCGGCGCCCGGCGACGCGTTGCGGCCATGGGTGGCTGGCTATCTGTTGCTGGCTGGCGGCGTGGTGCTGCTGCGCGGCCTCAAGGGCGGAGCGCAGCCTGTGAGCCTGGCGGCGTCGACGGCGATGCTGGTGCCGCTCGGCTTCATCGGCGGTTTCCTCGATGCCATCGGTGGCGGCGGCTGGGGGGCCTTGGTGACCACGACGCTGCTGTGCAAGGGCACCCGGGCGCGCATCGCCATCGGCACCGCCAGCCTGGCCGAGTTTTTTGTCACGCTCACCATCTCGGCCACATTCTTCGCCAGCATCGGCCTGGCGCTGTGGCCGGTCATCATCGGGCTCGTCATTGGCGGCGTGCTGGCGGCCCCGTTGGCGGCGATGGCGGCCCGGCATCTGCCCGACCGTCCCCTGATGATCCTGGTCGGCGCCCTGATTGTATTGCTCGCCTTGCGCCAGATCGTGCTGGCTTCGGGCTAGCGCCGAGACCGAGGCTCATCCACACCCACATCCGGTAGGGCTTCACACGACCGACACATAGGGCTAGTATCTGGCTCGTGATCTTAGCTTCCGAGTGCGATTCGGACAGGCAACTGTCAGGACAGCTTCGACGTGAACGCGCACGCCGCATCGCCCGAGAGCCTTCCAGCCCTGGTGCTGAACGCCGATTTTCGGCCGTTGAGCTATTATCCGCTCTCGTTGTGGAGCTGGCAGGAAACGGTCAAGGCCGTGTTTCTCGATCGGGTCAACATCGTTTCCGAATACGACCGGGTGGTGCGCAGCTCCAGCTTCGAAATGCGGCTGCCCAGTGTGGTCTCGCTCAAGACCTATGTGAAACCGGCGCTCTATCCGGCCTTCACGCGCTTCAACGTGTTCCTGCGCGACAAGTTCCAGTGCCAGTATTGCGGCTCGCGTCACGATCTCACGTTCGACCATCTGATCCCGCGCTCCCGCGGCGGCCAAACCCGGTGGGACAACGTCACCGCCGCCTGTGCGCCCTGCAATCTCAAGAAGGGCGGGCTGATGCCGGAGAAAGCGGGCATGCGGCCGATGCAGTGGCCCTATCGGCCGACGGTGTTCGAGCTGCATCGTAACGGCCGGCTGTTCCCGCCCAATTATCTGCACGAGAGCTGGGTCGACTATCTCTATTGGGATACCGAGCTCGATCCATAGGCGTGACGGGGCACCAGAGCTTACTTGGCAGCGCCAGCAGGAGCTGGTGTCGAGTGCACCGCGCGGTCGGCCGGCAGCAGCATGGCCGCACACAGGATGGCCACCACAACGGCACCGAGCACGCGCAACAATAAGGCGAAACCGTCGCTCTCGCTGAACAAGGTCGCCACCAGATGCACGCCGAGGGGTGCTGCCACAATGGCGATGCCGTGCCGGATGCCATAGGCCAGGCCACGTCGGGCACTCGGCGTATAGCGCGCGATGAGCACGTTCTCGAGCAACGAGGCCAGGTCGAATACGAAGGCCATGGCCATGGCCGCCAGCACGACGGGCCAGCCGCCGAGTTGTGTGGCGATGGCCAGCGCTGCAAGCTTCAGGACAAAGCTCGCGACATAGACCGGCTTCATCCAGCCGCGATCCGTGGCGTAGCCGCCAAAGATCTGGGCCACCGCCCCCGACAGGTAGATCAGCGTGACCAGCGCGCCGAGCCCGAACAGGCCTTGCCCAAGCTGCGAACCGATCTCACGGCCGATCCATTTCGGCAGCATGGTCGCGAAGGCCTGGTAGACCAGCGATGTCAGGGTCATGGTGATGACCAGCACGATGAACGCACGACGTACGTCGCCACGATCGGGATCAGGCTGGCGGGCAACGTCGGTGTCGCGGTCGACAATGTGGCCGCGGAGATAAGCGACCAGCAACGCCACCCCGACGCCCATGGCCACAGCGCCCGGAAGTGCAAACGCCGCCCGCCAGCCGGCCAGGTCGTTGATCCCGGCGGCGATGAGCGAGGCTGCAGCGATCCCACTGCTGCCTGAGATGCCGAGAATGGCGATGGAACGGCCCTGCCGGTGCACGTTCTTGACCACCCAGGCGGTCCCCACGGGATGATAGATGGCGCCGAACAGGCCCATCGCCGAGAGCGCAAATTTAAGCGACTGCGGCCCCTCAGCGAGACCACAGGCGATGCACGATGCCCCGATGCCGAGAAAGTAGGCGATCATGACGCGGGTTTCGCCGAGCCGGTCACCGAGCCAGCCGGCAATCGGCGCACCAAATCCAAGCAGAAACGCACCAACGGTCCACAGCGCAATCAGCTCGTTGTAAGGCCGTTGCCAAGCCGGTTGCAGCACGAGCACGAGCGTGAGGAACAGCGCCGCGATGATGTGGAACAGCGCATGCCCGAGGCAGGCGAAGACAAGAACGGCGCGTCCGGCGGTGTGGTCCATGGCGAAAGTCTACCGGCACTGGCCGACGGGCACAACGAGGTGCACGACCTGTGGTGCACGACCTGCCACGGCGCGGTTGGAGAACCGCTCAAAGGATCTGGCTCAGGAACTCGCGGGTGCGGGGGTCGCTGGCACTCTTGAAGAACGTTGCCGGTGGTCCGTGCTCGACGATGACGCCGCGGTCGGTGAAGTAGATGTGATCGCCGATCTCGCGCGCAAAGCCCATCTCGTGGGTGACCAGCATGCAGGTCATGCCCTCTTCGGCAAGCTCCCGGATGGTGACCAGAACTTCCTTCACGGTTTCCGGATCGAGCGCCGCCGTCACTTCGTCGAACAACATGACGTCGGGGTTCATGGCGAGCGAACGGGCAATGGCGACGCGCTGCTGCTGGCCTCCCGAGAGTTCGCCCGGATAAGCATCTTCCTTGCCTTCGAGGCGCACCTTCTTGATCAACCGTCGCGCCTGCGCCTCGACGTCATCCCTGGGTCGCTTCAGCACCAGCAGCGGTGCCATCATGACGTTCTCGATCGCGGTCTTGTGCGGAAAGAGGTTGTACTGCTGGAACACCATGCCGACCTTCTTGCGCAGCTCCAGTTTGTCGAGCGCGGGGTCATTGACCTCCTGGCCCTCGACCTTGATCGAGCCCTGCTCAATGGGAATGAGCGCGTTGATGCAGCGAAGCAAGGTCGATTTGCCCGAGCCCGAGGGACCGATGATGCAGATCACCTCGCCCTTCTTCACCGTCAGACTCACGCCCTTCAGCACCTCGACTTTGCCGAAGGCCTTGTAGACGTCCTTGATGGCAACGATTGGCTGGTCGGGCGTCCAGCCTGTGGCGGTGGTCATGGGGCGTGCGCCTCAGATGCGGACGGCATACTTGCGCTCCAGATGCAGGGTCCAGCGCGCGATCGGATAGCAGTAGACGAAGAAGAACAGCAGCAGCATCGCATACATCGGCATCAGCAATTCAGTGCGCTGCTCGGCGGCGAGGGCATCCTGCGTCAACGTCATGGCATCGTTGACACCGACGATGGAGATGAGCGGCGTCGCCATGGTCAGGATGGCGTACCAGTTCATCCATGGCGGTATCATGCGCTTCATGCATTGGGGCAGGATGATCCGCCACAGGATCTGCAGTCGGGTGAAGGCAAGGCTCTCGGCCGATTCCCATTGCGACGTCGGGATCGAATTGACAGCACCGCGCACGATCTCGGAGATGTTGGCCATGACCGGCAAGGCCAGCCCGAACGTTGCCTTGAGCCACGCCGGCAGTGGAATCGTGATGCCGAAGATGGTGAACTTGAAGGGCGTCAGCAGCATCACGAAGAACAGCAGCACCAGCCACGGCGCATTGCGGAAGAACTGTGTCACCCCCCAAGAGATCGTGCGCAGCCAAGGGAACAGCGAGATTTGCCCAAGGCCCAGCGCCAAGCCCGCAACGGTGCCGATGGCCATCGCCAGAAAGCTCACCGCAATGTTGAGGGCGAAACCGCCGAACTCGCGCGGCGGGCCGAACAGAACCAGCGGCGTCCAACGGAACACCGTTTCCATGATGCCGCTCCGGGGGCCGGCTGCCCGCACCTGCGCGACGGCCTCGCAGGCCATGAGCACGAGCGCGAACAGTCCCAGCGCAATGGCGAAGGCGCGCGGCGTGAAAGCCGCAGCCATGTAGCCGCTCTCACCTTGCGGTGGCACCGGCCGGACCTCGCGCGCGGTGTCGACACTCATTGCCCAAATCCCGGCACACGCAGCGAGCGTTCGAGGCGTGTCATGAGCCACACGAAAATCCCGACCAGCAGCAGATAGAACGTCAGCAGCGTCACCATCATCTCGAACACGTTGATGCGGTCGGACCAGATCTGGCTGGCGACATAGAGTGTCTCCGGCACGGCGATCGCATAGGCCTGTGTCGTTGTCTTGGTGAGGTTGACGAGATTGTTGTTGAGCGCCGGCAGGCAGAAGCGAACCGCCAGCGGCAAGACCACATGGCGATAGATCTGCCAGCGATTGAAACCAAGGGAGTCAGCGGCCTCGACCGTCGATTTCTGCACCGCCTCCACGCCCGATCGGAAGATCTCGATATTGAAGGCGCCGGCAAAGAACGACAGCGACAGCACGGCCCACGCGAAGCTGCCGAGAATCGGCTGCGCAATGCCGTGCTCGTTGACGATGCGCGGCATCTGTGGCCCGAGCGCAAAGTAGAAGAAGTACATCTGCACGAGCGGCGGTGTGTTGCGAAAGAACTGGATGTACCCTTGCACGAGGGACTTGAGCAGCTTCAGGCGGCTGCCTTGCAGCCAGGCGCCGACAATGCCGATCAGCACGCTCAAGCCGATGCAGACGACGGCGAGCTTGATCGTGGTCCACATGCCGCGCAACAGACGGCCACGTTCGAACTGATCGTAGAAATGCACGAGATTGATGCCATAAGCATCATGCACGCCGCGCAGGGCTTCCCAGAGGCTATCCATCACGATCCTGTGCGGGGGGCGAAGCGCGGACTGACACCTGCCGAGGCGGCGGGAACCTTGTGTCCCACCACCTCGGCAGGCGTACCTTATTTCTTTGCGGCAGCCGTCGCTTCGATCAGCCACGGCGTGTTGTTGCCGACCCACTTCTTTTCAAGCGCGGCTAGCGTTCCCGACTTCAGCCAGTCCTTGAGCACCTCGGCCATGAACTTGCCGAACGGGCCTTCCAGCTCCTCGATCTTGACGGCGAGGCCCCAGGGAACCGGCTTCCACTCATTGAGCTGGACGACATCGAAGCCGTCCCACTTCTTGTCCTGCGCTTTCTTCCAGACCAGCACGACATCGTCATAGACGAAACCGACGCAGCGACCGTCGAGGAGCGCCTGCTCGGCCTCCGGCACGCCTTTGAAGGCGACGAGGTCCTGACCGGTGTATTTCGATTGCAGGTCATTGTTGTAGAACGCGCCTTGCAAGGCGCAGACAGGCTTGCCCTTGAGGTCGGCGGCCGACTTGATGTTGGCAGCCTTGTTGGCAAGGATCGCCACGCCCGAAGCATAGTAGACCGGGTCGACGGTGCCGACGACCTTGCGCCGCTCGGGCGTGTCGCTCATGGTGGCAATCATGAGGTCGATCTTGCCCTGCTGCAGGAACTGCATGCGGTTGGATGACACCACCGACACCAGCTCCAGCTTGACGCCCAGACGCTTGGCCACGTCGGCCGCCATGTCCGGCTCCATACCGACGATATTGCCGGTTGAATCGCGCATGCCCCAGGGCGGATAGTCCGTCTTCACGCCGACAACCAGCACACCCTTCTTCTTGATTTCTTCCAACTGGTTGGCCGCTGCAGGGTCGGCCGCGACCAGGCCCAGCACCGCGATCGCAACGGCCGTCAGGGCCGCAAACATCCGCTTCATCGACATCTCCTCGGTTCAGTTGGCCATGAGCGCGGCTTGGCCAGCCCGGCCCCATGACCGGCCTGATGTTGCACATCCGGCCGGTGCTTGGGAAGCGCGAGAGCGCCGAGAAGGCAGGAGAATGTTGCTCGGTTTTCAGGCTGTGCAGAAGCCAAGCTCTGCGCAGCGCCGCTGGCAGGAGAAAACTGTTCGCGCTGCACCGACGGTCGCTCGCACGCCTCCGCTCGGCGTTGGGAAGTACGCCCGATGTCCGCGCCCGCTTGCGGTCACAGACGAGACGACGGCGAACGGGTTATCGCGCCCGCAACTGATTGAGCAACCGTGGCGCAAAGTGAGCAATGAAACCATGCTGCTCCAGCGCTTTGCGCGTCGCATCGGCCGCGGGGCCTGGCTCCAGGTACTCGACCACCAGCACCGGCAAGCCGTCCGTCTGCGCCTTCTTCAAGTACCCAAGGCTGGCCGCCACATCGCGCTCGCTGTTGGCCGCACCCGTCCCCGCGATGCCAAAGAGCAGATCCTCCTTGGCCACGAGATCGAGCGCGCCACGAACCTTACGGGTTTCGAGCAGCTCCTCGGCATTCTGCAGCGCCACCAGGAAGTCCGGGTTCTTCGCCTTGGCATAAGCCGAGAGATGGGTCACCAGCGTCACCATCGCCGCCTTGGCATCCGGATGTTCAGAGCTCCATTGCGTATACGTATCGGCCCGATCGAGATAGACGCCGTCAAAGCCAGCTGCGATCAGGCGGTCCAGCGCCGCGGTCTCGCTGCCTGAAAGCAAGGATTGCCAGCCGGGGTCCCAGAACCGCACGGAAAAATTGCCGCGCCATTCCGGGTTCTCTCGCCCGAGCCAAGCGGGTGCCGCAGTTGTTGGCACGCGCGCGGGCGCCACTTTCGAGGCAGGCTCTTGCGGCTGGGCGGCCGCGGCTGGGGAGCCGAGCGGCAGCATCTCCGTACGGCGGTCTCCGCGCGGGAGGTCGGTCGACAACCGGGTCCAGCCCCCCTGCCAATAGGCGCGATAGCTTTCCGCCTCGCCGATGGAGAGGTAGGCCAGCACGATGCGCCGGCCACCGTCGGGCTTGCGCTTCATGGCGTTGAGCGCTGCTCGGCGCTGCGGGGGCCCTGCCCCGGGCAGGCTTTCATCGACGACCAGCAGATCGTGACCTGAGCGTGCAGCCTCGGCAATGTTGAGGCCCTGCAGCTGATAGCCCCAGCTGCGCACATCCGCCAAGGCCTCGCTGCGGACAGCCGGCAGGTGCGCGGCATCACGTTCCTCGGCCGGGTCGATACTGGTGTGCATCAGGAAGACGCCGAAGCCGGTCATGGCCACGAGGGCCAACAGGCCGATGAAGGCGCGCGAGAGAAGGCCTATGCGAGGCTGGCCGCCCGCCGGCGGCGCCCCATGAGGCGATGTTGGACTACGCAAGACAAACGTCCCTGATCGTGTTGACGAAATTCAATGCCGTAAACCCCTTTGCGGCATCGCAGCCGCGGCCGCGAGCAGCCGCCTTATGGGCGCTAAATCTGCTCAATGTGGGGCGTCGTCAAGGCAAACCCGGGCACAAGGTTTCCGGGCAAAGTGGCGCGTGGCCACACGGCCACAATCCTGCAATGACAGCAGATTTTCGCGCACCTAACCGCCGCTGCCGACGCGGCCTGGACCAGCCCGCCAGCCATTGTCTCGACGCTCGTGGGCCTGACGTGGCACACTGGCGTCTCGTCCAACAGAACCGCCGAACGCTTGGCATGGTTGAAGGCAGCCGCACATGCTCAAAGACCGTTACGACCTCCCCCTGACGACGGCTTCCTCGAAAGCCCGCGACGCCTATGTCGCCGGTGTCGACAAGCTGCTCTCGGCCAGCGCCGGCACCGAAGCCGATTTTCGCGCCGCCATCGCCGCCGATGAAGGCTTCGCCGCCGCCCACATCGCCCTCGCCCGCACGCTGCAGATCTCAGGTCGCGGCAACGAGGTCAAGGCGCCGTTGGCCCGCGCCCGTGAGCTGGCACCGAGCACCACGCCCCGCGAGCAGAGCCAGATCAACATCCTCGGCCTCATCTGTTCAGGCCAGGGCGCGGCCGGCCTCGAGGCAACGCGCGAGCACATCAAGCACTGGCCGCGCGATGCCATGACGTTGGCGCCATCGACCAGCGTGTTCGGCCTCATCGGCTTCAGCGGCAAGGCTGGCCGCGAACAGGACCAGCTCGCCATTCTGGAACCGCTGGTCACCCACTACGGCGATGACTGGTGGTTCCAGACCGTCTACGCCTTCGCCGAGATCGAGCTGGGCCTGATCGAGCGCGGGCGGCGCAACATCGAGGCGGCCATGGCCCAATTCCCGCGCAATGCGCACGGCGCGCACATCAAATCGCACATGCACTATGAGGCTGGCGAGCGCACCGCCGGCTTGGCCTATCTCAAGGATTGGGCCCGCGATTATCCCCGCGAAGGCCAGATCCATTGCCACGTCAGCTGGCATCTGGCGCTGTGGTCCATGGAGACCGGCAACACGGCACAAGCCTGGGAGATCTATGCCCGCGACATGCAGCCGGGCGCTGCCTGGGGACCGCAGTTGAACGTCCTCACCGACTGCGCGTCGTTCCTGCACCGCGCCGAAATCGCCGGCGAGCCGCGGCGGCCAGAGTTGTGGCGCGACCTCTCCGTTTATGCCGCGCAGTGGTTCCCCAAGTCCGGCGTTGCCTTCGCTGATATCCACGCAGCCTTGGCGCACGCCATGACCGGCGACGGCGAAGCCCTGGCCCACTTCGCCGACGAGGCCAAAGGCCCTGCCGCCGATATCGTCGCCCCCGTCGCCCGGGCCTTCGGCCATTATGCCAAGTCTGATTGGGCGAGCGTCATCGCCGAACTCCAGCCGTACCTTGCCACCCACGAACGCCTCGGCGGCAGCCGCGCACAACGTGACTTGATCGAGTACACGCTGACCAGCGCCATGCTCAAGGCGGGCCAGATCGACGCCGCGCGCCGGCTGATCGCCACACGCCGGCCGCAAAATGGTCCGCGCAACACGACAGGACAATTCCCGGTCGCTGGACTGGCCTGAGCCTGCTAGACAGGCCACCAAGAAAAACACGTCATCTCAATCCCAGGGGACATCCCATGAAACGCCTGCTCGGTGCGCTGGTCGCACTTGGCCTTGCCCTGCCCACGGCAGCCTTGGCCCAAACCAGAACCTCGAAGATCGTCGTCGCGTTTCCGCCCGGTGGTCCCGTCGACATCGTGGCGCGCCTGATCGCCGATCCCATGGCGAAAGAGCTCGGCCACACCGTCATCGTCGAGAACAAGCCCGGCGGCAATACGTTCATCGCCGCCGAGATGGTGGCGCGCGGCCCCGCCGACGGCTCGCTGATTTTCCTCACCAGCATGACGACGGTGGTGCTCAATCCACTGCTGCACGCCACCATGCCCTATGACCCCATCAAGGACTTCGCACCGGTCTCCCTCGTCGTCTCGAGCCCGACCATCATGGTGGTCAACGCCAACAGCCCGTACAACGACGTCGCTGCCTTCGTCGCCGGCAGCAAGGCCAGCGCCAAGCCGCTTCCCTTCGGCTCGGCCGGCATGGGCGGCACGACGCACATCGCGCTTGAAATGCTGATGGACGCTTCCGGCGCCAAAGCCATTCACATCCCCTTCAAGGGTGCGGCCCCCGCCATCTCGGATCTGATCAACGGCCAGGTCGATGCCTTCTTCGGTGATCTTCCCGGCGTCATCGGGCACATCAAGGGCGGCAAGCTCAAGGCCATCGCCATCGCGGCGAAGGCGCAAACCGCCGTGTTGCCCGGCGTCAAGACCATGGCCGAGCAGGGCCTGCCGAGCGTCGCCATGGAGAACTGGTACGGCATCTATGTCGCGTCCAAGACGCCGCCTGATGTCGTCGCCAAGATCAACAAGGCCGTGCATGTCGCACTCGCCACCGAAAGCGTGCGCCAGAAGCTGATCGACTCCGGCGCCAGCGTGATCCCATCGACGCCAGAAGCCCTCGCCAAGGCCCAAGCCGACGATCTCGCCCGCTACAGCGTCATCATCAAGGCCAAGAACATCAAGGTGGAGTGAGTACGCGACGCGTTGCCGTCAGGGTCAAGGGGCCAACCCACCCACAGGTTGGGCGGGTCCTCGAACTCAGGCGCGTTGCCGACGACGAGGGGCTTTTCGCCCCTCGAACTCCCCCGCCAAAGGGCGTCGCCCTTTGGAAACCCGCGATTTGAGGGACAGGAAGCAGTCGCGCGAGACTGCTCCCAAACGTCAAAAGAGCGAGGGTCTGGGAGGTCCCCTCCCAGTGGGAGCGCGAGGGCAAGCCCTCGCTCGCGAAGCGACCAGCGGCAGACGGCGCGTTGCATTCCCGCCCCGAGTGCCGGACAATCGATCCAACCCATCCATCGCGCCGGGAGCCATCGCATGCCTCGCTTTGCCGCCAACCTGTCCTTCATGTTCACCGAGGTACCGTTCCTCGACCGCTTCGAGGCCGCGGCCAAGGCGGGCTTCAAGGCCGTCGAATATCTGAACCCGTTCGAGGCTCCGAAAGAGGAGATCGTGGCGCGGCTCAAGGGCAACGGCCTGACGCAGGCGCTGTTCAACATGGCGCACGGCGACTGGAGCAAGGGCGAGCGCGGCCTGTCGGCGCTGCCTGGGCGCGAAGCGGACTTCGAGAAGTCCGTGGCTGCGGCGCTCGACATGGCTGAGGCCACGGGCTGCAAACGAATGTTTGCGATGGCGGGTCTGCGGCATCATGGCGCCAACCGCGCCGACTACGTGAAGAACCTGAAGCGCGCCACGGCGATGGTCAAGGGCTCCGACATCTCGGTCATCATCGAGCCGATCAACACGCGCGATATTCCCGGTTACTTCCTCAATCTCACCGGCGAGGCGCGCTCGATCATCCACGAGGTCGGCGGGCCCAACATCGGCCTGCAATTCGATCTCTATCATCGCCAGATCATGGAAGGCGACGTCGCCATGGCGATCAAGGAGTTCGGCCCCATCGCGCACCACTACCAGATCGCCAGCCCGCCCGACCGGGGCGAGCCCGACGATGGCGAAATGAACTACACCTACCTCTTCAAGCAGATCGACGCGTCCGGCTTCAAGGGCTGGGTCGGCTGCGAGTACAAGCCGCGCAAAACCACCCTCGAAGGCTTGGCCTGGGTGAAGAAGCTGGGGCTCAGTCTCGGCTGATGCGATCGCTTCGCGAGCGGGGCCGGCCGTCGTGCCGGAGACGCGCGCATTCAGCACGGCAACCCCCGTCGTGTCCAAGACGCGCGCCTCCGGCACGACCGGGACACCCACAAGACCGCCCGTCTTTTTTTAGCTGTGAAATGATGGAGACTCATGTGCAGGAGAAGCTTGCCAAGGCCCAGGAGCGCTTGCCGCCGCTATCGAAATTGCTGGGCGTGAAGCTCTTGAGCCTCGACAAGGAGCGTGTCACCGCCGAGATGGTGGCACGCGAGGACATGGGCAACGGCTCCGGCATCCTGCACGGTGGCGCCTACATGGCTTTCGCTGATTATCTCGGCGCCATGGGCACCGTGCTCAACCTGCAGAAGGGTCAAGCCACCACGACGATGGAGAGTAAGACCAACTTCTTTGCGCCCGCGCCCATCGGCTCAACAGTGCTGGGCGAGAGCACACCGTTGCATCGCGGCCGCCGCACGCAGGTCTGGCAGACGCGGCTGACCAACGCCGACGGCCGCCTGCTGGCCATGATCACACAGACGCAGATGGTGCTCGAGGCCAAACCGAAGGTGGAATGAGATCCGGAAAGTTGTCGGGGCGGGGTGAGGGTGGCGGGGCGGGGCGGGGCGGGGTCAGACCCCTGACGCTTGCGTCAGCAGGTCAATTGAAGCGTCGCGTGTCAGGGGTCTGACCCCTTCCTCGGCATCGCGTGTCAGGGGTCCTTCCTCGGCACACTGGACGGCCCGGACCTTGCAACGCACGCTCTCCTGCGGCGAAAACGGCGGACCGGAGCGACACCATGCACAATCGCACAGCATTCGTTGGCGGAGATAACGGCAACTGGCGCGTGCTGTCCGTGCAGGCCGTGTGCGGCACGTCGCTGCCCACCGCGGCCCGCGTCGCCGTCGTGCCGGCCAGCGCCGCGACGCCGGCAACAGCCAGCGCGTTCGTGCTGCACGGCCTCATGAGCAACCTGCGCTACGCGACGCGCGGCGAGGTCACGTCGCTGCGCGCCCGTCAGGAGGGACTTGGGCGGCCGCAGGCGCGCTGCGCCGCGCTGATCCCGATCAAGAAGCGCCAGGCGTGGTGGGATCTGGCGCAGGACGAGCGGCGCGCCATCTTCGAGGCGCAATCGCAGCACACCGCGATCGGGCTCGACTTTCTGCCGGCCATCGCGCGGCAGCTTTATCATTGCCGCGATCTCGGCGAGCCGTTCGATTTCCTGACCTGGTTCGAGTACGCACCCGAGCACACCGCACAGTTCGAGGACTTGGTTGCCCGTCTCCGCGCCACGACGGAATGGACCTTTGTCGAGCGCGAGGTCGACATCAGGCTCGAGCGGGCGCTTTGAGCGGCGCTCGCATCGAAATGGTGTCAGCGCCCTGCGCCCCCGCATGGCGAGAACCGCGTGCCGCTTACAGTTTGCCCAAGGTTCACGCCCATGAGGTCAAGCCCTTGCGCGACCCAACGGCTTACTTCTCCAATTCCGCCATGCGCGCCTCGTAGAACGCCAAATCCTTGGGCAATGTTGCGTTATCCGGCGACTGGGCCTTGAGCCGGGCGATGATGTCGCGCGCCTGCCGATAACCCTTCAGGGCGCCGTCGCGGTCGCCTTGCTGGGCTTGCGCCTGCGCGACACGTCCGAAGCTCAAGGCAAGGTCGCGCTGCCAGCCGGCATTTCCGGGGTCGGCCTTGGCAAGGCGTTCTCTAATGGCCAGCGAGGCGTTGAAGGCGTCGAGCGCGGCGGGGAGGTTGCCCTGTTCAACAAGCACGTCGCCAATCTTATTATGCGACACCGAGAGGTCGCGCTGCCAGCCGGCGTTGCCGGGGTCGGCCTTGGCAAGGCGTTCGGCTATGGCCAGCGCGGCGTTGAAGGCGTCGAGCGCGGCGGGGAGGTTGCCCTGTTCAACAAGCACGTCGCCAATCTTCTCCTGCGACACCGAGAGGTCGCGCTGCCAGCCGGCATTTCCGGGGTCGGCCTTGGCAAGGCGTTCGGCTATGGCCAGCGAGGCGTTGAAGGCGTCGAGCGCGGCGGGGAGGTTGCCCTGAGCACGAAGCACGTCGCCAATCTTATTATGCGACACCGAGAGGTCGCGCTGCCAGCCGGCGTTGCCGGGGTCGGCTTTGGCGATTGGCTCCACAATCGCCAGCGCACTTTCGTACAGCCGCCGCGCGCTCGGCAAATGTCCCTGATCGAGCGCCACGTCTCCGAGCCCCAGAGTCGCCCAATAGCGCAGCCGCGGATTGCTGCTATCGCGGGCCTTCAGCGCGGCCTGCTGGAACGCGGCTTTGGCCACCTCAAGCTTGCCGGCCTCGACTGCGGCGCGGGCGTAATCGTCCCATGTCTGGGCATCGCCAGGATCGGCCTTGGTGGCGCGCTGGTAATGCCCCATCGCCTTCAGAACGCTGGTTCCGCGCACCAGCACGGCGGCAGCGCGGGCATTCCGGGCAGTCGCCTTGCGCTTCTCGGCCAGCATCCGCTCGAGTTCGGCCATCGCCTGTTCATCGGCCTCGCCGGCTTCGTCCAGCTTAGCGGTGCCGCCCGCCACGTCGCCACTCGAAAACCGCCGACCGGCCTCCTCCATGATCGGGTCGCCGCTGGCCGCCACCACCTGCAGCGATCGGCTGAGGTCCGCCACGCGCTTGGCGCGTTCCTCAGGCGTGTAGGGCTTGCCCCGTTTCTGCTCCTCGGCCGCCAGCAGGTTGCGCACGCCGGACGCGTCGGCGGTCAGCTTCTCGTTCTCCACCGCCAGCGCCGCCATGCGCTGGTCGCCGATGCAGTTCTTGCCCGCCAAGCAATCGGCAGGGGCCGCCCCGCCGACCACCTTGCCGGGAATCTGCAGGAAGCCGTCTTGTGCCAACGCGGCTTCATGGGTGGCGCGGGCCACCTCGTTGAACACCTGCTCGAAATAGATGGTCGGATTGGCCGCCAGCGCCGTGAGCAGCGACGTCGCGAACGGTGAATGGCCGCCCTTGGCACCGTCCAGCGCCTGCTGGCCGAACTGAGTCGAGGTTACCACCAGCAGGCCCTGCATGGCGCCGGCCTCGATGCGCGTGAAGGACAGTTTCTTGCCCTTGAGGCCGGGACACACCGCCCCCACCGGGTTATCCCGGCAGGCATCGAGAATGAGCAGCTTCATCTTGGCGGGATTGGTGGCGGCCATGAAGCGCTCGACCGGAATGCCGTTGGTGATGGCGCCGGTGGAGCAGTTCATCTTGGCGTCTGTGGGCGTGAGTATGTTGCCCTCGTCACTGGCGAGGCCGTGGCCGGCGAAATACACCAGCGCCATGTCGGCGCCGGCCGCCCGTTGCTCCAGCTTGGCGAGCCCGGCCTTGAGGCGCGTGCTGTCGGCGTTGAAGCAGCCGGGGGTGGCGCCGTCACAGGCGATGACCTCGAAGCCGTGCTTGGCCAGCAAGTCCGCGACCTTGCACGCATCACGGGCCGAGTTGTCCAGCGCGTCCATGCCAGCATAGGCGTCCTGGCCGATCACCAGGGCGACCCGTCGCGCCTCCGCTGTGGAGCCAACCGCCAGCCAGAAGAGACCGGCTGCCAATATCCGCGCCAACATGTCGTGCTCCGATCGACTGAGCCAATATGAGAAAGTCAAGCAATGCAGGTTGAAGCACTATAGCAGCAAGCAGGGCGTTGACATCCCCACCCCTCACTTCGCCCCGCTCGCGGTTGGTTTCCAGTCCTTGTCGTGCATGGAGATGGTGCCGCGGCGGAAGGCCAGATGCTGCTCGGAGATGAAGGGCAGATTGCGCGTGAAGGTGAAGGGGGCGGGCCCGCGCGCCTTGAACAGCTTGTCCATGAGGCCCGGATCGGCCGGCTCGGCAATGGTGATGCTGAGGCGAAACGTATACACGCCGGCCTCGCTCACCACCTTCGGCAGCGGGTTGCCCTGCGGGTAGAAGCGGATGGTCTCGGAGTAGGTGGCGCGGCCGGGCACGCTGATGGGCGCGAAGGTTTTGTTGGGCGTGTCGGCGTTGCGCGGGTGCTCGCCGATGAAGGCGCTGTAGAAGGTCTTGGAGGCCTTCTCGGTGCCACCCGCCGTGTTCGACACCGTCACCTCGATGGCGAGCACGGTGCCGGTATTGGCGCCATTGTTGGCGATGGTGATGGGGATTGCGAACACGTCCACCTCGCCGCCGCCGTCACGGCCATACTGCAGCACCGGCGGCACGTACACCTCGAGATCGGCCTGCTGCAGCGCGCTCATGTAGAAGCTGAAACCGGAGAATACGAACGCCAAGGCTGACAGCGTGGTGGCGAGCCAGCCGCCATGACCACCAGCTGCGTCCATGGCCGCCCCCGCGCTGTCATCGCCTGCCCGCAGCGGTGCTTGTGTGAGGCCCATGGTGCCCTCCCGGCGTTGATACAGTTGTGCCCGTTTGGAAATTCGGCTGTCTTTGCGGCCTTGGCATGGCAGGCGCGGCTGCGACGGGGCGCCACCAGCGCGGCAGCCGCCTGTGCGCTAGGGTGCGCTGGGATTCGCAGGCGGGGGGATGGGTGGCGGACACGAGCGACAGCGGCGGCCATGGCGACGCCCAGAACGCAGACGGCGCGGTGGCCCTCCAACGCCGGGCCGACGTCGCTGCCCGCGTTACGTTCCGCCGCTTCGAGCCGCGTGACATCGAGGCGGTGCGCCGCCTGCTGTGGCGCGTGTGGAGCGACGCCTACACGCCCATCCTCGGTGCCGAAGGGGTCGAACGGCACTGCACGCAGTTGCACACCAAGGCGCGCCTCGCCGCCATCGCGCGCGACACCGATGTCAATTGCTCGCTCGTCGCCGACCTCGATGGCGACATCATCGCCTTCGCCTCGGCCCTCCTGCATTGGACCGGCGCCGTCGACATCTACGAGGTCTACGTCGACATGCCCTATCAGGGATTAGGGCTCGGCACGCGGCTGCTCGAGGCAGCGTTCTACCGTTTCCCCGGCGCCCACCGGTGGCGCATCGAGGTGCTGGCGGACAACACCGCCGCCATCGCGCTTTATGAGCGGCTGGGGTTTCGCCGCACCGGCTCGCGGCCGGACTGGTTCCAGCCCGAGATCACGGTGCTGCAACTGGCCCGCCCCAACACGTCGGGTGCCCGCTATGGCGTCGCGGCCATGCTGACGATCCAGCTGCGCTCCTTGGCGCAGGCGTTGGTTGCCGTGCGGTAAAACGGCGTGCGCCTCACCCGTCCTTGGCGCGGCGTGCCATGAAGGCCAGCCGTTCGAACAGATGCACGTCCTGCTCGTTCTTCAAGAGCGCGCCATGCAGCGGCGGGATCAGCTTCTTCGGGTCGCGCTCACGCAGCGTCTCCGGACCAATGTCCTCGTTGAGCAGCAGCTTCAGCCAGTCGAGCAGCTCCGACGTCGATGGCTTCTTCTTGATGCCGGGGACCTCGCGTACGTCGTAGAAAATCTTCAGCGCCTCGCTGACCAGCATGCCCTTCAAGCCGGGGAAATGCACGTCGACGATCTGGCGCATGGTGTCGGCGTCGGGGAACTTGATGAAGTGGAAGAAGCAGCGGCGCAGGAAGGCGTCCGGCAGCTCCTTCTCGTTGTTCGAGGTGATCATCACGATCGGCCGCTGCTTGGCCTTGATGGTCTCGTTGAGCTCGTAGACATAGAACTCCATGCGATCGAGCTCTTGCAGCAGATCGTTCGGGAACTCGATGTCGGCCTTGTCGATCTCGTCGATCAGCAGCACCGGGCGTTCCGCGTTGGTGAAGGCCTCCCACAGCTTGCCACGCTTGATGTAGTGGCGGATGTCCTTGACCTTCTCATCGCCGAGCTGGCTGTCGCGCAGGCGCGAGACGGCGTCATACTCGTAGAGACCCTGCTGGGCTTTGGTCGTCGACTTGATGTGCCATTCGATCAGCGGGCACCCAAGTGCCTTGGCCACTTCGATGGCAAGCACCGTTTTGCCGGTGCCAGGCTCGCCCTTGATCAGCAGGGGGCGTTGCAGCGTGATGGCGGCGTTGACCGCAACCTTGAGGTCGTCGGTGGCGACGTAGGATTTGGAACCGGCGAATTTCATGGAGCCTCTCGGGATCGCGGCACAAAACCCGGCCACACTATGGGCAAGGCGACGAGCCAGCAAGAGTGCGCAGCAGCATGTGCTGCCGTGCCCCACGTCGTGCGCCACCGCCATGGGTGGCATGGGGTGGCGCACGGGTGCAGGCAGCGGCCGTCGTGGCGTGGTCGACAGCACTCGGGGTGGGGACGAGGCGTCGACGGCGACGGTGTCGAGAGCGGAGGGTGGAACCGATCGCGAGTGGTGGCGCCACTGCTGCGGGTGGAACGTGATCGCTTCGATGGCTCCTTTTCTGTCTGACCGGGGATCCCGGCGGTTGGATGGGAGAGAGCGTTGACGGCTGTCTTAGCGAACCCGGCGGTCGGGCCCAGGACGGCGGGCTGCGGCATCGATCAAGACGGCCAGACCAACTGTGGCAGCCGGCTTGGTCCTTGATCTTCAGCTAACCGCTGCGCACCGATCGCCGCAAGCATCGAGGGAGACGATGCCCGCACCGGGCGGCGCACTGCATTTGACCGGCTTCAAGAATGCTGTGCAGCCTCCATGGTTCGTCGCTGTTTGATCCTGGCGACAGCTCTCGTTGCGACATCTCGAAATATGCTCGCAAAGGTTGAACACACGGTAAACTGGCGATGCGAACAAATTGCAACCTGAGAAGGTAATTTGGGAACCTTGTGCCCTAAAGCCAGCGGGCCGCAACAGTCGAGCTATGCCGCACTGCAATCCCGTTTGCGCCCCGTCGACACGGGCTTCGGCCGCAACTCTTTCGCGACGCACTGAGAGTCGCGGGCGCTATTGCTGCGGCGCACCCAAGGGTTTCGCTTGACTTGAAAAAACAGCAACTTAAATAGGTGGCGCCACGGCACCTACGACTCTCGTCGTATATGCTGGACAGGGATCAATTGAGGGGTTTTGCGCACATGTCCTCGCGAAAGGATCGCAAAGGGAAAGCCACCAAGGCCAGCGTCACAGCCGCAAGAATGGCAGCCACGGGCAAAGGGGCCCGGAAACAGGCGGCAGCAAGCCAAAACAAGAACAAAAATGGTTCCAGCGCGCCAGCCCGAACGAAAGCGGCGCCTGCCAAAGCGCTAGCCACACCACGCGCTGTGGCACGCAGCACCAAGCCACAAGCCGTAGCGAAAGCGGAACGCGCTCGTAAGGGCGCTGCAGCGGCAAGCCTCGCGCGTTCCGGCATCAAACTTGCTTCAAAGCTATCGGCAAAAGCACCTGTTGCCAAGAAGCCTGCCCAGGCCGCCGTCCTGGCAACGAAAGCCGGCGCTAATGGCAAGTCTTCCAATGGCACGTCAGGTGCGCAGAAAAAAAGTGGTGGAGCAGCGCGCGCTGCCCATGGCCGGCCGCAATCAGCCACTAGCAGCCTGACGACGTCATACGCGATTCAGACGGTCAAGGTACAACCGGTCAAGGTTCTGGCGAGCACGAGCCTAAAAATGACCAAACCCAGTCATGGCGCCAACGGTTCAGCATCTCCTACCGCGGACCGGGCCAAGCCCGCGCAGGCAGCGGGCAAACGCGCCGACGTCGTGCTGCCGAACGGCTATCGGCCATCGGACGGGGAACCGTTCATGAACGAGCGCCACCGGCTGTATTTCCGCACCAAGCTGATCGCCTGGAAAGAGGAAATCATCCGGCAGAACATGGAGACCTTGCACGGCCTCCACGAGGACTCCTCCCAGCACGCCGATCTTGCAGATCGTGCCACGTCGGAGACGGACCGCGCCCTCGAACTGCGCGCCCGCGATCGCCAGCGCAAGCTTGTCGCCAAGATCGATGCGGCTTTGGCCCGGATCGAGGAAGGCACCTACGGCTACTGCGAGGAAACCGGCGAGCCGATCAGCCTGAAGCGGCTCGATGCCCGTCCGATCGCTACCATGTCGATCGAGGCCCAGGAGCGCCACGAGCGCCGCGAGCGCGTCTTCCGCGAGGACTGAGGCGGGCGGCGCGGTGATCAGCCTCGCCTACCCCACGCATCATGATGGATGTGCACAGCCCCACGATCCCTGGCTGGGCGGCAGCTATTTGCCACCACATGCCAAAGTTGAAGCTATAATGCGCGCAGACGCTGTGGCATCGACGCGCGTCACCCACGCCGGTTCGGCGCCTGCCCGTTGGTCTCGGCGCCCGCTGCCGCATCGACCGTCGGCGCCGCTTGCGCCTGCGCATCGGCCGTCCGCTGCTCCGCCAGCCGATGGGCGATGGCCTTGATGAAATCGAGATCGCGCAGATGGATATCGAACTGCGGGTTGCGCGTTAGCACGCCGGCCTCACGCAGCGCTTTCAGGATCGCCACGCGGATCTCCGTTCCCACGGCTCCAGCCCGATTGACATCGGCCAGGGTGAGCCGGGTCGTGAACTCGAGACCATCACCGCTGAAGTTGTCGAACGTGACGAACGGCTTGGTGCCGGGTAGCGCATCGGGGTGTCCGTCCGAGCATTGACGCAGGATCTCGAGCACCTGATCGGGGTCCGCATCCGGGTCGACTTTGACCTTGACCACCACCCGTCCGAGGAGATTGCGGTGCGTCCAGTTCAGCACGCGACCCGTGATCAGCTCCGAATTCGGTACGATCAGGCTTGCCCGATCGAAGGTCTCGATCTCCGTCGAGCGCACGGAGATGCGGCGCACATTGCCCTGCTCGCTGCCGACAGTGATCCAGTCGCCGACCTTGATCGGCCGCTCGACCAGCAGGATCAGGCCTGACACGAAGTTGTTGACGATCGACTGCAGGCCGAAGCCGACGCCGACCGCCAACGCACTCGCGACGATGGCAAGGCTTGTGATGTCGAAGCCCGCATAGGACACCGCCACCAGCATGGCGAGCGCGGTGCCGGCATAGCCGATGGCCGTGTCGATCGAGTTGGCAACGCCGGCATCGAAGCGCCCTTCGGTCGTCACCTTCTCGCGGAACCAGCGTTGGATGACCCGTGTGAGGAACAGCAAGCCGGTGAAGAGGCCGATGCCAAGCAGAATGCGCACCAGCGAGATCTTGAAGGTACCGATCTCGAAGCCAAACAGCAGGGCCTTCAGCCAGTCCCTGATATCGGCACCCGAAAAGCCCCATTGCACCAGCAGCGCCGGCAAAGCCACCAGGGCCAGCAGCAGCGACAGCGTCAGCTCAACCAGCCGCGACAGTTGCCGCCGACGTGCCGCGTCCAGGCCGAATTGGCGTTCCAATGCGTTGCCGACCATGTCGGAAGCATCGGCACGGCCGCGGGTGGCGGCCCGGATGGCCAGATACAGCAGTCCGGCCGCCAGCAAGACAATGCCCGACAGCACCAGCTGATGTGCGATGAAGCGGCCGAGCGCGACATAGCCAAGTGCCGACGCAATGAGAATAGCGGCGGCAATCGCCCACAACGGCAGTTTCAACCACAGCGGCGTGTGCCGCGTCACCACGCGGGGCACGAACTCGTGGCCATTGACGGGCCGGTCCGGCCCGATCAGCTGGCGGAACGGCGTGAGCAGCAGCGCCACCAACAGGCCGACGAACAGCAAGCTGGTGAGGAACGATTGCGCCACGGTGATGGTAAGCGGCACATAGAGCAGGCGCCCGAACTCGAGCAACACCGTATCCAGGACATAGACGACAACGAAGGCCAGCAGCAGCCAGAGCAGGCGCCGCGCCGTCTCGTCGGCCACCGGGAACAGCCGCCACTGTGGATGGCGCGGCGCGAGCGCTGTCGCCAGCAGAGCGGAGGCCACCGCCAACACGATGAGGCCCTGCGCAATGGCCACCCCCGGGCGTTCCCAGGGTCCATAGAGCAGGTCGAGGCCTTCGAGACCGAAATAGAGCGCCGCCGCGGCGAGCCCTAACGGCAGCACGCGCAGCGGCGCCACCCAGGCCGCTTTCATGACGCGGGCAAAGAAGGACGGCGACGGTGACGACGTGGGCAGCCGGCGCTGCACGAAACTGCCGATGGTAAACTTGCCGATTGCGAAGATGCCGAGCGATGCCCCCAGCAAAGCCGTCAACAGGCCTGACTTGCGCGAGGCCCAATCCATCCAGTCCGCGCCGTAGTACTGCAGACGTCCGGCAATGCTGCCGATGCGCGATGAAACATCCCGCCACACCCCCGGCGTCACCGGACTATCCCGGCGCTCGAGCAGGTTGCGCGTGAACTGCTGGTAACGAATGACCGTGATGCGGTCGATCAGCTGCTTGGCCCGCACCCAGGCCAACTCGGTCGTCTTGAGCGCGCCATCCAAGGCGGCAGCCATTTCGTTCAGGCGCTGCCGCTCGCCGGCGATGACGGCGGATTCCGGTGGCTGGTCCTTGTTCGGCGGGGGCCCGAGCTTCTCGATCTGGCTCTTCACCTCGGCCAGCTGTGGCCGAAGCGTTTCTGCCGTCGACGTTGAATCATAAATGATCCGCTCGACTTCGCTGCGCAGCCGCGACAGCTCGCCTTCCAGCTCCTTGATCTGCTGGATCGACTTCTCTGCACTCTCCAGGCTCTTCGAGAGCCGGGCGACAGGCTCCACCAGCTCGGGCGGCAGGCTGACGGGCTTCGGTGGGGGCGTCGCCTGGGCGACAGGCGGGGCCACGGGCACAGCCGGCGCCGTTTGGGCCGGCGGCGTCGGCGCTGTCGGAGGACTGGCGGGTTGTTGCGGTGCCGGCGTCGGCGGCGGCGCCTGTTGGGCCGTGACGCCCGTGACGGCTGCGGCGAGACCCAAAACAACGATCAGAACGGCCAGAACGATCTTCCGAACGCGAACACGCATGCTTTGTTGACCTCGACGCCAAGGGCACTCAGCGGCAGGGTGCCGCGGCGCGCCGACAAATGAGAACCAGACCGGCCATCCGGGCCCAGGTCACGCCCGGATGGTGCCGTGACCGGCGATGTACCAAAGCCAGGGACCCTTGTCTCTGCTGCAAGGGTCTATTCGGCAGCCCGCTCCGGTGCTGCAGTGGTAGCCTGTCCGAACGGCCGGGGCGAGCGGGTGAAGACCGTTGCCGTCTGCGGCGCCTCGATGGCATGCCCCCGTGCTTTCGGCTCGCCGATGCCGGTCTCGATGACCATGTCCACCGGCCCGCCCGTCATGATCAGGTGCTCGACGCCATCGCGCCGCACCAGCAACAGGCGCCGGCGCCCATCCACGCTGGCTTGCTCCACGACGCCGAGCCGTGGCTCCGGCCGCGGGCCGAAGATGGCAGCCGTCGGCGATTGGCCGTTCATATAGCTCTTGATCACCCAGATGCCGGCAACGACAGCCAGCGCCGCCATCGCCAGCAGGAGAACGGAGACAAGCAGACTATCCATGGTGTGCCTTTCGCTTGGCGGACGGTGCGGGCGCGAGGGGATGTGTCAGATCGCGACAGCCATTGTTGTCCCGATAGCAGAAGTTTAGGTCCATTTTAACCCTGATGATCGATTTGTTGACGGGTAGAAGTCACCTATCCACCGTCGCGTGGATCGGAGGGGGAGCCTCAGAGTGCCAAGTCGCGTAATCGTAGCGGTGCTGCAAGCCGCGTTTGACGACAAACTTGCCCGGAAACTTGGCCAGAATCAGATATGGTCCGCCGTTATGAGCGGGTCTGAGGCACGCCTCCCAGGCACATCTGAGCGACAGTCGAGCCTGCCGACCGGCAGCGTGCTCAATGGTCTGTTGGCCATTCTGGTTGCCAGCGGGCTGGCCGTTCTTGTCGTGGTTTCCGCCCGGACAGCCGAGCCGGTCATGTTGGCTGTGTTGGCGCTGCTGGCCGTGCTTGGCGTGTTTCTGATGTTCGGGCTCGCCACCGGCCACGTGCGCATCGGCAACCGGACCGACCGCCCCGACATTCCCCGCGCCGCCGTCGATGACCTCGACCAGGGCTTGATGGTCACCCGCGGCGACGGCGAGGTACTGTTTGCCAATGCCCAGTTCGTAACCCTGGTCGGCGCCGAGCCCGGTGGCCAGCCGCGACCACTCGAAACCGCCTTTGCCGGCGAACCGCAGGCGGCCGAATGCCTGTTCCGCCTGCTGCGGGCAGCTGAGCGCGGCGAGGTTCGCGCCGAAGAACTGAAAGTCCGCGACCCCGAGGCCCGCGGCCGTGGCGCCCGCTGGTTGCGGCTTGGTGTCCGCCCCATTCCGGCGCTGATGCGCGACATCGAAACGCAAGGTGCGACGCTGTGGACGCTGACCGATATCTCCAGCGAGCGGGCCCGCGAGGCCGAAATCGTGCGTGGGCTCGAAGCGTCGCTGGCCCGCTACGAAAGCTCGTCGATCGGACTCATGGCGACCAGTGCAGATGGACGCATCAGCCATATCAACCAATCGCTCGCTGGCTGGCTTGGCTTTGATGCGGCCAGTGCGGCTGCCCGCGGCTTGACCCTGGCCGATGTCATTGCCGGCGCCGGCGAGGCGTTGCTGCGCGCCGAATTGCAGCGCACGGAAAACGGGCCGGTGCGGCTCGAGGTTGATCTGCTGCGCGAGGACGGCATCGGTCTGCCGGTCGAAGTGCTCGCCCGCCAGGAGCGGACACCCGGTGCGGCTGGCGAGGTGACGCTGCTGGTGCTGCCGCTGGCGCAGAAAGCTGCGGCGGGCGCCGATGCGACCGGTGGCGAGGCGCATCTGTCGCGCATCTTCCAGTCGGCCCCCTTCGGCATCGCGACGCTCGGCGCCAACGGTCGCATTCTCGGCTCCAATGCCGCTTTCGCGCGCATGTTCCTCGATGTCGGCACACCGCCAACCGACAGCATCATCGACCTGATGGGCCGCACGGGCGATGCCGAGGCGCAGCGCCAGCTCGAAACCGGATTGAGCGACGTCGCCGCCGGTCGCATCAGCGTGGCTCCGATCGAGATCTCGTTCGGCCCCGACAAGCAGACCACGCGCCGCCTGTTCCTTGGGCCCATCTCGCAGACTTTGCGCCGCAACGAGGTGGCCATGCTCTACGTCGTCGATGCGACGGAGCAGAAGGCCTTGGAGATGAAGTACGCCCAGAGCACCAAGATGGAGGCCGTGGGCAAGCTCGCCGGAGGCATCGCGCACGACTTCAACAACGTGCTCACCGCCATCATCGGCTTCTCGGATCTGCTGCTGCAGACGCATCGACCAACGGATCCAGCCTACAAGGACATCCTCAACATCAAGCAGAATGCCAATCGTGCCGCCGGCATGGTGCGCCAGTTGCTGGCCTTCTCGCGTCGCCAGACCCTGCTGCCGGAGACGCTCGAGCTTGGCGAAGTCTTGACCGATCTCTCCGTGCTGCTCAATCGTCTGATCGGCGAGAAAGTGGATCTCAAGATCATCTCGGGGCGCGACCTGTGGTTCGTCAAGGCGGATCGCACGCAATTCGACCAGGTGATCATCAATCTTGCCGTCAACGCCAAGGACGCGATGCCCGAGGGCGGCCGCCTCTCGGTCAGGACGCGCAATGTGTCGGAGCGGGAATCCCTGAAGCTGCGCACGCAAGGCATCTTGCCCGGCGAGTATGTGCTGGTCGAAGTGGAAGACACCGGCACCGGCATGACGCCGGAAATCATGGCCAAGATCTTCGAGCCGTTCTTCTCCACCAAGGATGTCGGCAAGGGCACCGGCCTTGGCCTGTCCACGGTCTACGGCATCATCAAGCAGACCGGCGGCTACATCTTCCCCGAAAGCACCATTGGCAAAGGCACGACCTTCCGCGTTTACCTGCCACGCTTCATTCCGGCCCCGGTCACCGAGGCGCCGAGCGCCAAGGAGCCGAAGAAGGACCGCCAACGCGATCTCACGGGCACGGGCCGCGTCCTGTTGGTCGAGGACGAGGATTCGGTGCGCAACTTCGCCGTCCGCGCCTTGCAGCGGCAGGGTTACGAGGTGCTGGAAGCAACCACGGGTGTCGAAGCCCTGGAGATCGTGGCCCGCGAGGGCGGTCTCGTGGACATCGTCGTCTCCGACGTCGTCATGCCGGAGATGGACGGGCCGACCATGCTCAACGAATTGCGCAAGACGCGGCCGGATCTCAAGGTCATCTTCGTGTCCGGCTATCCCGACGACCGCTTCAAGACCAGCCTCGATCCGGCTGCACAATTTGCGTTTCTACCCAAGCCCTTTACCCTGCCGCAGCTCGCAGCCAAGGTGAAGGAGGAACTGGCGCGTTGATCGCGCTGGCTCCGGTGCAGGGGGCTGTGCCGGCTTCGGCTTCATGGCGAAATCCGGGCCAGCCGCAACCTCAGAAAATCGCCGTTTTCAGGCGTTCAACGAGTGCACGCGCCTGACGAGCCAGCTTGCTGCAGCGCACACCAAGGACGTCACACGATGGTCTCTTTCTGATACAAGAAAGCTCTCGCTTGCCGTCGCCCCACGCGGGGTCACTTTGGTGCGTCGGCGGGTGTGGCAATAGTCAGAGGAGAGTACGATGCAGAGGGCGTCGAAAACCAAAGACACGACCATCGCCGAGATCATGGCCGGCCTCGAGGCCGGTGACGATCCACGTCAGGCCATGGCACGGCTCAATGCCAAGATCGTCGACTATCAGCGGGCAGGTGAGGCTGTGCCATCGAGCCTGCTGCGCTTGACGCAGGTGATTGCCGTCGAATGCGCGGCTCATTCCCAGGGACGCTGAGGGATCGCATCACCAACCCTTTCCTGGTTCCACATGTGAAACCGGCATTCAATCTTTAAGCTGCTGCCAGTCATCCTCGTGCCACGCCCATGGTACGTAGGAGGTAATGGCCACGTCGCCTCGCGTATCGAAACGGATCGGCCCGGCAACCGTCGTGGCCACCTCCGTTTCGAGCGCGCGGACGATGGCGAGAGCGTCCGTTGAATTGGCCTTGGTGATGGCATTGGCCCAAGCTTCGATTGCCGCGTGGGTCGCGAGCCAGACGTTGGATCGCGGGCGCTCGCGGGCGCGAGAAGTTGCCCTGGGCGGCGTCTCTGCGCCGTCAGCAAGTGCGTGCGGCGGCCGCTCGAGCCACGGCAGCATCACCAACAGGCGTTGTCCAACCGGGCGCGCCGTGCGGGCGATGTCGGGTGATGCCACGGCTTCGCCGGCGATGAAGTGCGCCGCTGGCAGCGCCGCCGCCAATTCCGGCAGCATGACCCCGAGCTCGATCAATTGGGCCGGGAAGACGACCACCTGGGCCTCCGCTTTCCGCAGCCGTTCAATGGTCGGCGCATAGGACTTCTCGCCGTGCGTGTAGGGTTCGCGCAGGACCAGCTTGATGCCGGATTGCCGCAACGCCGCTTCGATCCCGTCGGCGAGCCCACGTGCCTGCACGCTCTTGTCGTGAACGATGGCAACGCGCTGCCCCGAGAAGCGCGCGCCAATCAACGTTGCCAGATCTCCCGCCAGCCGGTCGTCGCGCGGTGCCAGCCGCAGCACCAGGGGCGACGGCCGCTGGTCGGTGAGGCGGGGATGGCGGGCACCGGGCGAGATTACCAGCAGGCCAGCCTCGGCATACGCGCGCGACGCCACGATGGCGGCGCCTGAGCACACGTGTCCGATGACAGCGTCGGGGCGCTCGGGGCCGGCGATGGCAGCGATCTCCCGGGCGATGGCGTCGGCGCTGGCCGGCGAGCAATCGTCCTGCTTGATGCTCAACGTCACCCGCCGGCCAAGCAACCCACCCTTGCGATTGATGGCTGCGACGGCCGTTTCGGCAGCCGTTGCCACATCCCGGCCGTTGGGCTGGTGCGCGCTCGCGTCCGTCGCCACGACGACCAGTCGGATGCCGGCCTCGGTTTGCGCGTTGGCTGGCGACAACGCCGCAAGGCTCGCGAACAGGACGGCGATGGCTGTGGCGGCGAGACGGGGCATGGGTTCGCTGGGTGGCTCCGGCGGTGGTAGGTAAGTGGCGAGGCGGCCACCCTTATGATGCCAGATAACGAGGGGCCTGAGCATGTGACGGCAAAGGCAATCGCGCCGGGTCGTTAATCCGTTTCCCTGCGTGTTGCAGGCACTGCATCTGACGTAGAAAGGCCGGGGCACCCTGCGGTGCTCCGGCCCTCTTGTACGCGATCAGGATCGCAGACAACCGAAACCAGTCTCGGCTTAGTCCTGCACGGCCTTGATCTTGTCGCCAACCTTCTTCCACGTGTAGACCACGTAGTCGGCGCGGGTGACGTCGCCCTTGGCGTCATAGGCGCGCTCGCCGATGACGGTCTTGAACGGCGCGCCCTTGCGGATGTCGGCGGCCACGACCTTGGGGTCGAGGCTCTTGGTGCGCGTGGCGGCTTCGGCGATGATCTCGAGCGCGGCATACGCATAGAGCGTGTAGGCCTCGGGATCGAACTTCTTGGCTTCGAACTTCTTCAGCACCTCGGCGGCGGTCGGCGCGCGACGCGGATCGGGGAAGTTGGTCATCAGCACGCCTTCGGCGCCGGGACCGGCGATGTTGGCGAACTCACTCGAGTCGATGCCGTCGCCACCCATCAGCGGAGCCGTCACGCCCTGGCCGCGCATCTGGCGCACGATCAGGCCGCCCTCGGTGTGCAAGCCACCCCAGAAGACGATGTCGGCGCCGGCTGCCTTGATCTTGGAGACGAGCGCCGAGAAATCCTTCTCGCCCTCGTTGACGCCCTCGTACATCACTTCCTTGATGCCGAGCTTGTTCAGGTTTTTCTGCGCCTCGTCAGCGAGACCCTTGCCGTAGGTGGTCTTGTCGTGGACGATGGCGACCTTCTTGCCCTTGAACTTGTCGGCGATGTACTTCGCCGCCACTTCGCCCTGCTGGTCGTCGCGACCGCAGGTGCGGAACACGTTCCACAGCTTGCGCTCGGTGATCTGCGGGTTGGTGGCCGAGGGCGTGATCATCAGGATGCCGTTCTCGGCATAGACGGTGGACGCCGGCATGGTGACGCCCGAATTGAAGTGGCCGACCACGAACTTGACGCCGTCGCCGACGAACTTGTTGGCGACCGACACGCCCTGGTCTGGCTTGGAGACGTCGTCACCGAAGACCAGCTGGATCTGCTGGCCATTGATGCCACCGCGCGCATTGATATCGGCGGCGGCCATTTCAGCGCCGTTCTTGAGCTGGGCGCCGAACGCGGCGTTCGGGCCCGTGAGCGGACCAGCGACGCCGATTTTGATCTGGGCATGAGCGGATGCCGAAACTGCCAAGCTCGCGGCGACCGCGATGCCTGACCACACTACCTTCTTCATGAGGTACTCCCTGAATTGTCATGAGATGCGGACACACCGGCATCCGCACCGGTCGAGTGGCCTCGCCGGATGTGTCATGTTTCACTCAGAATGTTGGCGAAGTCACGTCGAATTGATGCTGCCACTCGGGGTTGCCATCGAACCTGTGGACGACCGGCGGAGGGCTTCAGCGGGCGCGGTCGCTTTCCTTGCGCCAGCCGTACTGGGCCTCCATCTGGGCCTTGCGGGTGAAGCTGTAGCCGGCCAGGGCCAAGACTGATAAAATAATTAGATCAACGAGATAACTGCGTAGTGACAGCAGCGGCTCACCGAAAACCGAGAAGTGAACGAAGCGTACGGCGGCGGCCAGCAGCAGCACGTAGCCGACGATCTGGAGCATCGGTCGCCAGGTCTGGGCCAGCGCCCGGCCTGATACGAAAGCAGCAAGCCCACCGAGCACCACCGTGATGGCCAGAAAGATCGGCAGGCCGTGCGGACCCGCGTCATAGAGGGCTGCAGGCATACCCACGCCGGGTACCAGGGCCATTGTGGCGGTTACGTGGGCGAGCATGGCGATCCTGGTGCGGTGCAATCCCAACTGTGCGGGCTCACCAAGCTAAGCAGATTTCGGCGCCAAGGCCAACCGGGGTTGCAAACCGCTCCATCAGACCTCGGCGCATGGTAGCGCGCGTGCGGTCACCCGCATGCCTGAACTGCTCGGCGCTGAGCTTGGCAGGCCTTCGCAGTTGGGCGTATCGTTCGGTCCTGGGTTCCGATGGCAACGTCGCAGGGAGTGCACGTCAATGGCTGACAACACGGTGGCTCTGAACTGTCTCAACGGCGTTCGCGTGCTCGATCTCTCGCAGTTCGAGGCGGGGCCCTCGTGCACGGAGGCGCTGGCCTGGCTCGGTGCCGAGGTGGTGAAGGTGGAAAACCCCAAGCTTGGCGATCCCGGTCGCGCCGCCGTGTTCGGCAGTCCCGACAAGGACTCGCACTACTTCCTGATTTTCAACGCCAACAAGAAGTCGATCACGGTCGATCTGAAAACGGCTGAGGGCAAGAAGCTGGTCCTCGATCTCGCCGCCAAGGCCGACGTGATGGTCGAGAACTTCGCGCCTGGCGCCATCGAGCGGCTGGGTCTCGGCTACGATGTCGTCGCCAAGATCAATCCCGGCATCATCTATGCACAGGTGAAAGGCTTCGGCGAAGGCAGCCCGTTCGAGTCAGGTCTGGCCTTCGACATGATCGCGCAAGCGGCCGGTGGCGTCATGAGCATCTCGGGCTATCCAGATGGACCGCCCGCCAAGCCCGGCAACACGCTCGGCGACACCGGCACCGGCATGCTGCTGGCTGTCTCCATCCTGGGCTCGCTCTACGAGAAGAGCCGCACCGGCAAGGGCCAACGCCTGCAGGTCGCCATGCAGGATGCCATGCTGCATTATATTCGCATTGCCTTCTCGACGCAGGCGCGCACAGGCGTCGCTGCGGGACGGGCCGGTGCCAAGACGCTGTCGGGCGCCAATCCGCCGGTCGGCATTTATCCGTGCAAAGGCGGCGGCCCCAATGATTACTGCTACATCTATACGAGTCGCGCCAACCCCGACCACTGGAAGCGCTTGTGCGGTTTGATCGGTCGCCCGGAGCTTGCCGACGATCCCCGCTATGCCACCGTTGAAGCGCGCACGCCGCGTGAAGCCGAGATCGACGAGATGATTTCGGTGTGGACGCGCACGTTGCCCAAGGTCGAGGTGATGCAGCGCGTGAGTGCTGCCGGTGTGCCATCCGGTGCCGTGATGGACACCATGGAACTGCACAACGACGTGACGTTCGAGCGTCGCGGCATCATGCAGACGATGGAGCACGCCAAGGTCGGCCCGTTCAAGATGCCGGCCTGGCCCGTGCGCCACAACGGCAAACCACCGCAGGTCAAGCCGTCGCCGTTGCTTGGCGAGAACACGGGCGACGTGCTGCACAGCTGGCTCGGCCTCGACGACAAAGCCGTCGCAGCCCTGAAGGCGAAGAAGATCGCGGGGTAGATCGCGCCAGTTTGCTCCTCAGGTTCCACACACTCACCGCCGTCATCCCTGGGCACGTCCCCGGGACCCATGATGCCAGAAACGCGACTGATCACGGTTTCGCGCGATGGGTCCGGCACCCCATCGGCCTTCGCCGAGGGCCAACTCATGGGGGCAGATATTCTTTCTTTTCGGCGAATGTGCCTGGATCCGTCCGGTCCGAGATGCTGAGATGCTCTGCCACAAAGGCTTGGCCCTATTAGCGCTTGGCTTGGTTCCGCAGCTCGCCCCAATGGGGCTTGACCCAATCGACATCCTACCCACCTTACATGCCACTCCCCTCTCCCCACGCCCCCCGGTCCCAGCCCTTGGCCATTACCGACATCTCTCAATCTGCACTCGGCGCACTGCGCAGCGTCGGCGCCTATGTGACCGATCTGGCGACCCCGACCGTGCGCCTGGGCGTCACCGGCCTCGCGCGCTCGGGCAAGACCATTTTCATCACGGCGCTGGTGCGCAATCTGGTGGTGGGGGGACGGCTGTCGTTTTTCGCACCCGCCGCCGAGGGCCGCATCGTGCGCGCCTACCTGGAGCCGCAACCCGACGATGACGTGCCGCGCTTCGCCTATGAGGAGCATCTGGCGTCGCTCGCCGCCGAGCCGCCGCAATGGCCCGAGAGCACGAGGCGGGTGTCGCAACTGCGCGTCACGATCGAGTACGCGCCGCGCTCCGCCATCAAGCGCCGGCTGGGCGTCAACAAGTTGCATGTCGACATCGTCGATTATCCCGGCGAATGGCTGATCGACCTGCCGATGCTGGATCTGACGTTCGCGCAGTGGTCGCGCGAGGCCATGGCGCAGCTGCGCGATCCCCGGCGGGCAACGGCGGCCGGACCGTTCCTGGCGTTCCTGGCCGGGCTCGACCCGAGTGTGCGCGAGGATGAGGCCGTGGCCATTGCGGGGGCCGAGTTGTATACGGGCTATCTGCGCGCGGCCCGGGCCATCTCGCCCGCCGACCTCACCTTGGGTCCCGGCCGCTTCACCATGCCCGGCGACCACGCGGGCTCGCCCCTGCTGACGTTCTTTCCCCTGGATCTCGGCGCTGACGGGGAGATCCGCCGCGGCACGTTGGCCGCCATGATGGAGCGGCGCTACGACGCCTATCGCACGCGCCTGGTGCAGCCGTTCTTCCGCGAGCATTTTGCCAGGCTTGACCGTCAGATCGTGCTGGTGGACGTGCTTGGTGCCATCGTCGCCGGGCCCGGCGCCATGCGCGATCTCGAGGCGTCGCTCTCAACCGTGCTGAAAAGCTTCCGGCCTGGCGCCTCGGGCTGGTTGGCAGCCGTCATGCCACGGCGAATCGATCGCATCCTGTTTGCTGCCACCAAGGCCGACCATATTCACCACACCAGCCATGATCGCCTGGAGGCGGCCCTCGCCACACTGACCAGACGCGCCAAGGAACGGGCAACGTTCCACGGCGCCGAAGTGACGGCCCTGGCGCTAGCGGCCCTGCAGGCGACGCGCGAAGCCGAGGTGCTGGCCGATGGCCAGGCGCTGGCCTGCATCGTCGGCACGCCCATGGCGGGCGAGCGCGTCGGCACGCAGGTGTTCGACGGCACCAAGGCGCACCGCGTCTATCCGGGCGAAGTGCCAACCGACGTGGCCCGCCTCGCCGAACTGCCGCTCGATGCCCGCCCTGACACGACGCTCGATCTGGTACGCTTCTGCCCGGTGCGTATTGCTCCGGATACGGCCAGCGGCCATCGCGCATCCTGGCCGCACATCCGCCTCGACCGGGCGCTGAACTTTCTCCTCGGAGACCGCCTGACATGAGTGGCCCGCCCGAGACCAAGCAGGAGCAAGCGCCGACGCGCCGGCCCCGGGCGTTCGCGCTCGATGATCCCGCCATCGAGGTGGTGCGGGAGGCGCCGCGCGGTGGCGATGCCGCGGCGGACGGTGACGAGCTACCACGGCCACTGCCGCCGCACGAGGACGGCTGGGGCGAACGGCTGGCCAACCTCAGCCTCGACCGCAGTTTCCGCTGGGGCAGCCTGCTGTTCTCGGCGGCCCTTGGACTGACAAGCCTGGCTTTCGCCTTGTGGTTCGTGCGCTTCACGGCCATTGCCTTCACGCGCAACGATTGGGTGGGCTGGCTGGCATTCGGACTGCTGATGCTGGTGGCGCTGTCGGTGGCGGTGCTGATCGCGCGCGAAATCCGCGGCATCTGGCGCTTCCGCCGCCTGGGCCGCATCAAGGCTGACGCCGAGCGGGCGTTACGCGAGGGCGACAAGAAAGCCGAGGCGCTGGCCGTGCAGCGCATCACAGCCGCCTATCGAGGCCGTCCCGCGCTCAAGTGGTCGCTCGCCCGCCTCGACGAGCACGCCAAGGCGGTGCATGACGCCGGCGACCTGTTCCGCCTCACCGACCGTGACCTGCTGTTGCCGCTGGATGGCGAGGCACGCCGTCTGGTGGCCTCGTCGGCGCGGCGCGTGGCGGTGGTCTCCGCCGTCAGCCCGACCGGATTTCTCACCGTCGGCTGGGTGCTGATCGAGAACCTGCGCCTGCTGCGCGCGCTGGCCGGCCTCTACGGCGGGCGGCCCGGGTTCGTTGGCACCATGCGCCTTGCCCGCATGGTGTTCGTCAACATTGTCGCCACCGGCGGCATCGCCATGACCGACGATCTGCTCGGGCAGTTCCTCGGGCAGGATCTGATCCGCCGCCTATCGGCGCGGCTCGGAGAAAGCGTGTTCAACGCGGCGCTGACGGCGCGCATCGGCGCGGCTGCCATCGGCGTCATCCGGCCGCTGCCCTACATCGAGGCGCCGCCCGTCCGCGCCCGCGATTTCATGGGCGAAATTCTTCGGCCCAAGGCAGAGGCAGAGCCTGCCGCCAAGAGCGCCCGCAAGGATATCTGAGGCGCTGTGGCCGCCCCGCGCCATCGTGTGCCGCCTGAAACGTGCTAGGCATGCTGTTCAGGTTGCACAGGAGCACGATATGGCATCGACAAAAATGTGGGCGGCTGCGGCGATGGTGATCGTCGGTGGCATGGCCTTGCCGCTCGATTCGGGCTCGGCCGCGACGCGCAAGGCCTGCGTGCTGGCTGGCGGCGAAGCCACCATGATCACGGCCGACCTCGCCAAGTTCATGGCCGAGGCCGCCCTCAAGAATTCGATCAAGGACAAGGGCCTAACGGCCGCGGGTGCCATCAAGCTCAGCTGCACGCCGGGCCTCGCCAGCACGCATTGCCTGGCCAAGCAACGCGCCTGCAAGTAGGTCGGCACGATCCGGATCAACGCATTGACGTCGGCTCCAGCGGCCAGCCCGCGGCACCGCGTCCCTAGGTGGGTCATGTCCTGAACCTTCAGGACATGACGACGTTTGAGCCATCACTACTTCTTGGTGCTGGACTGCGCCTTTGTGGCCTGGTCGGCGCCGCCTGAGCCACCGATGCTCAGATCCGGCGAGATGTATTTCGACCAGGTCTGGCTGCGCCGCTCGGCCGAGCGTGGATCCTCGTCCTGCGGTCGCTGCAGGTCACGGCTGTTGGCCACCATGCCGGCAAAATTGCGCTGCGTGGCGCAACCCCACTGCGGATATGGGACGCGGTTGTGCTCGACGCCGACATCGCGGTGCCAATCGCCGCACTCGGGCGCCACGGCAAGGGGACGCGTGTAGGCAAGCTTCAGCACGCCGTTGCCGCCGCGGCTGCGTGCATGCGTGGCGCGGTGCACCTTCGATGTTGGTACCTCAGCTTCGATCAGCGCCAGGCGTATGTCATCGAGCGGACCGCCGAAGCCGCCGCCGATGCGCGCCGTGCCGGGGGTCGAGACCGTGAGATGGCCGTTCGACTCACCCTTGAAACGGCGCACGAAGCGGTACACGTCCGCATATTGGTTCTGGCTCAGGCCCTGTCCGTGCGGCGGCAGCTCGATGGTGAGTTCCTCGACGCGCGACTGGAACGTGATCGGGTGCGCCGTTTCAGCGGCATTGAGCACCAGCGCCTGGCGATCGGAGAGGCGTGGGTTGTCACAGCCGAGAACGGTGATTGCAATCAGCGCGGTGGCCACTGTCGCGGCGCTGGAGAGGCCGACACGCAGATGCTTCGGTGCCGGTTCAGGCAGGTGCTTGCGGTTCAAGGTCATCCCTTCACTCCCGGATCCGGATATTCGACGATGAAGCCATGCTCGCCCTCGTAGCGGCCGTGCGGCTCGTGGCCCGGCTTGCCATAGATGCGATTGATGTGGCCCATGAAGATGCTTCTGAGATCGCTCGGCGGCGCGAAACCCTGGTCGGGACGGCCGACCTGCTCGGCGGCCATGTGCGTGGCCAGATAGGGTGTGACCAGGATCACCAGCTCGGTTTCCTTGCGGCGATAGTCATTGGAGCGAAACAGCTGCCCGAGGATCGGCACCGACTTGAGACCCGGCACGCCTTCGACACTCTGTCGGGTGTCGTCGGATAGCAGGCCCGCCATGGCGAGCGTGGCACCGGACGGCATCTCGAGCGTCGTCTCGGCGCGCCGCACGCGCAGCGCCGGCACGGTGATGATGTCGCTGACGGTCAGCGAGCCTTCCGACGAGAGCTCGCTCACCTCGGCCGAGACGGCGAGGCTGATGCGGCCGTCCGACAACACGATGGGCTTGAAGGCAGTGGAGACGCCGAACGACTTGAACTGGATCGTGACCGTGCGGTCCTGCTGGGCAATCGGCACCGGAAACTCGCCGCCGGCCAGGAATTTCGCCGTCTCGCCGGAGAGCGCGGTGAGGTTGGGCTCAGCCAGCGTGCGCATCAGGCCGGCACGCTCCAGCGAGTTGATCAGTGTCGTCACATGCTGCGGGCCACTGCGCCATTGCGGAAAGGTGGCCGAGCCGGCGGTACCGAACGGCACGATCGATGACGTGACCGGGAAGGTGTTGGTCAGCACCTTGGTGAAGGTGATGTTGCCGGCTTTCAGGAAGCTGTCGACGATGTCGACGCCAAGCCGGCGGATGGCGTCGCGCTGCATCTCAGCGACCGTCACCTTGAGCAGCACCTGCTCCTTGGCGGGGACGGCGACGGTGATCATGTTGATGACCCCGTCCTTCTTCTTCAGGATGCGGTTGGCGAGTTCGGCCGCGCGATTGGCATCGACCGCATTCACGACGCTGCCCGAGAGCACAATGTTGTCGCCGACGGCTTCGGCGCGGATCTTGGCGCCGGGCAACAGGCGATGCATGGCATCGAGCATGGACCCCAGATCCCGCGTCACCGACACTTCAAGCAAGAGGATCTTCTGCCCGTTGGCACCGATGAAGAAAGCATTGGCCTCGCCCTGGTCCTTGGCCAGCAGGTAAACCTGCCGTGAGGATTGCACGACGAGATCGACCACTTCCGGATTCGAGACCAGCACGTTCTCGACGTCGACCGGCAGCTCGATCAGCATCGATTTATCGACGCCGACGGCGACGCGGCGCTGCACGGGGAAGGGACCTGTTGGCGCAATGCGCAACAGCGAGCGATGCATGCCGTCGCCGGAGACGAGCGGCTGCGCTGCCGGCTGCTGCTGGGGCCCGCGCTGCTGCGCCGAGCCTTGGCCCGCCGATAGGATCAGGAGGAGGCTGGCGATGACCATCGCCAATGGGGCTCCTCGCCCGTGTACTAGGCTTTTCACGACGACTTCACCCTCGGGATTGGGCAGTGGGTCCGGACCTGAAGGTCTCGCTGAGGGCGAGGTCTCAAGTCTCGACACGACACGCAACTGCCACGACGCGCACATCGGCATTCGTCCAATGTCCGCATTGATCCCGGAAAGCCCACACCGATGCCAGGGCCGCGGCGAGCAGAGTGTTGCAATCACCGTGTCTATGCACAGGTTGTCGGCGATGCGTGCGCGCTGCCGATCTCAAGCTGCTGTGTCTGATCAATGGCTTATAGGCACCGCGCCGCAGCCCGGGCCGAGCTGTTGATAGGCGAGGCGGACACGCTCTAGCAAGGTCGAGAATCTTCAACCTGCGACGCGAATCTGCGAAATTTCCCGACCGATGACCTGGAAAATCTGGATCAAGGCAGCGCCGTCGCTGGCCAGATAGGCTTTGTCGGTCGATGACGCACAGGCCCGCAGCAGCGACAGCGTGGTGGGATTGGTCTCGAGACGGAACGCAATGGTGTAGACGGTAATGCCTTCGGCCTTGGCATTGGCACAGGCGGCTGCGGTCTTGCTGTTGATCTGCCCGACAATGCCGGATTGCGTATAAGTGGTGCCGAGCCGGCCTGCTTGTCCCGCACCGAGCGGGGCTGGCAGGGGCAGACCGTAGCCGTAGGCCAGATAGCCGGTTTTGTTCTGGTTGTTGTAGGTGTTGTAGGTGTTCTCACCGTCGGTCATGACGATCATGATCTTGGTGTTCTTGGTGTCGGTATAAGGCCGCCCCTCGGTGAACGGCTCGCTGGGCGACAAGGTGCGCCAGCCCCACATGACACCTTCGCCAATGTTCGTCATGCCGCTGGCCGTGAGCTGGCTGATGGCCGTGGTGACCTCAGATTTCAAGCCGTTGAGTGGCTCGATGGGACGCGTCGTGCAGCCCGTATTGGGGCCGGCACCGGTGAAGGAGGCGTTCTTGTACTTGCAGGTGCGACCCTGGGCGATGATCGGCGACAGCGGCTGGTTGCCGTACTGATCGCAGCGGTTCCTGCGCGTGTTGAAATTGACGCAGATCTGGGTCGGGGCCGGACAGGTGCCGCCGAAATCACTCATGTAGTTGTTCGGGTAGCTGAGGCCACCATCGTTGTCGTTGTCGGGCTCATCAGGGGCAAACATGGGCACGAACAGGGTGGCCGGCGTGGCCGCGGCCGGAGCCGTATCGTTGGTGTCGTACGGCGCCGGGCGCGCTTCGACGCAACCGCCCCAGGCGCGATTGAGATCGTCGAACAGCTGAAAACGTGTGCGCTTCTCGGCGACGAGCTGGTTCTGATGATGGATCGGCGACAGGCCGGCGCTATCCATCCAAGGGGCCGTGCGGTTCTCGGCGCCGACATTGACCGAACCGGCAAACGGCACCAGCGCGACCTTGACGCGCTCGCTATCGATGACGCCAGCGTAGACGGTATTGACGAGGTTGGTGGCGGCTGTTTTCAGATCGGTGATGGGCTGCCCGGCCATCGAGCCGGAGTTGTCGAGCACCAGTGCGATCTCCATCGTGCCGTCGCCGCGAACGACGCGTGAGCCGGCGCCGATCTCGATGCGAGGGATGTCGAAAGCATTGAGCAGGCTGGTGAGCACGCTGCCGCCAGCGGTGGCGCGAACCTCGCCCTTCTGCACATCCATCTCGAGGGTCTCGATCTGGGTCACGGTGACGTGCTGGGAATTCAGCTTGAAAAAGGCCTCGGCGGCGGCGCGGCCTTTGGTGTCCGGATCGTCCGAGCCCAATTGGTGGGAGGCGGCCAACGTGGCCGAGTCCAGCACGCGCTGCATATGCATCCGCTCGAGTTCGGCGCGACCGTAATCGAGTGCCATGGCCGTGATGAACATCATGACGGCAAAGCAGATGGCGAGCAACATGGCGGTCACACCGCGCTGGTCAGCGGCGAAAGCGGCAAGGACGCGCGGGACAGCAGCCGTCGACGGTGCCGAGGGTCCCGTTCCTGGTGTCGCGTCATCGCGCATGGCCGCCTCCGTTAACGAAGCCTTGCGGGAGGATAGGCAAAAAGCTCGAAGAGCCCGTAAACGACGCCGCAATAATTCAATTCAAAGTTGGGCCATCGCCCCGTTGCCGCCGCCACGCCGAGCAGGCACTGTGGTCCGTCCGCTGCCGACCGGAACCGCGCCATGCCCGCCCCCTTCGATCCCAAGTCCGCCCGCACGACCGTGTTTGCTGCCGTGCTCGAGGCAGCCAACCGCCACGGCCGCAACCGCATCATCATCGAGGACGCCGAGCGCAACCCGCTGACCTACGCCCGCTTGATCCTGGGCAGCCTGGTACTCGGCGGCCGGCTCTCGATGCTGGCACGGCGCGGTGAGGCGGTGGGCCTGTTGCTGCCGAGCGTTACCGGGCTGGCGGTGACACTGCTCGGGCTCAATGCCTTCGGCCGGGTGGCGGCGCTGCTCAACTTCACGGCGGGCGTCAAGAACCTGCGTTCGGCGCTCAACACCGGCCGCATCGGCGTCATCGTCACCTCGCGCCGCTTCATCGATACCGCCAAGCTCGATGATGTTGTCGCTGCCCTTGCCGAGGAGCCGGCGCCGGGCGGCGGCAAAGTCGCGATCGTCTACCTCGAGGATGTGCGCAAGGAGTTGGGGCTGCGCGACAAGCTCACAGGCGTGCTGCGGGCGGCACTGGCGGCGCGCGTGCATCGCCGCTATGGCCTGGGGCCCGACGCACCGGCGGTGATCCTGTTCACATCGGGCACCGAAGGCGCCCCGAAAGGCGTCGTGCTGAGCAATGCCAATCTGGTTGCCAATGCGCGCCAGATCTTCGCCCACGCCACGGGCGCACTCACCCACGATGACGTGGTGCTCAATCCGCTGCCGATGTTTCATTCCTTCGGGCTCACCGCCGCGACGCTGATGCCCCTCATCAACGGCATGAAGGTGGTGCTCTATCCGAGCCCCCTGCACTATAAGCAGGTGCCGCAGCTCATCGCTGCGACCAAGGCCACGGTGCTGTTCTCGACCGATACCTTCCTGCAGGGCTACGCTCGCGCCGCCGATCCCGAGAGTTTGGCGAGCATCAGATACGTGATCGCTGGCGCAGAACGGGTGAAGGAGCAGACGCGCGAGATGTGGAGCCGTTTCGGTGCCGTCATTCTCGAGGGCTACGGCGCCACGGAGTGCGCGCCGGTCATTGCCTGCAATCTGCCGGACGCGCAAAAGGCGGGGAGCGTTGGACAAGCCTTGCCGGGCATCGAGCTGAAGCTGTTGCCGGTGGAAGGCATCACCGAGGGGGGCCGTCTGGCTGTACGCGGCGCCAACGTGATGGCCGGCTATCGCCTGGCCGATGATCCGGACCGCCTGGTGCCGCCGGCCGACGGCTGGCACGATACCGGCGATATCGTCGAGATTGATGCCAAGGGTTTCATCACCATCAAGGGGCGCGCCAAACGCTTCGCCAAGATCGGCGGCGAGATGGTATCCTTGGCGGCCGTCGAGAGTATGGTCAGCGGCTTGTGGCCGGGCACCAATCATGTCGTGGTGTCGCTGCCGGACGTGCGCAAGGGCGAGCAACTCGTGCTCGTCACCGAGAAGCCGGATGCTGACCGCGCTGCTCTCCATTCGCGGGCCAAGGCCGAGGGCTTTGCCGAGCTGTGGCTGCCGCGCGCGGTGCTGGTGGTCGGCGCCATCCCGGTGCTGGGCTCAGGCAAGATCGACTACGCGGCGACGTTCGAGATGGTAAAGCAAATGCGGCCGCTGCTCTGAGCCGGCGCGAGCGAGGATCTGTCACATGCAAGGCATCAAGGCACTCACCTTCGACACGGGCGGCACCATTCTCGATTGGCATAGCGGCATCAAGGGTGCCATGACGGCAGCCGGTGAGCGCCATGGCGTCACCGCCGACTGGACGGCGCTGACCAACGAGTTTCGCCGCCGGGCACTGGGCGGCATCGTCAATTCGATCGGCCACCGCTACAATTTCGACGATGTGCATCGCGCCGAGCTCGATCGCTTGCTCAAAGAGCACGGCCTCGAGCGCTTCACGGCTGCTGATCGCGAGGCGATTTTCCGCTCCCTCTACAGCCTCGATGCATGGCCGGATTTTGTACCCGGACTGACGCGCATGCGGGCCAAATATCCGTGCGTGTCGTTCACGCTGCTGACCACGGCACTGGTGATCGCGGTCTCGCGCAAGAATAACTTCACGTGGGACGCGGTGATCTCGTGCGAAATGCTCGGCATCTACAAGGTGCGGCCCGAGGCCTACCAGGGCGCAGCAAAGTTGCTGCAGTTGAAACCCGCGGAGATCCTGATGGTGGCCTGCCACAACTTCGATCTCGATGCCGCACGCAAGGAGGGCTTCAAGACCTGCTTCGTCAAGCGGCCATTGGAATGGGGGCCGCCCGGGCCGCCCGATCCCAATCCCAATCCGGGCTGCGATCTCGTGGTCGATACGTTTCCGGAGTTGGCTGACCGGCTTGGCTGCTGATTCACCGGCGTTAACTTGCTGACGGTTTGCGCCCCGCGGTGTCGACGCTGCTTGCACTGTGGGACGCGCTTGAAGGTTCGGTGGCCATGCCGTCGACATCGGTGCCGATCTCTGCTTGCCAGGGTTGGCGCCGTTCGAGGGCGACGAGCGCAGCAACGAGACCTGCAGCGAACATCAGCGCTGTCAGCCAGAAGGGTAGGCCGATGAGCTTGTCGAGGCTCAACTTGTCCCCTTTTTCTGCGAACAAGGCCGTTATGGGAGCATCGAAGTAGCCATATGTCATGGCTCCAGCGATGCCGCCGGCAACCACGAACCACGCATCGCGATAGCCCGCGCCGAGTTGCGCAAGGCTCGTGCCGGGGCAGGCACCTGCCAACGTGATGCCGACGCCCAGAATCAGACCGCCGATGATGTCGGCGCGAAACAACAACGGTTTCAGCTGCAGTGGCACGCCCCAGATGCCGTTGAGAGCCGCCAGCGCAACCAATCCCATCACGACGGCCGCCAGAAACACCTTGAGCATGATGTAAGTCTTGAGCTGCATTTGCCCAACGATGATGCCCGGCTCAAAGACGCGGGATTTCTCCAGAGCAAAGCCGAACACAACGCCTGTGGCGAGGCCGATCAGGATGCCGGTGAACGTATTCATTGTGAAACTCCTCGACGATGGGGATGGGTCAGCGCCGGCGCAGCAACATGGCACTCAGAATGCCGCCAGCGAACATTGCAGCGACTGCCAGCGTCGAACCGATCGAGAGCTGTGCCATGCCGGAAATGCCGTGGCCGCTGGTGCAACCGCCCGCGATCCGGGCCCCGAACAACATGATGAAGCCGGCAACGAACGCGATTGGCGCGCGCGCCGATAGGGATGTGATGCCCATCGTCTGTGACCACACCGGCGAGATGGACTGTCGCGTGGCGCCGGACAGTCGCATCGACAGGTACGCACCCACGGCAATGCCGATGACCACCGCGACTTGCCACCAGTTCTTGGCGCCGCTCATGTGGCTGGCGAAGTATTTGACGCTGGCAACGCCAGGATCGAACAGGGCCGCAATGTGAGCCGCGACGGTGACGAAGGACGAGGAAGCGCCCAGCGCCGTACCCATGAGCAGGAACGTCGGAATTTGCAGCGCACCGATGACGGCTCCTGCAAAATAGGGTGACCAGGCGCGATCCGTTGGACTTGGCATGTGGGCCTCCTGCAATTCCACCCAGCACGACCAACGTATTCAATCTTTCGAATATTGCGTTTGATGGCGATCAATTGTCCGACGCCAGGCAACGTCACGCCAACAGCGCCGCCCGACGCTCGGCCTCGCGTTTGACATCGTCGAGATCGATCTGCAGCTGTTTGCGCACGTGCCGGCTCATCATCAGGCCCAGCGGATAGGTGAGCCGCGCCAGCCACGTCTGTGGTTGTCCGTGGAAGTCGAGGCGCAGCCGCGTGCCACCACTGACGGACTCGAATATGTGCTCGGCGCGAAAATGCGTGCCGTGGTTGTCGGCGGTCAGAACGAACGCGCGCGGTGGCGCCAGCTCGGAAATTGTCATTTGCTCGACAGCCTCACGGCCGAACATGATGCGCGTCTCGCGGAAGCTGGCACCCAGGCGTATGCGTCCATCGCCGAGGATCTCAATGCGGCTGATGCCGCGAATGAACTGCGGCCAGCGCTCGATATCGATTGCGGTGGCAAAAGCGATCTCGGGCGGCGCTGCAATGTCGGTCTCGACGGTCAGGCGCATGTCCTGGCTCCTCGACGCTCTGCGGGGCTGGCGCTATAGAATGCCACCATAGCAATGGCGCCGTTTAGCAGGGAGCCTGTCATGAGCCGCCAGAACGATCACGATCCCATTCCCGGCGATGCCTTGAGCTGCGCGGCGATCGAACAGGTGATTGTGCCGCGGGCGCGGGATCTCGGCGGCTTCGAGGTGCGGCGTGCGCTGCCCGCAGCCGGCCGGCAGATGGTCGGGCCGTTCATTTTCCTGGATCAGATGGGGCCTGCCGAGTTCCTGATCGGCAAGGGCATCGACGTACGCCCGCATCCCCACATCGGGCTCGCGACGGTGACGTATCTGTTCCAGGGCGAGATGTGGCACCGTGACAGTCTCGGCACCTCAATGGTGATCAAGCCCGGTGAGGTCAATCTGATGACAGCAGGGCGCGGCATCGTGCATTCCGAGCGCGAGACGAGCGAGGCGCAAGGCCGTCGGCGCGAGATGTTCGGGCTGCAGGCTTGGCTGGCCCTGCCGCGGGACGACGAGGAGACGGCGCCGGCCTTCGCCCATCATGGGCTCGATGCGCTGCCGCGCCTGGCGGCCGAGGGCAAGCGCGTGCGGCTCGTGCTGGGTGAAGCGTGGGGCGCGCGCTCGCCGGTCGCCTTCCCGCATCCGACGCTCTATGCCGAGGTCGTGCTGTCCCCCGGTGCCGTGCTGCCGCTCGATGATTTCTACGATGAGCGCGCTGTCTATATCGCCTCCGGCGAGATCGATATTGCCGGCGATCGCTTCGAGGCGGGCCGGCTGCTGGTGTTCAAGCCGGGTGACCGGATTTCCATCCTGGGCCTCAGCAATGCGCGCCTGATGGTGTTGGGCGGCGAGCCCATGGACGGGCCGCGCCACATCTGGTGGAACTTCGTCTCGTCGTCGAAGGACCGGATCGACGCGGCCAAGGCGGACTGGGCGCAGAAACGCTTTCCGCTGGTGCCGACCGATGAGGTGGAGTTCACGCCGTTGCCGGGTTGAAGCTCGTCACTCAATCGGCTCCGGTCTCGATGGGTAGATCCGGCCGCATGCCCCATTCAGACCACGAGCCGTCGTAGACGGCGGCGCGATCGTTGCCAAGTTGCGCCAAGGCAAAGGCAATGACGCCGGCGGTGACGCCGGAACCGCAGCTGGCCACCACGGGGCGGGCGGTATCCACGCTGGCGGCCTTGAACACAGCAGCAAGGGCGGCGGCGTCTTTCAAGGTGCCATCGGCATTGAGGAGCGTCGTGAACGGCAGGCTTTTCGACGATGGGATATGGCCGGAGCGCAGGCCCGCGCGCGGTTCCGGCACGGAGCCCGCAAAGCGGTTGGCGGCGCGGGCGTCGAGGATCTGGACCGTTTTGCTGCCGATCAGCGCTTTCACGTCATCAGCGGACTTGACCAGCTCGGAGCGGAAGCTGGTCGTGAGCTTGGCCGGTGTGCGGGCTGGCGTCGGCGCATCGGTGACGGCGCGGCCCTCGGCTTTCCACTTCTTCAGGCCGCCGTTGAGCACGCTGACGCGCTCGAACCCCATCGTGCGGAACATCCACCAGACGCGGGCGGCGGAGTAGAGGCCCTCGCTGTCGTAGGCGACGACATGGGCGCCATCGCCAATCCCCATGCCACCGACCTGGGCGGCGAACTGCTCGGGGCTGGGCAGCATATGCGGCAGCGGATTCGACTTGTCGGAAACGGTGTCGATGTTGAAGCGGAGCGCGCCGGGGACGTGCCCCGCCACATACTCCTTGTCGGCGTCGCGGCCGGAGGTTGGCAGGTGCGAGGAGCCATCGAGGACGACGACGCTCGGGTCCGTGAGGCGATCGGCGAGCCAAGAGGTCTCGACGATCCAAGTGGTGGGCGTGGACATAGTCTCACCTGCTATTTGATCAAGCGGCTCAAGAGTACGATGAGGCTCAAGGCGAATGCAGCGATGGCCGCCGCATATTTGAGACTGCGAAATTCAAGGCGAAGCGAATCCGCTTCTCGCCGAATTTCGGCCAGCAAATCTGTTTTCAACCGTCCCATTTCCCCGCGGAGTGTGGTCTCGAGCTTCGCTATTTCGGCGCGCAGATGGGCTTGTGTCACGAGATCATTATCGACCAGATCTTTCAATGCGCCGCCCTGCCCCTTGGCCAAGGCCTCGGCGTGCGCACGCTGAGTGCCTGCCTTCTCCAGGCTGTTGGCATACTCGAGCGTATCGAAGTGAAAGGTCATGGTGTCATCATGGCTGAACGCTGATTCAACCTCAAGCGAATTGCTGGCATCGTGCCTGCCGATCAGCCGAAGGCGACGCGAATGCGGCGGTTGATCTTGCCCTTTTTCTCGATCTTGGTGACGACGAGGCGGCCGATCTCGCTGGTGTTGCACACGTGCGTGCCGCCACAGGGTTGCATGTCGACGCCGCCGCCGTCGCCGATCAACACGAGACGAATGCGGCCGGAGCCACGCGGCGGTTGCACCGATAGGGTTCGCACGAGACCTGGATTGGCATCAAGCTCGGCATCGGTGATCCAGCGCTCGGTGACGGCATGATTGCCCGCGATCAAGGCATTGAGATCGACGGTGAGCTTGTCCTTGTCGACGGCAGAAGCATCCTCGATGTCGAAATCGAGACGGCTTTCATCGCCTGTAATCTGCCCGCCGGTGACGGGGAACTTCACCAGGCTGCACAGCAGGTGCATGCCGGTGTGCATGCGCATGGCCTTGTGCCGCGTCTCCCAGTCGAGCGCCGCCGTGACCGTAGCGCCGACCGCGGGGCGAGGCGCGCCTTCCGCTGCCACATGCACGATCATCGCTTTATCAGCGGTGTCGTAGACGGTGGTCGCAATCGGGCATGTCCCGCCGGCATATTGAAGGACGCCGCGGTCGCCCGGTTGTCCGCCGGCCGAGGCATAGAACGGTGTGCGGTCGAGCACGATGCCGCCGCGCTCGTTGACGGCAAGGACCGTGGCCTGTGCTTCGCGCGTGTAGGCGTCGGCGCGGTAGAGTTGTTCGGTGGCCATGCTGGTCATGCCTTTTCTGCATCGACGAAGGCGCTCGGCGGCGCGGGCCGCTTCTCCGCCAGCCAGCGCGGCACCGGCAAGTTTTTCGAGCGCAGGAATTCAGGATTGAACAGCTTCGATTGATAGCGCGTGCCGTAGTCGCAGAGGATCGTGACGATGGTTTTGCCGGGGCCGAGATCCTTGGCCAGCTTGATGGCGCCAGCCACGTTGACGCCGGACGACGAGCCGAGGCAGAGGCCCTCTTCGGCCAGCAGTTGGAAAACGATCTCTACGGCTTCGGCATCCGGGATGAAATAGGAGCGATCGATCACCGCGCCCTCGAGATTGGCGGTGATGCGGCCCTGGCCGATGCCCTCCGTGATCGACGAGCCCTCGGACTTGAGTACGCCGGTGGTGTAATAGGAATGCAGGGCCGCGCCGGCCACGTCGGCAAGGGCAATCTGGATGTCGCGGCGACGCGCCTTGAGGCCGATCGAGGTGCCGGCCAGTGTGCCGCCCGAACCGACGGCCGCCACGAAGCCATCGACCTTGCCGCCAAGCTCCGACCAGATCTCCTCCGCCGTGGTCGCGATATGCGCCTCGCGATTGGCGACATTGTCGAACTGGTTGGCCCACACGGCGCCATTGGGCTCGGTGCGGGCCAGGGTCTCGGCGAGGCGGGCTGAATACTTGATGTAGTTGTTGGGGTTCTTGTAGGGGACCGCCGGCACCTCGATCAGCTGGGCGCCAAGCAGGCGGAGCGTATCCTTCTTCTCCTGCGCCTGGGTCTCGGGGATAACGATCACCGACTTGTAGCCGAGTGCATTGCCGATCACGGTGAGACCGATGCCAGTGTTGCCGGCCGTGCCCTCGACAATGGTGCCGCCGGGCTTCAAGAGACCCTTTTTCTCGGCGTCGCGAATGATGAACAGGGCAGCCCGGTCCTTGACCGACTGGCCAGGGTTCATGAACTCGGCTTTGCCGAGAATGGTGCAGCCGGTCGCCTCAGAGGCGCGGCGCAGCTTGATCAGGGGCGTGCGGCCGACTGCGGCGACGACGCCGGACTTGAAGGTCATAGGGTTTGGCTCCTGCGGCTCCTGCGCCAACACGGTTTGGCGCCACCCTAAAGGCAGCATCCCTGGAAGGGAAGCGGATGGGGGCGGTTGACGCGGACAGAGTTGACGGCGACGCTGATGTCTTAGGTGCTTTGTCGCGGGGAATGCCCTGCTATGTGAAGATCCATTGGTTCCCGACGCGCCATGTCCGATGCCCTATGCCGAGATTGCGCCGAGATGGCGGACGCCGGGGAGGCCCGCTGCCCGGCGTGCGGGTCGGTGCGGCGCGTCCAGCACCCGGAGCTCGCGAACCTGCATATCGCGCACGTCGATTGCGATGCCTTCTATGCCTCGGTCGAGAAGCGCGACCGGCCGGAGATCCGCGACCAGCCGCTGATCGTCGGGCATGCCGGCGGACGTGGCGTTGTGACGACGGCCTGCTACATCGCTCGGCGGTTCGGTGTGCGCTCGGCGATGCCGATGTTCAAGGCCATGGAGCGCTGCCCTGAGGCGGTGGTGATCCAGCCAGATATGGCCAAATACAAGGCGGTGAGCCGCGACATTCGCGCCATTTTCGAGACGGCGACCGAGATCATCGAGCCGGTATCGCTGGACGAGGCCTATCTCGATCTCAGCGAACAATTGCATGGCCTTGGCGGGCCGCCGGCGCGCGTGCTGGCCGAGGTGGCGCTGCGCATCGAGGCGGAGGTTGGCATCACCGTGTCGATCGGACTGTCCGCGAACAAATTCCTCGCCAAGCTCGCCTCGGAGCAGGAGAAGCCGCGAGGGTTCTCGGTCATTGGACAGCATGGGGTCAAAGCCTTCCTGGCCGCGTTGTCCGTTGCCAAGATCAACGGCGTCGGTGCAGTGACGGCCGGGAAACTGGATGCCGCCGGCTTCAAGACCATCGGCGATCTGCAGCGGGCGAGCGAGATGGAGCTGATCACGCGCTTCGGCAAACTTGGCCGGCGGCTGGCGCTGTTTGGCCAGGGCGAGGACGATCGCGCGGTGACACCGGATCGAGTGGCCAAGAGCGTGTCGGCGGAGACGACGTTCCGGCGCGACACCGGCAGTGCGGCCGAGCTGCTCGCGGTCGCAGCCGGGCTCGCTGACCGCGTCGCGCTGCAGTTGACACGCAAGGACGTGGCGGCCGGCAGCCTCGTGCTCAAGCTCAAGACCGCGGATTTCCGCATCGTGACGCGCAGCCAGAAACTAGCCAACCCAACGCAACGGGCGAGTGTGCTGCTGGATGCGGCGCGGCGACTGATCGAGCGCGAGGCCGACGGGCGGCTGTTCCGGTTGATTGGCATTGGTGGGGATCAACTGGTGCCGGCCAACGAGGCGGATCCGCCGGACCTGTTCGGCGATTGGCACAGATGACCGGCGCCGAGGCCGCCATCAGCGCGTCGCCGTGGTCTGGCGCTTGGCTCCGAGCCGGGTCGTCGCCTGACGCGGGGTGCGGCCGGTCTCGACCTGCTTGGTTGCGATTGCCAGCCAGCGGCGGCAGCTGGCCAGCGCCAGATTGCACTTGGCCGTGACGACAGGCTTGGGTGGCGCTGGCGGCGCTGAACCCGGCGCGCCGGGCGCCACCGAGCCCGGGATCGGCGGACCCGCGTCCTTGGTGACCAGCCGGGCATTGGCGTTGGCTGCAAGATTGCGTTCCGACCAGGCCGCGAGGTCGCGCACGGTCATGCCGGCCATGAACGGGTTGGCCTGCACCACGGCGACCCCGACGATGGAGATCACGGGCGCCGTCGTCTCGGCCTTGAGCACGCGCACGGCGCCACCTGGCCCGAGCAGGAACGCGAGCCGCAGATTGGCGAAGCTGGTGGGCAACCCCTGGGCGGCCAGCACATCGGCGTTGTCTCGGGTGAAGGCCTCGGCGGCACGACGCGCGAACGGGCGGTCTGTACGCAAGGCCAGCACCTGGGGCGGCGTGAGGCCCGCGATCTCGGCCGCAAAATGCCGCCGCGTGACCTCGAGGAAAGTGCTGTCGATGAATTGGAACGGCCCGAGCGCACTCGAGCGTGGGTTCTTGGCAGTGTCGCGCCCGCCCGATTCAGCCAGCATCAGGCGATCGAGAAAACGGGCCATGTCGGCGGCGTCGCTGGTGGCGACGGTGACGGGCGGAGCCTCGGCTGGTGACGTCTCGGTGGAAGGAACCGGCACGGGCTCACCGACATAAATGACGGGTTCGTCCTTATCGGTGCCGAGGGCCAGCAGGCCCCACGGCGGCGGGCTTTCGCTGTGCGTCTGCGGTTGCAGCGACTGGGCCTCGCCCGGGGCGGCATGCACGTCTGGCTGCACGAGTTGTACAGACGGCATCGAAACGTGCAGCACCGCGTTCCAATCGGAAACGCTGGCGTCGTCCAAGTGCGGCGGGACCGGGAAGGCAACTGTCAAACCGAGCCCGGTCAGCAGCCATGCCAAGGCGCCGGCCAAACGGCCGAGACGCTGACGGCGGGACTGGGGCACGGGGGCAAGCATGACAAGGAAAGCGCTCGGCAATGGACGGTAGCAATGGTGGCCTCTACCTTGGCCCGGTCAGGGGCCAGCGTCAATCGAAAATCCGTACCCGGCTCAGACGGTTAACGGGTGGCTGGGAGCTTGCCCATGGCGCTTGCGGCGGGACCGCAGACGAGCGGCGACAGTGACGCCGGCTGGACGCTACTGACCGAAGTGTTTCGACCAGGACGATCGATAGGGGGTCGACCGGATTGCGAAAAAAATGCCACGGTGCAGGGATTGCCGGCCGGCTATTCGCACGCCGAGATCAGGGACGGCAGCCCGGCAGGGGGCAAAACATCACGGGAGGTGAGACGATGCGACCGAACAAGATCAAGCAGATGTGGCGCGACGGCAAATGCGTGACGCTGGGATGGCTCTCGGTGTCCCATGGGTTCACGGCCGAGATCATGGCGCGGCAAGGCTTCGATGCGCTGTGTGTCGACCTGCAGCATGGCACCTCGGAACTGGGCGATATCTGGCCCTTGCTGCAGGCAATCTCGCAGACCGAAACGACGCCCGTCGTGCGCGTCGCCTGGAACGAGCCAGCGACCATCATGAAGGCGTTGGATCTCGGCGCCTATGGCATCATCGTGCCGCTGGTCAACACCGCCGAGGAAGCCGCAAAAGCGGTGGCAGCTTGCCGCTATCCCCCCGTCGGCATGCGTTCGTCAGGCCCCGTGCGCGCGCTGCATTATGGCGGCGCCGACTATGTCGCCAAGGCCAACGACGAGATCGTGGTCATGGCCATGATCGAGACCAAGGAAGGCATCGCCAACCTCGATGCCATCTGCGCCACACCGGGCCTTGACGCCGTCTACATCGGCCCGGCCGACCTGTCGTTCGCATTAGGCCTGGCGCCGCGTGGCGACAATCCCGATCCGCTGCATATGGCAACCTGCGACAAGATCCTGAAGGCGGCCCACAAGGCCGGCATCAAGTGCGTCATGCATTGCGCCGGCGCGGCGTTTGCGGCAGGTGCCGTCAAGCGCGGCTTCGACATGGTAATGCTGACTTCGGATCTGTCGTGCATGATCGCGGGGGCACGCGCGCAACTCGACGAGCTCAAGGCCAAGACAGCCTGACCCCCAACGCGAACGGCTGTGGCCCGCGACGGCGACGTTGCGGACCACAGCTGCCCGACCACGCGGCCAAGCCCCATGCTCATCGGAACCTGTCATTGCGGCGCCCTCGGCTGGACCTTCGACGGCATGCCGGAGTCGGTCACGGCCTGCAACTGCACTTTGTGTCGTCGCTATGGGGCGTTATGGATCTACGACTACGAAGGCGAGCGCATCAAGCTGGCCGGCCCGAGCACGGTCTACACGCGCAGGCACAAAACGAACCCGGCGCTCGAGATCCATTTCTGCGGCCAATGTGGCTGCGTCGCCAGCTGGCGCGGGCTCAGGCTCGAGCCCGATGGGCGCCGGCGCATGGCCGTCAACGTGCGGCTGACAGAACCGGGGCCGGTGGCACACCTCCCCATCGATCACTTCGACGGCCTCGACACCTTCGACGACTTGCCGCGTGACGGCCGCTGCGTCTCGGACCTTTGGTTCTGAGGCGCCCTCGGCGGGGTACTGGCGGGCTAACCAAGACCGAACCGAAAACGACACTCGCGCGCGGCCACGGCCTCCCCTATCCTTGGTCGAACCGCAATCAGCGCCAGCCAGCAGGGAGCGCCCCACCATGCGTTGTGAAGTCGTCGCCATCGGCACCGAGCTGCTGCTCGGCGTTATCGTCGACAGCAATTCGTCCTGGATCGGCGAGCATCTGGCGCTGGCGGGCATCGACTCCTATTATCAGGTCAAGGTCGGCGATAACTTTGCCCGCATGGAAGCCGCCATCCGTCTGGCGCTTGAACGCAGCGATGCCGTCATCTGCTGCGGCGGGCTCGGCCCGACCCAGGACGACATCACGCGCGACGTCATCGCCAAAGTGATGGGCGTCGAGATGCGCCGCGATGAGACGATCGCCACCGAGATCCGCCGGCGGTTCGAATCGCGCGGTCGCACCATGTCGCTGAACAACCTGCGGCAGGCCGACATCCCGATCGGTGCCAGTCCGATCAAGGAAATGCCGGGCACGGCGCCGGGCCTCGTCTGTCCAGTCGGTGACAAGGTGATCTATTGCGTGCCGGGCGTTCCGAGCGAGATGAAGATCATGCTGGCTGGCACCGTCATTCCCGACTTGCGGCAGCGGTCGGGCCAAGCCTCGGTCATTCGCAGCCGGACGCTGCGCACCTGGGGTCTGAGCGAATCCGGCATCGACGAGATGCTGACCGGGCGCATGGCCGAGCTCGATCGGCTGGGCAATCCGACCATCGCTTTCAACGCCAGTGGCATCGAGGGCATCAAGGTGCGGGTCACCGCCAAATGTGACGACGAAGAAACGGCCTTCCGCATCCTCGATGACGAGGAGGCCAAGATCCGCGCCATCCTGGGCGACGCCGTCTTCGGCATCGACGAGCAGTCGATGGAGATGGTCGTGCTCAATCAGCTCAAGGCCAAGCGGGCCACGCTGGCTGCCGCCGAAAGCCTGACCGGCGGCATCATGACCTCGCGCATGACGGTGGTCGACGGCGAGATGGCGACGTTCATCGGCGCCGCCGTCGCCCCGCAAGCCACCAGTGGCGGCGGTTCGGCCGAGGGGCGGGCCAAGCGGGCCGCCGAAGAGGTGCGCAAGGCGTTCGGCGCCACGCACGGCATCGCTATCGTGGCCCCGGCGCGGGAGGAGGGCGCTCCGGTCGGAACCGTCATCATCGCCATCGCCGAGGAGGGCGGAGGCATCACCGACAAGACCATCCTGCCGGGTGATCGGGCCCGGATGCGCGAGTACGCGGTCATCAGCGGCCTCAATGTTCTGCGCCATCATCTGGGCGGCTGAATTAGGCTCGACGCGAGCATCACGCCTCTGTGGCGGCACAGCATCAGGCCGCTGTTCAGAATGGTCTGTGGCCGTTAAATGCGCTTCCATTTTGAGCCCGGTTCATTCACCGTCCCGGTCGCGTCTGCGTCGCCGGGGCGTGGTCGGCGTGCGGAATGGACGGGTGTGGCCGGCGGGCCTGCCGTGTTCCTCAGATGCCACTGTTAACCAGTTGCTAACCCATGCTAATTTATGGCGTGGAGGTTGAACTGGCCGAATCACGAACAGGAGCCGTCAAAATGCTTCGTGGCCCCACGCGCCTGGTGCTGTCCCTGCTACTGGCAGGGGCCGTGGTTGCTCCCGGCACCGCCATCGCAGAAGAGGGCAATCAGGCTTGGCTGCAGTTCCCGGGTTCGGCACCGCGCCAGCCTCTCGGCCAGCCGTTCGACCATTCCTTCGCCAAGCAGTGGGAGGCCAACCCGCCGAAGGGCTTCCCGACGCTGTCCCCTGAGAACATCAACGCGCTGACAGCTGCCATCAAGCGCTATGCTGACGTGGTTGAGAGGGGTGGCTGGCAGTCGATCCCGGATGCGTCGTTGCAACCGGGCGCCATGGGCGCGTCGGTGGCCATCTTGCGGCAGCGCCTGTTGATGTCCGGCGATCTGCGCCAGGATGATGCCGGCTTCTCGGAGATCTACGACGGCACGCTGGAAAAGGCCGTCAAGCGCTTCCAGGCCTCCAATGGCCTGACCCCGACGGGGATTGTCGATAAGCGCACGGTGGTGGCCTTGAATGTGCCGGCGACGGCGCGCTTGCGCCAATTGCGCACCAACCTGGCCCGCCTGCAGGAGTTCGCCAAGACAGCGGGCAAGAAGTACATCGTGGTCAACATTCCAGCGGCCCAGATCGAGGCCGTGGAGAACGACAAGGTGGTGTCGCGGCATGCCGGCGTGGTTGGCAAGTTCGATCGCCAGACGCCGATCTTGCGCTCGCAGATCCATGAGCTGAACTTCAATCCGGTCTGGCATCTGCCGCCGACCGTGATCGAGAAGGACCTGATCCCCAAGGGTGCCGAGATGGCGCGCAAGGGGCAGGACGTGCTCGCCAAATATGCCATCGAGGCCTATGGCGCCGATGGGCGCAAGCTGGACAGCACCAAAATCAACTGGACGGCCGGTGGCGCGCGGGGTCTCACCTATCGCCAACAGCCCGGGCCGGAGAACCCGCTCGGCTTCGTCAAGATCAACTTCCACAATAGCCATTCGGTCTACATGCACGACACGCCGTCGCAGACGCTGTTCGGGCGCAATTTCCGGGCGGCGAGCTCGGGTTGCGTGCGCATCTCAGGCATCGAGCATCTGGCGGCGTGGCTGATGGCGGAGCAGGGGTGGAATGCCGAGCGCGTGGCAGCCATGAAAACATCGGGCGAACGCCTTGATGTAAAACTGAAAAAACCAGTGCCGCTGTATTTCGTCTATATCACCGCCTGGGCCACCGAGGATGGTGTCATCCAGTTCCGCCGTGATCTCTACCAGAAGGACGGCCTCGGCCCGACCGCTTCGGCTTATTGAATCCTGCCGTTGCTGCGGCAACGGGGCTTGGCTTGGCGCCTGTGCTGACCACGGCCACGACGGCGCCCTTGGCAATTTGACGGCGCGCAAATGGGGCACTGCCCGGCTGCGGCAAGTTCTCTCCGGCAATGCCATCGCTTTGCTGAGCCCGACCTCTATGCTAGCCACTCGTGCAGCCAGAGGACGGGCCAAGCGTTCCGCGTTGCGAGGGCCCTGGGGAGTGACGTCACATGGATTATGCAGCGAGGTTCCGGACGGCGCTGGAGGCTATCAAGGCCGAGGGGCGCTATCGGGTGTTCGCGGACATCTCGCGCCAACGGGGCCAGTTTCCGGCCGCCCGCTATCACGCCCACGGCAGTGAGCGCCCGATCACGGTGTGGTGCTCCAACGATTATCTCGGCATGGGACAGAACCCGAAGGTGCTGGCGGCTATGCACGACGCCATCGACACGGTGGGGGCTGGCTCGGGCGGCACGCGCAACATCTCCGGGACCAACCACTTCCACGTCGAACTCGAGCACGAGTTGGCCGACCTGCACGGCAAGGCCGCGGCGCTACTTTTCACCTCGGCGTTCGTCGCCAATGACACCACCCTTGCCACCTTGCAGAAGCTGCTGCCCGGCGCCGTCATCCTGTCCGACGCCAAGAACCACGCCTCGATGATTGCCGGCATTCGCAACGGCGGCGGCGAGAAGCGCATCTTCGCGCATAACGACCTGGCGGATCTGGAGCGCCACCTGAAGGCGCTGCCGGCGGAGCGGCCGAAGATCATCGCCTTCGAGAGCGTGTACTCGATGGACGGCACCATCTCGCCGATCGCCGGCATCTGTGCCTTGGCCGAGAAGTATGGCGCCTTGACCTACCTCGACGAGGTGCATGCCGTCGGCATGTACGGCCCGCGCGGCGGCGGCATCGCCGAGCGCGATGGCGTCATGGACCGGGTCGACATCATCAATGGCACGCTGGCCAAAGGCTTCGGCGTCATGGGCGGCTACATCGCGGCCAGCCGTGACCTGTGCGACGCCATCCGCTCGTTCGCGCCCGGCTTCATTTTCACCACTTCGGTGGCGCCGGCGATCGCGGCTGGTGCGCTCGCCAGCATTCGCCATCTCAAGGTGTCAGGCGCCGAGCGTCAACGCCATCAGGAGCGGGCGGCAACCCTCAAGCGCAAGCTCAAGAATGCCGGCCTGCCGGTAATGGACAATCCCAGCCACATCGTGCCGGTGCTGGTGGGTGATCCCGTCATCTGCAAGCTGGTGACGGACAGCCTGCTCGAGCGCTTCGGCATCTACGTGCAGCCGATCAATTACCCGACCGTGCCGAAGGGCACCGAGCGCCTGCGCCTGACGCCGACGCCGCTGCATTCCGATGCCGATATGGATCACCTGACGGCGTCGCTGTCGGCGCTGTGGGCCGAGTGCCCGATGGCCATCGAGCAGAAGCGCGCGGCGGAGTAGGGCCGTATCCTGGTTCAGCCAGCGTGCGTCTTCGCTTGGACCCGTCAGGCTGCCTTGCTGCGGAACGCCAGCATCGCGTCGGGTCGCCCCGGCGCGATGCGTCATCGATCTGCGATCTTTAACTCACGATGCAGGCCGGCACTCGAATGGGGTGCCGGCCTGAACCGTCAGCCGGCCCGCCGCGGCTTGAAGCGCTTCCAGACCACCGGCACCAGCGAGAGCAATCCCAGACCGATCAGCGCGGTGACGATCTGAGGCGTCAACGCGCCTTTCAGCGTGAACTCTCCCGC
>JBJXDZ010000154.1:0-7251 GCA_046154645.1 Hyphomicrobiaceae bacterium
GCCGCCGCGCCCGCGACCTCGCCGCAGCCGACAGCGACAAGGGATCGCTCAGAGTGAAATTGAAACGCGCCGGATGGAATGAGGACTACCGCCTCAAGCTGCTCCGCCAAATGCGATAGCCCTAGCCGCCGGCCAGCTTCCAATTGCCTTGTATCAATCGCCTTCGCTGGCCAGCGATGGCTTAGCTGTTAGGAGTAACTATGGGTATCCAAACATACGATGGCGCCCGAAAAGGGCAAGAGAAATACGTCCATTTCGGGGATGATAATTCGCCCGGAGTGGCAACTGCATTCCGAGCGGAACAGGGGGAAGCCCACGACTACCTTCGCCGGCTGACGTCATCCCAGACCTGGCTCAACGCTGGCGAGGTCGAGTGGATGAGGGATCACGCCCAGCTCGCCCGAGACGAGATCACACCGCGGCAATGCGCTCGCATCCATGAGATTGCTGACGAAGTCCACCAGCGCCGCGCTCAATGTGGGGAGAACTAAGGCGATGGCTAATCAACCACGCGCGTTCCCGGCGGGCAAGCAGGCCACGACTGGTGACGACGTCTGGAACTGTCCAGACATGAACCCGCAAGCCGAGCTGGATGGGGCGACCGGACAGCCTACCCCGGCCATGACCGGCGCCCCGTCAACTGATGATGGGAAACGAACCCGCATCGGGAGGCCACGGAGCCATTTGGACCAGAGGGTGCCAATAGCGCAGATCCGGGCACTATTGTCCGTCTTGGTTCCCGCGAGAGGCTTTTTGCCGGTCTCCATGAACAAGCGATCAACGTTGGAGTTGCTCGAGGACGTAGTCAAAGGCGTCCACGAAGGATCGGGAGGGTATGACAACGGGCGCCAGGCATTGCATGATTATGCCCCTCATCATGGTCTTACTGGGGAATGGGTCGATGAGATCTGGAACACCCTGGTCGCGGGCAAGCCGTCGAACGTTACAATTGCGATTCTATTTTATTATGCGAGGACATACTGCGGCGTAGACCAAATCGCTTGGGAGCGAGAACACGAAAAACTCCCCGTGAAAGTATCGACTGGTCTAGCGGCGGCATCACGGGGGCTTCTGGACGGCATGTCCGTGGCCACCCCGCGCGCAGTATGTGGTAGCCCTGCTTGGCGGCACCTGAGGCACTGCGACCAGACGGTATTCGTCGAAATAGTATGGCGCCATCAGAGAACAGGTTTCCGCAACAACGGCAACATCATCATGAGCAAGAACAACTTCGCGGAGGCGCTTGATCGACGGGAGGTCACAAGCAAGGACCGCCGGAATATTATACGTCGGCTGACCGTAGCTGGCTTTATAGAGCAGATGAGCACCGGGGGCATGCCTCTCGGTCCAGACGGCAAGCCGATCAAAAGGGAAAATGGATACCGGCTAACTTGCTTCGGCACCGTGTTCCGAGGTCGAGAATATACAATCGACCCAACGATGGACTTCCTGAAGCCTGACGCGGAGAAAGCCATTCGCGCGGACAGGGAAAAACTTCGAGGTGCGAAGAGGGCGGCCGCGCGCGCCAGCCATGCTAGCCAGACCAAGAAGCATGAAGGTAGAAAACAGGCACACGGAGGTGCAAAGGCACCCGGGTCGGCAGCCAATGACGGGGGTGCAAATGCACCCGGGTTAATGGCCGCCGGAAATGAACGCTCAGTGGGTGCATTTGCACCTACCAATAAACTACCTTCACCAAGAAAGAAGGATAGGAATCATCCTACGGAGCCTTCCTATCCTTCTGTCTTGGCCGCTTCTCCGCCGAAAACACCCCCTGAAGATAAGGACCAATCAGCCAAAGCTGATGATGGTTTGCAGCCCCACGCACGCATTGGCAATGACATCCAACTGGCAGCGAAGGAAGGCGCTCGGCGACACGAACCAGTCGAGATTCCGAAGGCATCGGAGACCGCGAGCAAGCTGAAGCGCAGCAAGGAAGACCCGGCCCCAAGCGGGGGCCGAGGAACGAGACAGAGCCCGCGGGCGTCCCTCCCTCGAAGACTCTTTCACTTCCTGAACTTGAAGCGAAGCCTGGGGATGTGCCCCGCCAAGTTGTATCGACCATTAATCGAATGACCCGGCAGGCTCGAGGTGAGCCGTCGCAGGCAGCGGTCCGCGCTCAATACGTGAGAGTGGCAACAGCAAGCCTCGCAGATCGACTGAGCAAAGCTCACCACGTCCCAAAGGACCACAGGGATCAGGGGCTGGAGAAGATTCGGGTTGTCAACGAGATCATTGCTTCGCCAGCTTGGCCGGCGCTCGTGGATAACGGCTTTTCGGATGGCCAGTTATTCGCGCCACCTGCCAAAGGAAAGCGCGCTACCGACTACGCCAATACCCCCATGAGCGTGCTTGCATCGTTGGTGTTCAGCAGGGGACAGCTGACATCCTCCGGCGAGGCGTCAAGCTTCATGATCACGCCGCTGGGACAGGCGGACCCAGTTGAAATTCAGATCATCTCTGAGGGTGAACCCTGCTGGGAAGTCATCGGGCAATGTCTGGACACGGTGGGGCAGGGCTAAAATGGTCGGAGCGCCCGTCAGGTCTATCTCCTCGAAGCAATCGGCTGCTGCTCCCCTTAAGCACTAACCGACAAAATGGCGCGATTGCTACTTCGTCGGCAGACGGCCCGCCACCATGCAAGTTAAGCGACTGAATAGATGCTTAATTGCCACATATGTGGCATATTTGTTTGCATCAGCAACGCTGCCCCTGAAATTGAGATAGTTGGCTGGGTTTTGGCCCTCCCGCCGGCAGCGGCATCCAGCTACGTCATCCGCCAACCACGCCGTCACGCCGCCAGACGGACAACTGTCCCTTTCCGTGGCCGAGTCTTGACGGTGATCTGGCCACGTCGGGCCATTCTGGACAGGAGGACGTTGGCGCCGCTCTTGGTGAGCCCGATCCTGCCGGCGAGCTTTCGTTGGCTGCCGGTCCAGCGTCCAGCGCCATCTCGCAGGACAGCCAGGAGGCGGGCCTCCGGCTGAGCAGGCGGCATCACTGTTACGTACTCCCCAGCCGGCGCGCCGCCGCCCACGGCCTCGCTACTTGACGAGACGTGCCCAGCCGGGGCCATGGCCGGAACAGCAGCCGCCACGATTGCCGCAGGGTATGCGCTGGGCACGGCAGCCACCGGCTTGAGCGCCACCTCGTTGGGACCGGCATCATTCGCGGCGTCAGCAGCCATCTGCCGGCCGACCGCCGCCGAGGTAGGCACGCTTGATCGAGGACTATGGCCGGCCCTCGATCCGCCGCCAGCAAGCAGCACGGCGAACGCACTGCCGATCTCGAGAGCGATTACCGGCACGAGCAGCAGCCATTGCGTGACGGCCTCCGGATCTAAGCCCAGATCAACGGCGCGGCCATAGGACACGATCGCCGTCGCGGCGGGGTCAGCCGCCCTCGCTGGACCGGCAGTGGACAGGGCCACCTCAACCATGGCCAGATCGGCAGCCAGCTTGTCGCGCTGGGCAGCACGGGCCGCTTCGGCGTGGAGCTTCTGGACCTCGATGCAGGCCGCTCGATCCGCGGTACTCGCCTGCCACCCCTGGCACTTGCTCTCGGCAGCCCCTTTGTTCCTGGTGAGGACGGCGGCAATCTGCGCTTCGACCTCGGCCGGCGATCGGGACCGGACGATGCCGGCAAGCTCTCCCACCAGCCTGTCGCGCCGGGCTCAGACATCGGCAGCCTTCTGGCCTGCGTCAGCCCGCTCGGCCAAGCCGTCACCTCGAGCGATGCCCAGAAGCGTTAGCGCCGCCGTCAAGCTGTAGGTGATGGCCGCGATTGCCAGCAAGCCCAGCGCTGCCGCCCGTGCCGGCCGCCGCCAGCCAGCGGCCAGCGCGCCGGAAAGGGCCAACGGCTTGGCCATATCGAGGGCAACGGCCATGGCCACCGAAAGGCAGCCCAGCGCCACGCCGTGCCTGATGCCTGTCGACCAAGCATAGAGGGCGCCAAGCCCGGCGGAGGAGCCGACAAGCAACACCGCCGCCAATTTTGCGCCAGCAGCCTCCCAGTCGGAACGGATTTCGGGTATCGGATGAGTCATGGTCTGCGGTCCTCCTTCGACCGTATGGCCTAGAGACCTCGTATGCCTGCCAGGGCAGCGGGGTCTCGCCTATTCAGGCGGTCATATTTCGAATGCCGGCCATCTCGAAGTGTTTCGGCAGCCGCAATTGCATTCTATCAGATCGACCGCTCATTAGCTATTAACAGTGCCAACAGCCGAAGGTTTCTCGGCAGCCAACCTCATTCCCCAGCATCAAATGCCCGCCAGACCTCCCAGCTTGACCGCTGGCGGGCTTTCTCTATTGCCGAGCCTCCCACGTAGCCAAAATCGCAGAAGGCCGCTGACGGCCGTCCTGCGGAACTCCGTTGCCATAGGAACCCCTCCAGCGCTACGCTGCCCGTGTCCAGAGATAGGGGATCATAATGTGTGCAGCACCCGTACCGAGCACAGTCGGTTGAGACCCATCTCTGCCGAAATTTCCGGCCAGCAACATTCCGTGTTCAGTCAGCACCATGGTGACCAGTGACAGCCGGATACCCGCCCGCTACTCTTGCGCCAGTCTTAATCTAGCCGGGGGCAGGGCCGTTGCCGCGTCTTTTCATCTCGCATTCCAGCGTGGACAACGTCGCCGCCCTCGCCTTCCAGCGCTGGCTGATCGCCAACGGCTGGGACCAGGAAGACGTGTTCATCGACCTGCACGGCATCGGCGCGGGCGAGCGCTGGCGCGACACGCTGCGCAAGGCCAACGCGGCGTGCGAGGCGGTCATTCTGCTTGCCTCACCCGACAGCCTCGACAGCAAGGAGTGCCAACGCGAGATCAATCTCGCCGAGGACCTGGGCAAGCCGATCCTGGTCGTCATCCTACGCGACCTGATCAACGACGACGCCCGTCTTGCGCGCTTCGCAGACACGCAGTTCGTCAACCTCTCGGCCGAGCCGCTGGAGCGCATGGAGCCGTTCGAGCACTTGGCACAAGTGCACCGGGTCTCCTTCAACCTGGCCGCCCTGCTCTCAATCAAGCGAAGCCTGGAGGCACGCGGCATCGCGCCCGGCAGCTTCGCCTGGGCGCCCCGCAAGCTGCCCGATGGCACTCTGGCAGGTCCCTATCCCGGCCTTGCCGCCTTCAGCGAGGACGACGCCGGCATCTTCTTCGGCCGTGAGGCCGAGATCGCCACGGGTCTCGCCAAGCTGCGGCAGATGCGCAGGCGCAGGTCGCCGCGCATTCTCGTGATCCAAGCCGCCTCGGGCGCCGGCAAATCGTCCTACCTGCGCGCGGGGTTATGGCCACGGCTCGCCCGTGACACGGACTACGTGTCGCTCGCCGTGCTTCGCCCCGCGCTCGGGGTGCTGACGGGTCCTGACGGCTTCGGCCGCCGGTTCGCGCCATGGCTGGAGAGGCACGGGCGCAAGATGGCGCCAGCTGATATCCACGCCCGGCTTTTCCAGGGCGGCGACACCGCCCTCGCCGATCTGATGGCCGACGCCACGGCGCTGGCCACCTCGGTCCGGCGCGCCGGCATGCCGGACGCGCGGCCTCCCGCTCCGGTTATCGCCATCGACCAGGGCGAGGAGCTGTTCGCGCCCGAGAATGCGGCCGAAAGCGAGCGCTTGCTCACGATGCTTGCCTCGCTTCTCAAGGCACCGCCTGCGGACGTGGACCCCTATGTGCTGCTGACGATACGGGCCGACAGTGTCGAAGCACTATGGCAGCGACTTCCCGCGCTCGGTCTCGATGCACCGGAGACGTTGCCGCTTCTGCCGCTGCCGGCCGATGCCTATCGCGACATCATCCTCAAGCCGGCTGCGGTCTACTCGTCGCGCGTGCGGCCGATCACTGTCGAGCCGGAGCTGGTCGCCGCGCTGGCCCGCAACACGAGCGGCGCGGATGCGCTGCCGCTGCTCGCCTTCACGCTGGAACGGCTGTTCGGCGAGGCCGGCACCGACGGCAAGCTCACGCTCGCCCGCTACGACGGCATGGGTGGCCTAGAGGGCTCCATTGATCGGGCTCTGGCTGAAGCGCGCCGCAAGGCGGGGGCAGCCGGCAGCGAGCAGGCATTGCACGACCTGTTCATTCCGCAACTCGCCACCTGGGACCCGGCCGCCAATGCCGCCAAGCGCCTCGTGGCGCAAGAGGCCGAGTTGCTCGCGGGGGATCGCGCTGCTTTGGCGCCTCTGGCTGACGCACTAGTGCACAAGGACGTCCGCCTGTTGACGCGAGGGCGAGACACGATCGAGGTCGCTCACGAGGCCCTGCTGAGAAGAACGCCGATCGCCGGTTGGCTCGACAAGCATAAGGACGCACTGAAGCTGCGCGACGACGTCCTGAAGGAAGGGACGGAGTGGGCCGATCGCGGCAAACAACCGTCCGACCTCGTTCGGCGCGGCGAGCGGCTCGCAAACGCCGAGAAGATCGCTGCCGATCCAATCTTCAAGTCTACGCTGGCGCCAGCGAACCGCTATCTCACCGCCTGCCGAAAGGAAGCGACCGTCGCCGCGCGCGCCGCTGGCCGTCGCCGGGCGGCGATCTATACGCTCATGCTCGGCGTCATCGCGGCACTGACGGCCGTCATCTACAAGGAGCCGCTGTTGGCACTGGCCCACGAGGTCACAGTCGTGCGCCCCTACATCGCTGCCAGCATCACGCCGCACCTGCTGAATGAGGATCGCGTGCGTGCCCTGAAGCCGGGCGACACATTCCGCGAATGCGCATCGGCCTGTCCCGAGATGGTGGTCATCCCGGCGGGCAAGTTCGTTATGGGATCGCCCGAGAGCGAGAAAGGCCGCGGGTCGGACGAAGGTCCGCAGCTCGAAGTGACCATCTCCCAGCTCTTTGCGGTCGGCAAATTCGAAGTCACATTCGATGATTACGAGGAGTGCGTGCGCCTGAAGGCATGTCCGGCAGTGTCCGATTCCGGCTGGGGCAAGGGCCGCAAGCCGGTCATCAATATCTCTTGGGACGAGGCAAAACGTTACGTCGATTGGCTGGCCCGCGTAACAGGCAAACCCTATCGCCTGCTGACCGAGGCGGAGTGGGAGTACGCGGCCCGAGCCGGGAGCCAAACCATCTATGGTTTTGGCGACGACGAGCGGGAACTGTGCAAGCACGCCAATCTCGCCGATCAATTCATCAAGAAGGCGGCGCCGACCATGACTACGATCGACTTCTGCAACGATGGCCATTCCGTGCCGGCCCCGGTTGGCAGCTATGATCCCAACCGCTTCGGGCTGTACGACATGCACGGTAA
>JBJXDZ010000155.1:0-5904 GCA_046154645.1 Hyphomicrobiaceae bacterium
CACGTCGAACATCCCCCGCCCTCGGCCGAACGCGGCACAGGGCTTCCAGTTGACGGAGTTTTACTCCGGCGCAACCGACCGACTCGGTTGCTTCACTGAGGGATTATTGCTCCGGCGCTTACACGAAAGACTCGCACTGGACGGATGGAGGCAAGAATCTCCTGCGGGGTTGCGCCATGCATATTGTCGCGACAACAGGAAAAGCGCCGACGCTGCGTCAGCTCCGGCGAATGATCAGCGGCACATCGGAAGACTTGGGAAAGCTGTTCACGGCGATGGCGAAGTCGCCGATCAATGCGGTCGCCAACACGGGCGCGTCCTTCAAGGGCAAGCTCGATCTGAGCCCGCGCGAGCTGCAAAGCATTCTCTCGACCGTGCAGGAGCAGACGGCGTCGTTCGACGATGTGGCGCATATCACCGAACGCTCGGATTTCCGGCTGACCGACCTTCGATCGGGGAACATGACCGTTTATCTGGTGCTGCCAGGCCTGCGCATGGCGACGCACTATCGTTGGCTTCGTCTGATGATCCAGCAAGCGCTCGCGGCCATGGAGCGGGCTCCGGTGCCGTATGGGAAATTGCCGGTGTGGTTTGTGATTGAGGAATTCCCGGCGCTCGGACACATGCGCTCGATCGAAATGGCGGCCGGTTTGCTCGCGGGTTACGGCGTCAAGCTGTGGGCCGTGCTGCAAGACCTCTCCCAGCTCCAGACCCACTACCCGAAGTCCTGGGAAACCTTCCTCGGCAACGCCGGTACGCTTCAGGCTTTCGGCAACGTGGACGCAACGACGACCGATTATCTCTCGAAGCGGCTTGGCATGACGCAGGTCATCGAGCGGCAGGAAGTGCGGGTGTCGGGTGCTGCCATGGCCCATGGCGATCTCGGCCGGCGCGAGAATTTGCGCTCTGTGCGTCTGCTCGAGCCCAACGAAATAACCCGGCACTTTGCGCGCGAGAGCGGCCGTCAGCTCATCATCACGGGCGGCGGCAGTCCGATCTATTTGGAACGGCTCGATAACGAAGGAGGTGGGCTATGAATTTCGAGTGCGAAGATTACGAAGTCATCGGCGACGACAGCCAGAGCATGGGCCGGTGTGTGGTCTGGTGCGAGGCGCGTGTGGGTCTGCAAACCACGGTGCAGGCAATCGGCGCGCTCTCGTTCATCGCCGCCGGTATGCTCGCGACCGGGGGGTTGATTGGCCGGAGCGCGTTCGGTGCTGAAGTGTGCCGGGACCTGATCATCGCGGCGGCGATCACTGGCTTCGTGGCAATGTTTGCGTGGGCAGTCTATGACTACCTGCCAACCCTCAAGAAATGGATCGTCTTCCGGCATGACGGCACGATTGAATCCTCGGAAGAGGGCGGTTGGAAGACTACCGTCGCCGACATCGCCAATATCGAGTGCGAGGAAGCGAGGCGGGGGCCGAAAGGGTTTCGCTACACGCACGGCGTTCGGGTCATCACGAAACGTGGCCGCGTGCTCCACATCGCAAAGAACCTGGAGCCCGATGATGCGGCCGGGCTGGCCGTGGTGATGAGTGAATCCTACGGGGCGGTAAAGTATGTCGATCAACGTCGGACGGTCGGGCAGACAGGTTCGCCCGTCATGGTCTGGTGAGGGAAAGAGGCTCGATAAACCCTGAGCAACCGATGGAGCCGCCGTCCTTTGGCCAAGGCGGCGGCTTCGTCATGTCAGCAGGTTCTGCTCTCGCCAATCAAGCCACTTGTCGAAATGCGGATTGACCCCGCGTTTCGGCTTCCCGAAACCGGAATCCGCCCTGACGGCCGTCCAGTCGATGGCCTCTCCGTCTGCCGCCATCGTGCGCTCGATTCCGGCAATCAGCGAGCGTGAATGTCCTGCCAGAATTGGGTTCTCCTGTGTCAGGCGTGCGATCTTGCGGTCTGCGTGCAGCACCGTGGTGTGATCCCTGCCACCGAACCGCCGTCCGATTTCCGGCAGTGAGCGCCCGCTGAAGCGATGTGCCAAGTACATGCCCATTTGACGCGGTTCGACCACACGTCGCGTCCGATCGGGGGACAATATCTCATCGACCGTGACGCCATAGTGTCGGGTGATCACTTCGAATATCGTCTGGATCTTCACGCGCGTAACCGCCAGCTCGGCCGCGGGCAGGGGTAATGCCAGCACGGCGGGCGGCAGTACGCTCGCCGCAACACTGGCCATCCCGATCCCAATCATGGTCCGTCGTGTAATGCCGTCCGGTGTGTCGGCCATGTTTACATCCTGCCGTTGTTTTGGAGTCCGGTTGTGAGCGGATGTGGTTGCTGGCGTTCCGCTGCGTCTTGGTCGTAGAGCACGTAGAGCCAGTCGAGCTGTCGGAACCAGTTGCAGCATCGCAGATCACCGGCTTTCTTCTTGAGCACGCGGTCGCCGTGACGCACGGCCTTGGTGTTCTCGATGGTGCGGATCATCCGCCCGACCGCGTCTTGTGCCTCGCTGGCGACGTTCATGATGCGCTGCAATTCGGGGACAGGCACCTTCTGGCCGGAGCGATGCCGCTGCTCCTGTGGAAGGCCCTTGCGTTCGCAATGCCGCATGAGCAGATGCCATCGGCCGTACTTGTCGCGGTACTCGGAGAGCAGCACGTCCAGTTGGATCGCCATCTCCAGGAAGGCTGGGCTCATGTTGCGCACGGCCACCATTGGCTTCGCCGGCTTCATGTGGCGGCGGTAGGAGGCGACTACTTCGTCGATCTGCGACTGTTGCCACGCCGACAGGGCGACCAGTTCGGCGGAATCATAGACAAGCGTGTAGAGGCTGCTGTTTCCTGCCATGTGCTTACCCTCCACCATCTGCTGCTGGCCTGTTCAAGGTCGGGTAGCGGGTGATTGGGACAGCCGGATGGCCGCGACAGCCTTCGCTCAGGCGCGCTTGCCGGTCGTTGCCGGTTCGAACTTGATCCTTAGCCGGGTTCCGGTGGCTCTCGCGAAACGCTTGAGTGTTGAGCCAGACGGGATCGACCGCCCGCTCTCCATGCGGGCGATGGCGCTCTGCGAGGTATCCATTTTTGCGGCCAGCTCCTCCTGGGTGAGGCCGGCACGGGAGCGCGCCTCGATCATCGCGGATGAGAGCGCGAATTCTTCTTCGAGCGCGTCGTACTCGCGGCGATATTCCGGATCGCGCATCCACTTCTTATGCAGTTCCTTCATCTTGGTCATATCACGTCCTTCGCCCGCTCACGGGCCAGTCTGAGTTCTCGATTGGGCGTCTTCTGGGTCTTCTTTATGAAGACGCGCACGATGACGACGCGTTGCCCTGACGCGGTCACGTAAATGGCGCGCGAGATGCCTGTCTTGCCTCGTATGCGCAGCTCCCACAGCTTGTCTTCGAGGTGGTCGACTGCATCTCTCGGGAGCGCATCCAAGCCATGTTGCTCGATGATCTCCGACAACCGCACCAGTCGCGCCCGCATATCGACGGGGAGCGCTTCGATCTCCGCGTCGACGACCTCGTTCAACGTGGTGACCGTCCATGCCATCTTGATCATCATATCAAAAATGATATATTCTCGTCAAGTCGTCTGACCGGCAAGACCGCCGTCGTCATCATCTTCCAGACCGGAGGAGCGGGCTCCAGGTCCGCTCAGGCAACCTTCGGGTAAAGCTTCTTCACCTTGATCGCGGACATGCGAAGCCGGACTTGAGCGAGATCGTAAGCCGTCTGCATGCGGAGCCACGTATCAGCCGAGGTGCCTATCGACTTCTCCAGCCTGACAGCCATTTCCGGCGTGATCGCGCTCGTACCGTTCAGGACACGGTAAAGCTGCTGGCGCGTGACACCCAATGCCTCCGCAGCCTCGGCTACGGTCAGCTTCAAAGCCTCAAGGTCGTCCTTCAACAGGCGGCCCGGATGGGCAGGATTCTTCATCGGCATGGATCGCACTTCTTCAGGGTCAGTATCGAGCGGATACGGTCCAGCACGTCCGTCGGGAGCTTCCTGCCGTCGTCATCTTCAAAGAAGCGCCTCAGCCCTTTGTGTCGAAAGCTCTCGATCATCAGCAATTGTAACTTGTAACATTACAGTTGTCAATTTCGAGGCCCGCGACGATAGTGGCGCATGATCAGCGCGACGGCTCGTTTTCCATAGAGCGGTGCGCAATTCAGGAGTTTCGCGCCACGCTCCAAGTGCGAATAAAATCAGCGTGTTAGTAAGTTGCGAAACTGGGCTGCGGAAGTAAAGCAGTTGGAGCGCAGGCGAGTTCCAAGTGGCGCTCCGTCGGATTCGTGTGGCAATCGCATGATGCGTTGCGGTTGCGCGGCGGCGGTTCCACACCCCGAGCCCTGTGGGATTTTAGGCAAGGGCGAAGCTTGTTGACTCTGGGCATAATGGACAAGACCTGACGGCTTTGGAGATCTTGTCGACAACAGCGAACAGATCAGAACGGACCTCATGCTCCCAGAATCGGAAAACGCACCATCCATCGTTCGTGAGCCGCAGCGAGACCTCCTGGTCGCGCATGACATTCCGCTCAAGCTTCGCGGCCCAGAACGCTGAGTTCGAACGTGGACGTGTGCTGTGGATCGGGCACGCATGCCAGAAACAGCCGTCCACGAATACCGCCACCCGCGCCCTGATGAAGGCGATGTCGGGTCGGCCCGGCAGTTTGGCGCTAACCCGGTAGCGGCAGCCTGCCGCCCAAAGGGCCTTTCGAAGCATTAACTCGGGGACGGTGTCCCGGCCGCGGTTCCTCGACATACAGAGCCGTCGCTGCTCCGAGGTCAACACATCCACGCTGTGTATCTCCAGGTTTGTTCGCAAGCGGCCTGGTCACGGCCATGAAGGCTTGGTATCAGACTGCCGACCTAGGGTGCAGATCGATTCGTACGGCCGCCTCATCAATCGTGCCGGGCGAGAGTGAACGACGGGCGACTACCAGTGGCAATGCCTGGTTGCATCGAGCGGAAGATCAATCGTCTGTCCGGCCATCGGGGGCGGGCTGTACGCCCACGGGTGCTCGACCTTTTCTCTGGGTGCGGAGGCCTGAGTCTCGGGTTCGCCGCCGCAGGCTTCGAGATCGTCACTGCCATGGAAACCGATCCGATTGCGGCGCGCACCCACGCCGACAACCTGCACAAGGGGCTTCCCCACGATGTGATCGCGCAGCACGCGCGGACCAGGGATGTCAGCCAGGAAGACCCCGAGCAGATAGCGCGGGAATTCTACAAGGGACGACCAGAGGACGCCTTCGACGTCATTATCGGAGGTCCGCCATGCCAGGCTTATGCGCGGATCGGCAGAGCAAAACTGCGGGCGGTCGGCGAAGACCCGTTTGCCTACACAAAGGACCGGCGCGCAGGACTTTATCTGAGATACCTCGAATATATTCACAGCCTTAGGCCGCTCGCGTTGCTAATGGAGAACGTGCCGGATATTTTGAATTTCAGCGGCCGCAATATCGTCGAGGAGATGCTCGGCCCACTAAACAGAATGGGTTATGAGGCGGCCTATTCGCTAATCAACAGCGCACATCATGGCGTTCCGCAGATGCGGGATCGCATCTACCTCATTGCCTTCCGAAAAGAGTTGGGCGCGGCGGTTCGCTTCCCTGATGCCTCTCATCGATGCGACCTGCCGAGCGGCTACATGGGGATGCGTTCCGTTGCTTTGAAGCTGGTCAGCCGCGGGCAGGGAGGTGGCTATCAGCAGGCGGACACCGGAGTACGAACATTGCCGCCGGCCGTGTCTGCGTCTGAGGCGATGGCCGATCTTCCTATGATCGACGGCAAGCGGAACAGCTTGGCCCGCCGGGCGGCGCGTATGTAAGCGCCGGAGCAATAATCCCTCAGTGAAGCAACCGAGTCGGTCGGTTGCGCCGGAGTAAAACTCCGTCAACTGGAAGCCCTGTGCCGCGTTCGGCCGAGGGCGGGGGATGTTCGACGTGG